>JABHEG010000287.1 GCA_018676675.1 Lentisphaerota bacterium
GGAGGCCGGTTTTCCCAAACCGGATCCCTGGAACGTGCGGTTCGGGGCGGAGCGCTCAGGGATGAGCTGCCTCCAGTGACATGTCACCCGATCCACACGCCGTGGTTGTGCGAATGCGGCCCCCCCATCAAATTGGCCAGGAAGGAAACGGACAGGACCAGCCCCTCTCTGGCGGGCCTCCTATCGTCGCCCGCAGAAGGGCACGTTGTCCGACGGACCGGGAACGGTCCGCTGCCGGCCGGACACCTGGAGGCCGGTTTTCCCAAACCGGATCCCTGGAACGTGCGGTTCGGGGCGGAGCGCTCAGGGATGAGCTGCCTCCAGTGACATGTCACCCGATCCACACGTCGTGGTTGTGCGAATGCGGCCCCCCCATCAAATTGGCCAGGAAGGAAACGGACAGGACCAGCCCCTTTCTGGCGGGCCTCCTATCGTCGCCCGCAGAAGGGCACGTTCGGAGGGGGCGTCTGTCGGTATCAGACTGAACGTCTCCCTTCCGAGTTTTTCTGCTCAGAGGACGAAAACGGCATCTTTGCTCTCACCGACATGGATCTTCATCGAGTTCTGGACTGCTGGAGGCATCGGCTCGGATGGGGGCTGGCAAATCGGCCTGTTTCGGCGCGGTGTCCACGGTCAGGTCAGCCACCGGCGTATGAAGAGGGCGACATCCGGGTAGTGTTCCAGAGTCTGGAGGGCGCCGAGGCAATCCCGGGTCTCCTCGGCGTTTACCAGGTCTGAGAACTGGACATTGTGGAAGAACTTCTCGACCAGAGCATCATCATCGTGTGGGGATCGATAGCGCCTGTGGTCTGAGTCCGTGCTCTGCACCATGCGTCCGTCTTTGAGGAAAGCCTGCAGGACGGTTTTCGCATCGGGTCGATCGCCTTTCCAATCAGTCCAACTGCAAAGCTGTGTTCCGCGCGCGAGACGATCGACTTCGGAATCTTGAGCAATCCGTGCCGGGGCAATCTCGTCGGGACCGTATCGGCGGTTACGGATCGCCGACGCGACCGCGTAGGGAACACAGAACTGAGCGAGGACCTGTGGCGTTGCGTGGTCGCCCCATGGCACGGCCCCAAAGGGGGAGTGGATGTTGGGCACGAAGAGGCGCATCGTGTCGATCTCTTCCGGAACGAGGCCATGTTCCTTCGCGAGGGAGATCGCTGCCACGATTCCGGGCCCACTGACCCCGCAGGTGCAGAAGCGTTTGTACTCCAGTTCCTCAATCGTCCACGTGTTGCGCTCGGCCATGACTTCACCAACCGTGGGGGGTGAGTTGACGCCCCTTGCCGCCCCAGTGAACCCGTAGATGCGTGTGAGGGAAGCTGGCTGATCCCCAATGATCCGGCGGGGGCCGCTGAAGTCTTTTGCCGCCAGGCAAGCGGCGAACACTGCGTCCCGCGCAGCGATTCCCGGCTGAATGCGCTTTGTCAGTGTCCGGTCGAACAGGGCTTGCCGGTTACCTGAGGCGTGGGCGTACCAAATCCCGATGGCGTTCACGGTCTCGTCAACCGAGGCCTCCTGGAGACGACAGACCGCAGCCGTGGCCCCAAAACCGCAGATCACCGAAGCCGGCAGGAATCCCTCGTGGTCCCGTCGGGCCTGGCACGCCCGTCCCAGACGACCGACGACTTCCACGCCCAGAATCAGAGCCGCA
The DNA here is from genome assembly GCA_018676675.1 of Lentisphaerota bacterium. GTDB lineage: Bacteria > Verrucomicrobiota > Lentisphaeria > Oligosphaerales > JABHEG01 > JABHEG01. The sequence goes on from JABHEG010000287.1 coordinate 1,658, forward strand.
AGAGTCTCTTTGCCCGTACTATCGTTCATCTCCCCTGCCGCAAGGACTGCGGGCACAAGGACTGAGGTGATATGGGCGCCAGACGGAGGATGGTAGTCATCGAAATCGAGAGCGTGGAGTTGAACACTGTTCGCAAGAGCCGCGGCTGGGGCTGGGGCTCTTGCGTTCTGGAACCACACGGTAGCTTCCGGCCGCCCTCCCCAGTGCGTTGTCAGCTCAACGACGGACTCGACTCCTGGGGCGTCATGACCGGCAAAGGCGCAGCCCAGGGCGTCCATAGCGGCAACCTGTGCGGCCGCAAAGGCACTGGCAGGGATGTCGTCCTGCGGGGTATCGATGGCCATTCGGGCCAAGGCCAGGGTGATGTCGTCCGCGGAGTTGGGATTGAGTGCAGTGATGTCATTCGTGCTCTGGGCAGCCATAGTCCCTCACGTCTCCGCTGACGCCCGGATTCTGGCGACTTCACTGGCGAGCAAGGCTCTCCCTTTCTCAACCGCAGCCGCACGTCCAGATTGGCGTTCGCGGGCAGCAGCGAGCTTCTCCCGACGACGGGCCAGCATTCGCTTGGCCTCGGCCGGAGCAGGGCCGCCTGTATTCGAGTGATTCTCGATGAACGCGACAGGATCGAGCAGCCGCTGCAGCGTTGCTGTATCGATGTGTGGAGGCTCTTCGCCTGCTTCAACAGCTGCTTCGTCGAGCATTTCGCCAGTCAGTTGCGGGGCTGGGATGCCGCGTTCCCGGGCAAGGCGCACGAGAACGGAGCAGCTTCGATGTGCGCGGCGTCCGCCGTAGCCGAGTTCCCGGACCATATGGACAACGACCTCGGTCATGCACGAGTACCCCTGGCGGACGTACTGAAGCATCGTTTCGCGTTGCGGGTGGATGTTCTCGAGTATCCCCTTGAACATGCGCACACACCACTTGGCATCAGCCATTGCACGGATCGCACGGAGAGGCAGATTCATCATCGTGACGAGATCCTGATGCGGTTCGCCTTCGCATGTGGCGATGGCCCCCATCATCGTGCCGATGACTTCACATGCCCGCCCGCGCACGTTCTCGTTGTCGCCTCCGGGGTGACACTTCTGAGGCATCATGGAACTGAGGCCGCCCCAGGCCGGGTCTATCCGGATCATGTCCATCTCTTCCAGACCCCAGATCTGGATGTCCGTCGTGGTTTTCGTTATGGAGGTCAGGATGTTGGTGATGGCAAACAGAACCGCAAGGGTGTGATCTTGGCTTGACTCGCAATCGTAGGTCACTTCGAGGAGATCGCTGAAGCCGAGGAGGCGGGTCAGTTCCCAGCGATCGACCGGCCACACCGTCCCCGAAGTGCTGCCGCAGCCGCCGCTGTTGTGGTCAACCAGCGAGTAGGCCAGTTCGAGCTGGGTCATTCCGCGGTACAGGCTGTCGCCTACAGAGAGGAGATAGAGAGCCAGGGTGATGGGATTGGCCTGCGACAGGTGTGTGTGCCCCGGCATGATGGTGTCGACGTTCTGCTCTGCGATGTCCGCAACCGAGTCCATCAGCGTGAGCAGGTGTTCGAAGAGGTCCAGCAGCTGATCCCGCATCTGCATCCGACTCATTGGCTCCTGCATGGTGCGCCCGAGGTTAATCAGACTTCCGATATCCTCGTTGCCATTGAGAGCGGGGATGACGTCTCGCTCGCCGCCTCCGCGTCGTTTCGCGGGATCAGCAGCCTCGAGATCCTCCAACGTCTTGAGGAGCGTGGCGGCCGTTCCCGCATCGATTGTGCCGGCGTTGTGAAGACACACGATCCAGGCCTTGTCGGTGCGTGTGCAGTAGGTAAAACGACTTGAGTAACGTCTGATGTCGGGCTGTACGTCGCGTCCCGGGGTGTGGCGTTCTTTGGCGGGTGGGACTCCCGCGCAGGCCCCCCAGCTGCCAACATCGACAGGGTTTGGATACGGTGTGTCGAACGATCTCAGCGTAATCATGCTCATCTCCCAGTTATGCGAGGAGTGTCGATCTAAGGTCGCGGCCTGATGGACGCGCGCGTTCGCGGGGTTCCTTTGCCGGTCATGGCGTGCTTCACCGTGGCGTGTCTCAGCCGCCAACTAGCCCCTGGATGGCTGCCTGATTGGGCGTACGATACCGTCGCTTGACCTGCGTGCACAGTGTGGACCTTTCCTCACAACACCCTCATGGACGAGTTGAGCACGGAGAATGGTCCGTTACAGTGCAGGATCAGCGACCGGGGAGGACGGAAAGAAGCGCTTGAAATACACGAAAGAGCACCATGACTCAAGGCAGAAGTGTAACGCGCCCAGCGACCGACATCCCCGTGTTGGCGGAGGCGGATGTGCTGGTCTGTGGCGGAGGGCCGGGGGGATGCAGCGCGGCTGTCGCGGCTGCCCGTCACGGGGCGGACGTCATCTTGCTGGAGAAGGACGGGTACCTGGGGGGAGCCACGGTTTCGCAACTCGTGCTCGTCATTCTCTCCACGAATGGGGTGGATTTTCAGGGGATCTGGCATGAGTATGCGCGTCGGCTACGAGTCCGGGATGCCATTCGTCCGCTGGAGAAGAGCAATTCACCTCAGATCCGTAGTGCGGTTGATCCCGAAGCCGTGAAGTACGTCTGGGATGACCTGCTGTCGGAGGCCGGTGTCCGGCTGTTGCATCATGCCCATGTCTCCGGGTGTCATGTTGAGGATGGGGTTGCCACGACCGTATTTGTGGAGACGAAAGCGGGCACTGGAGCGATTCGAGCCCGCCGGATTGTCGATGCCACGGGTGACGGGGTTGTTTGTCACCACGCGGGGGTGCCGTGGGAACAGGGCGATGGGGAGCACGCCTATGCCATGGCCTGCACAAAGGTCTTCCGTATGGGCGGCGTGGAGCGTCCCAAGCAGTGGCCGGATGATCTGGCTCTGGAGAAGGCGGCGGAGGAACTGGGCGCTGCTATCGAGCGTGAGGAGTTCGATGCGCCTGTGGTCACCGAGAGAGGTCGTTGGCGCGGCTACGCACGGAGCTGGTGCTGGGCTCTCCCGGATCGGCGCCCGGAACTCATGTCGGTACTCAGCCGGGTGCTGAGAACGAACCCGCTTGATCCATGGGAGTTGACCGAGGCAGAGCGCGAAGGGCGGGAACAGGCGCGTCAGGGCGCCGAAGCCTACCGACGTTTCATGCCCGGCTTTGAGAACGCGTATTTGCTCGACACGTCAGCTCACCTGGGTATTCGTTCCAGTCGCCGTGTGTGTGGAATAGACGCGGTGACCGACGATGATGCAATGGGCTTCACCAAGCGGTCCGACGCCATCGCCCGAAGCAGCTGGAACATCGATATTTGGCCTGCTGACAGCTATAGCCGCGCGTGTGTGGACAAGACGTCGGAGGAAGGAGAACGGCGGCAGCAGCTTCTGCGAGAGGGGGAGTACTTCGACATTCCGTACGGGGCCACCATAGCCCGAGGCGTGGACAATTTGCTCATGGCGGGGCGCTGCATAAGCGCCGGGCATCGGGCAGAGTCGAGTTTACGGATCCAGCAGACATGCATGAGCACAGGGGAAGCCGCGGGGGTGACGGCTGCCCTCTCCCTGAAGCAAGGCGTGGTTCCGCGGGAGCTTGACTCGGCTCTGGTCACGGCTCAACTCGTGACCGATCGGGATGTGGAGCCTGCGTTCGAGCTTCTCCGAGGTCTGCCGATTGCCCCTCCGCTGTCGGGAGCACGGGGGTGATCAGTGCCGGTTTCAGGACGAGGCGGGACCGCGACGATGGGGCTGAAGCCTTGTATACTGAGCAATATCACGACCGCAAATGAAGGAGAAAGTGAATGCGTAGACAGCTTTCGTTCATCGGCAACAACGGGCTTGATGCAGTGCGGGCAGACGCGCAGTTCTGCGTTGAGCATGGGTTCGAGGGACTTGAATTCAATTATTGGGCGAACTTCGAGCAGCTTGAGCGCTCGACCGTCGAGGCGACGAAAGCGATCCTGGATGAGTACGCCGTGACGTGTGTGATGTTCGGAATTTGGGGCTGGAACCACCTTGCTCCCGATGCCGAGGAGCGCGCCAAGTCGCACGCCATGTTGCAGAAAGCGATTGAGTTCGGGGAGATTCTTGAAGCAGACATTCTGACGACGGGCGGTGGTACGAATGGAGATGACCTGGACGCCAACGTCGCGGAGTTCGCAGCTGTGTTTCCCCCGTTCTTGACGGAGATAGCCAGCCGCGGCATGGTGCCGTCTTTCTACCCTCTGCATGGCAACAGCTTTTTCACTTCAATTGAGGCGTATGAGAAGGTCTGGGAGACGTTCCCTGAGGTGGGAATCAAGTTCGATCCCGCGAACTGGCGCAATCACGGTGATGACTACCTCGACGTCCTGCGTCGGTACGGGAACAAGGTCACGCACCTGCACATCAAGGAGCACTTGTGTCATGGGGGGGAGTTGGTGAGTCAGCCCGCGGCGGGCATGGGGGATATTGAGTGGGGTAAGGTGTTCGCTTTCCTGTATGAGCACGACTACTCCGGGCCAATTTCGATCGAACCACATGGTCCGATATGGTCCAGAGGGGAGATGCGGGAACGGATGCTGCTCCTCACTCAGCGCCATATCAGCCAGTTCCTGATCTGATTCCCGGGAAGGTAACGGGGGCGGCCGCCCTGCAAGAAGAAGAACGGTATCTTCTGCTTGTACGCCGCGCGGCCCCCGAGCGGCAACCGGGGAGAATGGCGGTCGGGGGCCGCCCGCCTTACAAGAAGAAGAGCGGCAACCGGGGAATGGCGGTCGGGGGCCGCTCGCCGTACAAGCCAGAGAGATCTGCGCGGTTCTGAACCTGGGAGAACCACGGTGGTGGGAAGACCGCTCCCGTTAGTCACGGCTCGGTTGGAGGAGGAGTCCCCGGCAGACACGTCTGATGTGTTCTGCGATCTCGGCATGGTCGGTGGATTCCACGAAACCGACAGCGAAGCGCGCTGGTGTCTGCTTGAGGTGATGCCAGCGTCCTTCGTTTCGTGACAGAGCGCGACCGAATCCGAACACGGTCATGTTCTTCTGCATGGACCAGAACGAATCCGTGGTTTCCCGGGGTCTCGGCGTGAGGTCAGCCAGGAAGAGAACGCGGGGGGATGTATTGGTCCCGAAGCAAAGCCAGCGGGGCTCGGGCAATCGGCGTTCCCAGCGCTTCGTGCCGTACTGCCGACGTCCTGTTGAGTCCATCATCCAGGTCTGCGTCTCGTCATACGTTCCACCGGGCGTTCCTTCGTAGAGGAACCAATAGGGCAGGGCGGTTTGCGCAAGATCGAACACGGCAATTTCTGACATGATGGTCCAGCGTCCACTCCACTTGCCGTCGTCCGTTCTCGAGTTGAGGACAACGCGATCCGGGGTCGATGTGCCTGCCGTTGTCTTGCAGGTGGTGGCTCCCGGATGGAACCCTCCTGCCTGGATGGGAAGATTCGGAATTCCCCTGTAGCTTCCGGCGGCTCCACCGGTGGGGCGAAAGCTGATCCAATCGTTTCCATCCCGGTCGAGGAGCGAGGCGAAACCAGCGCCCTGGCGATGGTACACAGCAGTTCCCATCTCTGTCTCGATACGGTAGCTTGGCTGTCCCTGCCAGTCTGCCAGTTCCGTGAGTTCTACGCTCCCTCTTGTGTGGCTGATCGGTTGTGTTTTCGGTGGTTCGGCAGTCGTCTTCCCTCCCGGGGCAGGAGCGGGTTGGGTGGGTCTCTTTTCCTTGGGGACGGCGCTTCGTTTGGCGAACCGCTCCGCCGCTTCCCGAGGCGCAACAAACCGACTCAGGACAGTCACCCGTGACAGCGTCCCTTTCCAGTCTCGATTGTCCTGAAACTCGTCTCCAAGAATCAGGTGCATTGGTTCCCAGTTCCCAAATTTTCCATGGACGGCATCGCTGCGCATGGCGAGCTGACCATCGAGGTAACACACCAATTCACCATTGCGATAGGTAACCAGTACATGGTGCTCAGCACTCTTCCGGATCGAGCATAGTGTCGTCTCGGGTTTCATCCCGTTGTCACCGGTCTGCGGAGTCCGCAATCTCAGGATGAGACGGTCGTTCTGTTGGCCCAGTGTGAAGTTCCGGTGGTAGGGATCGACGGAGAAGGACACGATGCGGGCTGGTCCGCGCTGTTGCAGCGATTCTGTCCGCAGGACGGCCTCAACGGTCAATTCACCGGAGTGGCGGCACTGGTCGAGAAGTCCGGCATTGGCGCCTTCAACCAGGAAGGCGCCGTCCGCGAGGGAGAGCTTCCCTTCGGGGGTAACTGTGGCGTTTCCTCTCGGACGAAGCTTGAGCTTGGGACTCTGTGCGCCCATCGGGCCGATCGCTGCTACCCCCATGCCAGCCACCCACTCAATAACTCGCCCCGTTCCATCACCACCGGGTGCGGGACCTCCGGCGGAGGCGGCCTGTTGTTCACGGGGCGCTTCTGCTCGTGCCGTGAGAGCCAGGCAGGCCAGATTTCCGACCCGATCCTTGCACAGGAGTTCGCCTCCTGACAGGGCCACGTGGGGCCACACTTCCTTGCGAAAAAGACGCCCTGTTCGCGAGAGGATCTGACATGCATTGGGAGACCGTTCTGCGCTCTCCACCAGGAATAACTCTCCTCGGTTTGCCCAGACGATGATTCGTTTGTCGCTGGTCACTACGCATGACCCGTCGGTTCCTCCCGTTCGTCCCTTCCAGAGCAATTCGCCGGTCTGTACATCGAGGCAATGAGCGTAGTTCCAGGACCAGTAGGCCCGGCCATCGAGGAAGACCGGTGTGCACACTTTTGAGAGAATGCGTGGACGGGTCCAGACATTATGTGCTCCCTCCAGGTCGATGTGGAGCTTGGTCATCGCCTTGTGGTTGTAGCCGGACGTGAGCAGGACATCGCTCCCCAATACGGCAGGACTGGTGATGCTGTTGGCGAACTCGGTTTGATATGGGTATTGAGCCAAGGTCTCTCCCCGGTGCTCTTCATCCAGGCGGATGACGAGAAATCCGTTGAACGTGAGGACGGCCAGACATGGGATGTTGTTTACCTTCATCAGGGCGGGTCCGCCGGTGTGCCCGGCCAGGTCCTTCGCCTCCGACGCCCAGAGCTGGTTGCCAGTGCGTTTGTCGAACGCGACGATCGTCCCGGCAGAGCCACCGACTTCAACGAGTAATTCGTCTCCCACAATGAGCGGAGCGGAGGTGTACCCATAGTCCCGCTGTTTACTCGTGTCGACCGGCGGACGTTTGGGCATCTGGTAGCGGTCGTACAGGTTGAGTTCCCAGATGCTGCGTCCGCGTTTTGTCGTATCCCAGCAAGCCAGGTCGCCGTCCGTGCTCAAGGTGAAAAGGAAGCTGGTCTCGGGGTCGAACTCAGGGGTCGAGGTCGGGCCTGCGTAGAGTGTCTGATCGCCCACGGCGTTGCGGCCGAATTTCGGGCATTTGTAGGTGACGCTCCACTTTTCTTTTCCGCCTTCTGCATCAAGGCAGATGACGCGGTCGGCATTGCTGGCCCAGCCCATGGTATAGACGTTTCCGTTGACGATGATTGGGGAGGTGGACCCGATTCCCACATTGGTTCGCCAGAGCTCCTGAGGCGGCCAGGCATTGGCATCCCACCCGGAGTCTTCCTCTGTGGTCCCGTCGCGATTCGGTCCGCGCCAGTGTGGCCAGTCGGCGCCGTGGGTCGAAGGCATGGGGATGAGTAGGAGGCCCACTATGGCGAAGATGCGAGTCATGGCTAGCTCCGAATTGAGTTAAGCGGCGGAAAGTGCATCCAGGAAGAGGTCGCCGGATGGCACCGCCTCCCAGATTGAGGTCAGGTGCAGCCAACGTGGGAGGGGCTGCCATGCCCCGAATGCCCTTCTCTTGACGCCATCCATGGCTAGCTCCCGGGAAGAGCCGTCAGCGGATGTAGGTGACTTGAGTGTAGCCTCCCTCGATGGGCAGCCCCGTGTTGTAGTTCAGTGCCGGCGGGAAGAACCCCGGATCACCGGGTGTTTCGCGTTTTCCGCCATGGTGGTATGAGGCCGGTCTGGCATCGGTGCGCCAGGGGCGTCGTTCCCAGTGATAGCCGCGGAACGGGTCTCGCGTGTCGTTCATCCAGTCAATGATCCGATCGTGAAGTGTGTTCCTGATTTCGGCGTGTTCCGGAGAATCGATCAGATTTGTGAGTTCAGTTGGATCATTGCTGAGGTCATACAGCTCGTCTGTGTCCAGGAGATTGATGCACAGCTTGTAGTCTTGGGTCACGCATGCCCGGTATGGCTGGAAGCCGCCGAATCCGTCATGGGGTGTTGTGAAGCGTCCGTACTCGATGAAGACATGGTCCTGGTATTCGGACTCGGGGTTCTGGAGAATGGGAAGCATGCTCTGCCCAGCTAGGACAGGGGAGCGTTCTGCCCCGAAGTAATCCAGGATTGTCGGAGTCAGGTCTATGTGGGAGACTGGTTTGGTATAGCGCGTGCCTGCAGGGATGAGTTCCTTCTGGCGCACGATCAGTGGAACTCCGGTGATTTCTTCGTATGACGCCGGCCCTTTATCGTACATTCCTCCTCGGTTTCCCATTGAGAAGCCATGGTCAGCTGTGTAAATCACCAAGGCTTCCGGGTATCGACGATCAACGGCGTCGAGAAGTCGCCCAATTTCATAGTCGAGATAGGCGTTGCAGGCCAGGAAGTGCCTCCAGGTATGGAGGAAGCTCCCGTTCTCGATCTGGTGGTGGTAGTTCTCGGCCCACACACGGTGCAATTCCGGTTTGTTCTCGCCCATCGTCTCGCCGGCGTCTTCGTCGAGTGTGAGGTTGTCGTTGTCGAACATGCTGGCGAAGGGCTCGGGGGCCATCCAGGGATGGTGCGGTTCCTCATATTCGACAACTAGCAGAACGTCATCCTCTTGGCGAGTATCAAGGAATTCCAGAGCTCTTTGCGTGTTATGGTTCGCGAAGCAGAGGCTCTCGGGGACCTTGCCTATGTGTCCCGGGTTCCTCACTTTGGGGCGATCTTCGAGAGACAGTGCCTCGATGTAGTTCCGGTTGTCGAACCACCAGGCCGGATCCCAGCCATCGGGGGGCGTGCCGTAGCCGTAGCTCCCGCCGTCCAGATGCCACTTGCCAATGTGAGCGCAGTAGACGCCATTTTTCTGCAGGCGCTGCCCGATGTTGGCGATGTTGTCTCCCATTGCCTGACCGTTTGACCACGCACCGTTTGTGTGAGGATACGTGCCGGTGAAAATGGCTGATCGGGCCGGGGTGCAGACAGGGTCGGCGCAGTAGGCTCGTTCGAAGAGCATTCCCTCAGCGGCTAAGCGGTCGAGGTTCGGCGTCCGCACCCGGTTCCCATAGTAACACCCAAGCATGTCGCGTCGCTGTGTGTCTGCCGTTATCAGAATGACTTGTTTACCCGCCATGGGGTTCTCCTGGTTGATTTGCTGGAGGCGCGGGCTCCTTTGCCGGTTCGTCCGGCTTTTTCCAGAGCTTGGCGTAGAGGAGGAAAGGAACGCCGACTGCAAGCATGGCCGGGGCGATCAGCAGCAGCACGAGCAGTGCGATTATCCTACTTCGGAGGGGTTCATCCGTTGATGTAAGTTTGCGCCACAGGGCAGGCAGGAGTGAGTAGTTGAAGCGGATGTTCACGAATGGGATGTAGCGGGTGAAATCACCGGTGGCGTTCCCGCATGTGGGGCAGTAGTGCTGATCGGGACTTGCACGCGGCGAGAGGCAGTTCTCACACAGCAACTCCGGGGCGGTTTCAACCAGTTCATCGGCTGGGATGTCGTTCTCCCAGGGATCCGGTGGAACTGGCACCCCGTGTACCCACTTTGCCACGTAATACAGCCCCAGAGAGAAGGCGATGACGCTCATCAAGAGGGCTTCTGCTGACATGGCCTGCGCTTCCGACAAGGTGGGTGATTTGGTAGGCACTATGGTAGACGTTGGTGTGCAATTGGCAAATGACCGGCCTGCCTAAGACTTGGGCGGCGGTTCGGTTGCAGGCCATCTCCGTTTATTGTACGGTCCTTTCCATGAAGGGAGACAACTGTGGACTTCCAGGCTGAGACTGAATGGATACGCGAGGCCATTCGTGGGTTGCGTGCGTTTGTCCGGAGGCAACGTGAGCCTGGTCAACCGTGGGGCGTTTTTCGGTTGACGGAGACGGCGGAGTGGCACTACGGGCAGCAGCAGACGAGCGTCTGCGGGAGTATGACCGCTCGGGTCATCGGGCTCCTCAATGAACTTTCGGAAGAGGACAAGGATGAGTGGGCCACTTGTCTGAACGGTCAGCAGCAGATGGACACGGGGTTCTACGTCGACGGCCCCCACTTCGCCAGATACTGCGCGAACCACTCTGACCTGAATGAGCAACTCCGGGTACGTGAGGGATGGACGCGGAACTCGCTGCAGGCGTTGCGCCAGCTTGAGCGGCGGCCCGCATACCCGATTAGACACCGGCGCAGCTTTGCTTCCGCGGGCGAGCTTCTGACGCACATTGAGTCGTTGACCTGGGCTGCCGGGCCGTGGGGCGCCGGTTCATGGTTTGGGCTCGACGGCCTTTACCTGGCATTGGCCGCCAAAGACGGAGATGCGGAGGCTGCCAGGCTCTTCCAAGTGTGCTACGGATGGATGCGGGAAAACCAGAGCCCCGAGACCGGGTTCTGGCGAGGAGAACAGGCGACTCTGGTGAACGCGGTCAACGGCGCCTTCAAGATCATGGCCGCTTATGTCTACGGCCTCCACTGTCCGTTGCAGTACCCAGAGGCCTTGATCAATACTTGTCTACGCCACTTGGGCGATGACAGCATTTTCGGGGAGAACGCGGGCCATGGATGCCACGATCTGGATGTGTTCCTGTGTCTGGATGCGGCCCTGCAGTTGACGGACCATCGCCGGGAAGAAGCCCGAGAAGCCGCGGCGCGGCGAATCGCACGACTTCGGTACTACCTGCGTTCTGACGGGGGACTCGATGCCTCCCCGGTGGCGCCCGGCTCCGAGGCGTTCCGCGAGTTGGGCACGCTTTGGGGATCTGCTCTCATCACTGCCGCCCTCGACTTCGCTTGCCGAGTTGCCGAACCCGAGATCTTCGAGGAGTCGGGACTCGAGCGTCGGGAGTGGTCTGATGCCTGGAGCGATGACGATCTCGAGCGAGTCTTGTCTGCCTAGCGGCGAAAGGACCTAGGATAAGCAGGAAGAACGGCACTCCGTTGCGCTACGTGCCTTACTACAAACGCCATTTCTCTGGTGACGAAACGTGTTCGTAGTCAGCAACGTAGGTCCTGTCGGAGTTGCGTTCTTCCCGCACTCTCAGGCTGCACATCCGAACGTCTACTTCAACTGCATTCGCCACCAACGCCCTGTCACACCAGACGTGCCAGCCCATGTCCAGCGTGTCAGGGCAGACATGAACCGCTGGGGAGCGAAAAGGGCATGTGGTGACTCCACAATACTGATCGGTGTGGTTGACCGGACTGTCTTAGAGACCTAATCTGATGGTCCTGAACCAGTCCGGCAAACGCAATGTGGTGGACGATGTTCTTCCGCCTCACTCAAGGGTTTCACCCAACGAGCAATGGACCAATGACAGAATCTGCACTGAATCGAGAGTGGGTTGCGCTTTCGGCAGCCTGGACCAAGGAAGCCCGGGAGGGCCGGAACGCAAATCGCAACGGCTTGCTGGATCCCCCCATGCTTGCCGCGTGCGGAGAGGTTCGAGGCCTGTGGGCGTTGGACTGCGGCTGCGGAGAGGGACGCTTCTGCCGGAAGCTGGCGGAACGCGGGGCGGCCCATGTCCTTGGGATCGATCTTTGTGAACCGATGATCGATGCAGCGCGCGAGCTACATGGCGAGAGTGACCACTACCGTGTCGCTGATGTGCAGGAGCTGAACTTCATAGGGGATGAGACGTTTGACCTCGTCATTTCCTACCTGAACCAGTGCGACCTGGTCGATTTTGAGGCGAACAACAGAGAGGTCTTTCGGGTTCTCAAGTCAGGCGGACGTTTCATCATCGCTAATCTGCACCCGATGCGTTCGGCTGTAGGACACTGGCAGCGGACCGAAGATGGCACCAAAGAGCACATCGTCCTGGATCGCTACTTCGAAGAAAGGGAGCGCCACTGGCGAATGATGGGAGTCGACTTCACCAACTTCCACCGTTCGCTGGAGACCTATGTCAGCAGTTTTCTCGCAACCGGATTCTCAATCACGGGTATCATCGAGCCCACGGTCACCCCGGCAAATCTCGAACGCTACCCCGAACTTGATGACGAACTCCGGGTCCCCAATTTCATCATCTACTGCCTGCAGAAAGCATGAAGGCGGCAGGAGGAGAGAGTGTATGGCGATCGATTTCAGCCCGGAACGCTGGCAGACTGTCCGGGAGGCGCATAGCGCGTGGTGGAAAGGCGAGTTGGATCGCCCGCTTCTGCCCCTCACTGCCGTGGGCACACGTGACCCGGGCCGGGCCACACCGGCAGCCCCGATGCTGAGTCAGGCAACTTGCCACGACTTGTCCTGGAGCGCAGAGCAGATTGTCGACCGGATTGATCATTACCTGTCCACCTGCACGTTCTACGGTGATGCATTCCCTATGTTCAATCTGGACTGCTTTGGGCCGGGCATTGCCGGGGCGTTCCTGGGAGCCACGCTGGACAACAGCACCGGTCGAGTCTGGTTCCATCCACCTGCTGACATGCCCATACAGGATACCCACTTCGAGTTTGACCCGACCAATCGATGGTTCCTGCGGATACAGGAGATCATGGCAGCCGCGATGGATCGGTGGCAGGGACAGGTCCTGATGGGCATGCCCGATCTTGGTGGGAATCTGGATATCCTCTCAACCTTCCTTCCGGGTGAGAAGCTCCTCTTTGAGCTTTACGACCATCCTGAACACGTCAAGCGATTGACCTGGGAAGCCTATGAGGTTTGGTTCCGGTACTACGACGCGTTGAACGAGGTACTGCAGCCGATCAATCCCGGGTACTCCGACTGGTCCGGCATCTATTCGACCACACCCGGGTACATCCTGCAGTGTGACTTCTGCTACATGATCGGGCCGGAGATGTTCGAGGAGTTCGTCAAGCCTGAGCTTTCCGCCTGCTGTCGACGGTTGGGGTGCAGTTTCTATCATCTGGATGGTCCCGGGCAAATTCCTCACCTGAACTCGTTGCTCGCGATCGACGAGCTGGATGGCGTACAGTGGGTGCCCGGTGCGGGATCAAAGCGGTGCGGCGAATGGCCTGAGCTGTACCGGGAGATCGCCGCTGCCGGGAAGCTGATGCAGGTCTTCGGTGACTTCGACGACTTTGATGCGTTGGCCTCGGTGATTGGGGATGTAAATCGCATGCATGTGAAGCAGCTTTCCCCGTGGGCACGAGGCAGGACGGACGCCGAGATTCGCCGCAGGCTGTCGGCTTACGGAGTCGAGTAGCGCTGAGAAGCATTGGGAGTTGAGCTTTGAGTAGAATGACCGCAGTCCTGAGAATGGTTCTCTGTCTCTTCGCAGTTGGACCCGCCTGCCTTGGCGCAGGTGTTGTCTGGCTGGAGGCGGAAGAACGCCATGGGGAAGGGCAGGGCACGGTCATGCTGATCGACTCAACGACCGATGACTACGGTCGGATGGCGAGAACTGAGGCGTCCGGTGAGCGTTTCCTCCGTTTGGGGCCAAAGGCGGCCGTGCCGCTGGCTCCTGTTGCTGTTGCCGAACCGGGGACGCATGCGGTGTGGGTTCGCGCGTTCCCGTTGACGGGTAGATGGGCAACAGTCGTCGTCGATGGAACGGCTGTCGGGACAACATCAGGGGATGTGTCTGCAAGGCTCGTCTGGCAGCGAGTGGGCAACGTGACACTGACAGCCGGTCGGCACGAGCTCACACTCACGGCCGCGGAGGGGAATGCGCGATTCGCCTATGTTGACGCTGTGGCCCTGCTTGCGGACCTTCAGGCCGCACCGGCAGGGCGATCCGCAAGCGACATCGTCAGCGGGGGGGCGGTCAGGAGGATCGTCGAGGAGTTTGGCGCTACCGAGGCAGGCCGAGCCTGGCTCATCGTTGCTCCACCGGGTGCTGACGCTGCTGTGGGCGCTCTTGCCGGCGAGGACAACGGGGCACTCCACATTCACAACGGGACCGGGAAGTCGTACTCATTGACCAGCCGGGAGTACCTTGATGTTGCCCCCGGCGACCAAGTCACGGTCCGAGTTCGGGCACGCAAGGGCCGATTGATGGAGAGGCTGTCGATCGAGTTGATCGGTATCGGCGTGTTCTCTCCACAGGTTTACCGTCGCTACGAGACCGTTGAGCGGACATGGATCGTTCCCACCGGTGTGGCGGGGTGCGTACGCGTTCGGCTGACGGGACGAGGCGGAGGAGACACCTATATCACCCGAATCGAGGCATTCCGACGTGAGCAGCCGCTCTCGCCATTTGTTACGGGGCGCTTCCTCCCACGCCCGAATTTGCACCGTGAGGGCCGGCTGTTTGAAATTGAGCGGTACGTCGTCAACCGGGCGGCCTTCTCCACTGACACTGACATCGATGGCGACGGGCGTTGGTCGCTGTGCCGTCTCTCGCGAGAGGACAACTCCCCGTATTTTTCGCGGGGAACGGTCCTCAAGTCTGACACGGTTGAGGTCGAAAGATACTCTCCCACTGACGGGTGTGCCCCGCTGCACGTCCAGGTCGGCCCACTCGAACCGGGGCCTTACCAGGTGTGCCTGAACGTCCCCGGCCGGGCGCTTGCCTTCTCCACCGACGGCAACTCCTGGCGCAGGCTGCCGGGCGGGAAGGCGTCGACAATTGGTGTCGTCGAGATAACCGAACGTACCTTTGAATTCTGGTTGGATGACCGTTACCTGGAGCCGGGGAATCCCGGGCCCACGTACGTTGATTTCATCCGCTTCATGCCGACGGAAAATCCCGCTTACACGATGGCATCGATTGAGGAACCGCAACCGCCGAAGGAGGGGAGCGTCGATCGCGTTGAGGTAACACTGACTGTACGAAACGCGAGTAAACGGGCGCGCTCCGAGCCCGTCCGTTCGGGTGTTCCTGTGCCTCAGGGGCAGCTGAGAGGCCCCGCGGACGTGCGCCTGGTCGACGAGGACGGGCGGGCCCTCGGGGCCGCGATCCAATGCACGGGACGCTGGCCTGATGGAAGCGTGAAATGGCTTCTCGTGGACACTGACGTCAACGTCCCGGCAAGATCTGACCGGCAGCTTGTCCTTACGTACGGAAACAGTGTGAAGCATGTCCCCGTGGAAGAGCGAATACACGCAAAGGAGTCGGAGACAAACGTGGTGGTTGACACCGGCCGCGAGCGGATTGTGTTTGACCGACGGCGGGGGGACCAGTTCGACGTCTACCGAGGTGACGACACGGCCCCGTTTATTTCCGTGGCGGGGCTGACGTTTGAGGCTGCTGACGGGCGGGTGTGGACGTCGGGCGCTTGCGGCCAGACGGATGTGGTGCTTGAGGAACTCGGTCCTTCTCGCGTCGCGGTTCGCCTGCGGGGACTGACCACGGACGACGATGGGCCGGGACCCTTTGCGTTCGATTGCCGGGTGCATCTGTTTGCCGGTCGTTCCGAAGCGCTCCTGGAGCCTGCGTTCTTCGCGACGACCCGTGAGCCTACTGTGGACGTGGTCAGTGTCACGCTTCGTGTTTCATCCCGCTCCTCAACGATCCAGTTTGGGGCTGAGAACGACTCACTGCCGCGAGTCCCGTCGAGTGAGGCCCCACGACTGCTCCAGACAGGTGACACGGTGCACGGAGGAGGCGGTCGATTCCCGTTTACGGTCAAAACGGCAGATGAACTCACCGTCGCGAGCGGGGAACGTGCCCCTGGATGGGTTCGTCTCGAGAGGGGCAGCGATCAACCGGCAACCCTTGTATGCGTGCCGCACTTCTGGGAGCAGTTTCCAAAGGGCCTGGCGTGCGACTCGCGTGGCGTGACCGTGGAACTGTGGGCCAAGACACCCGGGGCGGTACCGTTCACTGCCCATGCCGGAGCGGGGAAGAGCCATCGGATCGGTCTCTCCTGGGGAACGGATGTTTACCCGGAGCGCTGGCTCGAGCCGTTGTTCGCCCAGTGCACTCCCGCGTGGTACTGCCGATTAGGGGTGTTCGAGGAGCTTGTGCCCCGGGTGAACGGGATTGTCGATGACTACGAGGCGGTCGTCGACGCGGGGTTCGAGGAGATGCTCGTGACCAAGTGTGGCTACGGAATGGAGAACTGGGGGGATGTCTGGCAACACGGGTATGTGCCCAAAGCGAGGACGTGGTCGAATCAAGAGTGGGATCTGGTCAACAATTGGGTGATCCCATTCGTGCGTACAGGGGATCGTCGCTTCCTCACCTTTGCCCATGAAGCTGCGCGTCACTATGCAGATGTCGACTGCATCCACTACGCGACCAATCCAGCCGTTCTCGGGGCGGCCTGGATGCACTGTCACACCTCGCTCGAAGGCCATCAGCTCGAATCCCCCAATTTTGCCCATTCGGGTTGGGTGGAAGGGATGCTCAACGTCTATCACCTGACGGGTGACCGGCGCGGGCTGGAGGCGTCTCGGGGGATTGCTCAGTACATTGTCCGGCACGCCAAAGCCGCCGAGACGCTGCCTGCCCATGGCCCCCCTTACAGGCTGGTTATCCAGCGCTCCGCGGGGTGGCCTCTGACCACGCTGTCTCTTGTGTATCGTGAAACCTGGGAACCTGAGATTCTGCAAGCGGCTCGCAGGATCGTTGATTACGCGCGTCGGTGCCAGGATCCCGAACGTGGCGCGTGGGATGCACAAGTCGGCCATGAGGCCCCCTACCGTGGAGGCTGCATTTTCGCGTACACGCTGCTCAGAGGGCTGCGGCTCTATGGCGATATCACCGGTGAGGAGCGGGCCCGGAGTGATTACCTGGCCGCTGCTCGCTGGCTGACGACAGAGCTCTGGCGCCCGGGGCATCGCTACCTTTACGAGCAATGCCCGGTACACGAGGCCGGATCGGCTTTGCCATTCCTGCTTGGCGCAATGGGAGGCTACGCGACACGTCTGTCAGGAGATCTGACCTATGCGACAATCGCGTGGGATGCGTTGGGGCAGTACAGCCAGGGAGGCGCTGGAAGCCGGATGGTCCGGGATGCTGCTCGATGTCAGTGGGGGAACGGTGTCCTCCAGCAGTTACCGCGAATGATCTATGATTGGCAACAGGCAGGCTATCGCCTCGAAAACGGCGTGAGATTCAGCGCTCTTGACTCCCCCAACCGGGTTCCTGTGCAGAGGGCGAGCATCGTTCAGGCCGTATTGGCCAACGACACAGACCGGCCGCTCCAAAAGGTGAGACTTTCGGTTCTGGTGCGCGGCGATTGGGTCGCAGACGTGCAGGCCGGCCCGAGTGAGGTTGCCCCCGGAGCCAGCGCGCCAGTTGAGATCGCGTGTCAGGCGCCGTCTCCCCTGGCGCAGTACGAACTGCAGAACGACATGGCCCATGCTCATCTCCTCGCGAGGTTCGTGCGAGATGGAGAGCAGTGTGTTGCCTTGGGACACATCCGCCTGGACGTGGCAAGGCCATTGGAAGTATTGTCTCTCCCGGCGTCGGTGGCTCTGAAGGCCGGCGAAACGGTTCCGCTGGTTCTCGATGTGGTTGATGGGATTGACGCCTCGCCAACCGTGCGAGTGACGGGAAGCACGGACGTGGGTGGCGTCTCCGTGGGGCGAAGCGTCGTGACGCCCGGGAGGGCTGGTCGGTGTTCAGTGGTTCTGCCTGTTACCGCTGAGCGGACCTGCAAGAGTGGCAGTGGTGTTCTGAAACTGGCTGTTCGTTCTGGTCCGCGGCAGACCGGCCTGGAGCTCCCGTTGATGGTGGGGCGGTTTCGCGCTGTGCTCATAGAGAGCGGCGGCGGTGAGGAATGGAAGCACCCGTTCGAGCGCCTGAGAACGTATCCCGGCATCGCGGTTGCATTCATGTCCGGCGCAGAGGTCCGATCACAATTTCCCACCACGGCGGCGGGGATTTCCCAGCGTTGGGAGACCGTGGTCATCGGGGACACGGGGGTGGGAGCAGCGGCGTTCAGTGAAGAGCAACTGAAGGCGCTGGCCGACTTTGTTCGGCGAGGCGGAGGGTTGATGCTCATCGGCGGGGCACGCTGTTACACTCCCGGCGGCTACGCGGATACCGTGGTGAAAGGCCTGTTGCCAGTGGACTTGGCCGATGGGGCGTATGTGTTGGGGCCAATGGGGGTGGAGGTACTCACCCCGGAGGCGGCCTTCTTCGAGGGGTATGATGCACGCCTCCCTGACTTCGGGGCCCACAACCGCCTGGGGACCAAACCGGAGGCACGTGTCCTTGCCCGGTTCTCGGATGGTTCACCGTTCATTGCGCTGGGAGAGGCAGGCGAAGGCCGTGTCTTGTGTCTGGGAGCGATCTGGAACCACGGATCAGGGAGGGCGTTCCGGCAGTGGCCCAACTATGGACGCCTGATCGGCCGTTGTGTGCGGTGGACGGCAGGCGATCTCGCCTACTGAGGGAAGCGCAGCGCTTCTCTGGCCGTCGCATAGCCCGGGTTGCCTTCGGGCGAGCCGCAAATGCGCCATTCCCGGCTGTTGACTTCGCCCGTTCCGTAGCCACAGATCTCGCGTGTAGACGCGATACGGTCATAGATCAGCATGAGTAGCTCACGGGCGTTCATGACCGCCCCCGGCATGAGCCCCAGCTTCTGGAAGACGTCCAGGTCTTTCTTGTAGTCCCGGACCAGTCCGCAAGCGTGGACGCAGCGTGTACTCCCGGGGTGAAAGCCGTCGCAGCAGTGGCAGGCTTCACAGTTCCCCTCGACCAGCATGATCTTTGCTTGCGGATCGGTCTTGATCCTCTCCAGAACGATGTCGAGGGTGTCATTCCCGCGCGGGGCCTTGTCTCCACCGGCACCGTACCAACAGCTCATGCACATGAGGTGGTGCGGGCGGAGCTTCAGGATGGGGTCCGTGCGGACGCGCTCCGCGCTCAGTTGTCTGGCGTTCGCCTTCGCTTCCACCGTGCGGTCGAACACGAGAGCCTTCCAGCCTTCCTCCCGGATGCGTTCATAGGCTCCGCTGGTGGCCAGCGCGCATCCGTGCCACCCCGGGGTATCGAACGCGCAGATGCCGTCTGGTGTCTCGACCCGCTCCAACAGCAGCTCATAGAGGTAGCGTGCGCGCCGGGTGTCACCGGGTGCCAATCCCAGGCGTTGCAGTACGTCGAGATCGCGTTTCCGGTTGAAGAGTGCTTCCTGATCGAGAGCAGCGTAGTCTTCATCGTTCAGGGCCGTGTAGTGCGGAATCCTGTCCGCGTCCGTTGTCAGACGGATTGTTGCGGTTGGATCGGACTTGACTCGGGTCAAAATCTCAGCGGCACCATCGCACGCATTGAAGAGCGGGCAGTCAGCTCCTCCGCAGGCGCAGACGGTTCCTAGGAGCTGGCGAGCGGGAATCTCGATGGCGGGTGGGTCACAGAGACCGTCATTGAGCATCTTGCCGGGGTAGGACATAGCTGTCTTGCCTCATGGAAATGTGCGTCGAGTGTTTCAGTCGGTTGGTCGGTGCATGTGTGCTGTCGCAACAATGCGTCCCATCTATAGTACGCGAATTGGGGTATGACAACCGGATGAGCGCATAGGAGTACGGCGCAATGCATGCAAGTCAATTCCGCCAGCACTGTCAGGCGGTGGCCCACTGGGTCGACTGGGCGAAGACATGTGATCAGTTCATGGCCGGTGATCCCTCGGCGACTGTGGAGGGGATTGCGGTTACCTGGTTGGCAACCAATGCCGTCCTTCAGGAAGCGGCCTCGCGTGGACTGAATTTCGTCATTGCGCACGAGGGGGCGTTTTACCCCCAGTACGAGCAAAGTCCCAGTGGCAGACGCCATCATGAAGAGAAGCGTGCCTTGGTTGAGGGACTTGGTGTTACGCTTATGCGCTGTCACGACACGTGGGACAGAATGCCGGATGTCGGGATCCCTGACGCATGGGCGGCCTTCCTGGGCTTCCCCTGTGATGTGCGCCCGGTTGAGTCGTTCTACCGAGTGTGTCGGGTTGGGGAAATGACGGTCGGGGAGTTGGGCAAAGTGCTTCTGGAACGGGTACGGGAGCTGGGCGAGGAGGCCGTTCGTGTTGTGGGGGATCCCGGTGCAGTTGTGACTCGTCTGGCCGTTGGTACAGGGGCGATCACCCGTTTGGGGGAAATGTATGAACTGGGCGTGGACGCCGTATTGGCCACTGACGACGGCATCAGCACGACAGCGTCAGGCCTGTGGTCACTGGATCTCGGCGTGCCCATGTTTGTCGTCAACCACGCGACCGGCGAACTGCCGGGAATGATGGCGATGGTCGGCTACATCAAGAAGCACTTCCCCGGTGTCCCGGTTGAGTACCTGCCCTGTGAGTTCCCCCCGCGTTTGGCCTGAGTTGGGTGAGCGCGTCCGGCGCCTCTCTCATTCCCGCACGGTCAGATGTTCGGGCGCACCGTTGAACCCTCTGGGATCCGTCTCGAAGGGGGTCACATCGGACGTTTGAATGTACCAATCCAGCATCCGCTCGATCAGTTCCTGCTGGATCTGGGCGTACTCGGGGCAGTTGTAGACGTTCCGGCATTCCTGCGGATCGGCAACCAGGTCATAGAGTTCATCAACGTCATCCGGTCGGCGCACCAGTTTGTGGGTTGCGGTTCGGATCATTGTTGACCGGCAAACCGTTTCCCGGCGGTCCTGCTGCTGCATGGCCTTCGGGTAATAGATGGCATCGGGATCTGAGGCCACGCCATCGCTTGGTTTGCCCTCGAAACAGTGGGGTTCATGTGGGCCGTATCCGCCTTCCGCGAACACCGCGCGCCCCGGGTCGCCTGCGCTTCCCCGGAGCTGTGGCCCCATCGATCGACCGTGGTGTGTATGTTGCACGTCGACACCGGCCAGTTCAAGCGTGGTGGGCATGATGTCAAAGCACTCGATTGGCTCGTTTACGACGTGTCCCGCCTGATTGCCCGGGGCCCGCACGATCATGGGGATGCGCGTGAGGCAATCGTCTAGCCCACTGGGCCACTTTTCCACCAGCCCGTAGTCCCCGGCCCAGTCACCGTGATCGGAGAAGAAGAACACGGCAGTGTTGTCGTCCTGACCGGTTTCCTCGAGGGCGTCCAGCAACAGGCCGAGCATGTGGTCGACATAGGAGATCATGCCCATGTAGACGGCCATGATCTTGCGCAGCTCGGCATCGTCCTGTTCATCCAGGCGTCGGTACTTACGGATCCAGTGCACGTACTGGGGTTTGCCGTCTGGTTCGGTTTGGCGCAACGGAGGAAGGTCGTTGGGATCGTACATGCTGTACCACGGCTCGGGTACGGTGTAGGGGCAGTGCGGGCACCCGATCGGGATATAGAGCATGAATGGCGGATCGCCAGGCTTACGGTTCTTCAGGTAACGCACCCCTTCCTGGGCCCTGTGATAGTCATTGTTGTCACCATCCAGGGGGCCTCGCAGGAAGTTCATGAACCGGGCGTCATCACGCTCGTAAAGATTCGCACCCCCCGCTCCGCCTTTGGGGAAGTGGATTTTGGTGACCGAATCCTCGAAAGAATCGGGGGCAAGCAGATCGTTCTTCCCGATCCAGCGCACATCATAGCCGCTCTGTTTGAGATATTTGAGGGTGTTGGGTTCGTCATTGCGCAGGGAATGCCAGAGCGTGCGATGCCCGTGTGTGTGCGGATACCAACCGGTCATAAAACTACAACGCGATGGCGTGCAGACGGTGTGTTGGACATGGCATTGATCGAACCGAACTCCAGAGGCAGCCAGGCGATCAAAATTCGGGGTCCGGGCAAGAGGATGACCGTAACATCCCAGGAGGTCAGCGCGCATTTCGTCTGGGTTGAAATAGATGAAGTTCGTCACGTTTCGGCCTTTCGTGTGGTTGGAACTGCTGCGCGCCGTGTGAGGTGGCGTCGAGTACCATAGCCTGTCGACGGCGTGAGGTGAAGGACGTGTGCTTTGGGCCGTGGCAGGCGCTCTCCGGCGACATGGGATGGCGGGGCCTCTTTCTACCCAACTACCCCGCTACGACTACGCCCCTATCACCATATGGTGAGCGTGGGGCACACGATAAGCACGCTGGGAAGACCACACAGGTGGCCGAGGGCCCCGGTTCGTGCTCTAATAATGGAGCACGCTCTGAGCACCGCCCAAAGAGAGACCGATTGCTTGCCAGGCTTCTGGTGTTTCGGCTGTCTGCCGCACCTGACGCCTCGCGACGAAATGGTAGTAAGAGGCATCACCATGCTAACACGCCTGAAGGTCAACGGCTTCAAGAACCTGGTCAACATCGATGTCCGGTTCGGCCCGTTCACATGCATTGCGGGACCGAATGCGGTGGGGAAGTCAAACCTGTTTGACGCGATTCGGTTCCTGAGCGCTCTGTCCAATCAGACGTTGATGGACGCGGCACTCTCCGTCCGCAGTGAGACCGTTTCTGACGGGGATGTCCGGAACATTTTCCATCGCGTTGGGGACACGATGGCCGAGAAGATGTCCTTTGAGGTCGAGATGATTGCTCCGGCCGAGGCCGTGGACGACCTCGGCCAGGTCGGCCGGCCGACGGCCAATCACCTACGCTACACGCTTGAGCTGCGCTACCGCGAGGGAGCGAGTACGTGGGGACACAGCCACGGGCCTCTCGAAGTTGTGAAAGAGGAGTTGGTCCACATCCATGTCAAGGATGCCCCGCGATCCCTGCTGTTCGACCACAGTCCGGGACAGTGGCGGAACTCTGCCCTACGCATCCACCGTAGGGGCATGCCGTTCATCTCAACCCGGGGCAAGGCTGACAGCCGTGTCATCCATGTCCATCAGGACAGCGGCGGAGGCGGACGGACGGTCAAGGATCCTGCAAGCCAGCCGCGCACTGTGCTGTGTGTCGCCAATGCGTCGGAGAGCCCCACGGCACTCTGTGCACGCCGTGAGATGGAGTCCTGGCGGATGCTCCAGCTTGAGCCGTCGGCTCTGCGAGAGCCAGACAGCGTCAATGCGCCGCCCCATCTGGCTGCCAACGGGCTTCATCTTCCGGCTACGCTCTATCGCTTGGCCAAGGCTCACGGTGCTGAGGGTGAGGAGGCGGGAATCGTCCATCCGGGGGTGGCTGACCGTTTGGCACACTTGGTGACGGACGTTGTCGGCGTTGAGGTCGACCTCAATGAGGTGAGAGAGCTACTGACGGTTGTGGCAACCGGCAAGGATGGGACGCGTCATCCGGCTCGGTCCTTGTCAGACGGCACGTTGCGGTTCCTGGCGTTGGTGGTCATGCAGATGGACCCGTTGAACCGGGGCTTGATTTGCCTGGAGGAACCGGAGAACAGCATTCATCCCGGGCGCATCGCCGCCGTGGTTGAACTGCTGCAGGATATCCCCACTGATCCTGCACGCAGAATCAGCGATCAGAACTCGCTTTCCCAAGTGATCGTGAACACCCATTCACCCGCTGTTGTCCTCCAGGTGCCCGATGACTCGCTCCTTATTGCCGAGTCTCTTGCCGACCGAAGCAGCAAGGGATCGTTTCGCAAGGCTGTGTTTGGTCATCTTCCCAACACCTGGCGTGACAAGATTGATCCCCCTGGACGGATTGTCCCGAAGGACCGTCTACTTTCGTATCTGAACCCTGGGACGCCCGACGAGAAAGCCCTGGAGGGATTCTACGCTCAGATTGGGCGTCGGTATCTGAGCGGCGATGACCTCCCGAAGCGGAGTCGTGTTGCGGATCGAGATGACCTGCAGCCGTTGCTCATTCGTCTTGGGGACTGAGGGCATGCCCACATCTCAGAAGATGGACTCCCAGGTCGTGTCAGGAACGGACCGGCGCACACTGCGTGAGCTTGGCAAACGGAAAGCCGAGATTGCTGCGCTGCCGGTTCAGGACGAACGCCGACGCCTCTGGGCAAAGCTCAACGACCTCGACTCACAGCGCCCCATGGTCTGGCTCTTTGAGGTGCCATGGAATGAGATGGGCGTGGACGATGGGCTCGAACCGACCTGCAGCCATCCCTACCTCCGCAGCTTCGAGGTCGCGCTCCGGAAGGAGCTCTATCAGTGGGACCACATGCAGGGAGATATGGTCGTTGACCCCACCATTCTTGTGCCTCCAGCCATTGGTGATACGGGATTCGGGCTGGCGGAGGATGTGGACATCGAACGGACCGATGAAACGAGTTCGGTCGTCTCACGGCACTTCAATATCCAGATCCAGGACGAACGTGACATTGACAAGATTCAGATGCCTAAGGTGACTCTCCACGACGATGTGTGGAACGCCAACGTGGACCTGCTGAATGACGTGTTCGACGGCGTCATCCCGGTTGAGAAGACCGGGGTCAAAGGGACAAGCATTGCCCCGTGGGACTGGCTGATCCGGGTGACCGGCGTCGAAGGACCGCTCATGGACATGGTGATGCGTCCGGATTACGTGCATCGCTTAATGGACCGGCTCACAACGGCTTACATGCGTCGGCTGGATCAGTACGATGAGCTGGACATCCTCGCCCTGAACAATGAGCGGTGGCTTGGAGGCGGCCCCCAGTTTACTGACGAACTGCCGCCGCCTGACTGTGATCCCGCACGGATCCGGACGGCTGACATGTGGGGGCGCACCATGTCGCAGATCTTCTCAACCGTATCACCCGCGATGCATGAGGAGTTTGCACTTCAGTACGAGTGCCGGTACCTGGAACGTTTCGGTCTGACCTATTACGGATGCTGTGAACCCCTGGATAAGAAGGTCGGGATTCTGCGGGAACACGTGCCGAATCTGCGCAAGATATCGATGAGCCCGTGGATTGACCTCGATGTTGCTGCCAACGCCATGGGCACAGACTATGTGTTCTCCCTCAAGCACAATCCGGCCCTTCTGGCCACCGAGGACTGGGATGCGGACCTGGTCCGCCGGGATCTGGTCGGCATCCTCGAACGCCTTCGCGGTATGCATGTTGAGATCATCATGAAAGACATCAGCACGGTGTGTTACGAGCCGCAGCGTCTGTGGGAATGGGCTCGGATCGCTTCGGAAGTGGCCGAGACGTTCGCGGCCTGAATTGCCCACGACTGAGGTGAACGGAAGGTTGTTTCGGTGAAACCCAGGAACGTTGTCCTATTCATTACTGACGGCCACCGCGTGGATACGCTTGGCTGTTACGGCAATCCCATCCTCCAGACCCCGCGCATCGACGCTTTTGCAGCTGAGGGGATACGCTTCACCCACTCATTCTGTGCGCATACTGTCTGCATGCCGACTCGGGCGACCATCTACACGGGGCGCTATCCCCATATCCACGGTGTGTGGGCCAACGGGGTTGAGCTCCGGCAGAGCGAAGTGACCTTGCCCGCCGTGCTCGCTGAGCATGGCTATGCCACCTGTGCGGCCGGCAAGCTTCACTTCGAAGCCCAGCAACGTTATGCGAGTCAGGAGATCGCGGCCCGACCCGACAGCGTGCATCCCGGCCAGACCGTGCCGCTGGTGGACACTCCCTATTACGGCTTTGAGGAAGTCCATCTGACCGAGAATTTCCTCGGCCAGGAGTATGTCGATTTCCTGACGGATGAGTTCCCGGAGTTCGTTGATCGGGCCTACCGGCGGCAAGCTGTTCCGGAAGCGGCCCACGAGCTGACCTGGACCACCACGCAAGCCATCGACTTCATGGAGCGGCAGGCCGCTGCTGACCGCCCCTTTTTCTGCCACTGCTCGTTCCATGAACTGATTCCTCCATGTCATGTACCCGAAGAGTTTGCCGGGCATTACGCCCCCGGAGACATGCCTGTGCCGGAACTGCGCGAGGACGACCTGGCGGGCAAACCCGACTGGTATCGCCAATGCTATGAGGGCTACGTGAGCAGGGGCACCCAACCTGACGAGACCGAACTGCGCCGAATAGTGGCCACCTATTACGACCAAGCCCGCTTCCTCGACAGGCAGTTCGGCCGCGTGGTCGATTCCCTCAAGACCCTGGGCATTTGGGAGGAGACCATCGTGCTGTTCACCAGTGACCACGGCCTCTCGCTCAATGATCACTGGCAGTGGCGACACGGGCCTTTCCTCTTCGATCAGGTGATCAATGTGCCGATGATCTGGCACGTGCCTGGGATGGGAACGCCTGGGACAACCGATGCCATAGTTGAACAGGTCGACATTATGCCCACCGTCCTCGACCTTTGCGGCATTGGGCCGGAACCGGGGGTGCAAGGTTGCTCCATCGCTCCGTTGTTAGCCGACGACGACAGTGCCACAGGCCGTGAGTCCGTGCTCATCCAGGAGCGGGAAGCCCCGGATCTCACGGCGCGGGGAATGGACCCGACGAGTGTAAGCCAGTTGGGCGTGCGCACCAGGGAATGGAAGCTGATCCAATACGCTGGGGGAGGCCGCGGCGAACTCTACGACTTGAGGAATGACCCCGGCGAGTTCGTCAACCTTTGGGGAGACCCCGGATACGTCCGGCAGCGCATCGCGATGGAGGGACTCCTGCTCGACCGGTTGGCCGGCGCTCAGGATCCATTGCCCGTGCGGGAATTTGATTGGTAAAAGACGGCCTGAACACTGGGACACACTCGACATGTTGACGTACCGTTCCACCTTGCGACTCCGGGGCGCAGTCTGTTGCGCCATCCTCGCCATGTCCGCCGCGACAGCGGACGTCGCAGAGGAAGCGCTTGTCCATCTGTCGTTTGATGGCGGACTCGAGTGCACCGGGGAACTGGCTTGCACCGCCGCTTGGCAGGCTTCGAGTGCGACTGTGGGGAAACGCGATGGGCGTTATGCGGATGCCTTCAGGCTCCTCTCTGTTTCCGCAGAGAAGGAGCCGGGCTTTGAGGAGGGCATCCACGGTCAGGCTCTGCGCTTGACAGGGCGGCACATGGTGGAGCTCACCGGCTCGAAGTTGGTCAAAGCCTCCGAAGGAACGGTTGCGTTCTGGTTTCGCCCCGAGTGGGATTCCCGGACAGCCTCAACGCCGCCCTGGCGCTACCACTTCTTGAATGCAGCAGTCATTGATCCGGCTTCATCGAAGAGTGAGATCACCGGGTTTCGTTCTGTCTATTTCTGGATGACTCCGAAGTCTGTCTTCGCGTCGTTTTCGCGCTCGAAGAAGAAGGGCAAACACTACGCCGTTCGACCGACCTGGCATGACACGCACTGGAATCATGTGGCGTTTGTCTGGCGTGAGGGGGCGCCGCCTGAGGTTTGGGTCAATGGGCAGATTGGGCAGCAGGATGGGGACATGGACCGGTCTCCTGTCGCGGGTGCGGACCACTTGCTTATCGGCCGTCGAAACGTCACGATCAGTGACCTTTCTGCCCCCGGACTGATTGATGAGTTCAGGCTTTGGGGGAGGGCATTGGGTCAGGCGGAGATCCAGGGGCTGGTTGCGGCAGAACGTCCGGAAGGGGGGCCTGTTTTGGAGACGACGGACTCCCGGATGCCCACGGGCTGGCTTGACATCCGGGCGGCATTCGGGGCGAAAGGGGATGGCAAAACGGATGACACAGATGCCCTCCAGCGCGCCATGGACAGCCGGCAGGTGGTGTTCCTGTCTGCCGGCGCGTACCGGTTCACGAAGACCTTGCACCTTCATCGGGGAACGCGGCTGCTCGGGACGTCCGCTGATGCAGAGCCGTGGAACCCATTCGGCCAGTCAACCCTGCAGTATGACGGTCCCGATGGGGGCATTGCCCTGTTGGCGGATCGCATGAAGCATGTGCTGCTGCAGGATCTGGCCATCGACGGTAGAGGCAAGGCGGGGATCGGCCTCAAGTGGATCAACGGGTTCTTTGCTGCCTCCCGTATCTGTGGCGTTCAGATTACGGACACGACGGAGCATGCCTTGTACCTGGCCTGGATGGGCGTGTTGACGTTTGATGGTCTCACTATCCGACGGAATGCGGGGAACGGCATCACGGTCGGTTCACACCCAAACCAGGATGAAGGCACGGGGGAGACGAACGCCGTTCATTTCGTCAACTGCGGGATCATCGACAACGGAGGACAGAGCGGGTATGACGGGGAACAGAATGTTGCCTGTGGCTATGGTCTCGGCATCCTGGGACACTGCACGAGTATCACGGTTGACCGTTGCACGATTGAGGCCAACGGTGGCCCCGGAGTCTATCTGGGGGCGAACCGCAAGGTGTGTGTCATGGTGCGCGATTCGTACTTTGAGAGCAACAGTCGGAAGGTGAGCGAACGCGACCGGGAGTTGCATGGTCCGGACTTCCTGGAGACGTACGAACGAGAGCCGGTTGGCCGCAAGGTCAGTATTCTCATCGACTCACCCCATCATCGCATGAGCTCGATCGCCTTCGAGAACGTATTCATCGCGGGCAAGCGTAACGGGATCTGGCTCAGAGGAACGGGACCTGAGGAGCCCATCCTGTTTCGGAAGATCTACAAACCAAATGTGATCTACGCCGAACACGGCAGCTGGGAATGGATCGATTCGACTCCGGTTACCGTGGCCGGGGTTCCGGGAATCAACGTCAAAGATCCGACTCAGGCCTGGACTGCTCTGAACATCACGAACCAACTGACCAACTTCATTCCGCTCTCGAAAGACCCGAGCGGACACCCGGGAATCAGCGTCAAACACGGGAAGCGGCAGGTGCTTCCCGCATTGCCGGAGGGGCTGGACCTCTTCGTCGACACCGTGGAGGGGGATGACGCCAATGACGGTCGCGTGCCAAACCGGGCCTGGGGGGCGGTTGACAAGGTCAGTAAGCTCCTTGACGGCGTGGTTCTCGACACACCCCTGACCGTGCACATCCAGGGAGAAACTCCTGTGGCAATGGGGTTGCGCAACATCACGGGGGTCGGAGTGCTTCGCATCGAATGCGGGGCCGAAGTGGAGCTGACAGCCCTGCGCCTGATTGGCGTGACCTGCCGACTCGAAGTCGCGGGGGCTGGGGAGGCCCAAGTGGGCCCTGTGGTTGTCGACCGGTGTCCGGCCGTTGCGTTCAGCCGAGTCGCGCTGTTGGGAACAGACACGAATGCCGCAGTGACATGCAGGGGCAGCAGTGGCGTGCGACTCCGTGACTGCTCGATCACGGGACACGAACGCGGAGATGGGGTGGTCGCCGAGATGTCGCGAGTGTGGATCGGCGGCGGAGCGATTTCAGGAACAGCTGCCGATCATGGCGCGATCGCCACGTTCGGCGGGACCATCGCACTGGCGGGCGTCCGAAACGAATGTGGCGTGTCCGAACGTGGTGGCTCGGTGAAGGTCCACAAAGCGGAGACGTCGACTGGGAAGAAGCCATAGGACTCTTTGGGGGGGCTTCTCTGGACTCTCCGTCGTCATCCGGCGTCTGTGGGGGCGGCAAGGGCTCCCGGATAGGGGCGTCCTGAGATCAGGCGGTCTCCATCGGTGAATCCCTCCGGGCGACCGGTCAGTTCCCGTACGAGCCGTCCGCGCCATGTCTCCAGACGTTCCTGTTCGTCTGGCTTACTGACCAGATCCCGGCATTCGGTCGGGTCGTCTGCGAGCCGGAAAAACTGCTCACGGCCATCTTTGGCGAACCAGATGTACTTCTCTACTCCGTCAGTGAGGGTGTGGTGGAGCGGCGCGCACTCGATGTGCAGGTAGTCGCGCTGTTTCGGCTCATCTCCTCGCAGAGCAGGCAGGAGGCTCTGCCCCTCGACCGTGGCGGGGATGGGAACATCAGCGAAGTCGAGGAATGTCGGCATAATATCTTCGAGACAGACGGCGTGATCCAGGACTTGTCCACGGCGGCATCCAAAGCTCGCGGGGGCTTGGATGAGTAGGGGGACATGGACCGATCCCTGGTAGGGCACGGACTTCGCCCAGAGGCAGTGATCGCCGAGCATCTCGCCGTGGTCGGCAGTGTAGGCGACCACGGTGTTCTTCATGTCCACGCCCCCCAGGACGCCGTTCAGCAGACGGCGGATCTGATCATCCATATGGTTGATCAATCCATAGTAGCCAGCGCGCGCGGAGAGGAGCGCTTCTCCTCTCAGATCGACATGTCGGGAGTTAACCCCGAGGCCGATGCCGCCGTTTTCAGGAGGAGTGACCCAGTCACCATAGACCGGGTCCGGGACGCCGGTCCTGAGGTAGCGATCAAGGTAGAATGCGGGGGGAACGAGGGGAGGGTGTGAGGCCAGGAAGGACACGACCATGCAGAACGGCCTGTCCGGATCACGGCGATCCAGAAAGCGTTGGGCTTCATGAAGCGTCCAGTTGGTATGATGGAGTTCTTCTGCCAGGTGAAACGGGCGGGCGGTCCAATCGTTGTGCATGACGCCCGTACCCCAGTATCCCGCGCCACCTTCCGGCATGTTGCGGCGCAGGAACTCGTCATAATCGTCGTCACTGCGATGATCGCACATGACCATCTCTTCGAAACCGAACCGCTTACGCACCGGGCTTTGGTGCATGCTCCGGCCGATCCAGCCTGTTTGGTACCCCGCATCGCGAAGCGTCTCGGCCAAGGTCTCATGGCACTCCCATTCCGTACCGACGTTTGAGAGTGCTCGGTGCGTGCGAGGGAACTGGCCTGAAATCAGGGAACGCCGGGCAGCCACGCAGACCGGGCAGGTTGTGTATGCGTTGGTGAAACGCGTCCCGCTCCCGCCGATGGCATCCATGTTCGGGGTCACAAGCACGGGATGCCCAGCGCTACTCAGGCAGTCCCCTCGATGCTGTTCAGCGAAAAGCAGGAGCAGATTCGGGCGATCAGCCATGGTCTGTGGTTCCTTAGGTTGTTGCGTGGCAGCTGTGAGTAGTTTAGATCTGTCTGACGCTAGTACCAAGCTGGCGAAGTCAGAGTACACCTGATTAGAGACAGTTGGCAGCAGGCGATTCCGCCCTGCGGAAAAATAATTGATAAAATATCAATCAAGTGATTTGATAAGGGAATTCAGGGGGTGTCTAGTTGGGTAGTTCAATCCGCCATCTGAGAGTCAGTTTACCGTCCTTTGTCTGGATACTCGGGTCATGACCGAATCACAATCGCCTCTTCATTTGACATGCCGTAACCTTCGTCGTTCGAAGGGGCTAACGCAATCTGATCTAGCTCGAGAGGTGGGGTGTACTCAGTCGGCGATCAGTATGTACGAGGCGGGGAGAGCTGAATCGCTTGCTGAGGAGAAGGTCCGCATCCTCCTTGATATCCTTGAGGTTGATATCAATGATATCTCGTTGCCTGAAACCGACGAAGGAAAGAGGGCTGAGAGCACGCTTAAGTATTGCCCTGTCGATGAGTGTCCGTCAAACGTTCCTTACGTGACGCGCAGTCAGCTTTTCTTCAAGCCGATGATGATTGAAGTGACGGTTGGGGAGTCAACTCTCTGCAGTTTTTGCGGGGAACCGCTCGAAGAGCGTTGCCCGAATGGGAGCTGTGGAGCGGAGCTTCGGGAGGGCAGTTTCTGCTGGAGTTGCTGCACCCCTTACGTTACATCGACCCGAGCCACCGGGAGGAATCCCGAGCGCTGGGCTGATGCACAACGGGCTCGCATACGAGAACTCCGCGAGCTAACCGAGACGCGGCGGCGGGGGCCGTCGCGGATTCCCAGGCTTCCGGGGTAGCCGCCTCGGTAGAGTGAGGATTGGGGAAGGGGACACCACGCCAACGACGTGTCAGTCCGGCGCCGCCCGTTCTGCGGGTGAAATCGCGACTGCTGACAGTCGATCTCTGCTTACGCTCCGCCAGAATTTTTCCGTCGATTGCCCGTCAGGTTGAGAACAAGAGAAGAAGGATCAGAGAGCATGTCCCGGTCACGCCTGTTTCTGCCGATCACCGTTGTTTCGTTGGGGATCAACGTCGCGCTTTTCGTATCTTGTGTGAACCGGCATCGCGAAGAGCGTGCTTCGCCCGGCATCAAGTCCGTCACCTATGAACCGACCGCTGGGGGCGGTGGACATTTCGTTATCCGCTTCAAGACCGAGATGGCGCTGGACGGTGATACTGAGGCTGGCTTGATGCCGGTGGTCTTCACCCCTCCCATTCCTTACCACGCTGTGTGGGACGATACGGAGACGGCTGTGCTGTTCCCTAACGAGGTGCTGCCCCCCGGTCGTCAGCTTGCAGTTCGATCGCATGCAGATCTGCGTGACGCTGCCGGACGGGAACTGGCCGGAGAAGACAGCCATGTGGAAACGGACGGACTGGAACTGCTTGAAGTGGGAACAGCAGCACGGTCAGACCTGATCCAGACCCGATTGACGCTCCGCTTCTCGGGGATGGTCAATCCCGTGGAACTGATGGAGTCTCTGACAATCACCGATGGTGACGGCCATGAGCTGAAGGCAAGGCCGTTGCGGACGCAGCCGATGCATCGGTGCATGCTTGTGGTCACACATGCGGAGACGTGCCGCAAACTCACAGTCACCGTTGCCGCGGGGCTCCGGGCGCACGGCGCTGACCTCGGAACCGACGAGGTGTTCACTCAGGACGTGAAGCTCAGTCCTGTCCTTGAGATCGGGGAAGTCAGCGCCCACAACGATTACCGTGGCCCCTATCTGCGCTGCCGCTTCGCCGGGGATGTGGTGCCTGAGTCCAAGGAATGGATACGTGTCGATCCGCCGGTTGTGTTCACAGTAGAGTCGTCCTCATGGGAGGATGGTTGCCGCCTTCGCGGAGATTTCGCGCCGCGAACATTCTACAAGGTCTCTTTCAAGAAGGGGCTCCGGACGGCTGAGGGACTGAAGCTACTGCGTGATGTGCACTGCCGGGTGGTCACCGGCGATCTGCGCCCCGTCCTGGCTTTTGCGAGCAAGGGACCGTACCTGCCGCAATGCCGGCGTCCTGAGCTGCCTGTTCGGGTATGCAACATCGCGCGCATGCACCTCGATGCGACTCGGATCTACCCCAACAACCTCGTCGCCTTCTTTCGAGATGGCCCCTCTTCAGCACACCGGACGGGACGCCGTGTTGGATCCCTTGATCTGGTCCCGAAGGTGGATGCGAATAGCACAGAGTCGGTAAGCCTTCCTCTCGATCGGCTGTTGCCTGGTAAAGAGCCGGGAATCTACACGGTCAGCGCGATGGCCAAGGGCAGGTACTGGCCGCGCAGTGTCCGGACGGTGGTCTGGACTGATCTGGCTATGGGCGCGGTTCTTTCAGATGGCGAGGCCAGTGTGTGGGTGATGAGTCTGGAGCACAATGCTCCGGTTGACGGATGTGAGACGAAGATTCTGTCCTACCGAAATCAGGAACTGGGGTCAGGAGTCACTGACGCACACGGCCTGGTGCGGATCCCGCTTACCGCCCTTGCGGATGAGGAACCGTATTTGGCCGTTGGGCGGAAGGGAGAAGATCTGGTCCTGCTGGGGCTCGTGAGCAAGTACCGCCACGACATGGCGGTCTTCGACACAGGCGGGCGCGGCTTCCCGGAGGCCCCATACGAAGCATTTCTCTACACGGAGCGCGGGATCTGTCGTCCTGGAGAGGACATCGCGCTTTCCGCTCTCGTCAGAGGCACTGACCTGAACGCGGCGGGTGGTTTCCCAGCTGAGCTGCGGATCACTGACCCACGTGGACGGCTGTTCCGCTCCGAAGGGGTGGCCCTCAATGATGCGGGTTTTGCTGCGGTCACGGTATCTGTTCCCCCGCATGCGCCAACGGGAGAATACACAGCCCAGCTGGGCCTTCCCGGTGGAGCGATGGGAAAAGGCAGGAGAGCCTGGGGGAACTGCAGTTTCATGGTTGGCCACTACGTCCCCGATCGCATCCGAGTCCAACTTGAAGCCCCGCCCGAGTCCTGTGGTCCCGGAGAGACCTTCGAGGCTGCGTTGCTGGCTGAGTACTACTTCGGCCAGCCTGCGGCCGAACACGGCGTGGTCTTTACCACACGGTGCAGCCATCGTTCATTCACACCTCAGGGGTTTGCGGAATACACATTCGGCAACCGGGAGAGGAAACGGTGGTCATCCACGGTCAGCAAAACCGAGTTGAAGACGGGCTCGGCCGGCGACGCCGTCTGTGAGATCGAAGCGCCGGAGCTTTCCGGGAAAGAGCTGCCGGTGGCGGCCCTGCAGTTGGTGACGACAGCCACCGTTCGGGAGCCCGGCGGTCGAACCGTTTCAGCGTCGCAGTACGTCGACTTCCACGCGTATCCCTATTACGTGGGTCTGCGCTCTTTGTGGGACGCGAGTGAGCCTCCGGAATCCGATCCCCGGTTTGCCTGGGTGGCCGTTGACCCGGCCGGCAACCGCATCAGTCCGGCCGGGCCGTTGAACTACACGCTCTTCCGGGATGTGTGGCGCAGCACAGTTCAGCTGAACAATGCTGGGAACTACGTGCGGAAGTGGTTCCAGGATCGTGTCCGTGTCAGTAGCGGCGAGATCCCTGTTGAGGGGCGCAATGAGGGAACGTTCGTACTCAAGTGCGAGGAGTACAGCAGCTATGTGCTGGTTGTTTCTGCAGCCGGTGACGACGTTTCGACCTTGACCGAGTTCTGGTATTGGCGCGGTGATGCCGGCGGGGCCCGTCCCACTCACTTGGCTGGTCTGGAGATCAGCTCTGATAAGCGCGCGTACAGGCCCGGAGACACCGCTCAGCTTACCTTGTCTGTACCATCCAAAGGGCAAGCCTTAATCTGTACCGGGTCCAGAGGGATTGAGCAGACGTTCCGCCGTGCCCTGGAGTCCGGGAAGAACACGGTGGCTGTCACCATTCCCGAATCGGCCTACGGAAGCCTGCATGTGGCGGTGACGGCCGTTCGCGACCGGGCCGAGGGATTCGTGGTGCCCCGGCGCCTGTTTGGTATGGCGCACCTTACCGTGAAACAGGACGACCAACACCGACTGCAGGTGGAGTTGGCGACCGTACCGAAGAGCCGTGAAGGCGAGCTGATTCCGGTGACGGTATCACTCTCCGCCCGGGGACAGCCGGTTGGCGGCTATGTGCAGCTACTTGGGGTTGACGAAGGGCTGCTGGCTCTGACAGCTCATCAGACACCCGACCCTTTTGGGTACTTCTACGGGCCACGCCGCTGTGAACTGACATTCGGCGACGTCTACGACCACCTTTTCCCGGAGTCACCCGCCAACCTTGGGAGCGTGTCGGTGGACGGGGGCGGCGACGCTCTCCCGTTTCTCTGTCCGGTGAAGACTGAACAGGAGAAGCCAGCCGTGGTTCTGGTGCCATTGGTTACCGTGCCGCCTTCGGGGAGTACCAGTGTAGAGGTCCGCATGCCCTCTCATACGGGGGCGTTGCGCCTGATGGCGATTTCCTTCAATGCGGACTCGGTCGGGCATGCGGAACGGGAAGTCGTTGTCAGGGACCCGATATCGATTCAGATCACCGCGCCTCGAGCCGTCGCTCCGGGTGATGAGTTCGAGGTGACGGCACACCTGTTCAACCATGACGTGGAGGACGATGCTTTCCGTGTTTCGGTTGAGGCTTCCGGCCCTCTTGAGATTCTACAGGACAAGATCAAAACGATCACCTTGGCGCGTGGTGGCGACGCCGTGCTGAGGATGCGCTGCCGGGCACTCCGTGACCAAGCTGGTCCGGTCAGGCTCAGTGCAACGCTCAGCGGAGGCGACAACTCCCATTGTGACGAGGCCATGCTTGCCGTGCGTCCCCCCAGCCCGCCAACATATCGCTGTGGCTACGGGCAAGTGCCCCCGGGAACAGGCCGTGACCTCCGAGTGCCTGGGGAATGGTTGACGGGAACGGCGAAGCATGGGCTGCGTGTTTCTGCCTCAATCGACACTGAGGCAACCGGTGCGTTGACCTGGCTGAGACGGTATCCCTATGGCTGCCTCGAACAGACAACGAGCGCTGCTTTCCCGCTCCTCTACTGGTCCCATCTGTTCCCGGGTGACGAGGCCGGCAGGCACGGCGGAATTGATGGTTCGAGGGTGGCACTTGAGCGCGGCATCGAGCGCCTCATGCTCATGGAACTGTCATCTGGTGGCTTCTCGATGTGGCCTGGCAATCGGCGGCTGTGGGCCAGCGGATCCGTGTACGCAGCCCATTTCCTGGTCGCGGCCAGGAAGGAGGGTATTTCGGTCGATCCGGCATTCTGGCGGCGAACGGTTGCCTATCTACGCAGTGCGGTTCTGAAGCGTTACAACGAGCACGCTTTGGTCGATCGAGCCTATGCCCTGTACGTGCTGGCCTGTGCTGGAGCACCGGAGTCGGCGGTTGCGGGGAGCATTGCCGATGACCCGGATGCCGGTTCTTTCATCCGTTTCCTTGCGGCTGCGGCCCTCTTGCGTGGCGGGCGTGCCCGTGAAGGCGCGGCGGTTCTCAAGGCCGTGATGAGGGATGACTGTGCGGCCGGCGAGCTCTCCTGGGATATGGACTCCGACGTACGACGGGCAGGGTTGGCCTTGAGTGTTCTGCTGGATGTGATGCCCATCGATGAGCAGTGTCTGCGCTTGCTGGAACGGTTGCGCAGGAAACGGAACAGCGAGGGACATTGGGGAACGACGCAGGACAACGCGGTGGTCGTCATCGCCTTGGCCAAGTGGGCCCGACGGCAGGGCAACCAGCCCCCGGGCGAAGGACAGGTAACAACACCGTCCGGACAGGTTGTCAGGGTGACTGGGGAGACCCCTTTCACGGCGACCGGTTCCAATGCCGGCAAGGCATATCGGCTGCGGGCTCTGGGCCCGGGGGCCCTGTTCTATGCGTGGGAATCCAGCGGCGTCCCTTTGACAGTATCGTCCGAACCGGTTGCTCGAGGACTCCGGATCAAACGATCCTACGTTGGCCAGGACGGGGAATCCAGGACACGGTTCAGACAAGGAGAACTGATACGGGTCAAGCTGGAATTGAATACCCCCCGCTACTGCGCCGACACCGTGGTCGTGGATCTGTTGCCGGGAGGTCTGGAGATCGAGGACAGCTCGTTGGTCACTCGAGCTGGCCGACGCGACAAGAAGAAGCGCCTGTCAACAGACTTCGTTGACAAACGGGATGACCGCCTGCTGCTCTTCTGTGATCTCCATGGTGGAGGGGTGGCGTCATTTAGCTACAGCGCCAGAGCGGTCACCCGGGGAGATTTCGCCATTCCGTGCGCGTCTGTGGAAGCCATGTACGATCCGGAAATCCGTGCTTCAACCGGGGGGGGAGACATCCTCGTTGTCGATTGACAGGACCGGGTGAATTGTCGTCTGTTTCCGGGCAACACTATCCCCTCAAATGGAGTTTTCAGAGGAATGAAATGCTCAAACAGGGCAGGGATTGGAGGGGGTTCTCGACGTGTTCGGGTGATTGGCGTGGGAGTGTTGATGGCCGTCGTGGTCACCGGGCTGGCGTGGCAACTGGGACGCCTCCTCTACCCGTTCCCCGAGGCCAAACTGCTGACCCGAAGGCCGTCCTGTGTATTCAGTGACAGGCACGGGCGGGTGCTCCGTGCTGAGCTCGGTGACAACGACTCGTGGCAGATTCCAGTGTCCCTGAGTGACATGTCGCCTTATCTGGTCCACGGAACGCTGGCTGCTGAGGACAAGCGCTTCTGGTCGCATCGTGGGGTGGACTGGATCGCGGCTGTTCGAGCGCTGCTCAGCAATGTGAGTTCAGGTCGGACGGTTTCGGGGGCGTCTACTGTCAGTATGCAGTTAGCGCGTCTGGTCTGTCCCGAGGGCCGCAGCCTTGCCATGAAAGCGCGGCAGGTCTTTCGAGCAATTGACCTTGAGCGCCGACGAGACAAGTCCTGGATTCTGGAGCACTATCTGAACACGGCTCCCTATGGAGGCAATGTGATCGGCGTCGAAGCCGCGGCGCTCTGCTACTTCGGGAAGTCAGCCGGGGACCTCTCGTTCGTCGAAGCGACTCTACTCGCGGGTTTGCCGCAACGTCCCTCTGCGTTGCGTCCGGATCGGTACCCCAAAGCTGCTCGGCAAAGACAGGCGCACGTCATCCGGTGCATGACACGCCGTGGGCACCGGGTTCGCCGGGGGTGGATGCCGGGAGACGAGCCCAACAGCCGTTCTGCAACAGTGGCCGGAGATGGTGAGCGTTCCGGAGGAAGCAAGGAGGGCATGGCCTCGAACCGCTTGGGATTACCGATGACTGAGGAGCACTTCTGCCGCCTGGCCGCCCTTGAGGACTCCGCCGGTGTGGTGCACACATCTCTTGATCCCGGCGTGCAACTGCTGGCCCGGGCAACCCTTGGGGCCCATGTAAGGGAGCTCTCCGGAGTTGGTGATGGTGCGGTCGTGGTCGTGGAGAACCGTACGGGAGCTGTCCGGGCATTGGTTGGGACAGTTGACTTCAGAGCCACGGTGGGAGGGCAGGTGAATGCAGCATGCATGCGGCGCTCACCCGGCTCTGCGCTGAAGCCGTTCATCTACCTGATGGCTCTGGACGGCGGACTCATTGTCCCGGAGACACGCGTTTCGGATTGTCCGCTGACCTATGAGAAATACCGGCCAAACAACTTTGATGGAATGTACAGCGGGGGGATTCAGGCTCGCCAGGCCCTGGCGCGGTCGCGGAACACTCCGGCCGTCCGCCTTCTCGAGGAGATTGGGCCGGAACGGCTCATACGTGTCCTTAGGAGCTGTGGCATCCGGACGCTTGATCGTGGGGCGGAGGTCTATGGTCTCTCGCTGGCTCTGGGCGGGGGGGAAGTGACACTCCTTCAACTAACCAATGCCTACGCGGGGCTGGCCCGTGGCGGAGTCTTCTTCCCCTGCCGGTTCACTGAACCTGAGGACGGGCAGAGCGCTTCCCCAGCCTCGACGGCACCGTTCGCAAACGGCAGCGTTGCCCTTCTTGCGGACATGCTGAGAACGTATTCCCTTCCCGATTGCCCTAATCTGGTATTGGCGTGGAAGACGGGGACATCCAATGGGTTGCGCGACGCCTGGTGTATTGCCTTCAACGACGTTTACACCATCGGGGTCTGGATAGGGAACAAAGAGGGGCGCCCTTCGCCATCTCTGGTCGGGATCGAGGCAGCGGCGCCGGTTGTTGCAGCCCTCTTCCAGGGGATGGGGCTGGACTGTGCCAACGCAGGACTTCGCGATGCCCCTACGGGGACCAGACCACTGGAGGTGTGCCGCGTCAGCGGCTTGCGGGCAAGGCATAGCTGTGCGGCCAAAGCTCCGGCGTTGGGGATTGTGGGAGTCCCGCTGAACGCGTGTGAACGATGTGCGTCAACCTGGGCTTCAGACGAGAAGAGGGGGGACGGTTGGCGATGTGAGATGGAGAGCGGGCTTTCGCGTGAGAAGGTATCAGGGCAGGGGGGCATGCGATCTGCGGGGC
Organism: Lentisphaerota bacterium; assembly: GCA_018676675.1. Lineage (GTDB taxonomy): Bacteria > Verrucomicrobiota > Lentisphaeria > Oligosphaerales > JABHEG01 > JABHEG01. Next base: position 40,835 of record JABHEG010000287.1, read on the forward strand.
GCTGCATTCTGTCTCCGGAATCGACCACCTACGCCGCCCCGACCCAGGACGGGGTGACCCTGCAGCTCTGTTCCTCTCCCGAGGGAGAAACACTCTGGTTCGTAGATGGACGGTACGCCGGGCGGCATGCGGAAGCCTTCACGCACACGTTCGCTCCCGGAACGCATGAAGTGCGTTGTCTCGACCCCGGCGACCAAGGTCTGCCGGACGTCGTCCTGCTTTCTGTCACACCACCATAGTCACAGCCACAGAGGCATGGGGCCGGGGCCTTGTCGGTCCAGGGCGCCGGCGGCAAGTTCCTCTTCCAGCTCGCTGACGAGTCGTTCACGGTCCTTGGGGAAGCGTCCTTCCAGAGGGAGGATGTTGGATGTGTGGTTGGCACGGAAGACGGTGCGTTCGAGTTCGAGTGCAGCCACAATATCGCGGAGTTCGCGAACCGTTCCGTATTCCGACAGCAGGTTGAAGCGCCCTGCCTGGACATCTGCAGCAAGTGTCGTCCCCTCGACTGGGACGACACGTAACGCCGAGAGCAGGCGCGGCTGCATCGCATTGAGTGCCTGCGCGGTTGCGGTCGCGTGTTCGGAACTCCGGTCACGGCCTCCCAGACCTAGCAGGATCATGATTGACATCCGGAGACCACAAGCCTGAGCGCGCTGGCAGGCCAGGACCATATCCGGGACTGCCTCTCCCTTGTGCATGCTGGCCAGTATGGTGGGATCTCCACTCTCCAACCCCATGTAGAGTGTGTGCAGCTTGAGCTCCCGCAGTTCCTGCAGTTCTCTGGGCGTCTTCGCCAGGATCGACGAACCGTTGGCGTAAAGGCTCACTCGGATCAGCCGGGGAAGAGCCTGTCCCAACTCGGTCAGGATCAGGCGCAGCAGATCTGCGGACAGCTTCATGGCATCGCCATCAGCGAGGAAAACGCGCCTCGCACCAGGCCATTCAGCCGCAGCTTCCCGAATCTCCTCCCGGATAGCGTCCGTGCTGTACTCACGGTAAGGGACGCCTTTGTACATGCCGCAGAACGAGCAGGTATTCGAGGGACAGCCATCAACAACTCGAAGGATCAGGCTTTCCGCCTCGCCGGGAGGCCGGAACATGGGATGATTGCCGCAGTTGTCAGAACGCATCATGACTCCTCTGTTCTCTTGTCCGGTGGGAAGCAATGTCTGACTGGAGGTCGCGGATGTCAATCCGCGAGGTGGAACGAGGGGGAGACGGAAAGTGTGTCTGTGAGGTCGCGGACACCTCGTACACGTGGCAGTGTAGCGTGGTACTCAAACCGGGCAGAGAGATTAGCACGTCTTCCGAGGAGGCCGAGAGAACTTGATGAATTTGATCGCCAACTACGAAAAAAAGGTGTATGCCGCCTTGTTGGGGAAGGTCATTGGTGTTTACATGGGCCGTCCCTTCGAGGGGTGGGCGAGAGCCCGGCTTGAGGAACGCTGGGGGCGCGTGGACCGCTACGTGCACGAGGATGTGGACAAGCCGTTGGTTGTCGCGGATGATGATATCTCAGGAACGCTGACATTCGTTCGGGCTCTTGAGGATTCAGGGAAGTATGCGGACACGCCGACGGAGTTCTTCGGCGATACGTGGCTCAATTACCTGCTCGAAGGTCAGACCGTGCTTTGGTGGGGAGGCATGGGGGTGTCCACTGAGCACACAGCTTATCTTCGCCTCAAACACGGGCTCAAAGCACCGCTTTCGGGGGCCATCGCCACGAATGGCCAGACCGTGGCGGAGCAGATCGGGGCCCAGATATTTATCGATGCGTTTGGGATGGTCGCTCCGGGTAACCCGAAGCTGGCGGCCACTATGGCTCGCCGTGCTGCTAGCGTTTCTCACGATGGTGAGGCGGTCAACGCGGCGATCGTGGTCGCCGGCATGGTCAGTGCTGCGTTCGTCGAGACCGACATGGAGCGGCTTCTGGACATCGGTGCAAGTTTGATACCTGATGACTCATTGATTGCCCGGATTCATCACGACGTGCGCTGTTGGCAGAGAGAAGATGGGGATTGGCGGCGCACCTGGGAACGGATCAACGAAGCCTATGGCTACCACCGTTACGGAGGCAACTGCCATGTCGTCCCGAACCATGCCATCATGGTGCTGGCCTGGTGCTATGCACCGGACGACTTCCATGAGGCCCAGGTGATCATCAACACGGCCGGCTGGGACACAGACTGCAATGCGGCCAATGTGGGCAGTGTGATGGGGGTGAAGGTCGGACTTGACCGCATCTCGGAGGTCTATGACTTCCAGTCCCCATTTGCGGACCGCGTGATCCTGCCAACGGCGGAAGGGACGCGGGGGTTCACAGACGTCCTGAACGAGGCCCTGCATGTGGCCCGAATCGGGCGACACGTGATGGGGTGGCCTGAAGCCGTTCCGCCCAAAGAGGGAGCGTGGCACCATTTCTCACTTCCTGGCGCGCTCCACGGCTACATGTCGGACGAGACTGCCTTCGAATCCCGCGGCAACGCGACCTTGACCAACACGGCTGTGCCCCCCACGGGGGAACATGGGATGCAGGTCGATTTCCGCTGTGATGCAGGGCGTGTTGCGCGCATATCCACGCCGATATTGGCTGCCGGAAAGAGCGGTTCCTACGGGATTGTGGCCACCCCTCGGCTTTGCTCCGGGATGAGTGTCCACATGGCCATTTCCGCGTCTGAAGTGGTGGGGGCGGTCATCGCGCGTCTGTTCGTGCGCCACAGCGGAGAAGGAGTGTGTTGCTACAGCCCCGCGACCTCCCTTGAGAAGGGGCAGGACACCGTTCTGCATCTCACGATTGAGAGCATCGGAGGCATGCCGGTGTCCGACTTTGGTCTCGAAATGCAGAGCCCCAGCCGTGCTTCCGGACGGTTGTTAGTGGACCGGGTCTGGTTCGACGGGAAGCCCGCTATGGAGTGGCCGGATGGGCCGGCGGTCCGGGAGGGAACATTTCCGGGCTGGATCAAGCATGCGGATGTCGTTCGGGGGGGCTTCTCTGACGACAGCGAACGGATGATTCACGTTGGTAAGAACGAAGGGCGCGGCATTCTGGTAACTGGCACCAGCGATTGGGGCGATTACGCATTCCGGAGCCGTGTGAAGATTCATCTGGCAGATGCGGGTGGCATCATAGTCAGATACCAGGGGATGGAGCGCTATATCGCTCTACTCAAAACACCGGACGCGCTACGGCTTATCCTGCGTCTCAATGGCGAAGAGCGTGTTCTGGACGAAGTGCCGATGGCATGGCCATTCGATGAGGCGCATGATCTGGAGCTCATCTGTCACGGGGAGGGGCTTCTCGCGTCCTGTGATGGTGAAATTGTTCTGCGTGGGCGGGATCGGTGGCTGAGATGCGGGGGCGCGGGATTCCTCTTCGAAAATGGCCTTCTGGGGTTCCGGGGCGTAGCTGTTGGTCCCCTCGTCGACCCGATCCTGACTGAGTCCCGCGCGAAGTGACGTGCGGATTGCGGAAACCGTTCACGTGACAGTGGCTTGGCGCTGGTGATCAGGGCTGAGTGCCCACGTTGCGCGCCCCCTGGGATTCAAGTACAGTTGAGCCGGTCCCGGCGAACAGTTCGGGTGGTATTCTTGAGCCTTTGGAGAATTGAACATGATTCTTGACTGCCTTACAGCCTGTGAACGGTATCTGCCGCTGCATCCGGATTTTGCAGCGGGCTTCGCCTTTCTGCAGCGGGAAGACCTGGCCACGCTCGAGGATGGACGGTACGAGATTGACGGTGACCGCGTCTTTGCGATGGTCGCCCGAGGAGCAGGGCGGGGCAGGGAGACCGCCAAGCTCGAGTTCCACAAGCGATATATCGATATTCAGTATTCTGTGTCCGGCACGGACGTGATCGGTTGGCGTCCGTCCGCTGAGTGTGCGGTCGACGCATCGACGTTCGATGCAGATTCTGACTGTGGTTTTTTCGCTGAGAGGCCAGCGGTCTGGTGTGGTCTGCCGCCGGACGCATTCATGGTGCTCTATCCTGAGGATGCGCACGCGCCGTTGGCAGCGGACGACCCCGCGCTGCATAAAGTGGTCGTCAAAGTCGCGGTCGAGTAAGGGCGTGGAGGGACAATCCCGCAATATGTCGCAGAACGTCGTCATTCTTGGCTCAACCGGCTCGATTGGGGAGAGTGCTCTACAGGTTGCCGCACATCTTGGCGATGCCGTCAGGATTGTGGGGCTGGCGGCCGGCTCTCGTTCTGAACGGCTGGCGGAACAGGTTGCCGAGTTCGGCTGCAAATGGGCTTACATTGCTGATCCCGAGAAGGCGCGTGGTTTGGGCGCCCGGCTTCCCGACGGCTGCCGGGCGGTGCAGACAGACCGCACACTCTGTGAGCTGGTTGCCGCTCCGGATGTGGACATCGTCCTGTGTGCTATTGTGGGCACGGCTGGTCTCCGGCCTGTATTGGCGGCCATCGAGGCGGGCAAGGACATTGCTCTGGCCAGTAAGGAAGTCCTCGTGATGGCCGGGGCAACGGTTATGGACTGCGTCCGCAGGCAAGGCGTTCGTTTACTCCCCGTGGACAGTGAACACTGTGCACTCTTTCAATGCCTGGACCAGAAGCCGTCCGCAGAGATCAGTCGCTTGATCCTGACGGCCAGCGGCGGACCGTTCAGGGGAGCTTCAGCGGATGACCTTTGTGCCGTGACTCCAGAGCAGGCACTTGCCCATCCTACGTGGAACATGGGACGGAAGATAACCATCGATTCTGCTACTTTGATGAACAAGGGACTTGAGCTCATTGAAGCCCACTGGCTGTTCGGTGTGGCCCCCGATACTCTTGATGTCGTTGTCCATCCGCAGTCCATTGTGCACTCAATGGTGGAGTTCGTTGACGGGAGCATACTCGCCCAGATGGGGTTGCCCGACATGCGTCTGCCGATTCAGTATTGTTTGACCTATCCCAAACGCTGTCCCAGTCTGCAGCGGCCGATGCCTTTCGATGAGGCCCTGACGCTGGATTTCGAGCCCCCGGATGTCCAGAACTTCCCTGCTCTCCGGCTGGCGAAGGATGCCATATGCGCCGGTGGCACGATGCCGGCCGTGTTCAACGCGGCAAACGAGGTGGCTGTCGACGCCTTCTGTCATGACAACTGCTCGTTCCCTGGAATCAGCTGTACGGTCGATGCCGTGATGCAGGCTCACGACATCCTCCCCGCATCCGGGCTGGACAGCATTCTGGCCGCTGATGCCTGGGCCAGGCGGTATGCGACCGAGTGTCTCGGTGTCGTCAACCGATAGACAAGGGACTGTCCGCCGGGGCCGGGAGCGCCGTGGACGGTGCTTGTAGCCATCTAAGGAGATACTGAATGAGCGTGTATGATGTCACCGTTGAGGAGCTCCCTTCAGGGCTCGCGGGCCGCGTTTGTGTTCAGGATAGCGCTGAAGTCCTGCAAAAAGCTGTGGCCGCAGAGTTCGCCGACCTTTTGGCCGACGCCGCACAGAAGGGGGACATGCTGACGCTGATCTGCCCGGTGGGCCCGCTCAACTACCGCTTTTTCGCTGACGAAGTCATTCGCCGAGGATTGAGTTGTCGTCATCTCCGCACTGTCAACATGGACGAGTATCTGGATGACAACGACCGCCTGATCCCGATTGATCACCCCTTGAGTTTTCGTCGCTTCATGGAGGAGACGTTCTTCGCTCATCTGCCGACCGAACGGCGCCCGCTGCCTGAGAACATCGTGTTCCCTGATCCCGCTGCCCCGGAGCGAGTGACTGAGTTGATTGATGAGATCGGAGGAGCGGACATGTGCTGGGCCGGCTTCGGGATTACGGGGCATGTCGCCTTCAACGATCCACCTTCGATGCTCGGAGAGCCTGACAGTCTGGAGAGCTTCCGGCAGTGCAAGACGCGCACGCTGACCATCTCACCGATGTCTACGGCTCAGATGGCCATGGGGGGGACAAACGGGAACATGGAGATTCTCCCGACTCGAGCAGTGACCGTGGGGATGTACGAGATGCTCAAGTCGAAGCGTTTCCATTGCACATTCATGCGTTCGTGGCATGCCGGGCTCTGGCGCCGTGCGTTCCTTGGCCCCATTACTCAGACGTTCCCGGGGTCCTTGCTACAGGAGCATCCCAACCTGTGGATCAGCATGACTCAACTGGCCGCAACTCCGCCGCTGGTGAACACGGCCCAGGCCACGGGCGAAGAGAACTGATCAAACGCAATTGTGAGGCTATAGGAGACAGGCGATGAAATTTGCATCTGCCGGCGAGCTGGTGAACGAAGCCCGCGCAGGGGGTTATGCCGTTCCGGCGTTGAACACAAACGGCGGTGCCTACGACATCACCCGGGCAGCCCTTGAGGCGGCCCAGGCGATGCAGGCTCCGCTCATTTTGCAGGTCTACGAACCCAATACCGCCTACCGCGGCTTCGGGACGTTCGTGAAGACGGCAGGGTGGCTGTGTGACGAACTCGACATCTCCGTACCCGTCGCGCTCCAGTTGGACCATGGGAAGAGCTTTGAGTCGGTCGTTCGGGCGATGGGAGCCGGCCTCACGGCCGTCATGATCGATGCGTCACATGATCCCTTGGCGGAGAACATTGCAGTGACGAATCGAGTCATTGACGTGGCCCGTTCTCTGGGAGTGACGGTTGAGGCTGAGGTGGGATACGTGTCAGGCAATGAGCCCAAACCGGATGTTCAGATTGGCCGCGTGTCCGTGCCCGAACGTCCGCCAACTGCCCCGGGAACGACCTCGGTGGAGGAGGCCACGGCATTCGTCGCCCAGACTCGCGTCGACATGCTTGCTGTGGCCATTGGCACCACGCATGGCGTGTACCAGCATCAGGATGACCTGAATTTCGAGTTGCTCGGGCGTATCCGCGATGCCGTTGATGTGCCCCTGGTGATGCACGGCACAAGCGGCATCTCGACTGAGAATCTCAGCCGCCTGGCTCAGAACGGGATGGCGAAGATCAACTTTGGTGAGCCATTCCGTTACAACTACATCCGTTACTTCAATGAGTTGACGGATGGCATGGAGCATCTCTGGCACTCCTGGAAGATCATGCAGGAAGTCAAGAACCGCCTTGCAGCGGACATGGAAGTGCTCATCAAAGCGTTGGGGGCTGACGGGAAAGCCGGATGCTGAGCAATCGGCGGGTGGCACCGCCTCCCACGTTGAGCCGAATGAGGCGAAACTCAACAGCCTTTCAAGGTGGGAGGGGCTGCCACGCCCCGATCTCTGTCTCCAGACCAGAAACTGAGCAATCGGCGGGTGGCACCGCCTCCCACGTTGAGCCGAATGAGGCGAAACTTAGCAGCTCTTCAAGCTGGGAGGGGCTGCCACGCCCCGATCTTTGTCTCCACAGCGAAAGCAAGCAACATGCGCATGTTCTGTCTCTCATTGGCGCTGACCGCAAGCGCATTCGCCCAGTCCGAGTCGGTACAGCAGTTACTCGATGGCGCTGTGAAACGCGGCGTCTCGATCGTCAGGCTGCCTGCAGGCCGAGTCCCTGTGGCCGGGCGGCTGACACTCAATGGGGCAGATGGGCTAACCATCGATGGTGCCGGGACGACTCTGGTTTTCAGTGATCACAGCAGCGTGGGCTGGTCGTTCAACGGGTGTCGTGGTTTGACGCTGCGCGGGTTCACCATCGACTACGATCCATTACCTTTCATCCAGGGGCGGATTACCGAGCGTTCTGAAGACGGCAAACGCTACGACTTTGCTGTGTCCGCAGGCTATCCAGAGCTCAAGGAAGCGGATCAGAGATACTACCGTCAAGCCTACATTTTCGAGCCTGATCGTCCGCGCTGGAAGCCGTGGGTGCCGGACATCTATGCCCGCCGCGTTGAGATCATCGATGAACGGCACGGACGGTTTGTGATGGGGTACAGCCCGGCTCGGCACGACTTGATCGCCGTCGGGGACCGGATCGTGCTCACGATCCGGTCAGGAGGAGCCATGCGGATGAATGGCTGCGAGAACGTACGTATCGAGGACGTCACGTTCCTGGCTGCTCCCGGTGCCGCCTATCTCGGGCGCTATATGCGTGGCGACAACTACTACCGCTACACAATCAAGCCGGGACCAACACCTGTGGGGGCCACTGAGCCGCGCCTGATGTCGAGCTGTGCAGATGGTCTGAACATCGCGTTCGCAACGAAAGGCCCGACCATTGAGGGGTGTCGGTTCTCGTTCATGGGGGATGACTCCGTCAATTTGCACGGAGTGACCTTTGCCGTGGTAGGGAGCGAGAGTCCCATAGACGTTCTGGTGGCGTGGCCCTATTCTGCTGAACAGCTCGCGTCGGTGATCCCCAAAGGTGGAACAGCGCGGCGGCTGCGCCCGGGTAACTACGAGGTCCTGTCGACGGCTGTCATTTCCGGTTTCACGCCCTTGAAGACGTGTACGGACGAGCAACGCGCGGCGATCCATCAGGTCTGGCCACGTGGACAGAAAGGGCGGGGAACCGTGTTCCGCCTCAGCCTGGAGGAGCCGCTTGACGCGCAGGTGGGAGAGTTCATTGATGTTCCTGACAACAACGCGCCCGGCTTTGTCATCCGCGACTGCGTTTTCGAAGATCATCGGGCCAGAGGACTGCGCCTCATGGCGGCGAGAGGATTGATCGAGAACAACACATTCCGGCGTCTGAAGATGAACGCGATCACTATTGGGGCGGAGTATGGCTTCTGGCGCGAAGCCGGTTGGGCGGAAGACATTGTGATACGCGGCAACACGATCGAGGATGTCTGCCGTGATGCCGGCTTGCAGAACGGACGGGCATACGTGCTCGGGGCCATCAGTGTGTTTGGCCGCAATGATCCGAAGAGCGGCTTGCCGGTCTGGCCGGGAAACCGGAACATCACGATCCAGGGGAACACCATCCGGGGATGCCCGCTGGCCGGGATCTTCCTGGCTGCAGCCAGGAACGTCAGTGTTCTGGACAATCGCCTGATGAATGTGCTGTTTGAGATTCCCAGCGATGGCGGCAGGGAGATGGGGCTTGACCTCCGTGACGCCATTGATGTCAGGCACGCACAGGACGTCACGCTTTCGGGGAACGCAGTGAGCCACGTTGGTCAGGCTCCGGTGCCTGAGGACTGACGATCTGATCTGCCACTGAGGCAGTCGAGCTTAAGGGCACGGCAAAGCCGGTGTCCCTGGGGCCAGGCTGGGTGACGTCAAAATCAGGGCAATCGGGGCATGGCAGCCCCTCCCACGTTGGCCGCACCTGACCTCAATGTGGGAGGCGGTGCCATCCGGCGACCTCTTCCTGGATGCGCCTTTTGCCGCTCATCCTGACGCCATTCGGGGTTAGACTGCGGCAGAAGCAATGTGCTCACGGATGGCGGTGCAGTACTGGTCAAGCCCATGCACGAGCAGGTCGTTGTGGCCGGCTCCTTCGATGCTGAGGAGCTTCTTCTCCGGGCAGGGACAGGCGTCCAGGAGGGCCTCGGAGTCGGAGAACGGGATGATGTGGTCATCGGTTCCGTGGATGATCAAAGCGGGGAGGTCACACTGGCGCATCTTGCCCAGATTGTCACTCGAAGCGGGGAAGTCACTCCGACTCACCACAGGTCCACCAAGCCTCCGGATCAGGGCGGGGCCATCCGCATAGGGGCTGTCCAGGATGAGTCCGGCCAGTTTGTCCGTGGCCGTAGCCGCGAGATGGATTGCCGGTGCGCTACCGAGCGAACGCCCCATGATCAGGATGTGCCGGAACGGTTTGCCGGCGAGTTGCGAAATTCGGGGGATGTCGTTGAGACACACTTCAGCGTCGGCGAGCATGTGGGGTAGGCTTGGGGCGCCCGTGCTCCGCCCATAGCGGCGGTAATCTACGACCCAATACGATGTGCCGCACTGGGTGAAGAGCCTACTCAGCGAGTCGTAGTCTGCCGCGATCTCTCCATTGCCATGGAAGAAGAGCATGAGAACATCGCTGGTGGGATTGAGATGCAGGTAGCCCCCCACGATTGCGCTGCCGCATTGTGTCTCGGTGCGTATGCCCGGCGAGACGTGTCCGAGCGCTTCGCCGCGAGGATGAAACAGCGCGCGCGAGATGGCTTGATCGTCGAGCGTCATTTGGCTCTCCCGGGCGCCACGAGGGTCAGTTTTGTGCGCGTGGACTCGTTGGTGGCCACATCGGTGGCGGTGAGCGTCCACGTTCCGGGGGGATCGTTGAAGGCGAACGCCATGGTTGCCTTGCCCGCCCCCTTCACGAGCTCGACGTTCCGGGCGTAATGAGGAACGGGCTTCCCGGCTGGATTGGTGACCTCCAGCCTGACCATGTGCCGTCCGGTACTGACTCCGGGAGACATTGCCGCAAGGCGGATGGGCAGGTTGATGGATTGACCGGGGACGCATTTGGAGGGGATGTTCGGGAGCTCAAGGCGTCGGACTCGGTAGGGAAGCAGGGCGAACAGCTCGGGAACCCCGGGGACGATCTCCTTCTCGATGCTCTGTGTCCGACCGAGATGCCGCTTGCGGCGCACATCGAACGCGTGTCGGTTGGCAGGGAATTGGATTTTAGCTTTGACCGGCGCATGGTCGATGATGTCGTCGTCTTTGACGACAGCTATGTATTCCGTGTGACCGTCGCGGAAGCGGACCGTTTCACATGCGCTGAGTCGAGCACCTGTCTGTGCCTGGGTGACTTCCACAGCAGAACGGATGCCATGGCGCCCCAGAGTCTGTCGCAGTGCTTCCCGGAAGGGCAGTTCATTTCCATCGGTACGCGTTGTTTCGTAGTCGTTGAAGGGACAGTTCAGGAGGGTTGCCTGGCCTAGGCCGAACGCTCTGTTGTGGAACGCAACGGGGGTGTCCGACTCAATAGTGGGAACGGCTTCCGTGACCACACAGCCGAACACATCGTCGAGGGCTGCAGTGGCGAGCGTTCGGCAGTGCCCATTCATGATGCCCGGGTACACGTCAGCGATAAGGAGCCCACCGGCTTTGACGAAAGTCTTGATGGCTGCCGTTTCCTTGGTGCTCAGCGCACAGGAGGCCGGCATAACGAAGGCCCGGTAATCTTCGAGGGCGCCCTTCTCGATTTGCTCATAGGACACGAAGTCATACTGCAGCCCCAGGTCTTCGATCGCGAGCATGGCGCCGCGGTGTGCCTTGTCAAGGGGGCGTTCCAGAAGCGTTCCGCCGTGGACGCTTGCCTGTGAATAGTGAATGGCGATCCCATCGCCAAGGCGTTCTGCGCCCATGAGCAGCTCCCCTATGCCTGCCTTGATCTCTGCGTGTGATTCTGCCATCCACTCCATCTGTGGGGTTGGGCGCAGATCCGGGAAGAGGGCAGCCGGGCCGGTTCGGTAAGCCATCCAGTACCAGCTGCTGTTAAAGCCGTTGAGCAGGAGGTGCCAAGGCACGCGCTTCGCTGAGATTTCGTCTTTGTTCCCGACGCGGTTGTGCCAAGCACCCAGCATGGCGTTCGGGAGCTGGAAGGAACGCAGATACTCGATCTGTTCCAGTCGGCTGCAGTAGACCTGGTTGAGGTCGCAGGCACGGCAGAGCTGGTAGAAGTCGTAACCGTGCCAACTATTGAGGGAGAACACACCGTCGAATCCGACTCGAGCTCCGGGGTCGGATTCCTGGATTGCCTGGCGCCCGAGAGCGTGGGCTTGGGTCAGGACGCCATCCATGTAAAGCCGGTGGTCGACCCAACGTGCATGCTGACCACTCTCCTTGGCCTCCGCAAACGTTGTCGGCGTGACGTCGTTCCAGTCGGCGAACGCCGTGCCCCATTCAGTGTTCAAGGCCGCGAGGTCCTCGTACTGCTTCTTCAGAGAAGCACGGAAGCTAGCCAAACAGGTCGGAGACTGGCAGATGTCCAGTTTGGCTGTGACCAGGAAGTTCTCGTCGCCGAGGGTGTAAGCGATCGGGCCGTAGGGGGCCGCTGCCTGAGCCCGCTCTCGGAGACCATCGGTCCACCTCTTGAGGTGTATTGGATCGGTAAGGCATGGCTTCCTGACGAGGCCCGTGCCCTGTTTGGAGGCAATGCGCGTGATGTAGGGGATTGGGCGAAGGGCAGTCCAGGCAGCGTTGCGGCAGGCAGCGTTCATCCCGTCTGTGCTTGCGCCGGTAAGCCCTGGCATGTCGAGCGAGTCAACGCCCATGGCTGCAAGGGTTCGATTGACGGCCGACTGGGTCCAGTTGTTCGGGGCGCTGCTCCACATGAGGAAGGTGAAATTATCCAGCTCACGATTCGGGATGGTGAACTCCGCCTGGGCCCAGTCCAGATCGCCTTTGGCATCAACAAGTGTCGCGTCGATTCGATGCATGGCGCAGAGTGGTTCAGCAAGTGACACAGAAAAGGGGTGCGCTGAGGCGCCCGGGGCGAGTTCGGCAACCTGTGTGGCCAGGACGCGTTCATAGGCATCGGTGACTGCGAGGAGGAGTCGGGACTGGGGCGGTGTGTTGTGAAGGCTGACTTTGCCCGTGAGCGGGGCACCCGGAACCAGGACCGTGGTCTCCAGCTGTATGCCTCCGATCGCTGCCGGGGCGGTCGTGTCAAACGCGATGCTGGCCCAATCAATAACGTCGCCGTTCGGCCGTCTGAGGGTAACGTCGAGGAAGTGTTTGCCCGCGCGCCTGAGGACGAGATCCAGCGGCACATCACAGTCGCCGCCCTTCAAGTTGACTTTCGTTTTCTGTTCGAACTCAACCCTTCCGTCGCGATCGTGGACGCTGATATCGAGCCCGGCTGCCGGAACCGGCTCCCGCAGGGCCACACGGACAGAATCCATGGTGAGGTCGGTGATCTCGGCCGCCGGTTGACGTTGGGCCGCCCACAGGACAGCTTTGGCGATGAGAGCTTGGGAATACTCGTAATCGGCAGGGACATAGTCGTACTCGTGCGAAACGTGGGGGGTGAGGGAGAGATTCAGGTTTGACGCGACAGCATGGTTCATCTGCAGGATACGCCCTGAGCCGACCGTTGCTGCGCGCGTGAGGAGGCCCTTTTCCTTCGGCTCCTGCCAACCGAAATCCCGGAGTCCCGGGAGGGCCTCGATCGGCAGAAGAGCCCGGAATGGCAGGGGCTGACTGTTCTTGCCGAGGATGTCTGCGGCCACGGTGCGTCCCATACCCGTGGCGACCAAGCCTGTTCCGGCACGGACTTTCTCGGCTATCGCGTCGACAAAGTAGTCCGGAAGAATGTCTCGCTTCACATCCCCGATGACGATGCAGTCGTACTCTTCCTGCAGTTTGTTTGCGAGGTCCCCGAGCACTGAGACCACGTTGCGCGGTTTGTAGCCATAGAGCCTGTAGGAATCGTACAACATGAGCCAGCGCTTGTCGAAGAGTACATCACGTCTGCTGACCGAGAACGTCGTGGCTTTCACGTCCAGCCGTTGGCTGAGTTCGACTGTTTCGCGCTGACTCCAGGTTGGGGCGATCACCAGGATGCGGACGGGGCCGCCGTCCAGAGGCTTTGCCCAACGCTGATGAGGCGTCGCGACTTCCGAGGTGAAGGTGTCATATGGTGTAGGCTCAAATTCCCGGGCAGAATTGAACAGGTTGCGGCGTACGGTCGGCAAGATGTCGACGGCTGTGCTGGGATTCGACCAATCGGCTTCTGCAGCACTGCGCAGGTCGTCGACGAACGTGGGGGTGCTCTTCTTCAGGTATGCGATGTTCGCGGCGTTGTCGCTTGTTTCGGCAAAGTCCCAGAGCGCGACAGTTGCATGGCCTGATTCCGGGCGGAAACGGAAGGTCACCCAGATTGGGTAGGCTGTGATCTCGGCTGTGGCGGAAACGAGCTCTTCCGGCACGGCCATCGCTGCGCAACCACCGTAGCCGTGGTCGCGTGCAGTGCCTTTGTCATGGCAGAACAGCCATGGTTCGGTTGCAGGGTCGAGCTCTACGGTTTGGCTGTTCTGGACTTCACGGGTGGCGGTTGTGATCCAGCGGTCCTTGCTGCCGTAAAAGTAGCAGGGGTAGTTGAGCATCTTGAGGGATACGGAGGAGGGGGGCGTCGCCGTTTCCCATTCGGAACGGACGAGGAGGCGATCATCGTCGGCGCGCAGGAGGAAGATCAACCGGACCGTTCCCTTGGCCGTCTTCCAAGTGGCCGAGCAGGCGGCGTCCGGCCCTCCACGGCGCAGTGGCTCAACGGTTGCCGGGTAGTCCTTGAGGCTTTCGCCGTCGATCTGGAGGTCGATGAAGCCTTGTGAGTACCAGTTGCAGGTGACGGGGGCCGTCATGCCGAGGCTGGGAACACCGATGCTGTAGACCCACTGGGTCGAGAAGCACTTCCCCTCCGGTGTTTCCGGCCCCATCGTGATGTCGTAGGTGAACTCATACTCGGTGAGGGTATTGGCGAGTCGGAACGTGTCTACGAGGTGACGTTCGCCATCCGTCTCGGTCCTTTTCTGCGTATGTTGGAGGTAGGCAGAGCCAGCTTGAGAAGGGAGGGGGAACAGTGCGGCGCATGTGAGGGAGACGGCAATCACGATGTGAATGGGTGATTTCGACGTCATTGTGATCCTCCGGTGGGAGTTAGGAGTCAGGGAACTACCAGGTTCGGTCCGGACGTACGGTACAGGTTGGGCAGGCGTCTTGCAGGTGCTTGCGGCGCATCGCCCACAGGTCTGTTGCTTTCACGAGTGCTGAAGTTGCGTTGCCGATCTTGCCACGCTGCTGGAGTTGGGCCTCATCCAGAGCGCTGTTGAGGAGTCCGGGAGAGACGGGACAAACGCCGTCCCGCCAGCGCATACACGAGACATTCTTCACTGCTCCGGCCGCGTCGACGACGGGACGTTGAAGGGTGAACTGCTCAAGGCAGGGAGCGTTCATCGAGATCTCGGCAACGTGGTATGCGGTGCTGGAACGGTGATCGACTCCCAGGGCGAGGATGTACCCGCCGCTGTGGATTAGCTGGCCGATGGGGCTGTCTGCTGACCAGACCCCGATCCTGATGTGGTCCGCGCACCATGGCTCAGCCTTCGGTCCGATTGCTGCGACGGCATGGGTAGGGTGGTTGCTTCTGGCCGCTTCGGAGCGCCGCCACATGGCATCTGCAATTGCCCCGTTGGTGGTTGGCGTCGTGAGCGGGTTGTAGACGTCTGCTGCTTTGTGGTTGAATGACGGCATGAGTAGTGTGCCCTGCGGCCCGATCGCCTCCAGGAGTGCGTCGACCACGCTGTCGGCTCCGCCCCGCACGCATCCGATTGCTGACAGTGAGCTGTGTACCATGAGATCCATGCCGGGACCGACGCCGAGCTCTCGCAGGTCAGCAACAAGATCCTGCCGGCAAAAGACGTCCGCGGATGGCGGAAGATCGATATAGCCAATTTCAGCCATGGCCTCAAAGAAGGCGACGACTTGCGACAATCGGTAGTCTTTTCCTCTTTCAGCGCAGGCGAGTTGGTGGATGTCGCCGAGGGTTCGGGTCCCGTCGGCCCAGTACAGCGTCCACTTGTGCACACCAGCCTCCTTGAACCGCTCCCTGATGTCGGGAGGCACATTCTCATAGGTTGGGGCCAAGGGCACACGGCGGAAGGGGATGCGTTGGTCGGCGGACGGGGTGCTTGTGTCAGTGGAGATGTCGGCCAAGCGGTCTCCGGCACACTGTTGGATCGTGTTGCTGTGAAGTTCCATTCCGTTCAACAGCTCCGCGTGCTCTCCCCCCCAGAACCAGCGTGGCAAGCGTGTCGCGTTGGCGCGGAACCCCTGCACAGCCATCATCACCGTTGCTGCATCCGAGGCCTCGTTGACCTGACTGATGGCCTCTCCCGCGGCCCGGGTGGCGAAGCTCTGTACCTGGCGTGAGTCTGCATTTGCGAGTTGGTAGAGATAGGCGGCCACGCCGACGGCGCAATTTCGCAGTATACGCGGGTCAAGAAGGCCCGGGGTGTCGGCGGAACTGTGATACGTGCGGTAGGGAAAGCTGCCTAGATAGGGGCAAGGGAAGCCGTATCGTGGGTCCCCGATCATCGTGTCCTCGGTGGATGTGAACGGGGCACGTTTGAGGGTCATACCTGTGGCCTCGGCACTGAAGGCCAGATTGAGGGCATCAAAACCAAGCGTGTTGACGAAGCCTGCAGCCGAGGGGAGTGTGTCATGCCAGGTCAAGGTGTGGTCACAGAGTTCCCCTTTGGCACCGACACAGTCTACACACACGCCAGCCAGCGGCGACTGAAGTCGCTTCTGGGAGATCAGATACTCGAAGAATCCATAGCACTCAAAACCTGCGAGTGCCCGAATGCTCCGAAGCGGGGCGGGGACGAGACCGGCCTGGATCGCGGCCGAGAGGATTTGTAGCGCCTCAGCGCACACGCTGATGCCCGATGCGTTGTCGATGGCGCCTGGTTCACAGCTGTGAGCGATGGCCCACACTTCGTCCTGGGGATCGGCACGCCCCGAGAGGATCCCGCTTACGACGTCGTGGTGACCGACGCCACTTCGGACGCGTACATTCATGTGCAGCCGTACTCCGTCATCGCTGCGCAGCAGTGCACGTAACGCCTTCCCCGTGTTTTTCGAGAGCATGATGCCGGGCAGGCGGCTATGGCTTGTGCCGAAGGGGAGGCCTCCCCAACCGAATTTCCCCCAGCATGTAGCGTCCGGGCACCCCTTCACCGGCGCATCACAGATCAGTCCCGCAGCCCCAGTGTTAGCCCAACGGAAGTGATTTCCGGCGGGTGATAGACGGGTCAGGACAAAGGTCCCGCGCAAGCCATGCTGCGGGATTCGCTCGAGTTCTTTCCAGGAGTCGACAACGCGGACAGAGCAGGTGAGTCCTGCGGACGGGGTTGAGCATCCCCACTGAATGGCCGACCAGGGGTTGTCATGGTAATCGGCCAGCGGTTGCTGAGTTGGGGCTACAACCCTGAGCGTTGCGGACTGGATCTCAGAGGCTTCCTGAATGAGCCAGCGTCCTGTCCCCATCCGACCGCCGGTCTGAAGGCGGCAGGACTCCGTTTCAAGGCCCTGGTTAGAGAATGCCCGCAGGATGGTCTCGGTCGTTTTGGGGAACTGATCAAAGGAGTTCCAGCGGTCTGTATTCACGATCTCGGAGACCAACGCCATGATGCGAGCGTCGTCTGTTTGATCACGGAGTATGCTGATGAGTCTGTTCAGGTCCATATGGCTTCCTAGGTGGCGGCGGGCGCGAAAAGCGGGCCCACCCCTTGCTGATGCCTGGCGCTGTTTCTTGGTTCGGCGTTCACTATTCGGCGAATGAGGCCTTTCTGTCTCTTGGCAACCCATGCGGGCGAACCATTCTTCGCGATTCTCCGCCCGGGCCGCCAACGACGATACTCGGCATCGCCTTTTCCCGGCCCAGACAAAAGCCTCATCGAAGAGTGGCCCGGGGGTGGGCTCGCTATTCGCGCCCGACGCCATTAGTGGCGATCGTCGATCTGGCTATGGCAGGAGGAAGATCCGCCCATCCGTCGTGCCGACAGCCGTCCCGCAGGGAGTGGTCGTGACCATGGTTGCCGAGCTCTTGATGTCAAGGGTTTGTCTGAGGCCCCCATCAGGCCCATGGGAGGTGATCTTGCCGTCTTCGGAGCACACGATGAGGCTGGGAGTCGCGTTCCCTTCTGTGATTTGCACGGCAATTCCTATCGGCCGGCCGGCAAGGCTGCGGCTCCAGAGAGGAACGCATGTGTGGTCGAGGGCTGTGAGAAGCCCTTGCTTAAGGACGACCAGGATTTCCTGTTTCCCGTCGCCATTGAGGTCGGCCAGGGCGACACCGCGGACGTTTCGTTTCGGGATTCGTTCGCCTGGCCCGAACTGGGCGTTGTGCCTGGCTGATCCGTCCGCATTCCACACGGTAACGCGGTTCCAGAATCCATTGATCTCGGACACGACCTCCAGGCTCCCGTCGGCATCGATGTCCTGTATGTACAGGTGGTTCCGGCTCATGGTTGACCACCCGGTGACATACGTGTGTCCGGCCGGGACACCATCGTAGGAGCGTCGTGTAACCCGCACGTCATTACTGTTGACAACGGCCAGGGCGTGGCCGTCGGTCGGCTGCCGGGCAATCAGGAGATCCGTACTGCCGTCTTCCTTGGGAAGTAGGCCAAAGCGCCAGCCCGGCCCCCAGAAGACGGGAATACGTTTCACGAGTGTGCCCTTGGGGTCGATGATCTCCAGGGTACAGGCGCTGCCCACAAAGCACTGCTGCTTGTCCTCAATGAACCGGCCACTGTCAAGTCCCCAGATCCCTGGGTGAGCGGATTTGAACCAGTACTGTTTGGCAGCTTCGTAGACTGCCTGGTCCATCTTGGAGACAAACTCCCAGCGGCGTTTCCCCCCGTCTTCAAATGCAATGACCTTCTCGTCGAGACATCCGGCCAGCAGGAGCTTCTCTGAGGCCCACCAGTGGAGGGACCGGATGGTGGCATCGGTGGTAAGGGTTGTCACGATACTGCCGGGGGCTGCGATGATCGCGATGTGTTTGCCGGAAGCCGCAGCAATCAACGGGCGATCGCCCCACTGCAGAGAGACGATCTGCTTGACGGGCTCCTTGCCAACCCGCAGTGAGCGGTTCGGTGGGACAATTACAGCCGTGTCCGCAGGACTGGCCTTTGCCTCCCCGTCTGCGGGAGCGTCAGCGATGACCCCAGGGAGCTGTTTCAGCGCAAGTTCCCAGGCTTGGAGCAGGGCGGCGGGCGGGCGGGCACTGGTAAGTGTATGTGCTCCCGGAGGCAGGACGACATCGAGGAACTCTCCTTCTGCGGTCCCCGCAAGTGGGGCCCCGTCAAGTGCGAGTTTGCCGTCCGGCGCCACGGCGAGTCTTGCCCGTGTCTCGTCGAGCGCGGTGATGGTTACATGCCCACGGTCAAAGTCCCAGGCGATGTCGATGGCGGGTTCGGCCACCAGGACGTTCTCCCCACCGGGCACGGGCACTGCGATACGGGACGCTGCTCCCGCAACGAGGCTGCTGGCCTCAAGGACGGCAAACTCGGCTTCCGTGTTCTGGTGCTTTCCGGCAATGGCCAGGGCGGGGGCCGGCAGGGCGAGGAGTGCAGCATCCTCTCCCAGGCGTGTGCAGCTGACCTCGTGGCCGGGGGAGCGAGGGGCAATCAGGTGGAAGACAGTCTGCTGTTCACCAACCCGCGCAGGTCCCGTCCACATCATCTTGACCACGCCTGTCCCTGTTGCGCTCATCGGGATCGAGGAGCAGATGTCCACTGATTTGGGATTGGCCACGGTGGCGGGGTGTGCGCCGTCAGGACGCAATACGAGACCGGCTAGGCCGATATAGCATCGGTCAGCGCCCTCCGGACGGCTGTGCGCCACGATGCGAAGGCGGTGCGAACCGGCGGCCAGCGCATGGTGCCCGAGGGGAACCCAGAGCGCTTCGACTGCGACGCTGTGGTGCTGGATTCCTTCAGCGACTCGCGCGCCATCCAGAAAAACGTCGACGTGTCCACGATCCTTGTAGTTGAGCAGGTCTGCCGACAGTTCTCCCTCAAACGGAGCATCCAGTTCGAACGGCATCTCGATCCAGTGTCCCGGTTCAGTGGCCTTGACGAGAGTAATGCCGATCGATCCCAACCGGATCAGGTTGCGGGGTGCCTCATCGTTGGACGGGGATGACAGGCAGGTTGCGTCGAGAGACTTCAATCGGGTCCAGCCTGCCGGGAGGGTGGACGGCTTGACGGGGACCTCGATCGCTTTTCGGGACGGACGCCAGCGTCCTCCGATGGTATTCCAGGAGGTCTCCACACTCATCGTCGCCGTGTTTGCCCGGAAGGCCAGTTTGTCGACCACGACAGCGTATCGGGCGGTGCGCAGGAAGAGCGTTCGACGCCAGTCGCAGAACGCGGCATTCGGGACATGGCCGACGGCGTAGGCTGCGTCCCCGACAACGCTTGCCTGCAGGAGAGCGCCATTCATGGCGACCTTCGGCTCGACCATTCCGTCAGCGGACGTGAGTATCTGACTGTGATACCCCTTGAGCACGGTATAACCGGCCAGGCGCAGTTCGAGGGGGACGAATGTGTGGTACGGGTTACGGCCTCCGCCATTGTGCCCCTTGATCAGAAGAAAGTCTCCTGATGCGTCCAGGGAGTTCCGAAAACTGCCCCAGAGGAATGACTGGCTGAGAGGGAGTCCGCTTGCTCGGCTCTTCCACATTGGCTCAGGCATGGCCTGAATTGTCCACGTGTTGAGGAGTTCTTCCGGGGGACGTGGCGTGAGGTCACGTGGCCAGAAGGACTGGCCGAGACGGAGCGCACTCGTGTCCAGTCCCGTGCGATCCCGATAGAACAGCCAGCGCCCGTCGCCGGTCAGATAGGCGGCTCGGTGCAGGAAATTGAGTGAGGAGGCCTTCAATCCCCAATCCGGGTCAGCGCCGTTGAAGAGGACATCCTGGGTCTTTAGAGCTTCCTCGAAGTATCCGGACGCCACGCCCACGTGATCTCCGCTCATGATCATGTAATCGACGATGGGGTCGTAATATGAGGTGTACCAGAAGAGGTGATCGTTGTTTCCCGCCAGCCAGGCGCTGTGGTTCAGGGCTGCGAAGTAGTGCTTCACGGACTGGAGGGAGGCCTTCCATACGGGGGCGGGATAGTCCTTCTCGAAGTAACGGGCGACGCAATACAGTGCCATCGCAGACCAGTCACCATGCCGATTGCCGACGTGTCCGCGGTGTTTGAGGGTGCCGTAGACCCCTTCATGGGCGCGGTGGGTGAGTTGGCGTGAGAACGCGTTGGTGATACGAAGGCGCTGCTCATCGGTGAAGAATGGATCCTCTTCAATGAGATCCCAGAACAGGATCATCATGTGGGCGCCATAGTGGTAAGGGCCGGCCAGCGGGTCCTTTTTGTTCTCGATGCGTTCTCCGTCGCCTGCTTCAAGATCCCGGATTGCCTTCTCATCCGGAAAGGCCAGGCGCAGGAACTCACGAGCGTGGTGCTCGTCCCCGGTCATGTGGTAGGCCGCCATATGCTTGCTAATCATGTTCCAGCCGAAGTAGCCGCCGGATCGGTACGTTCCGGATGCCTCCCAGATCTTCATGTCTCCGGGGAGCTTTGGGACTGTGTAGTCGGGGCTCAGGACGATTTCGCAAATGCGCCCGACTTCCAGCTCGTCGGTGTGCCCTGGCGCCTTGAGTAAAGCGGCAAAGGCCGTGGCGGCACGGATCAGACTGCTTGGGGCACTTGCACCGATAAGGACGCAGTTCACGCCGTCTCCGAGCGGGCTGTGGATGGTGCGAACAATGTGGCCGTTCGGCCCCGGGTACTTGAGATCCAGGAGCGTGTAGAATCGGTCGTACAGCTCGGAAATGGTACTGTTGGTGGAACGGTTGCCGATGAGAATGGCAGGCTGACTCAATGGTAACCGGGCCTGGGGAGCATCGTCAGGGAGGATGGGAATGGTCACTCCAGAACACGCGGCGACAGCGTCTTGGACAAGCCGCGCGGCTTTCTGCTCGTCCGGGGTCCGGCGGGCAATGATTGCAGAGACGGCCTTCCCATTCTTGACCAGAGGCGTCTCAAGGTGCAGCTGCTTAACGTGGTCGAACGTGGGGGGCACGGGCTTCGGGACAGACATGGTTGGTGTTGCCTTCTGCTTCGGGGCTCTTGGCGGGGGTGCGTCCACGACAGCCAGCTCAACCTTATCAACAAGCACGCGTGGGGTTGGAGCTTTGTGGGTATAAATGTACAGCTGGATATGCGTTGTGCCGGGAGGTGCGAGCCCCGTGACCGTCCGGGCGGTGACGGTATTGACTTTTCCGGTGCTGAGCCCTCCCTGAGCGTACTTTCCTGAAGGCAGAAAGCGCATTTGCATGTATGCCCCGACGCCCGTTTGCTTCCCCGGTTCGAGAACGTGAGCGGTCGCCCGATACCACAGCTCGGCCTGTGCGGGAACTCGCTGCATGACCCCGATCTCAAGAGTGTCGCTGCCGTCTTCAAGAAGAAGGCGGGGGGATGACACGGCGGGGGGGCGCAGCACGGTGACGCGACGGGTCTCGTCCGGATGGCCGTACCGGCTCCACCCGGATGGCAAACCATCGTCCGAAACCGGCCCGGCGAAGTCGGGGTTGGCGAGCTTGGGGGCTTGTGGTGGGGATTTGGCGAGTGCGGGGAGCACCGTGGCCAGCAGAACAAAGGAGCACACGAACGGAAGGACGTGGTTCGTGCGCGGTCGGTGGACAATCATTTGTGAAGCTCCCGGCGGTATGGATTGAGGATATAGTGTAGCACGGTGCGAGTCTCGTGCGGGTGTTGCGGAAGAGAATTCCGGAACGTTGTTCACCGATGGGAGTGACTGTTCATGGATCAACTGCGTTTGGGAATTGTGGGATGTGGGCTGCGTGTCTGCCACCACGGCGGATGTGTGTTCCGCGACTGCCAGGACAGTGCCCGGATCGTGGGCATGTGCGATCCGGTAGCGGAAAAGCGCGTACGCGCCGGGAAAATGTACTCCGAGGAGTTCCGGTATGAGATTCCTGTGTTTCCGAGTCTGCGGGAGATGGCGGAGGCCACTGGCGTGGAAGCGGTCTATGTGGCCACCCCGAATGATACGCATTGCGAGGCGGTTCTGGAGGCGTTTGACCTGGGGCTCCACGTTCTCTGTGAAAAGCCGATGGACATTACGCTCGCGAAGTGCGATCGGATGATTGCGGCAGCAGAGACGTCCGGCAGGATCCTCGGTTTGGGCATGCAGATGCACTACCGGGAACGCTACCACAAAGTACGTGAGTTGATTGCCGAGGGAACGATTGGGGAGCCGGGGATGGTGTGGTGTACGGAATACCGCCCTCCGTTCAAGCAGGAGAAGGACTGGGTATGGCAGAGCTGGCACAGTGGTGGGGCAATTGTCGAGAAGAACTGCCACCATTACGATATTCTTGACCTCTGGGTTGGGAGCGAGCCGACAACTGTCTATGCCAGTGGGAACATCCTCAAGTTGCACACCGGGGGCGGGGTTGAGAGCGATATTGTGGACAATGCCTGGATCATCAACGACTACGCGAGCGGGGCAAGAGCGATGGTTGGCATCTGCTTCCTCGCCGGCTGGGACCAGGGGCACTATCGAGAGTTCGGCGTGCATGGCACGCGTGGGAGTGTGACGTTTTCGAGCAAAGATGGTGAGATCCTGCACGTTCAGACAGAGAACGGTGAAAGGACTGAATACGCCATTGACCACGACCTCCGTGGAGGAATCTACCGGGACTTCGTGGAGTGCGCATGCACAGGCAGGCAACCGCTGGTGACTGGAGAGCGCGGCCGCCGGAGTCTACTTGTCCCAATCGCAGCCGAGCTCAGCATCCTTGAGAAACGCCCGGTATCTGTTACCGAACTGTAAATGGAGATATCTGAAATGGTGCGTTCCCTGTATGGCAGTGGTGTGACGTCTTTGCTCTGGAGTCTTGCGTTGTTGTGCGCATTTTCTACGGGAGCCGCCCCCGTGGCCCACTGGGCTTTCGATGTGGTTGAGGGCGGTGTGCGCGACAAGAGCGGGGAATGCCATGGCAGGCTTGAGGGTGAGGCTTTGTCCGATCAGGTTCGTCCGGGCGTCTTTGGGGAGGCCCAACGTTTTGATGCGGGAAGGACCCGCGTGCGCGTCCCGCACAACCCTGCCGTCTCGTTGCATCGTGATTTTACCATTGAGTACGTGATCAAACCTTCCCGAACTGATGGTTTTCGGACCATCTTCTGGAAAGGCGATCGCACAGTGACACCCCAGTCGATCAGTTACTATGTAGATCTCCGGGACGGGCGCCCCGAATTGAAGATGAAAGATGCGGAGGGGCGTTGGGTTGTCTATTCCATCCCGACGGCATTGAGCGCTGGAGAATGGCATCATGTTGTCATCGCCTTTGACCGGGGCACCGTTGAGATTCATGCCGATGGGGTGCGTGGGAAGGTGAGCATGTCGGAGAACGGCAAGCTCTTCGGGGAATTGTTGGAAAATCGATGTGATCTCGTCCTGGGAGATGGGGCGAACCCAAGCGGCTCGGCCTACTCATTTTGCGGATTGATCGATGAGATCCTCTTCTACAAAGGGCGGCAGGTCGAGATGCTGGAGGGGGACTATTCCGGTCGGTGGAAAAGGCTCCTCGCGAAGGTCAGGGACCGTGAAAAGGCTTTTGAACTGGCTGCGGAGCAAAGGAGGATTGTCGCCAAACGAGTGATGGAAGAGGACTACGACACGCTCGTGAATGCGCAAGCTGTTGAGCCCGGAGCGCCTTTCGTCGCGACCGTCCTGCCTACGAGCGAGCGCCTGAATGGTTCGCCTGACTTCTTTCGGCAGATTCGACGATTCACCCGGACCGCCGCAATCTCCGCTGCCCGGGGTGAATACGAGGGCTTTCAGGTCATCCTCCTTGGGCGTCGTGGAGTGGATGGCGTGACAGCATCGGTTTCGGTAACCGATCTGGTCCGTGAGGACGGCAAGGAGCGCATCTCTTCCACTGCCGTGACCTGGGGCGAAGTGGAACGTGTGACCACGGAGGAACCGGATTTGCCGGTCTCGTTCGTCGGCGCGATTCCCGACGTCATCAACGAAACTGCAGAGGGTGTTTCGGTTCCCGGCCGAGATTTCGCCGGGATTTTCTGCCGCATCTGGACGGGCGATGCTCAACCGGGGTGTTACAGAGGCAAACTCACGCTGTCCGCCGGCGAGTCACGCGAGACGATCGATATCGTCCTTACCGTCTACGATTTCGCGCTGCCCACTCGAGGATCGTTGCGAACGGCGTTCTGCTTCTTTGAGCACTACTACAGGAAATGGTATGGCTACAAGACGTTGACTGATCAACAGCAAGAGTCGATCTACGAGTTCCTGCTCAGCTACCGCTTGTCCCCCTGCAACATCTATTCCGGGACTGCTCCCTTCCCGGAACTTCGCTTCCTCGAGAAATACCGGGATCGCATCAATTTCTTCACGATCGGCCGAATCAAGGGGAAGTCTGAGGAGGAGATCCGAGAGAGCGTCACTGAGCGCACTGCGTTGCTACGAAAGATCCGTGAGCTTGGGCTGGAAGAGTACATGTACTTCTACAGCTTTGATGAGCTCTCGATGAACATGAAACACCTCCCCATGGCCAAGAAGATCACTACGGCTCTTCAGCGGGGATGGCCGGGGCTGAAGATGATGCAGACCTCTTTTCCCATTCCCGCGCTGCAGCCGTACTTCAACGCGTGGGCACCGTTGTTCCATGAATTTGGCAAGGCGGAAGGGATCGAGATGATTGAGTCGATGCGTCAGCGGGGCGACCGGATCTGGTGGTATGCAGCTGATTCGCCGAAGCACCCCTGTCCGAACTTCTTTCTCGACTACCCGGTTTTTGATTGCCGGATAATCGGGACGCTGAGCTACCTGCAGAAAGTGGAAGGTGTTCTCTATTGGTGCATCAACCGGGAGTGGCAGACCAATCTGGACATCCGAGAGCGTTGGCCCGAGGCTGAATGGCGCTCTCACATTTTCCACATCTATACAGGGAAGCGGAAGTACAAGAACGGAATGGGGAACTTGATCTACCCAGGCAACGACGGCGCTCTCTGGCCGTCACTGCGACTGGAGAACCTGCGCGATGGGCTGGAGGACTACGAGTATCTGTGTGCTCTTGGAACGGCTGTGAAGCGTCTGGAGGCGGACGACAGCCCGGCTGCGGGCGCTCTTCTGCCGGAAGCCCGGGGACTCCTTGCTCCTCCGGCAACCGTCGCCACAGGAATTCGGGACTGGTCATCTGATCCCGAGTTACTCTTGCAGTATCGCGACCGTGTCGGGCGAATGCTCGGGAAGATCGCGGCTGCCTCCCCGCCCCCGAGATAGCCTCAGACGTCCTTACGTGGAGGAAACAAGCGTGACACCTTCGGCGAAACAGAAGTAGGCGACACAGGCTCTGTGTCGCTTACCACGCAGGGCCTGCGTGGGCTACCTGGGGGCAGCCCATTTTCCGGTCCTTGAGCTCCTGCGCAGGGAGTTTTAGCCTGGGGATACGGGATCTTAGGCCCTCCAGCCGCCATTCCAGGATGCCGCCCGGGGGCCGTGCGGCGTACCAGCAGAAGATGCCTCCCCACTCTCCTCGAACCCGACGTTTCCCCAATGGGCATTCAGCGGAGAGGGATCCACAGCCGTTTGGTGGTCGCTGCCCTGGTTGCTTCCAGCTGAACTCCACCGTTGGCGTCGGGCGTGGTCCGGAGGGACACGTTCCCCGTGCCGACTGCCTGCGGGGCCCCCGCCACCGTCAGAACCGTGCCGGATTCGCACCACAGGTCAAGACTGACGGGGCCCGGAGCGTTGGCAGCGGCGACCTGAAACAGGAGAAGAGGCGGCTTTCTCAGGCTCTCGATTGCGTTGCCCAGGAACTCCCGGATGTGCTCGTACTTCGCACCGTAGCAGGACTGTTCCACAAACTGTCGGGTGCTGAGCTGGGCTGCAATGCCATCGACGACGTCGTGGGGACGGACATCGTCCAAGCCGAGCCTACGGATGACTTCACCGACCTCGCGCTGGAATAGAGCCAGGTAGTCGTAGTCCTCCAGACCTTCGCGGAGCATTTCGAAGCGAACGGTTGTAAGGAAAGCATCGTGCCCGGGGTTCTCGAACACCCAGGCGCTGCCGTAGTCGTGCGAGTGCATGCTCTTGCTACTCGGCCCGATGCACCAGTGGTAGGCCCGATCGATACCAGAGCGCCACGCCCACCATCCGAACCCTCTGGCCAGCTCCGGGCGGCGAGTGACGTCGAAGGCCTGGACGGGATTGTACACGGTGAGGATGGCGTTCTGTTTCCGAAGCAGGCGGCGCACCTCTGGATCCCATGCTGCACCAATCGGTTCGTCGATGATCCCCGCAAGCTCGCCGTCGGCTGCCGCTCGGCCAACACCGTAGACGGATGGCCGATACGCCTGGTCGGCCTGCTTGAGTAGAGTCGCGAGTTCTCGGACCTGAGGATAGTGCTCGGGATAGGGCTCGTCGAAAAGGTTGTGATTGAAGCGTGCCAGTACGCCCTTTTGCTTCAGGTGCTCGGCGAGCAGGCGCATGGCGTTTGGGAATTTGCGTCGGAACTCATCGGTGATGCCGTCCTCACCGATGGGCCCGAAACGTTGCGCGTACTTCTTCCCGTGCCCGGTGGCGACATAGGCCCAGGGGAGTTGGAACAGACTCATGCCGAGGCTGGTGGCCCGGTCGAGTTCTGCGTCGAATGCGGCAAAGTCGGCAATTGGGGTGTCGCCCTCGAAGCGGAGGGAAGGCGTGGGGAGATGCCGAATGGACAGGCGGTGCCGAGCGATCTCTTTGAGCCACCGTCGTCGTTCCGAGGAGCGCACTTTCCGTCCCCGTGGGATCCCAACTGCGAACGGCAGAGAGGGCTCTCGCGGGAGATCGAAGCTAAAGGTGTCGACGTGGAAGGGGATGTCCAACGGAACGTTCCCCGCTGCCTTCACCTGGACGGCGCCCTGAATCGGCTTCCGGGCAGCACCGGGGGGCATGTAGAGACTGACCCAGGTCATCCTGCTGCCGGTTGCAGGCAGCGCGAATGGTCGGTTGGGGACGAGTACGTCGTAGTAGAGATCGCCCAGATACTGAAATGGCTCCAGCTGATAGACCTTGATCTCGTACAGTTCCTTCGTGTCGTTTGTCAGGCCGGTGAGCTGCACAGAGATGTCGGTGGGCTCTGTCTCCGGAGTGGAGATGAACAGTGGCAGGATGCCTGTCTCGTTTCCCGCCAGACGAAGGTGCAGTTGCCCTGTCGGCCATTGCCGGAAGCGGCCCCGGGCAACGGTGTGGTCTGCCTGGATTCGCTGCGGGAGAGGGGCTGTCCAGGCCAGGAGGCGTTTCCCTTCGGCAAGGCGGGTTCCCAGGGCATTGGGGGAGAGATAGAGCGGCGTCTGTTTGACCAGAGCGAAGGAGGCATTGTCAAGCAGGAGTGGGCCGGGGTCCCATAGCCGAAAGAGCACGGCCACACGCAGTTTCGGGGCTGGTGGGAGCTTGTGCGCGAACGCGATGCGTACCCAGCCTTCGCTGTCTGATATGGTGAAGTGTTCACTGCGGAATCCGCCCAGGTATTCTCCTGCCTCAGTGTAGACCTCGAACTTGACGTTGACATTCCGTGAGCCCTTTGGTGAGCGCATGGAAATCGCTGCTTCGTATGACGCGCCTCCGGGCAGATTATGGACATCCTGGGTCAGGCGGCCGTCCTTTTTGGGCCAATTGGGGTTTGTCAGGAGCAAGGCGTGTTGGCCGGATTGGGGCGCTTGGTCCGTGAGTCGTGCATCACCGACGGTAACCCAGTGGGCCAGGGCGCCATCGGCAGTTTTCTCCTCGATGCCGGCATTTCTGAAGTGGTTGTGCCCAAGGCCGCTTTCATCGACCGGGACGCGACTGGCCGGAGTGTAGTCCCGCATGGTCTCGAAGATGGGAGGGCGCCGGGCTTCAGCCCGTGCTTCGATGGCGACTAACACGGCGATCAGCAGTGACACGGTCAGAACAGCTGCGTGGGTTGGTCTGGTGGGGCGATGACCGAATGCCGGGAGGGGAACGTGCATGCCAGTGTCTTCCTGGTGGTGAGTGGCGTTAGGTGCTCAGCAATCTGAGGGCGTTTGCGCAGAACACATCGTGCTTTACGGTCTCGGCCTCTCCCTGGGGCAGGTCGATCGCGTCAAGGGCATCCTTGAACGCCTTGATGACGTGGTAGGTGTTGTGGGTCAGTTGCAGGCGTTCCTCTGCGAACTCCGCGTTCATCTCGTGATCTGACCAGGTGTAGTCATCCCGGGTCAGAAACACGGCGCCGTGGGTATCTGACCACCGCTCCACCCCGGTAATCAGACCAAAGGGCAAGTCTGTCCCGAAGAGGAGACGCTTCCTCAGTTCCGGCTTCCGGAGTACCTGCTCATAGACGGCCTGGCTGGTTACGGAGGACATTTCTAGATACAGCGAAGGTGCATGCTCGAGCAGACCGCTCTCCATCAAGGATGTGAACTGATCAGGGCAGGTATAGCGCCCCATGTGGGCGAGGATGATCCGCACATCCGGGTGGCGTTGGGACGTCGTCCGCAGGTAGTCCCGGCACGCCTTATCTCCTACTCCTATCCCGGCGGTGTGGAGCATCATGATAAGCCGCTCGGAAGCCATGAACTCAAGGAGTGCATCCGGGATAAACTCCGGCATCGTTGCGTCAAAATTGCTCTTGCCGAGACGGTCGGCATACGGTTTAATCCCCGCGACGCGGACGCCGGCGGCCTGGGCACGTTGGTAATCTGAGATCGTCGCGTCTGTGTCCGTGGGATGGGAGAGGAGGAAGCCGGCCAGGTCCGGTTCACGGGCGGCCAGGTTGATCAGACAGCCATTTGCCGGGTGCAGATCGACTTCTCGCTGGGGGAAGGGGAAGGCGAACTGCCCCTGGACGGTTTTGCCACTGAAGAGTTCGCTGTAGATGTGGGCCAGCGTTTCCCAGCGCATGCTCATGAACGTGCAGAGAGCCTCGCGGAACCGTTCCGGTGTGGGACGTTCAACGATATGAGGCGGCCCGATGTGCACATGGGCATCGAAGAGGCGATCCGGCAGCCAGTCCCGCAGCTCATTTTCCCAGAGCCCCACGTGGTCTTCGCAGCCGATCCTGGCCGCATCATCCATCACTGGCCGAATTCCTCTTCGGCGGCTGTGATGGCCTGGTCCATTCCGCGAATGATGACATCAGCTTCAGATTCTGAGACAATCAGTGACGGGGCAAGTACCAGGATATCGCCGTTGTTCCGGAGGATCATGCCGTTGCGGTAGCACCACTCGCGGATCCAGCTCCCGACGCCGCACTCCGTGGGGAATGGTTGCCCGCTCTCAGGATCTGCTTCGAGGCGGATAGCAAGGAGCAGGCCGATGCCGCTGATCTCGCCGATGATGCGGTGCTGAGTCCGCATCTGTTCGAGCCGCTGCTTGAGGTACGCTCCCATTCGGGCAGCGTTCTGGACCAGCCCATCGCGCTCGAGGATGCGGATGTTCTCGAGGGTGGCTGCGCACGCCACTGTATGGCCGCCGTAGGTGCTGCCACTCCGGAGTTCGGTCCCGGGGCCGTTGCGGAAGACGTCAGCAATGCGGGGGGTGGTTACGGCTGCGGCGAGTGGAATGAACCCGCCGGTGAAGCCCTTCCCAACCGTCATGATGTCCGGCACGGTATCCCAAAGTTCGCAGGCGAACCATCGTCCGGTCTTCCCAAATCCTGTCTGGACTTCGTCAAAGATCAGGACGATACCATGCTTGTCGCAGAGCTCACGGACGCCCTGTATGTATCCTTCCGGGGGGAGGGGATAACCGGTATTGGAACCTGGGATCGGGTCCATGATCATCCCGGCAATGGTCTCCGGTCCTTCATACACAATGACATCTTCCAGTTCGGCGAGGCATTGCTTTCCATAGTCGGCGGAGGTCATGCCTTCGGGACGATCGCGATCGCGCGCTGCTGGGGCAAAGACCGCCCCCGGCATCAGGGGTTCGAAATACTCACGGAACCAGGTGAGTCCGGTTACGGCGGACCCGCCCAGGGTTGTGGCATGGTAAGAGTCACGCCTACCAACGAATTTGTAGCGATGGCGCTCGCCTCGCTCGACATGGTACTGGCGCGCCATTTTTAGGGCGGTTTCGTTAGCCTCGGAACCGCTGTTGACAAAAAAGCTGACTTCGAGGTCCCCGGGCATCAATTCGGCCAACTTCCGGGCCAGATCAATGAGCGGGACGGTGAAGGTGTCCACGTAGTTGGGGAAGAACTCGAGAGTCTCCATCTGGTTGGTGACGGCTGCAGTGACTTCAGGACGGCAATGACCGGACACCGTAGTGAGGAGCGTGGCAAAGGTGTCGAGGTACTCCTTGCCATCCAGATCATAGACGTAGCATCCCTTTCCGCGCGTGAAGATCTTAGCCCCTTTGGCAAGTTCCTCGTTGCTGGCGAAATGAGGGATGACGTAGCGCAGCGCATCGTCATGCAGCTGTGCCTTGCGCTCTTTGGTCCAGTGTTCTTCAGGCATTGGGAACTCCTTGGTATGGCGGCGGGGCATGGCTTTCTCCGGGCGCCGTTCGCCGAGACGATATCCCCTCTGTTCAGCAGGGCAAGCTGGACAAGCCCGACGGAGCACCGGGAAAAGTCCCCCATGGCTGCCCTGCCTTCGGCGATCCCCCACACGTGAGGGCCGGAATGGGCCGGTACCCGTAGTCGTGGTGGTATTGGTTCGACTGCAAGACATAGACCGGCGCTACTTAAGCCGAGGTCCTGCTTGCGTGTCCGGAAGTAGCGCCGCGCTCCGGGCGGCCTTCCTGGCGATCGTGGTCCCGGAACAGCCGTCGGCCAGAGACCGGCGGGTTCTTGGCCTGACAAGATGACCGGGGTATTCAACCAGCCAGTGCCCAATCCATACTGCTTCTACCATCGGCAGACATCGCCCTGTCGCCCGAGTAGTGTGCCGCGGAGTGCGGACGGCCACGTTTTGCCCCGATCTCCGGAACTTCTCCATCAGACGCAGAAGCAGAGAATTCCGGGCAACCCGTCAACCGGCGACCGGCGAACAGGACGTTTGAAACCACCCCGGTGTTAGTGTATCTAGGTACGGGCACAAGGGATGTACCAGGGACTCCGATGCAAGGGCCGATGCTGACTGCATTTCTTGGCAGCTTTGAGAAAATGTGCCCGGCCCGGCAAACCAGTCGCCTGGAGACTAAGAGTTTCCGGGCAACGAACGAGCATGGATTCGGGGGCAGATGAAGTCTTTGGCGATATCGCCAAAGTCTCCCTGTGGCGCGGCGCAGGGCCCTTGCGGCGGAAGAAACAGCGTGGTATCGGTACGACC
>JABHEG010000153.1 GCA_018676675.1 Lentisphaerota bacterium
CCCCGCACTCAAGACCGTTCAGGGACTCGAGGACACCATGTGCTGGACTGTCAAGATGGGCCGAAAGCGAACCAAGGAGTACATTCGCTCACTCGTCCCCCAAGAGTCAGAATGACCCCCAGCTTAACGGTTACGGTTTCTCCGGTAGTTTCGCGTTCTAAAGGCACATATCGCGCTTGCAGGGCAGTATCCAGTGGGCCAGAACAGGTTTTGTGGGAACGGCACCAACCCAGAGGGTTTGGGCAGGCGTCACTGCTGGCGCACGACCCGGAAACCGAAATGGTCGTTGCCTTTGAAGGTCTCGTCTTTCCATCGAGAGGCGGACTTGAGGGTGGCCTTGTGGTAGTTCCAGGAGCCCCCGCGGCGGACCTTGAACCCCGTGTTGTCCAAGCTCACCGGGTCCTGCTCCAGCGCAGCAGCCGTGGTGTAAAAGTCAGTCGCATAGCTGTCTTCGCACCACTCCCACACATTGCCGGCCATATTGTAGAGGCCGTACGGGTTGGGAGAATGGGTCTTGACGTCCTGCACATGGCCGAGCGCCGGTTCCTCGTGTTTCCAGTTCCAGACCGCGCTCGTGCCGTCTTCGTCCACCAGGCCGTCTGCGGTTGCATAGGCGAAGGCGTCTCCGCCCTGGGCTGCATACTCCCATTGGGCTTCAGTCGGGAGCGTGTAACCGTAGTGCGTGGCAAACGCTTTCGCCCCGTACCAACGCACGAAGGTGGCCGGCCAATCCCGGACATCATCGAGGGTCGGCATGTTGTTGGGGAAGTCGACCAACTCGGGCCACGCATCGTAGTCATTCAGCACCCCCCCGGCAGTATCCGGCTGGTGTTGTGTGTCGGTGTAGTTGTAGTAGTTGGTCAAGGCGTCCCAGTCGAGGTCGCTGGTGTCCCGAGGATTTCGGACGTAGAATGGCTCACCGGACGAGCGTGTCTCGTCGTAGCCTACGTAGCAGAGGTTGAGAGGGTTCTCGGGCTCGATCACGCCGGTGAAGGGGTTGCCGTCCCCATCTCCGTTGTCATGGTCCTTCATGACTCGCGTGCCGTCGAGGTTGACAAGCTCCTGGCTCCGGTAGGCTTCGGGTGCCGTGCCCGTCCCATAGACGATGCGTTTGCCGGTGCTCGGGCCCGGGCCGGGCCCCAAAATGACCTCCACATAGCCGGCTGCGTGGGCAGCGTTCAGGAAGTCTGTGTACTGCTGATTGGTCACCTCAGTCTCGCTCGCCTCGAAGGCGGTCAAGGTCACCGAATGCGGGGTCGAATCGTGGCTTCCCGGCGGCCCCTCGTGGGTCGCCGCTTCCTCGCCCATCGTGATCGTGCCGCCGGCGATCGGGACGAAACTCAGCTCGTAAGCGGCGTCCGGATCGACCGGGTCGACTGGGTCTGAGCCCCCGAATGTCAGGTCGATGGTCGCTTGCTCCTGGCAGTAGAGCCAAATGCCCTGCAACGGCGAGACCGTGTCCACAGCCGAGTATTTCTGCTGCCCCCATCCCCAGGCGGGAGGAACAAAGGCCTCGCCGAAGATCGCGTCGACGCTGTTGTCGTCCGGCACGCGTGCCAAAGAGACGAGGTTCCAGCCGATCTCCAGATGCACCTCGTAGAGGCGGGGGTCGGTCTGGAGCTGAAACTCCTTCAGATTGCTGAAACCGTCGCCGTCGGTATCGTCGGTAGGGCCGCAATCGGCCAGAGTGTCGAAGTGACCGAGTTCCCAGTCGTCGTCGATGCCGTCTGTGTCAGTGTCCGCGGCAAAGAGACCCAAGGCGCCGCCCGTTGCCAGGGCGACAACGGCCAGCCACTTCCACGTTGCGTGCGTGTACATGAGATCCTCCCTTGGGGTGTCAGATTCCGTGGTCATGTCGGTCTGCATCCTGGGGTCTGCGTCAATGCCGTTAACTTAATGCGTAGGTCTCTCCTTTCTCGGTGGTTAGGACTTCCTGCATCGCGTTCTCGACCGCGTAGGGCTCGAGGGGGCTGACTGGGCGTCGCGGCGTCTCTTCTCCAGAGCGGGATGGCGCCACTCCCACGTATGCTGTTGGTGTCGTGTGTGTTCTATCTTGCACAGTGCGCTGTTTTGCCATTAGAACCACTTTTGGGTAACCGTTAAGCTGGGGGTCATTCTGACTCTTGGGGGACGAGTGAGCGAATGTACTCCTTGGTTCGCTTTCGGCCCATCTTGACAGTCCAGCACATGGTGTCCTCGAGTCCCTGAAC
>JABHEG010000034.1 GCA_018676675.1 Lentisphaerota bacterium
CAGCATCCATCCGGGAGGTTCGTGATCAGGCCGTGGTTCATCACGTTCCCGTTGAAACGGTAAGGGATGTCGCTCAGGATGGCATCCATGATGTGGATTGTGAACTCGTTCGATGTTCGATTGATATCTCCCACGGGGAGGCTCTCTTCGCCGTCGGCTCCGGTGTCCTTGAGCCAGTCCCGCACTCTTGGTTCATCCGTGAGTTCACGCTGGGGCAGATCGTAGTGCTTCATCAGGGCGTCCGTACGTCTGAAATAGGGCATGTATTCGGAATCGTGTCGGTTGCTTTCGGTGGGGAAGTAGCCGAAGTGCCGCATGATTTCGAAGCGAACGTCCTCGTCCTTCGTCTTTTCGGGGTTGTCCAGAAGGGCTCGCAGGTCAGGGTAGAGGTCGCGGTCTTCATGGCGGTACTCGAGGAACCAGGCGAGGTGGTTGATGCCCGCACACAGGTAGCGAATCTCGTTTGGCGGCAGGTCGAGGCGACGTGCCAGGACCCCGTTCGTGCCCTGCACGCCGTGGCACAGCCCGACGTTGCGTACATTGGTGGCTGCGTGGTGAACCCAGGTCAGCATGGCCATTGGATTGGTGTGGTTGAGGACCAACGCGTTGGGCGCCAGTCGCTCAACATCATGGAGAATTTGCAGGTGAACCGGCGCAGTGCGCAGGAAACGGAAAACGGCACCGACGCTGACTGTATCGGCCACCGACTGATCCACGCCGTATTCGCGCGGGATATTCACCTCCGCGTTGAACGGAAATCCCCAGTAAGCTCCCCCGCCTACGGCGACTGACGTGATCACGAAGTCGGCTCCGGGGAGTGCCTCGCACCGGTCTGCTGTTGCATGCACCCTGGTCGGCAAATCGAACTTCTCTACCGTGCGTTTGACGTATTCGCAGACCTTGTTGAGGCGTCCCGCGTGCAAGTCTACCAGCCAGATTTCCCCCTCGCGAAGGCGCGGGTTGGCCATGATGTCGACTGAGAGGCGTCCCCCAAACCCGCTTCCCGCTCCGATAATCACAATCTTGGTCATCGCTGACTCCGTGTCTGTCGTCGTCCGCCACGTTCCCCGACCGGCCGGGTGCCGGTGAGTGCTGGGCCTCCGTCAATGGTAATGGCAGGCGGTCAGCTTGTCAATGATAAAACATGCAATAAAGTGAGAGAAGATGATTAGAACGGTGTCGATCAGGTAAGAGCGAGAGATCGCACGATGGTGAGTCAACTCAGCGAGATTCGGCGGCGCGAGCTGCTGGCTGTGGTAAAGGAACGCGGGCATTGCACGATTGGTGAGCTCTGTGAGCGCTTTGCCATTTCCGTGCCTACGGCTCACCGCGACATCAATGTTCTGATGGCTGACAGCGCGGTTCGGAAGGTCCATGGCGGGGTCGAGTATGTGCCTGAATCAGAGGGCACCAGTTCATGGAACAGTGGCTTCGAGGTCCGCATCAGTCGTCACCGGGCTCGGAAGCAGGAGGTTGCGTGTAAAGCGATCAGGTTGCTCGAGCCGGACGACGTGGTCTTTCTGGACTCCTCGACCACAGCCCTGTATCTGGCTCGAGAGCTGATCCGCTCGGATCTGGGCCGACTCACGATCGTGACGAATTCAGGGTGTATCGCGAGTGAGTTCCACCGTTTCTCCCGAGACACTACGTTGATCAGCATTGGGGGGATCTACAACGCCCAGCTGAATTCGTTCCTTGGCGGGATCGCCCGGGGAACGATGGAAGGTCTGCGGATCAACAAGGTCTTCCTCTCGGCCGTTGGCGTCTCAGAACACGGCATTTTCACGTTCCACGAGGACCATGCAGTATTCCTGGGGCGGCTCATTGAGCGGTGTGAGACGGGGGTGTTGCTGGCGGATTCATCGAAGTTCGGCCGGGAAGCCCTGTTTCGCATTTGCGGGTTAGGAGAGCTCGGGGTGGTTGTCAGCGACTGCAAGCTGGAGCCCGAGGGGTGGTTGGCAGACTCGGGACTGTCGCTGCTCTGACCCGGATGTTGCACGAATCATCCACTCTCTGTGGAATGGGGCGACTGGAAGGGGGTCAACAGGAGCCCGGTGAGGGTGTGCCAACGGGGGGCTTCGTACTGCGTGAGTCCGAAGCGGATCGTGTGGAGATCACCGCGCATTCGGAACGACCTGAAAAGGCGATCCCAGACGGACAGCAATGAGGTGTAGTTCGAATCGGTTTCGGGTTGCAGGTGCGAATGGTGGAGTTTGTGCATCGCGGGGGTGACGATCACCGTTCGAAGCAAGCGATCGAGGGCAGGGGGAAGGCCGATGTTCGCATGCTGGAATTGCACACAGGAGAGCATCGTCAGGTCGTAGAGGGCCACCTCCCACAGCTGGAGTCCAAAGGCCAGAATCAGCAGGATGCGAAGAACGCCGGAGATCATGATCTCACCCGGGTGGAAACGCGTGGCGCTGGTAACATCCATGTGTGGATCGGAGTGATGCATCCGGTGGAAGCACCAGAGGAAGCGAATGCGGTGATTGGCCCGATGCCACCAGTAGGTCGATGCATCGAGAAGAAGGA
This sequence comes from Lentisphaerota bacterium, assembly GCA_018676675.1. Lineage (GTDB taxonomy): Bacteria > Verrucomicrobiota > Lentisphaeria > Oligosphaerales > JABHEG01 > JABHEG01. The sequence continues at coordinate 2,533 of JABHEG010000034.1, forward strand.
CAGCGCAGACAGCGCACCATCGCGCTCCGAGCCCCAGGGCGTTCAGCAGTCCCCAGTTTTTGCCAGCAGCGCTCTCTGCGGCCCACGCCCACGTCGCAGCGATGAGCAGAGCTGTGAGGGCGGTGTTCAGCAGGGAAATCGCGATGTTCAGGCTTCCGTGGCGAACGCGCTGCAGCCGTTTCCCGGCAAAGAATGGGAAGTAAGGTCGCGCTGTCTCCCAAAGGCAGAAGAGCAACAGGAAGAGGCCGGCGGCGATCGGCCCTGCCGTCTGAACCGGGCGGCGTGACCGGGGTTGGATCTCCAGGCGGCGGTCCTCAGCCAACAGCTGTCCCCACATGTCATCGTACGGGTGAACTTTCGTGACGACTCTCTCTTCACTGTCGACAACTTCCCGCCCTTCGTTGGCCCAGGCGAAGATGGACCCCCGCAGATTCAGGACCGACGTGAAGCCAAGAGCCTGGAGGCGGGCCGCAGCCTCGGCGGAACGGAGCCCCACCGAGCAGTACAACACGATCGGCGTGTCCCGACCGACACTTCCGTACGTGCTTTGCCAGTTGGTCTGCGGTGGGCGACACGCGGCCCCCGGGAGGTGGGCGGCCCCGTGTTCTTCCGGCTCCCTGACGTCTATCAGGAGGGGGGGCGGGCGTTCGGAGTCGGTCAGCCATTTGGCCAGGTCGCCGGTTGAGATGCTGCGCACCTGCGGATAGCGCCGGTCTATGTCTCGCGACATCTCTGTCAGGCTTGACGGGACGTCGCCCCCCCCGCATCCGAACAGACAGAGCGCTGCGATGATCGGCAGGGAACGGGCTGTGGATCGGTGTGGATGCATCGCGTGTTCGCGGTCCATTGTTTTCGTCGGTCCTTATTGGCAGCGTAACATACCGCCAATCCCGGGAGGCCCGCTGGCATCTATGCCGGGCTTGAGCTAATAGTGATGCGAGTGCCCCAATAAGAGTCACACGAGGGTCGTCAGCGAAGGAGCCGGACAATGGATGTGAGACTGCTGAATAATCTGCCGCCGTGGGAGTGGCCGGAAGACGCGGACGCGGTGCTCCTGGCCGCTCTGCGTTGTGACCAGACATCGGAAGCAGACCGGATTCTGGCCGCGGAGCTGGCCGGGGACTGTGTCGTGATGAACGACGAACTGGCCGCCGCTCTCCTGGTGATCGTGGCGAGTGACAGCGAGTCGGAGGCATTGCGCTCACGAGCAGCCATTTCGTTCGGGGCGGCACTCGAGTGTGCCGACCTGTATGGATTCGAGGATCCGGATGATGTACCCGTCTCCGAGGGGATGTTCCGCAAGATCCAGGATGGCCTGCGCGGGCTGGCCATGTCTGCCGATGTGCCGGTGAGTGTCCGCCGTCGAGTCCTTGAAGGTTCGGTACGTGCGCCTCAGGACTGGCATCCCGGGCTCGTGCGTATGGCCTATGGCAGCGGGGATCCGGACTGGCGCCTCACATCGGTGTTCTGCATGCGATTCATTCGTGGGTTCGACAACCAGATCGTCGAAGCACTGCAAAGCCCGGACCCACGGATTTTCCGTGAGGCCGTGCTCGCTGCGGGGAGTTGGGAGCTGGGAGCTGCATGGCCAGTGGTCTCAGCCCTTCTCAGCTCGCCGGATACAGACAAGGAGTTGCTGCTCGCAGCCATCGAGGCCGCTGTCGACATCCGCCCCGCGGAGGCAGCTCTGGCCTTCGATGGCCTCCGCCACCACGACGATGAAGACATCTGTGATGCGGTCTCCGAAGCGTTGCAGATGGCTGAGGCGCTGGACGAGGATGACCAGCTCTGGTGACCGGCGGCGGGGCCGATGAATGAGGCGAAACTTAGCAGCCTTTCAAGGTGAGAGGGGCCGTTGCGACGCGCCGATCTTTGTCTCCAGGCCAGAAACTGAGCAATCGGCGGATGGCACCGCCTCCCACGTTGACGCAGCCACCTCACAGGAGCGACGCGCTTAGTTCCGGGGCATTGGGGGGCAGGCCGGCTTCGTGGTCACGGGACTCTAACGGGAGTCGACGCTCTCTCCTCGTCGCAGGATGAGTACCCAGTCCTGGTTGTCGGGAGGGAGTGGGAGGAGGCACCCGTTGTTCTCTGTGCGGACCGTGTTTGCGGCGAGGCGCTTTCCGGTTCTCGGATCGTGCCAGGCGGCCGTGTAGACGGCTCCCGTTCTGAGCCCGTTGAGGCGACGTCCATGGATCCGTTCTTCCCGCGGGAAGTAGACGACGAACGCGTTGTCTCCGTCAGCCTTCGTGACCACTCGCCGGGGCGGTTTGGAGGCGTAGACGTTACGCAACGGCTCGGGCGTGTTTGTCGGTCGCCTGACGACGATCGGGTGGCGGAAGAGGGCGTGATCCCAGTTCATGTTCGGTCCGGCCTCGACGGCGAGTTCGAGGAACATCGGGTTCTCCGCTTCCTTCGAGAGATCGACGGCTCGGTAGAGCCAGCCATGAGAATGGACGTGCTCCTTCAGCTGGGTCCGGCCGTTGATGCGAACGGAAAAGGTGACTCCATCGGACGGGTTCTTGGGGTCCTTGAGATTCGCCTTCCTGTTCATCCCGAGGGCTAGGACCAACGTGATCCGTTCGTTTGCCTTGGGGCGAGGCAGGTCATACTTGGGGTAGGTCAGGACCGCCGGTTCCCCCACCTTTGGGTGCAGGAAGATGCTCTTCAGCATCGACTTCCCCGTGTTTTCTTCGTGCAACCGGCACCAATGCTCGTTCACTGCTGCGGCTTCGGGGAAATGATCGACGAGAGAGTAGAGCGTTTCCACGCTTGCCATGCCGTCTCGTTCTGTGGTGACTGTGACGGCATCCGGTGCGGGTGCCAGCTGCCACCACTGAACCGACTCGTAGATCGCTCGGAGGTGCCCCATATGCGTTGCTCCGGGACGCTCCAGGGCCTCCCACCACGGTGTCGGCGTCCCCCAGTTGTCGAAGCGGGTGTCCTTCTCATCCTGAGTTGGGTACCAGAGACCGTGGGAGCCGTACGTGTAGCCGAACGAGCCGGACTGGATGGCCTCGTAGGCGGCTTCGCGTACCTCCGGTGCCCGGTGTTCGTGGATCCCTTCGTACCGGCATTCCGCTTCCAACACAGGTTTGGCCGGCTCGCGTCCGTACGCGTCCAGGTAGAGCGCTGCCGGGGGGACGGCTCCGTGACCGCCCTGGAACATGATGAAGTCGTACCAGGGCTGTTCCCACGCCTGCCGCTTGTCGCCTTTGTGGTACCAGGGATGGATGCTCATCGCGCGATGATGGGGGTCCATGTCTTTGATGTATTGGCCGAGTGCCAGGGTTCGCGGGACACGGTCCTGAGCGTCCTTGACGTTGTACTCGCCGCAGACGAGCCAGGTGGTTGCGTGGGCGCCGTACCGAGCCACGACATGGCGCCAGAGGAGGCGCCAGTCTTCGGCTTTGAGCGGGTTGCCCGTCCAGCCCATGCCGATGACCGGGATGAGGCCGTTGTCATTGGCAATGTCCATGTACCGATCGACGCGTTGCCAGTAGGCCGGATCCCAGTCGGCCCCGCGCTTACCACTGGTGAATGGGCTTACACCGCCGATTTCTCCCAGGAACGCCATGTGGATAACCGTGAATCGCTGGTGTCCTCTCTTTTCGATCAATGCTTGGTAAGCAGAGGGAATCGACGGATGGGTTGACCCCTCCAGGGGCATGAGATCCGATGGGCAGAACCACCAGGTATCGCCTAACCAGAAGAACGGTGTGCCATCCGCATAGGTCAGGTGGTGGCCATCCTTACTGACCCGCAGCAGGCCTCCATGGGTGTGCAGGGGGTTGGGCCCCGCTGCGGGTTGTGCGGTGAAGTGTCCTGTCTTCCCGTGGAGTCCGGGATCGCGGCGTCCGACCCGGTCATCTCGAGGGTAGATGAGGCAAACCTGGAAGCGAACAGTTCCGTGCTCTTTGACCACGGCATCCACGCCCACTTCCGCCGTGAAACGTCGGCACCCGGGGGGGAGGGCATAGGCGATCCGACTGTGGGCATGCGTTCCGAGCCCGCGCTCGAATGTCTTGTCGCCGATTCGGAGTGGTTGTCCCGGGACGTTTGTTCGCAGGCCCAGCTTGCCGTGTCCCTGAGAGGCGGATAGCGGCTTGAGTTCATCGAGGTACGTTTTCCGGCCGTCCTCGCCCACCAACGCGGCGTTTGCCCAATCCGCATGGTCATAGCTGGCGCCGTCGTCAGCGTCGCTCACGACGAGACGGATTTCCGCTGCTCCTTCGGTGGGCACCTCCACCTGCACCGGACGCTCTCCCCCTCGCACCGTTCCGCTGTCATAGGCGGTCACCACTCGCACGGATGCCCGTTCCACAGCTTCGGTCTGGTAGCGCCATACTCCCGGAGTGGGCGGGGTGAAGCGCAGGCGCCATGTCCGGCCTCCATCCCAGAAGCCCGGGACGTCATAGACCCGTCCGTCCGGCCCGGTGAACGTTGCTCCGAAGACGACGTGCTGTGGCTGACCCTCGTGGTTATCGGCCGCTGTGAAGGTGAACTCAGAGACCCGCCACTGTCGGTGGACGGATGGCGGAGCGGCCGACAAGACGTGCCCGGCGCAGCAGAGGATCACGATGATAGCGGTGGTCTTGTCCACGTTCACGCCCCTGCAACGAAGAGGTCAATCTCGGCTGCGGTGGCAAGCGTCCCTCCGTCTGCTGCGGCGAGGGCCACGAACTTGAGGTAGCGTCCCGTCTGTGGCTGGGTTAGCTCGGCGATCTGCTGAATGGGATTGCTCTGGATGTTGTCGAAGCGTCCGGCAGCAACCGGCTCGCCCCATTCGGCGACAGACGATGCGAGGTAGACTTCGTAGCGTTCCACGATTCCGGCGCCATCGCGCGCACGCTGCCGTGGCAGGTAACCGAAGGCCGTTGCGGTGACCTCCTCGCCGAGGTCGATGCAGAGCTCGTGCGGATAGGTCTCAGCGGTGCTCTGCCAATGGGTGAGTTCATCGGCGTCGATGGCATTGGCAGCGCTGTCTGCTCCGTTGTCGGCCGGAATAACTTGCCAGGCGTCCTTGGCCAACCCGAAGCGGCGCGCCATCGATACGAGGTCACCCGGGACCAAAACGCCCGGATTGTCCGCTGCGTAGACCGCAGCCGTGACCGTTCCTCCGCGCGGAAGCGAGAACGGGGCCGTGTAGAAGGGGGATTCCGGTGAGGGAGTGGATCCGTCGAGCGTGTAACGGACCTGGATGCCTTCACCGGCACCGACGGTGACCAGTCCGTCGATCGTGCGGGTGATTCGCGGGTCGGACGCAAAGCGTGGGGAGAGGAACAGGCCAACCGTGGAGACCAGAGGGCAAGCCTTGGCATCCGCGATTCGGATTCGGACCCGGGAGGCCGTTGTTACTGGAAACCGCAAGATCCGTTTGTAGCCGATTGTTGTGGCAGTCGCGATCTCGGTCCACGTACCGTCCGTCTCCACATCCACGGACCATGATTTGACCCGTTGGCCCAACGCGATAGGCTCCCGGGTCAGGAGGCGATCGAAGGTCGTGGGACCGCCGAGGTCCAGGATGAGTTCGGCCGCGGTCACCCCATCGTCGGTGGCCCAGTAGGTGTCGCTGTTCCCATCCAGGACGTTGCTCGGGCTGAACTGTTCATCGGGGCCCCGGACGTTGCTTGCGGAAACTGCTGCTCCCTGTGCCAGGTCATCCGCGAAGGTAGCGTCCAGAATCCGGCGCATCTGCCGCAGGCGTTCGACGTCGGTCTCGTGGATCCGGCCGCGTCGGTCCGGGGGAAGATTGAGCAGGAACGAGCCGCTGCAGCCGATGGATTGATAGTAGATGTCCAACAGCTGCTGGACGGTTCGGACGCGGTGGTCTTCACGGGCGTGGTAGAACCAGCCCGGCCGGATTGAGACATCCACTTCCGGTGGCAGCCAGGAAGAGCCGTCTTCATGGCCCTGGTTTAGCTCCGCGGAGACCGCAAATCCCGGGCACCAGCCTTCGGTGTTGAGGGTGAGCCAGTTTGTCTCGTTGCCTTCGCCGCTCTCGTTTCCGACCCAGCGGATGTCCGGACCGACATCGCTGAAGATGACCGCGTCCGGCTGCAGTTCCCTGACAATGGCCCACGTGGTCGGCCAGTCATAGTAGGTCTTCTTGTCGATGGTTCGACTCTCGTTCGCGCCTCCGTAGTAGCCGTCGCCGCCGTTTGCCCCGTCGTGCCAGACCTCGAAGATGGGCCCGTATTCCGTGAGCAGCTCTCGAAGCTGATTGCGGTAGCACTCGACGTACTCCGGGGTCCCGTAGAGGGCGTGGTTGCGGTCCCAGGGCGAGAGGTAGACACCGAACTTGACGCCGCGACGGGCGCAGGCGTCGGCCAGTTCCCGCACAACGTCGCCTTTTCCATCACGCCACACGCTGTTCCTGACCGAGTGCTCCGTGTACTTGGAGGGCCACAGGCAGAACCCATCGTGATGCTTGCAGGTCAGAATCAGCCCCTTCATCCCTGCTTCTTCCGCGACCGCCACGATGTGGTTGGCATCGAAATCGGTCGGGTTGAAGATCGTGGGCGACTCATCACCAAATCCCCACTCGAGGTCGGTGAACGTATTTGTGGTGAAGTGCAGGAAGCCGTAGAATTCCAGCGCATGCCAGTTGAGCTGGCGAGGGCTTGGGAGGGCGCCGTAGGGTTCGGGGATGGTGGTCATATGGGGTTCCTCAGGCTGTGAGATGCGTGCGTCGGAAAACCCAATGTAGCACGCGAGCCATGGAGGGGAAGTGTTCGGCGGCGGTCAGCCGGACGCCGACGTGAGATCTTCGATCACGGCCGGCCGCGGCATGAACCGTGTGGCCCCCTCGGCATTCGGTCCGACCACGTTGATTTGGCCTGTCCCCGCAACGGGCTCGTGCAGACCATCTCTGTTCGGATCCGCGTAGGCTGCAAACCAGGCGTCGAGCTTGCCCTTGAGGGCCATGATGCGCTCAGCGTGTTCGGTGACCTCTGCCAGATTGGTGATCTCACCCGGATCGGCCGTGAGGTCGTAGAGCTCGTTCGGGCCCCAGGGATGGCGATGCACGTACTTCCAGTCATGTGACCGGATCATCCGCACCAGGCCGTACTCGTGGTGGACGACAACGCAGTCTGTTTCGGGCATAGACTCGCCGCGCAGGAGGGGGGCGAAACTGCGCCCCGGGGAAGGCGGCAGGGAAGCATCTTCCGGACCAGGCACTCCTGCCATGTCCAGAAGCGTCGGGAAGACATCGTAGTGACTGAGCAGCTCGCGGCGCGTTTGCCCCTCGGGCACGATGCTCGGCCAGCTGACGATGCAAGGGACTTTGACGGAGGTGTCGTACATGTTCAGAGGGTACGTGCCATTGCCCTTCCCGAAGATGCCGTGATGTCCCATGTTCATGCCGTTGTCGCTGGTGTAGAACACGAGCGTGTTCTCGCGTAGCCCGTGTTCATCCAGCCAATCGAGGACGCGCCCGACTTCTTTGTCCATCTCTTCGATGGCGGCGAAATAGCCACTGAGGAGTTCGCGTCGGTTGGAGCCGTCCGGGTTGAGCCACGGGCGCTGCATTTGGGTTGGGTTGAGTGGGACATCGGGGATGGTGTCGAATGCACAGTGTTCGCAGTATCGGTCGAAGGTCTCTTCCGGGTGTTGGTCTCTTCCCCAGGGGCTGTGTGGGGCGGTGTAGTGGCAGCTCAGGTAGAAGGGCGAGTCGTTCGCCGTCTGTGCGTCCATGAAGGTGATGGCGTTGTCGGTCACGACCTTCGTGAAGTAGTCCGTGTCCCACTCCGGTTCACGACCGTCTTCGTGGACCATTGGTGTGCGCCGGTAGGGGCCGTTGCCGAGGGCGTTGACCCGCCAGAAGGAGAAGCTCTTCTGGGGGCGACACTCATCGCCTACGTGCCACTTTCCGCTGAGGCCACAGGTGTAGCCGTTCTCAGCCAGGATGTCGGTGTAGGCTGTCTGGCCGTCGAGATACTCGATGGCTTTCCCGTCGCCATGTCCGAGGAGAGGATTCCTGCCCTGCCGGATGCGAATGAAGTCGTGGACGCCGTGTTGGGAGGGGATGCGTCCGGTAAGGATGGTCGCTCGGGCTGGGGAGCTGACCGGGCAGGTGCAGAAGTAGTTCTCGAGGCGTGTTCCCCGTGCCGCCAGCGCATCGAGGTTGGGCGTACGGATCTCGGTGTTGCCCGCGCAGCCCAGGGCCCACGCGCCCTGGTCGTCGGTGAGGATGAAGACGATGTTCGGTCGGTCCGGATCCCGGCTGGCCATGGTCTGTTCTCCCTGCTGTGTGTACTGGGGATGAGCACCAATACGCTAGCGTGAGAGACGGTGAGTGGCAATGGAGACGGTGTCGCCTCCCGGGGAGACACGGCTCCACGGAGTGTCGCCCTCCAGGAAGGCAGAAGGCAAATGCCGAGGCGGAGCCCGGCGGTGCTAGGGGAATGACCGCTCCCGCAAGTCGCGGCTCTGACAGACACGCCGGCCATCGGCGTTCCCGGGTGCGCCATGGTGAACGGGAGCCCCCATTCTCGGTTGCCACGTCGATCAACGCGCGAGCGGCGGCTACCGGGGGCGCGAAGGTCAGGTGGGCCTTGTCACCTGGCGTTCGCGACCCCAATACGCGGGGGTCTGGGGGAGAGCTTCTTCCCCAGCGGGGCGTGGGGCTGGCCCCACATCCATCCATCCATCCATCCGTCCGCGCTCCAACGTGTCCGCCTCCTGAGAGTTGACGCTTACGGTTGCAGCGGGTACACGCCGTCGAGAAATGTTGCGTCTGCGGGGGGAAGTCCGAAGTCCGGGATTTTCAGGAGCTCGCCGTCGCGTTTGGCGGATTCGTGTGCCATGATGCCGGGGGCGTTGTAACGGGCCGCCAGCCAGACGTGGTTCGGGGGCAGTTTCTGCTCCGTGACACAGCGAATGAAATCGTTGGTCAGAAAGAGGTGTGTGCCTTCGTGTCCATTAGGCAGTCCGGCGAACTCCAACGGGAGATTTTCGTAGGTCTGGGCCGGTGAGATGCCTTGGAACGTCTCTCCCAGGTATTCGTCAGGGAGGCCTCGGCGGTTCTCTTCGGTGATCGTGACTCCGCTGAACACGCACAGATCGTTGTAGTCCTTCTTCCTGAGCTTGACCGAGTCATGTGCCTCCCTGTAGGGGATCGTGCCGTCAGCACCATAGCCTTTCGGGAAGTCCAGCCAGGTGAAGACATTCGAGAGGATTCCCTCCTCGCGGGGTTGCTCCTGATAGCAGCCCTTGGTTCCGGTGATGGTCATTCGGTCCATCATGCTGTGGGCTGTTCTGCGGAATTCGCAGACTCGTGCACAGCCCCCATCGGAGGTCTTGAACATGGCCGTCTCATTGCTGAACACGTTTTGCCACTCGCTCAGAGCGGGATCGAAGATGCCATCGGGATCGTCATCGACGTAGCCGAAGCAGGTGACCTCGGTCATCCGCCGGAAGGTCACGCTCAGGATGAAGGCGGTCGAGTGGGTCGGGTAGAGCATGGGGGGGTAGCTTGCGAAGCGTTCCCAGTCGGGACTGTTGGCGCGATAATAGGCGCGGTAAAAGTGGGCCATGTCGTGGTGGTATTGCCCCTCGCCGTAAACGAACTTCCCGAACTCTCCCGCGGCGAACTTCTCGCGACAGAAGGTGGTCTGGGCCCGGTAGTAGCTGGTTTCCGCGAGCATGTAGGTCAAACCAGTCTCTTCCACAGTCTTGACCAGTTCTTCGAGTTCTTCCATCGTCGCAGCGGAAGGCACGGCACTGTAAACATGCTTGCCGGCTTTGAGGGCCTGAACGGCTTGCGGGCCGTGTTTCCAGCGTTGGGTGAACAGGGCGATGCAGTCGCAGTCGCTCTTACATAGCTCATCCAGCGAAGGGAACGTCTTTTCAACTCCGAACATCGCGGCCTGTTCGGCCAACGGCTCAGCAAGGAGGTCCGAGAGATAGACCTCGTCTACACCGGGGTGTGCCTGAAACAGGGGAATGAACGATTTGCTGAAACCGCCTGCCGCTCCGCAGATACCAACCTTGAGTCCCATTTTACTTCCTCCTCAGTCGATCAGTGGGTTTGGGGCCTTGGCGTCCTTGTCGGTCCCGTAATTGTCGCGCTTGTTGTAAGTAATGTAGGCATCGGCGTCTTCGATCCTGCCGGTCTCGATGTAGTTCTCCCGGACATCATCCGTAGGGGGGCGGGGCTGCGAGTGATCCAGCTTCCATGGGCGTTCCGTGCGGAAGGGGCTGCTGAATTTGTTCTGGAGGACGCCCTTTTTCTCGAGGTGGTCCATGCATGCCCGGATGCAGCCGGAGGCTCCGCCGATCGCTCGACCGTAGCCGTAACGGCGGGGGTATTCCTTGAGAAAGGGGTTCAGCTCGTTGTCATGACCGCCCTGGATCCCTGCCTCGCAGGCCAACGGATTGAGTTTGGCCCATTCCAGTTCGTGGCCTGCCACCGTGACCTTGACGGTTTCGGTTGTGCTGATGGCTCCTGTCGGGCAGTGCTTGGCACAGAGCATGCAGCGGTCGCAGATCTTTCCCTCGAAAATGGGATCTGGTTCGAGCTCGGCGTCCGTGAGGCAGAGAGCGAAGCGCTGCCTGGGACCGAACTGCGGCGTCAGAAAGACCTTGCTGTAGCCTATCTCCCCCAGCCCGGCCAGGAAGGCAGCCAGACGGAAGTGGACGAGAACATCGGGGTGCGGTTTCTCGTCCCCCACGGGTACACTCCACCCGTCGCGGAAATTGCCTGTCACCGGGTTGATGGCTTCGCCGCCGTTGGCGTTGAGCATGGCAACGGTCTCGTGCCCCTCGTCTTCCAGGAAATTGGTCAGATTCCAGAGGGTCATGGGGGCATAGATTTGGTTGAGGGCAGCGTACCCCATGGACGGGTAGGTTGTGTAAAGCGTGCCTTCCTCGACGCCCCGTAGGGATCCGCGGGCAATGCGGAAGCCCATGACGATCATGGATTTGGCGTTGGGCGCGATGTAACGCGGGTCCATTTGCTTGGGCGCGCCCTCCCAGCGGGTCATTGGAGCAATGCCCACCAGATCTGCTCCTTGAGCCCGAGCAAAGCGTTTGACGTCGTCTGCAGTGATCATCTACCTACTCCGGTCTATCGACACCACGTTCGAATGCAATCTCAAGATGGCGGCCGAGCTCGTCCGCACAGTTGCGCAGGAGCGCTACGCGCCTGCTGACATCGACTCGGCCTTCGGCGACAAAGAACGATGGGAAGGACTGGGAGAGAGCCGCGAGGAGTTCCCCATTAGTGCGGCGGACAGCGACACCGACGGCATGAATCCCCTCGGCCGCCTCATCAATGCACTCTGCAAAGCCGCGCTCACGCGTCCGGGCTATGTCGCCACTGAGTGCGCTCTGAGAGGTCCTCGTCGCACCAGTCAGTTTCGCCAACGACTCCCCACCGGTTGTTTCCTCAAGCCAGGCCTGTCCTCGCTCAGCGAGAATGACCTTTCCCGCGGCTGAGCAATGGAACTGCTTCTGCCACTTCTGGGGCTCCGACACCCGGATCACATTGGTGCCTTCCGTGTGCGCGACCATATATAGGCGTCCGTCACACTCGATCCCCAGAAAGGCGTTGTCGCCCGTGTCGCAGGAGAGCTGGAGCATGTGTGGCAGAGCCACACGCCGGAACTCCCGGAAAACGCTCTGCTCCTGCCCCAGGAAGAAGCACTGCGGCCCGAGGTGGTAGCGTCCTAACCCATCCTGGGTCAGGTACCCCCGGCTCAGGAGCGTTCGGGCCATGTTGTTTGCCGTGTTTGGCTTCAGAGCCAACTCGTGCGCAATCTCGCCCGAACGCATGGCGCCACGCTGCGGGAGAAGCTCCAGCAGGTCCAAAGCGTTTTCCAGGGACTGGTTCAGAGATTTTCGCGGAGCGGACATGGCCCCACCATACTACAATAATAATGGGCAACAACCAGTACAGCTGTTCAAGGAGTGTGAATAGCTGGGTCTAACGGGATTGGCCGGCGTGGGTTGCGCTTGCGATATCGGCAAGTCTGATCAGGTTAGGGGCTGGCCGCGGTTATGCGTGTGCGGACCAGTATTTGGAGTATTCATGCAGACGCCCGAGATGACGGGATGTCAGACTCAAGGAGCGACGACACATGGCAAGCGAACTCAAGGTAGGTATTCAGCTCTATTCGGTGCGTGATTTCACCGGAGATGACACATTCAAGGACATCCTCTCGCAGTTGGCGGAGTTCGGTTTCGAAGGCGTGGAGTTTGCCTGGAAGTACGGGGGAATGTCGCCTGACGAACTGGCGGCGTTCCTGCAGAGCATCGGCCTGAGTTGCTGTGGCTTGCACGTGCAGTTGGCGGAGCTTCAGGACCCCAACCACCTTGTTTATGAGTATGCGCTGGCCTGCAAGAGCCCCTTCATCACGACGAGTTTGTGTGGGCGCACCGACGAGTGGGGTGAGCTTGTCCCGCAGGTTGGTGAAGCCGCCGCGATTGCCGCAGGGAAAGGCCTTCAGTTCACCTACCACAACCACTGGCATGAGTTCGAGAAAAGTGAGGGAGTCTACCTGCAGGACATCCTGCGCGACCAGAGCGATCCTGAGGTGGTGAATTTCGAGCTTGATTTGGGCTGGATCAAGAAGGGCGGGGAAGAGCCGATGGCCTACTGGCAGACCTATGCGGGCCGCGTGCCGCAGATTCACCTGCGCGATTTCAGCGTTGAGCAGGACTCTGTGTGTGACGTTGGGGTGGGGTTCATTGATATGAAGGCCGTCGCAGCTCAAGCTCGAGAGCTCGGAACGCAGTGGCTGATCTACGAACAGGACACCTACCCGATCTCGGCCATGGCGAGTGCCGGGGCGTGCATCGAGCGCGTCCGTGAAGCGGGAGTGCTCTGAGGGGAAGAACTGTGGCGCGGGGTCTCTGAGACCGCCAGCAAGTGATGTCGGCTCGAGACGCGCCGCTCCACTTCAGCGTTTGGTGTGGCCCCACATGTCGTCGGCATTCGTACGGATTGCGGTCGTATTGTACCAGGCGACGCTCCCTCCAACACGAAGCACGTTCGCCCCGTTGTTGTGCCGCCCGTCGAAGAATTGGTTGAAGGTCCCGATGTTGCAGATGGGGCAGCGAACCAGTGGCTGGAGATTGTGTTGCTTGTCGGTTGCGATCAGGACTTCACTGGGGCGCTTGAGGTCGGAGAGGCGAATCATGCCGCCGTTGTCGCTGTTGCTCGACGGGCGTTTCCGCCAGTTACAGTCACGACACAGGTGACGCTCGTTGACCCCGTAGCTGATCACCGTTCCGCAGCGCTTCGTCCGGATCGGGTTTCCAGCCGGGCAGGACAGGATCGCCTTGTCGGCGATATTGCGGACCATCGTGACCCCGATACGCTGGTCGTAGTTGCAGGCGCTCGCGAAGCCCCACACGGTACCCATGCAGCGCGCCGGCAACCACTCGTCGTAGTCGTCCGCGTAGAATTGGAACATGAGCCCGAGCTGCTTCATGTTTGATGCACAGGTGATCGTGTGGGCTCTGTCTTTGGCCTGGCGCAACGCGGGCAGCAGCATGGCTGCCAGAATCGCGATGATCGCGATGACGACAAGGAGCTCTATCAGTGTGAACAGACTGTGAGGACGATTCGGTCGGGAGTGACGCATTGTGTTTCCTTTACTCATTCTCAGGATCAGAGCCGTAATCTAATGATATACCATAGTTTCAGCTACCAGCGCAAGAGCAAACTGATGTCTGAGCACGAGATCTTCCTCTGCAGGCGGCGTTACATGGCAAGCTGGAGACAGACTCGCTTGACTCTTTCCAGGTACTGCATCGCCCTGTGGATCGCTGCCGTGCTGCTCATCTGCCCGTGCTTCGTTCCGCTTCAGTTCGCTCAGGAAGCGAACGGTGATGGCCACTATGCTGCGCTGCCCCTGGGGCAGAGCACGTTGACTATTGGTTCTCTCGGGGGGCTGTCGTTGTCGTGCGGAGAGCGCACGCTCATCGCGAGCACCCGCGTCGTCATTGCCACTCCGGGCTGGCGAAGCACCGTATCGCAGAGCGCCTTGGAGCTTGAGGACGGGTATCCCAAGCTTTCCGAAGGCGCGTACGTTTTTCGCGGCTCACTGGAAGACAAGACGTCCGGATGTGTGTGGACATTTGAGCAACGGGTGGAAGCGAAGGGGAAGACTGCTGCTGTCACCTGCATGGTCAGCCCATCGATTGACACGGTCGTCGCGGAGGCCGCGCTGTTTATCGACCTCCCTGTGAGTTCATGGGCAGGGCAGGACGTGTTGCTGGTCCCTTCGAACAGCGGACGTTTTCCGAAGGAGCAGGCAAAGCCGCGACACTTCATGTCGGGTGGGGCCATTGCAGCTGTCTTGGGAGCGGGCGGGGAATCGCCTTTGACCTTCGACTTCACACTCCCGGCACGGTGTACGCTTCAAGACGGGCGGGAGTACGGCGGCGAGACCTACCAGATGTACCCACGCCTCGCAACGGGTGGCAAGATTGCGGCCGGAACGCCTTGTCGGCTGGAGTTCGTGCTGAAGCCGAACGATCTGAACGCACCCAAGGTCGTGGGCGTGGAGCTCGGGGCGACTGGCTCTGCCGGGATCGGGACGATCCGGGCCTCATCGCCCACGGTTGCGCAGTACGCGAAGTTTGAGCTCGACGTGGATGTGTCGGGTACCTGGGAAAACGCATTTGACCCGGACCAGGTTGCTCTGGATGCGGTGTTCGCGTGTCCTGACGGCCGGACATTGACCGTGCCAGGTTTCTTCTATCAGGACTACACACGAACCGGGATGGGGGATCGGGAGATGTACTTGCAGCAGGGCGAGCCCGGCTGGAAGGTCCGCTTTGCCCCACCCATTCCAGGATTGTACCGCTACCGGTTGCGCCTGCGCAATCAGGGGGGGACGGTGAAGAGTCCTGAGCACACCTTCACTTGCACGCCTGACCCGGATGCCCACGGTTACCTGCGCGTGTCGCGCGGGAATTCGCACTACCTGCAGTTCGACGACGGCACGCCATTTTTCGCTCTTGGGGAGAACATTGCTACACTCCCGACATTCGGCTTGGCCAAAGGGGAGCAGTTGTATGAGACGTTTGCCGGGGTGGGTGGGAATTTCGTGCGTTGGTGGTGGAGCTACGAGATGTCGGATCTGGAGAGCCGCGTTGGCAGTCATCCCGGAGAAGGGCCCGGGCGCTACAAGCTGATGAGTGCGTGGTGTATTGATCAGCTGATGGAGAAGGCGGACGAACTGGGGATTTACCTGATGTGTTGTTTTGAGACACAGCAGTATCTGCGGCGTGATAAGCGTTGGCCAGTCTTTACCTACAACGTCGCGAATGGTGGGCCGGTGGCAACCCCGCGGGACTACTTCACCAATGCCGCGGCCGCGTCGTTCTTCAGGAAGCGGTTGCGCTACATCGTTGCGCGTTGGTCCTACTCGACGGCCGTGTTCTCCTGGCAGTTCTGGAATGAGGTGAGCGCCTGCAACCAGTTCCGTCCCGATGCGGCTGCTGTCTGGCATCGTGAGATGGGCCGATACCTTCGCAGCATTGACCCGATGCGCCATGTGATTCACACCAACCACGGTAATTTCGACGGCTACCCGATCATCGACGAACAGCCCGAGACCGAGATCATCTCCACCAACAGTTACTCCCGGCGGGACATGGGGCAGACTGCGGCATGGGGTGCGCGGTTCATGTCCGAACGCTATGCAAAGCCGTTTTTTCTTACGGAGTATGGGGTGGGCCACCACGGTGGCTGGGAGCGCGAAGATCCGGACGGGATCATCGTGGTCAATGGGCTGTGGGGAGCGGCGGTCAACGGGAGTGCGGGGACGGCTATGCCGTGGGGATGGAGCAACTGGGTCGACGCGTTGGGGTTCTACAAGTACTGGCTCCCGATTCGGGACACGGTGGCCGGGATTCCCTTCTGCAAACGGACCTGGGAGCCGGTGGCTGTTCGTTCATTCCGTTTCCGGGACACAGCACGGCTTCCGTACCACACCAACGTGCTGGTGGAGGGATGGCCACGGAACTATGCCTACCGGATTTCCCCGGAATCCTGGGATACCATTGAGCTGGACAGCGACGGCGAACTCCGCAAACCCGGAAGGCTGAAAGCTGCGTTGGGTGGCGGGAAGGCTCATCAATTCAGCGTGACCTACCCCGTGGCTGGGGAATTCGTCGTCCACGTCCCGGAGTTGGCCCAGGCTGAAGGGGCAATCCTCGAAGCATCGGTCGATGGCAAGGTCATCCTCAGAAAGGCGTTCTCGGCTGGGGAGGACCGTCCTTACGAGTTCTGGCAACACGTGTCGTTCCCGGTGTCCGCCGGTGGACATGATATCGTGATCCGGAATGCCGGACAGGTGGCGTTCTGGACGGCCTACGAGCTCGTTCGGTATCGACGCCGAGAAGGGCCTGATTTGGATGTCACGGGTATCCAGACCCACGACACCATCCTCCTCTGGGTGCGGAATCCGCAGTTCGCCTGGCTCTTCATCCGAGAGGGCCGCGAGCCGACGTTGCAGCCTGAAGGGAGCCTGACGTTGGCGGGTGTCGCCGAGGGGCAGTGGCGGGCGACGTGGCGAGAGACCACGACCAATGAGATTCTCCGGGACGAGACGGTTACCTGCAGAGATGGGGCCCTGGTCCTGAACACGCCCGCGATTGCGCGGGCGGCAGGTGTGCGGATTCAGCGCGTGCGCTGAGTTGGGTGGTGTTGGCGGGCGGGGCGGATCCCGACGCACAAGGCCCAAGGCGGCCTGGCGTGTCTCTTGTACGCCGCACGGCCTCCGGGCGGCATCTTCTCTTGGCGATCGGAGGGCCGCTCGCCGTACAAGATGAGAGTCGGTCTCGGAGATCCCGACCCACTGAGCGGATTTCGTGCTACCCCAGTCGTCCTTTCACCTCTGCGGCCAACCGTTCGGCGGCGGTGTCGATCAGCGTCTCGCCAAACGCTACCGTAGCTGCCTCAATGCCTCGTAGTTGGGTATCTGTCCTGCCCTTGAGTTGGGATGGGATTGGGCTTGGGTCAATGTCACGGACGCGGGAGAGGTCTACGTAGTCGGAGTTCAGCGCCATGTTCATGGCTGTTTCCCACTTTCCTCCGTGCGAGAGTGGTTTGGGATCGTCCCCTCCGCTTTCACGGATGATGTCTGCGGTATAGGTCGTGCTGCCGCAGGTCAGCAGCGACATTCCGGTAACGTCCCCGTTGTGTTCACCTGCCATCTGCTTCAGGAGACTTGCGGCAGGTCCATGCCCGCCGAATCCGACGCAGAGGCGGAAGCCCAACGCCGCGAAGCGTTCGAACAGCTCACCAGCCACGTTGCGACAGAGCTCCACGCTGACGAACAGGCTCGGCGGGAACAAGGGGAATTCTCCCGTGAGCATCTGTTCACGCGACAATGGCGGCGCTCCGGCCGGGGCGAAGGGCACCATGGGGAAGACGATTCCTCCAGAGATGTGTGCGGCGCGGCGGCAGATTTCGTGAGCCTTGCCCGGATCGACGCCCAGCGCGTTCTGGAGGCCGTGGTCCTCCATGGGACCAAATGCGCAGTAGACGACTGGCGCGCGCTCCTGTTCGGTGAGGAACTCTTCCGGCCTCAACTGTTCCCAGCGATGCATATCCCTCATCGTGCCTGCCTCTCGGTTGTGCGGTCGGTCCACTCGACGTATTTGCCGGCGTGGTTCTGATATGGAGTCGACTTGTCCCAGGGCCTACCATACTGTATGTCCAATGGAATCAACTGGAACAGCAGGTGATTGACAGGAGGGCGCCCATGCCGGCCACGCCATTGACTCTGGACCAGATGCGTCGCGTCGTTGAGCGTCGCGGTGGAGACATTCCGGGCGTGCCTTTGTTCTGGCACAAGTTCTACAACGCGGGGACGGCTGAGAAGTACGGTGATGATCTGCGCGATGTCAGCCAGACCGTTGTGGATGACTGCATCAGTCTCAACTATGTGGCCCCGGGAAATTTTCAGGCCCCCGAGGGAGCGCCGCCAGAGTATCGCTGGGCGATTGAGGATGACCCGGGGGACTTGGCAGCCCGGGGAATCACCAGCCGGCTCGTGGTCAGTTCGGTTGAGTTGATTGACAGTTTCATCGCGGCCATGCCGGATCCGGCTGACTCAGCGTACTTCGCGAACGCCAGATGTCTCGCGGAAGCCAACCCCAATCGCTACTGCGTGGGTTGGGATTTTTTCTGCCTCTTCGAACGTGCCTGGTTCTTGTTCGGAATGGAGAACATCCTGTGCGAGATGCTGCTCGAACCGGAGCGGATGAAACGCCTTCTGCGTGCATTCACAGATTACCACAAGACCGTGATAAGCGGGTACGCCGCCGCCGGAGCACACGGTTACTTCACCTCCGACGATCTTGGCACGCAGGAAACGCTCATTTTCTCTCGCCAGGCGTTCCGTGATCTCTACATGCCGTTTCTTGCGGAGCTCGCGGAACACTGCCATTCCCTAGGCATGCATTTCTGGCTGCACACGTGCGGCGCCGTGACCGATTTGCTTGACGATTTTGTCGAGATGGGGGTTGATGTTCTGCACCCGATCCAACCGGTGGCCATGGACCAGCAGGCCGTCGCTGATCAGTACCGGGACAAACTTACTTTCTTGGCTGGGATCGATGTGCAGTATCTGCTGCCCGGCGGGACGAGGGATGACGTGGAGGCAGGGACCAAGGCCCTGATTGACACGTTTGACCACGAAGCGGGCGGCTGCATTCTTGCCGCTTCGAACGGTATCATGCCGGAAACGCCCCTCGAGAACATTGGGGCATGGCTCACAACGGCCGAGATCTACGGCCGCCAGAAACGAATGACCTACGCTCGGTAGGCTCGCCCCCCCCAAGGGCTTTAGGAAGGTTTGCGGACGACATGACTAGGCATTTCGGCGACGATCGAGACTGGTTCGGCGAAGCACGGTTCGGGCTGTTTGTGCATTGGGGGATCTACGCGATTCCCGGCTGGCATGAGCAGACCCAGTACCGCCGAGGTCTGACTCGCGAGGAATACGAGCCATTGGCCACGCAGTTCAACCCGGTCAAGTTCTGCCCTGACGAATGGCTGGATCTCGCGGAGTCCGCAGGCATGCGCTACATCACCTTCACCACCAAGCATATCGATGGCTTTTGCATGTGGGACTCGGGGTTGACCGAGTACAAGGTGACGAATACGCCCTACGCTCGCGACACGCTGGCGATGCTGGCCGATGCGTGCCATCGTCGTTCGTTCCCGCTCTGCCTTTACCATTCGTTCGTGGATCACCACCACCCGAATTACCCGAACCAGGGACGAGCACATGAGCTGCCTGGGCCTCCGGCCGGAGACGAGCCGGATGTTGGGAAGTACGCCGACTACGTCCGGGCCCAGGTCCGTGAGCTGTGCACAAACTACGGGGAGATCCACGGGATCTGGTGGGACGCCAACCGGCTTGAGGTCGAGGATCCGTCACTCAATGAAATGGTCCGTTCGCTGCAGCCACAGGCAGTCATCAACTGCCGCGGGTTGAGTGAGGGTGACTTCGATGTGTTCGAGCGCGACTACCGTGGTGAGGCGAACGAAATCCTGGCCTTCGATGGGCCCACTGAGGCATGTCAAGCAGTCGGCAAGCAGAGCTGGGGTTACAGGGAAGACGAGGACTACTACACCGATCATTACCTGATCCACAGCATCGATCGCATGATGGCCAAAGGGGCGAACTACCTCCTGAATCTCGGGCCCATGCCCGACGGCACGATCGTGCCGGAAGAGCAGCGAATTCTCAGGCGCATCGGTGAGTGGTACGGGGCTGTTCGTGAGGCCTTCGACGGGACGGAGCCCGTCGTCCGCTGGACTGACAACCGCGACGTGCTGACGACCCGGTGTGGCAACACGGTCTACGTCCATGTTCTGGATCCCACCGGCCACGACGTTGTCTTGCACCCCATTTGCCGGTCGCCGGCTCGGACTACGCTCCTCAACGATGGCCGCCCCCTGGAGACGCGTCTCGACAGCCTTCCTGTCTACCACAGAGACGAAGGGCCCTGCCTCCGTATCCGGAACGCTCCCGTCGACGAGTTCGCCGGTGAAGTCATGGTGATCAAGCTGGAGTTTCCCGAGGACGTGTCGCGAGCCGGAGAAGGGCAGATAGGTGACCTACCCGCCACGGCCAGATGATGTCGAGCGGGGGGGGCGGCGGTCTTCGGGGAAGGGCCTCGAGTTCCGGTCGTCCCGACCGGCTGTCTCCTGCCGGAGCGGAAGGCACCGGTTAGGGATAACCGGCCTCCAGGAAGCCGGACGGCAATGCCGAGGTGGCCCTCGGCAATCCCGGAGGACAGCACCCAGGAAGAGGGGGCGAGAACCCCTCTACCGCCAGACGGACTTGAGTTTGCTACGGGCGGCCATGACCGACTGGCTCTTGGGTTTGGCTTGCACCACGATCTCCTCCCCTTGCCCCCGCTTCGTGTAGACGGCCCGTCCTGTGGAAACCCGTCGGTTCCATCTGTCGCTGAACAGCTCAGCGTGTTCTTTCGCGCTGCCGAAGACTTCGGGAAGAGGGTGGTAGACGGCTACCTCCAACCGCTTCCTGCGCAAGTACTGGCCGACGATTTCGGGGAGGAGACGTGAAAACCACGTGTGTTCCCGCATTTGCTCAAATCGCGGGATGATGTAACGTTGGGACTCGATGGGCTGGAAGAGCTCGGTGATGCACTGTGCGAACAGGACCATGTCCTGGGAGTGCTTGCTGTTGAGGTAGATTCGGAAGTAGCCGTCCGCCCGGGCGTTGACGACCAGTTTGGCGCGACGATCCTCAAAGCGCCCCAACTCCGTCAGCCCTTCTGTCACCGCCTGGCATATGGCCTTCAGCATCTTGCCTACCTCAATGCGATGGGGCCGGTTGCCGCGGAACCCGAATTCCCCGAAGAGCCCGTCTGCTTTCAATTCCAGAGACGGGATCGTGATGTTGTCGTAGGGCGTGCCCACCTGCCAGTCGCGGTAGATCTCTTTCCTTCCTCTCGCTCGAGCCAGCATTTCTGCATTGAGCACATGGGCATTCAGGGCGACATCTTCGGGCCCTGCTTCGGTAAGGGCGGGATGGATGTGACCCAGTCCGTACTCGATGGCCCCATCGTCGCACAGTCCGTAGTAGCCGCTGTGTTTACGGGCCAGTCGATGGTAATCACTCAGTCCCTTCTCGAATTCCGGAGCCAGGCATACGACATCCCAGATATTCGACACCTTCTTCGGGGTCTTCGGGTCGAGCCGGATTGCCCGTCCCCGGAGTTGGTTTACGGTCATTTCGGTGGCAGCGGTGGTCAGGTCGACCAGCGTGTTGGCACACAGAGCGTCCCATCCTTCACCCAGCAGTCCTCGGGTGCCGACCAGGCAACGGGTGATGCCACGCTCGAACAGATCAGTGACCATCATGACGTAGTGCCGGGTAGTCCAGTCCCGCCCTGCTCCGTCGATGCGGTAGAAACCACCGTCCTGCTTCGGGGCCAGTTCAGCCCGTAGGCCACGTTCCTGGAACCACGCAGCTGCCTCGGCTTCGAACCGTGGCAGAAGATCATCGTCCACGAGCACGGTTTGGCCGGTGACAAGGATGGGATCCAGTTCATCCGTCCTTGGATCCGAAGTGAGCATGCGCATTACGGCCACGGCCCCCCCGGACTCTTCCGTGAGAAGATGAGCGACGTCCTTGTCGATCGTCGCACTGGACTTTTCGAAGTCTGTGATGATCACAGCTCTGATCGTGTCCAGCGTGGCATCCATCTCGGCATGCAGCAGGTCGCGAAGCCCGTCGAGCTTGGACTCAGAGAGTGCAAGGACCCGGCTCACTGTCGATTGGCAGCGACGCAGCCCCTTCGGTGTGAGTTGGTAGCCCAGCGGACGGAAGGCTGTAGCCAGTTGATCGAATAGTGCCCTCTCCTCTTCATTCTGGCTGATGAGTAGGGCCCGGGAGGCGAACCGGCCTACAAGATCAGCCTGCTGTTCGAGTGTTGTCTCGTCGTCTGAACAGGCGGCAACGATGCGTTCCGGGGCGGCGTATCCGCGGGAACGCAGGTAGTTGACGGCCTCCTCAAAGAAACGCTGGCGTCTGCGGAGTTCTCCGGCCAGTCGGTGCTCAGGGATTGCGTTCAGCTCGCTCAGCAACCAGTCGGAGAGGCGCGCGCGTCCCGGTTCTTCAACCATCTCCAGTACCTCGTGCAACCGTCCGGAACAGTCTGCAATGTAGGTGAGCTCTTCCGAACGTGGCCGAGTGAAGTGAACGAGATCCTGGTACGGGGCCAGGTTCCCGTCGCGTACGATTGCAGGGGTGGGCATCGCGTAGTCGACGTCTCCCAGTAGCTCTTTGTGGAGCTGGATCTCGACGTTACTCAAGCGCTCCTTCCCGGGTGGCGTTGCGGTCAGGGCAAGGATGCGAGGTCGCTGCAGGGCCTCCCGCACGGCGCCCACGACCTGAGCCCAATAGCCGACCAAGTGGTGGCATTCATCAAAGATCACCAGGCCGATCTCACGCTGACTCAGCGTCTCGACCACAGCTTGTGCTGTCTCATCCAGCAGGATGTCCACGTCGCTGTCTTCAGAGGCCAGACGTTTGCGCTTCCAGCGCCCCAGGAGAGCCGTCCTGTAACGTTCCGGATTCTGTGTTTCGAACTGCCTTAACCAACGGCCGGCTGCTTCTTCGTCCATGAGATCTTCGGTGCCGACGCCGGGCAATTCGCCCTGGTCCTCTTCATCCCCGCCAGTCAGCTCTGCCAGCCATTCCTGAACGAGTTCCTCCTCCTGCACGTCATCCATGGAGGCGGGGCGGGCCAGAGCCTGATAGGTCAACACGACAATTGGTGCGGGACTGTCCAGGTTCGTCGTTGCCAGCGGAGATTCCGGATCTGTCTCGAAGAACCCGGCTTTGGCTACCCACTGTGACTGGATTGCCGTATTTGGCGCAAGGACGAGGGTCGGGACTTCCATGCGAAGGGCCACGATGAGTCCGAGAATGGTCTTTCCGGAGCCGGGGGGGCTGACCACGTAAAGCTTGTCATCGCCGGCTTTGGGGCCGAAGACCAAGTCCAGGACTTGCTGCTGGTAAGGGCGAGGCGTGATTTTGGTAAGGTCAAATGGAGGGAAGGTGGGTGCCGGAGGCATGCTTCACGTCCTATGTGGTAGAGTGACGGAGTCATGTGTTCAGCTGCTGCAGCAGTCGCTCTGCCTGGTCGGGGTGGGCTGGACGCATGAAGCTCAGATGGCCACGGAGAAATCGGACCATATCTTCATCGGGGTGGTCAGATCTGGATTGGGCATGCACCATCGCGCGGATATAGCGGCGGACTCGTCGCGGGACACTGACCTTGTCGTTGACGACTAGCCCCGTCACAGTCTGACGGCTTCCTCGTCGGCAAATGCGTACCTTCTCCGGGGCCAGTTCGAAACCCTCCTCAGCGAGGATCCTCCGGCATAGGGGAAGAAGGGAGAGAATCTGTTCGGGGCCCGAGAAGGTCATGTCATCGCCGTAGCGTGTGTAGGTGCCCCCAAACTTGGTTAGGAGGCCTGACAGGCGCCCATCCAGGCGCCGACAAATCAGATTGCTGATCATTGGGCTGGTCGGGGCTCCCTGTGGCAGTCTGCCCCGGAAGCAGCACAGCCCCGCCAGCTTTCCCGCTGTGTCGGCTGCGAATCCTGACTTGATGAACATGCCGTTGACGCGCTTGAAGGTGATGGTGGGGAAGAAGTCCCGGGCATCAAGGGCGATGACTATCGCCTTCTGTGTATGCTGCTCCGCGTTGGTGAAGATCGATCGTCCTTTGACGAAGCCGTGGGCTGCCGGATGGATCTCCATCTGTTCCAGCACGCGTTCGAGGATTCGCCGTTGCACGAATTTGAGGACCCGGTCGGGCTCAGCAATTCTGCGTGGCGCCTTGCCCGGGCGATCGATCTCGTGCACGGTGTACAACTCGCCCTGCTGGATCTGGGATAGAAGGAACCCGACTAGGGTTGGGTCGAGGCGGAGCCAACAACGGAAGAGGACACGGTCCAGTCGCCGTGCGCCCGGCACATCGCCCCACTCCGCGACTGCCGGGGGGAGTTCGAGCCGGGCGGGAAGACGGCTTCGCGGCAGGACATCATCCCCTGCATACGGTTCCCATGGCCCGAGCACATCCTCGATGGCCTGGGAGGGGAACCTGCGCCTCGCTGGTGGCAGATGAAAGAGTTTTCGAAGAAGATTGAGCACAGGATTCGACCTTTGCGTCGTCCCGAACACCAATTGGAAGGGGCTTGGAAAGGGGCGGCTTCGAGGAGTTAACCAGACTCGCTCGTGGCGAAGCCGATTCAAGTCAGATCGAGCCGTGCCGATCTGACGGGTAGGTAAGGGGCACGCGCGGCGAAACACCGCACACATCTAAACGACCCCCGAAGCCGCCCGTTGGCTTACCTTAGCGAGGAACTCATCCGGGCGCAACCGGTGTTCTTGCCTCAACGGTATGGACGGGATACCGTAGCTCGCCAGTCATGTTCAGTCCGATCTACCGGGAGCTGGGGCTCCATTGTACCATTGCACGGCCATGCCTCGTGGGTTCTCAGATTTCATTCCTCGGGACCGTCTGGCCGAGGCGGACACCGGCGCATTTATCCCGCAAACGTATGGGATTCCGCATTGGCGCATACTCTCTCGCTCCGGTCGACACCACGGTGCTCCTGAAGGGCACCCGCTGTACGACTTGGGCACAGACCCGGGAGAGACCTCTCCGCTGGAAGATGAGGCCCTGCAACGGAAGTACGAGACGAAGCTCCGTGATCTGCTGACGCGTTACGGGGCTCCAGACTGCCACTTCAGCTGGCTTGGATTGGGGTAAGGAGGGACAGTGCCAGACGAGCCTGGCCTTCGCCAGTTGTTCCGTCGCTCATATCTGAGAGCGTGACTTGTCTCCGGATTCATGGAGCGCCGGTTCTCCTATAGTAGCTCCAGTAGGCGTGCAGTGCCGCCAGGTCAGCTCGGCAGCGGGGTCTTGTGCCCCTGCTCATCGACGCGGACCAGCGTGACATGTGTCGAGAACACCACGTCTGCTTTGGCTGATCCTCCTTCACCACGGAATACATTCACCTCGTATTGCACTGAGGTGCGCCCCGTTTTGGTGCGGTCGACCTCGAAGCGGAGGATCGTTCCTTCGCCGACGCTCTTGCGGAATTCGACATTGTCCATCGCGATCGTGACAAAACTGCACCCGGGGAATTCCATGGTTGCCCCAATCCACGCGTGCTCGTCTACCCACTTGAGCAGGTTCCCGCCGAAGAGATAGCCATAGTGGTTCAGATGCTCCCGCATCACGAGTTTGTGGTTTTGCATGGTAGTGTCAACCTGTTCCGCTTACGGCAACCTCTGCCGTCATTCTGAAAAGCCCGGAGGGTCCATTATGGTACGGCTTTCATTCGTCTTGGCAATAGGACTCCCTTCATCTATCACGGAGATCAGTTCATTGAACACCATCAGCCGCTTCTCGATGGTCATTGCCCTGGCTTGCGGCATCCGGCTTCTCGCGGCCGAACCGCCGCTGCTCAACAACCCATCGGCGAAGGGAGAGGCCGGGAAACCTGCCCCAACTGCATGGCGCGTGTTCTCCACTGATGGGCGTTACGAACACGCTGTTGACACCACTGTGTACCATTCACCCCCCAGTTCCGGACGCATTCGAGGCTTTTCCGGCACGGGGCGAGCCTGCTTCTCTACGTTGGGAATGCGGGTGATCACGGTGGAACCCTACTACCGACTGAGTTTCTGGTACCGTTGCGGGCGTAAGGCACGGTTGCACGGTTTCGTTCGCTTCAAGGATGCGGCGAAGCCAGATCCCACGGGGAACGGCTTCCACATGTTCAGATTTTACATGGAAGGTAAGCCCGACGTCTGGACCCAGTTTGATCGGAACTTCGAGGTCCCGGAGGAGCGCCGCGCCGCGCATCCCAAGGCTCGAGTCGAGCTGACGCTCTACGGCGATCCGGGAGGCACGGCGTGGTTTGACGACCTTGAGTTTGAGCTTGGTCAACCCCCTCCTCCTCCTCCTCCGGACCCCCTGAGGACGCCCATCACTGAGCTCAAGGACCTGCAGCTCAAGACCCCTCTGGCGTATGACGGTGCTGCAACTGCGGTGATTGTTCCGTCGTCTCACGCGCATGGCAGGGCTGCGGCCCGCGCGCTTGCCGAACAGATCCAGAAACAAATAGGTGTCCTCCTGCCCATCCGTGAAGATGTGACAGACGACGAGATCCTGCGCATGTCACATGTCATTGCCGTCGGCAACATGCCGACCAGTCCTTTCATCGAGTTCTTGTACCGGCGGCACTACACCTACCTTGACCGACACTACCCGGGGAAGAACGGGCATGTGGTCCGGACGGTGCACAATCCGTTTGGGCATGGTCACAATGTCGTCCTTCTCGGGGGGAGCGACGACCGCGGGGTGGATAAGGCTGTAGGTGTGTTCCTCGCCAAGCTGACTGCAAGCCCGGATGGCGTGTTGGGATGGACTATGGACATCGGTCTCGGCGAGGGCATGGTCCCCCCGAAGCCCGGCGAACGCGTCAAAGCCTGGAGTGAATTCGAGGCCAAGCCTGGCTACTTCGGGTGGAACCCGATCAGCAAAGACTTCGCTCTGTATTTCATGACCGCCGATCCCGCCTATCTCGACGACGTACGCAAACTGGTCTTCCCCAAGGGCGACACGACCGACCCACGCCTGGTCGACGGAGACCGCATGGTCGAGGATCCACGCCGGCCTCTGCGGGAAGCCTATCACTACAAGTGCCACATCACGCCATTGACCTGGGACTTGGTTGAGGAAAGTCCGGAGTTCACGGATGAGGAACGACTTTACATCACCAATGAACTGCGCCTTCAGCAGGCGAAGCTGAACACTGGTACCCCCGCCGCCTTCTCCAAGAACGGCCGGTTGCCTGACCGGCACGCGATCCATGAAATCCTGAGCATTTGGAGTGGCAGCCGTTACTTCGCCTATTCCTACCCCGACATCGTGTGGTCAGAGCGGATGATGTTGGCCTGCAAGGGCTTTGAGTTGAACTACCAGACCCCTGCTTCGTCGACGCCTCGCATCCAGACCGGTACGGTCATGTGGCCGCTCCAGGAACTGGCCATCTACGCGGGATTGGACGACTACTTTGCCCCCGGCGGGGTCTTTGAGGCGCGTCTGCGCAAGTGGATGTCGGTGGGCGAGGAAGTCGTCAAACACCAGTGGAACTACACCATGCTTCGGTCCGCCGCACATTTGCTTCGGGATGGCGGTGTGCTCTCGCTTGTGCCTAACCCAGGCGAGCAGTCGTTTCGGGTCGGGCAAGCCTACGCTGGCGATCTTGAGCCCAAGCCTCTGGGCGCGACCTGCGGTTTGCAGGCCTTCCCTCTGTTTGCGCCGCGCTACAACGACACCCACATGGGGCCGGTGCTAGACGAAGCCATCGAGTTTGTCATCTACCGGTCATCCATGGAGGAGGCCCGGAAACAACACCTGATGCTCTACGGTTACTATGAAGGCTCAAAGTCTCGTCCACGTGTCAACTCGATTCTCAATTACCAGCAGAATGGCGTCCGACTCCTGGCGCGAGGAAGCACCAACGAGCTTCAGATTCTCAGAGGCGGTCTGCGTGAACACGGCCCCGCCCATGGGGCCGCTCTCAAGGCAGTGGCCGACTTTGGGGCTTGCGCGTATTCTCGGACAACTGTGCCGGACCATGATTTCTGCGTGTGGGATCGCTCGCTCTTCATCTTCCGAGACGAAGCGCTTGTCGTGTTCGACCGTGCGACGATGGGTGAGGCAGGAGATTTCGAGATCACTCTCCCGTGGTCCATCGGTACATCCGCCAATGTCCAAGCCGACGGTTGTCGGTGGACTGCCGGAGAACGGCAATGTGCCGTGGTCGGTGCCGACGCCTGCAGCAGCGGTCCGCGGAGTGTGCGTTTCTCCCGTCGGAAGCAGCTACAAGCTGGCGATGAAGAGACGTTCTTTTCGTTGCTGACCAGTGTGCCGGGGGATGGACCCCCTCCGCGGATCACGCGACTGGCGGCAAATGTGGCCGCAGTCCAAGCGTCAAGCCGGGCAGTTGTTGCTGTGGGCGCTTTTGCCACGGATGGCCTTTCGGCGACGGCAGAGGCCTGTGTGTTCGGTGAGGCGCATTGGCGCATGATCCAGGGCACGGAGCTGAATGCCTCAGGTGTCCGACTCCAGGCAACAGCCCCGGTAGATGCTGAGGTGGATATCGCTGGCGGCACATTGCAGGTGACGGCCCGCGATCGGGTGGCCACAGTAACCGTAAGCGGGGGTGCGGTGGGTACGCTCACGTGTCCCGCCGGAGAGACGGTGATCATACCACTGACTGGCATCGACGGGGTAGCCATCGCCGCATGTTTGAGGGCCCTCGTCCAGCGTGCGCTGGAGCAGAAGACTGACACTGTGGACGTTGCCGACGAGGGCGTGAAGACGGCGAGTTTCGGGATCTCCTGGCAAGCCCAGCTTGACGGCGAGATCACTGGCCTGCTGACGACGGTCGACGGTCGTGTCCTGGCCGGAAGTAGCACGGGTGAGATTGGCTGCTTTGACGTGAAGGGGAAGCAGTTGTGGCAGTTCCGCGCGAGGGCTGCTGTGTATGCCCTTGCGGCTGGGGCTATCGGCGGGGAGCCAGTTTTTCTTGCCGGTTCCGACGACGAACATCTCTATGCGTTCGACCAGGATGGCACCCTCCGTTGGCAGGCCAAAGCACAGGTCTCCCAGTGGATGGCGCATCATCACTCCTACTGGACCATGGGAAACAAAGCCAAGGTACGCAAGATCCTGATCACCGATATTGATGGCGATGCCAAGACCGACATTTTTCTGGGCACTGGTGGCAGTGCCGTTGAGCGCTTCGATGAGACTGGCCGTTCCCTCTGGTTGACTACGTACCACTATGGAACGCCATCGTCGCTTCTGGCTGTTGATGCGGTTTCCGGACACGCCGGTCTTGAGCTTGTCGCGGGTGCGTTCAGCAGCAGCTATGACAGCACGGTCCGTGTTCTCGATCCTGCGTCCGGCAACGTGCTCCGCACATTTGGGGGGCGGTATCCGTCGGACACACCCGACCTGCTCAAGCATCGGCCCAACGCGTTCTCCCAGGGCAATGCGTTTCTGCATCGTGTGGTGCTGTCGGAAGACGTCAATGGGATACTGCGAATTCTCTGCGGGTCGAACTGGAACCAGATCTGCATGAATGATGCTGTGAGCGGCAAGGCGCTGTGGTGCAGGGATATCGGCTCTGGCGGGAGCCGTTCCAAGCTGGGAGAGCACATCCCGGGTGTCGCGCTGAGCGACCTTGATGCGGACGGGATTGCCGATGCTGTTGCGGGTTTCGGCAACGGTTGGGTGACTGCGCTGTCGGGACGTGATGGGAGCCAGCTCTGGGCGACCCGGCTGATACGCCCCGTGTGCAGCTTCAGTGGCACTCCGGCCGATGGGGCTTTCCTGGCCGGTTGCGACGATGGCACCTGGATTCAGCTGGACGCCTCTGGCACGGTCACCCACCAGCGCCAGCTTGCAGGTCGACCCACCCTATGTGCCCGTCTGCAGGACGTTTCTGTCTCGGCGGGGCAGTGGATTGCTGCGGACAAGCGGGGGCGTCTCGTGGCCCTGCAACCGGGAGTTCCCGACGCGCGTTGGTCCTACGGCTTGCCGACGATGCCGTTGGCGTTGCGTTGTCAGGCTGACGGCAGGAAACCTGAGCCCTTGATGCTGGCAGCGGCTGCCAATGGGACGTTTGTCGGAGCCGTTCCCGCGCCCGCCAAAGCATGGATGATCACGCCTCCCGCAGACGCCAAGATTGCCTTGCTTGACGACCGCGGGGCTACGGTCGAACACAATGGTGTTACGCTACTGCTGCACGGTCTGGGCACCACGCGCTGGGGCTTGATTAACGGAAATCAACTACGGATTGAGAGCGACGTGGCGGGTCCGCTCATCGTGGCAGTCGAGTCGGGGCCTTTCCCTTCCGGCTATAGCTCGCGGGTGTTGCCGGCGGAGGAACGCTGGGAAACGGTGCGCACAGACGGTGCCGAATTCGTGATCTACCAGAACGAAGTGGTCTACTTCAAGCCGGAACTGGCAGGGCAGTGGTTCGAGACGGACCGCCTCGTCTCAGCCGCTGGCGACTACGAGCTCTGGGCCGAGTTCTACTGCTCGGGCCACCGGGGCATCTGCGACGTCTTCCTGGACGGTAAGCTGATGTGCCGGAATCTCGACCTCTATCGGTCGAAACGCGTTTTCTGGACGGAGCCGATGCGCCTTGGCAGGGCGACTCTCAAGGCCGGGAAGCACACGATTCGGTTTGTCTTGCGTGGGAAGCGTCCGGAGGCAAAGGCACAGATATTGAGCGTGCGGTCGGTGGTGCTGATTCCGGCCACCTGGGACACGCGCCCAAGCTGCCGCGTTGAGAGCGGGAAGCATGGGCTGGGGGTGACCTGGAGTCAGGGCACCAACACGTTCCGAGCGTTCTTCCGAGGGGGAGGCGCCGGCACCGCTTCCTGGGACGGCCTAATCACTGATGCGGCGGCCTGTTCGGTGGTGACCGACCAGAACGGCCCCATCTATCACGAGGTCCGCAAGGGCACCACGCTTCAGTGGCAAGGTACTCCTTTGGTCGAACTCGCCGAGCCCAACTCGGTTCGTTCACTGCCCCGGCTGGACTGAGCACCGTCGGCTGCACGGCCGGAACTGTACGCCGCACGGCCCCCCGGCAGTCGGGGCGTGGCAGCCCCTCCCACGTTGGGAACAGCTCGTTGAGGGTGGCCAGATCAATGTGGGAGGCGGTGCCATCCGCCGATTTTGAGGTACTGCATTCTTTTCCACATTGACCGATCGGTCGAGGGGGGAGCCTGCAAGAAGATGCCTACCACCCCGCTGAATACAGCTCGGGACGGCGGTTCTGGTGAATGAGTGTCCGGAGATCGCCCATGAGGGGGGCCTTAGGCTTGGCGTTTGCGTTCCTGCTGGAAACCCATTGGTAGTCTGGGCCCTGTTGCCAGCCGATCGCATGCTGGTCGTCGGGGGTTGGGGGAGACCATGTCTTGCCATTGTCCGGGCTGATCTGCCAGAAGAAGGAATCGCTGTTGACATCGGGGAATTGGGCCCGGGCCCAAAGGGTCCATGCGCGGCTCGCCGAAAGCGAGGGGATGCGATAAGTCAGATACGCTTTGGGGTCTTGTGTGCGCCCGTCCACGCTCGTTACCACGCATGCCTTGGCGATGGCCGCCGGCTCCTCTCTGACCTCGAATCGCTCGGGGGCATCCTTGGCGCCTGGCTTACTCAGATCCTGTGCGAAGTCGCTTGCCTTGAGGAACACGCGTCGCAGGCCACCGGTCGTCGCGCATTGGGCATCGTCCGGGGCGCCTGGGGCGCACGTGAGGCAGAGAGTGTCGATTTGGACGTTTGGTTCGCGTGGGAGGATTCGCAGAAGGCCCCCTTTGCTCAGGTCCAGGACAGGCGGTTCCTGCGGCGAGGCGTGCCAGACCGGGCGGGCGTCCAAGTCGATGTCGAGTGTCAGGATGGACGCGTCATCAGTCAGCGCCTTGCCGCGTTTGGCGCTGGTAACACTCATACAGGCAGAACCGAGGACGGTGTAACCCCAGGGATCCATGATGAAGCTGCGATTTCCGGCCTGAGCATGGCCGGGGTAGTTCGTGCTGACCATCCAGAAGCCATTGTCCACGCAGCGGCGACGGTGCCGGAATTCACGCCACTCGTCGTATGGCCCGGCATCCATGGTGGGGAAGAACACGAGCTCGGCGCCCTTCATGCCGTACTCAAAGTCGATGAAGGGGCCATTGGTGTCGTTGCAGATCTTCATGGCTATGCGGCCGAAGTCGGTCTCGAACACGGGGGTTTCCTTGCCCTCGCGATAGGTTTTCCAGGAGCGATCGGTGGTCTGGAGGATCTTGATGTAGTAGCCCGCCTGTTGCCCTTGGCGGTCGAAGAAGTAGCCGTCGTTGAAGCCATGGATCAATTCACCGGACACGACCATGTACATTTTGTGCTCGCCTGCTTTGGCGGCGAGTGCAGCCAACCGCTTCTCGTTGCGTTCCCGGTACGTCACGACTTCGTCCTGGGTCCGGTACCAGACATACTCTCCCAGGCCGACGATGTCGGTGTTGCGCTGTCCGCAAATGTCGAGACGGGCAAGAAGGCGTTCGAAGTCCCAGGTGGACTCAACAATGCTGACCCGCACGGTTCGCTTCTTTGTCTCAAGGGGCTTGACCGGAGGGAACACCTTGGGTGTTGTCGGCTCCGTGGAGCCACGCTTCCTGACGCGGCCCGCGAGTTCGCGCGCCGGGATGATGGCCGTGGCGACCCCGGCCATGTGAGTTGTGTCGGCCACAGTGTGCCCCAGCCGGTCGATGACCATGGCTCGGCCGAGGGGCCATGTCGCCATCCAGCTGAACCTGTCTTCGTAGCCGCCGTAACCACGTTTGCCGGCGTACCGAGACACGGCGATCGGCGTGCGGAGTTCGAGAGCCCGGCCGCGCAGTAGGTTGTCCAGCGGGAACTCGTCGCGTTTGGCGAATGGAGTTGTGGACCAGACGATCAGCTTCGCCCCCAGCTTGCGCAGACGTTCGTGAGCTTCGCTGAAGTAGATGTCTGTTCCGACAAGCATCCCGATCGGGCCGATATCGGTCTGGAAAATGGGTAGCGTGTCGCCCAGATCCATGGTTTCGCCCGGGAGGCGATGGCTTTTCCGGTAGCTCCCGATGATTGCTCCATCACGCCCGAAGAGGATCGAGGTGTGGTAGGTCTTTCCGCCGTCAGCTTCACGCGGATTAGCAACCAGATTGGCGTCCGACCGTTTGGCCCGTTCCGAGAGTGCGCGCACCAACAGCCCGTTGTCACTCACCGACGATGCAATCACTTGTGGCTCGGAGTCGACACAGATCTCTGGCAGACAGATCAGGTCCGCTGCCTGTGCCGCCGCCTCATCAACGGCGTGCAACGCGTTCACAAGCGTCCGGCAGCCCTCGTCCCATACCAGCGCCGCGACGGAAACGCGCACGGTCTCTTCGGCGATGAACGCGCTGACTTCGTCAAGCGTGGCTTCCCCTTCTTCACCGACCAACGAGAACGACAACTCCGGATTGATGGCGGCCGTGCGAATCTTGCGCAGTGGCAGCGTGTACTCCTGCCAGCCTGAGGTCACCGGAAAGTCAGCGCTGCGCAGTTTCGTGTCTGTGTCGGACAGAGTGATGCGAAGCGTGCCGTCTCCCTTGGCCCATGTGCTGATGTAGCCATTGCCGATACGTCGGAGTGTTGTGCTCAGGGCGCCGGTTCCGGGACCGAGTGCAACCGCGTTTCGACCGGCCACTGCCTGGGCTGAGTCCTGAGCCAGGCGGGCGCTTCCGCGCCAACCGATGGGCCAGGGGGAAGCGACGTCCGTCTCAAACCGAATGTCATCAACGAAGAGCTCGACGTCGTCCTTTCCCTTGGTGTGGATCGTGCTGAAGATGACGCTGCCCACGTGAGCCCCGACCACAGGCTTGTTGCCGCCGGCGCACCATGCCTTGAGCGTCTCGTAAGCATCTGTCACCGTCACCGTATGCCACTTGCCATCGCCTGGCGCTGCCGGACCGTGGTAGATGAAGCCGTAGGTCGGGATCCCGATCTTGAGGTGGACGGGTACGTTGCACTTGATCCGAGCTGTGATCCGGGCGAGTTGGGGGGTGATCGGTTGGGGCGATTTCAGATCCCAGCTCCAGTACGTCATGCTTTTCCCTGAATCAGTGAAGCGGAAACGCAAGTGGGCGCACGGGTTGTCATTGGCGTGGTCAATCGCGTTGAGCGTGACCTCGGCCGGGTCACCGTAGCTTGAACGAAATGGCGTGACACTTGACGATTGGTCGAAGGACTGAGCGTGGAGTATGTGGCCTGGGAGGAGCGTCTTCTCAAAGCCGCCGTTGTGAACGGCCTCTCCTGCATGGGCGCGAACCCCAACCAGAACGGTAAAGAGAATGCAGATACCGACTTGTGTTTTCACCGTGTCTTCTCCGGCTTCTGTTGGGCGCGTGGTGCCTCGGAGGATGCAATGGCGATTGCCTCGCGTGCTTCCGCATCGGTTGGGATGGCGGCCGGATCATCAGTAAGTGCCAGCATGTCGAGACGCGGAGTCAGCGCCGGGGTTGCGCTTGTTTCCCGTGCATACACCCGGAACGTGAACGTGCCCTTGGGCAAGCGGAAACACAACGGTGTGCCCGGAGGAAGGGACGTCGATCCCCCGCCGCGCGCCGTCCAGTGCCATTTCCTGTCGTTGCGCCCGCAGTTGCCGAGGACTTGGTCACCTTGAAGCGCCGCCTTGACTCCGTTCGGGACGAAACCGAAGGAATCATCCTTGCCGGAAGGGTAACGGACACGCGCCCAGATGGCCCACGTGCCCTCGTGTGGAAGGTCGACGGAATACTCCGCATACCAAGCTGGCTTGCTGTTGTAGGCAGCATTCCCAAGGCATACGAGGACGTCGCTGCTAATCGCTCCTTCTTCTGATAGCCCTGCGTCGATGCCGTGCGTGAAAGGAGGAAGAAAACGCCGTGCCGTGATCGCCGGTACGAACAGTTTGACGGGGAGGCGAGGCTGGTATGTCGCTCGGCGGAGAGCGTCGAGGACCGCCACCCGATCGGCCTGGCCACAGCTGAAGAAGCGTCGCTCCGTATCCATTGGCAGAAGGTGCTCTCCCTCCCTCTGGTTCCACTCAAGGAGCGTTCCATCCTCTGCCTCAAGTCGGCAATCCGGGATCGCCAGGGGCAGGCTGAGGGTGCCCTTGCCGCGGTTGTTGCGGTAGGCAATGACCTGCTTGTTGTTACGGGAAAAGACCATCGCGGTCCCGTCCCGAGCACCACCTGGCCGTGCCATGCCACAGCGAGGATAGCCAAGCCAAGTCCGCTTTCCCGCCGAGAACTCCAGTGCCGCAGTGTGGATGAAGGCGAACAGCGCCTCGAAGCCCAGCTCTTTCTCCTGGAGGCTGTGCTCTGTGCCGCCGATGAGTTCGGTAGAGATGGCCCAAAGGCCTTGGAACGCAGCCCAGTTGTTGGCGTAAGGGACCAGCCGTCCCCGGCCGGGCGGCACATAGCGGAGGCCCAACTGAGTGGGACCTTTCCACAGGAATCGGTCCCGCAACTGTTCGGCGTAGGTCTTTGCCGCCGCGGCATAGAAGTCGCCCTTCGGCTCGCAGTCCTTGTGCGGGGCCCAAAAGAGGGCCCCATGCTGAATCCCATGCATGTGCATATCCACAAAGCCGATGACCGGGTGGTTCCATATCTGGTCACGAATAATCCGGCTTTCGGGCTCGGAGAAAGGCGCTGTTCCCCGTAGCTTGAGGGCCTTGCCCTTGCGCCAGCCGTAACCTCTGGTGTAATCATCCCAACGGCAGTCGAAATTTCGGTTCAGATCACAGCCGTTCGAGCTTTCCTGCCGCAACGAGCCGCTCAACATGGGGATGACGGCCAGGGTGAAGTGCTCCAGGAACCAGCGTGTCTTCCAGTCGTCTTCCGGCAGGTTAGCGATGTGCTCAACGAAGTCCAGCAGAAGGTACGGATTGAGCCACTCGCCGCTGTGCATGGCACCATTGAGGAGCACAGTTGGTCGATCCATGGGGCCGGTCCGGAAGCGGAACACGGTTAGTCCCCCGGAGTCCTTGCCGATTGGCTCGTGCACCCACGTCGGGCCCACGCGTTTGGCCACCGCGTGTTGCAGGGCCAGGAAACCATCGTACTTGAGACGTCGGGACACTGTGTGCGTGTACCGGGTTGAACGACAGAGGAGATTTCCCGGGAGGACCCATTTGAGGACACTGCCCTTGTCGTGGCCGGGAGCACCGTTGGGTGACAGCAAGTCTAAAGCAAGGATGTGGCCGGAGCCGATCGTCTCCTCGATGGCCACGGCTCGCCCGTCCGGCTCCAGGGCGAGCAGAACGGTGCTTTCCGCGGGGACACTCTCAAGCACGCGGCAGACGTGCGTCTCTTCGTTCTTCCCGAACCAGGCCAAGCGTTGGCCCAAGCCCAGGCCGCGCGTTGCAGGACGTTCGGACGTCACCGTGACCTGGAGTTCTTTGGCGGATATCGCCTCTCCCAACCCGACTCCTCGCCACATGGCGTATGGTGCGAGATCGCAGATGAGTGTCCCACCGGTACGGGTGAAGTCCCGGACTCCTGGCGGAATCCTGGGACCTATCACTACCACTGCGGCAAGGTCCGCAAGTACGGCCTCCGCACGCCCGTCAAGGTCGACCACGCGTCCCGGGAGCAGGGCTTCCAGCTCCTGAGCGGCTCTTTCGTTGTGTGAGCCGCCCAGCAGTCCCACACGTCCCGTGGGAACCGGGCGGGGGATGACTTCGGCTCCCGACTCGGCGCGTCCGGCTAGCAGGCGCAGAGCCACACCGGAAGCGGTCTTCTCAGACACCAGGAAACCCAGGAATGCCTTGCCGGACTTGATGTCATAGAGCCGTCCCGCTTCGAGGGCAGTGTCTTGCTTGAGCTGTATGGCCCCCTTGTCGGTCACCGTGATGATCTTGGAGGTACTAGCGGCGAGAGCGGCGCAGCAACAGAGCATAGCGGCAACCAGGAGGCGAGCCTGCTTCCAGGAGACGTTGGTGCCCGATGCGTGCATGCCTATGTTCACTTCCAGGCCACAACCAGGACTTCATACTCGTTGAGGACGGGTAGCGTTACAGTCGCGTTCAGAACGCCGTCCAGTGTGGGAACGAGTTCTCGATCGAGGCGAACGGCTCGAACTCCGGCCACCCGTCTTCCCTCGGGAATGCCGATTCGGAGTCTGACGTCCGGAATCGGGGGCAGGCGATCGAAGCTCTCCTTCCAGGCGGCATTGTAGGCAACCAGATGCAGGATTCTGCGGTTCCGAGACGGTTGGTCGAAACAGGTCAGACCAACGTGAGCCGTGGGTTCTGCGATGCAGGCGGGAATGCTCCCGTCAGGGGCGGCGTTCCGGACCGCGGAGCTGATCAGAGCGGGGAAGTGCTGAAGACCCTCGTGGAAAACGTATTCCGCGTCTTGCCGGCCAGGGAAGTATACGACGCACCCTTTGCCGAAGGTACTCAGGATGGCGCCGGGGAGCTTCCTCATCCCGCCAGGAGCACTGATCCAGGCTGCCACAGTCGCTTGCCTGTCCGGGACAACGGCGACAACGTCCTCGTGGATGGGAATGCCGCCAACAGGGATCGTGAGCGGCGTTCCAGCGGCGGCTTTGAGGCTTGCCCCATCCGGCAACTGTCTTCGCCCCCGTACGGTCACTCCAAGCACGTCTTCAAGGCCGAAGTCGGGGCGTCTCCGCCCGGTCTCGTCGTGGAGCGATGTTTCATGCGAGGCTATCAGGCCGCCTCCTCTGCGCACAAATGCACGAACCGCCTCACATTGTGCGTCGCTCATGCACACCTCGTTGGCCAGAGCAAGGACACTGAACCCGTTCAGGCTTTGGGGATTGAGGTGGTTTGGATGGAGTTGTTTGACGGGCAGCCCTGCGTGAAGCAACCCGGCGTATACCCCGGACGGGGGACTAAGGAACGGCTCTGAGTGTTCTCCCGCATCGTGCGGGGAGGCGACTCGGGCTTTGACCCAGCCGTAATGCGCTGGCTGTTCCCAGCCAACAGCATTGCTGTCGACGGGTGTCTCCGGATACCAGGACGTGCCGTTGTCGCTGCTGACTTGCCAGTAGAAGGAGTCGGCACTGGGGTTGGGAAAGACGACTCGGGCCCACAGTGCCCATGGCCCCGGTGCCGTGAGCTGGGGCAGGTCGTACTCCAGAGGCAGACGCGGCTTCTTTTCGAGGCTATGGCCGCCGGAGGTCAGGTGGCGTCCGGAGAGGGCATCTGAGTCCGGGCGGACCTGCCAGGTTCGGTCACCATCCGCGACCACGCTACGCTCCTTGACGAACGCCGAAGCCTGCACGTATATAACTTGCCCGGCGTCTGCGTTGCCTTTGGCGTATTCGTCATCTGAAGGTGCGCTGTCGTCTGCGCGCAGGCAGAGGAGGTCGATGCGGCCATTGGGTTCGCGCTCCCAAATACGGAGGCGATTTCCTGCCCCACGCCGCAAAGGAACTGAGGTGTTGCCTGCCACAGCTTTGTGTCGTGCGTTGCGGAAGAAGGGCCGGGGGAGGGCCAGAAAGCGGGTCGGGAAGGTGCTCGGGAAGTCGAAGAGGTCCGGGTGGTCGCGCATCAACTCGAATGGTTGGTCCATTCCGAGATGGCCCCAGGCGTTTGGGTAGGCGCCGTTGGCAAGGGCTTGCCAATAGAGATGGCGTGCTTCCACTTCGCTGGTGATCTTACGCTTCTCGCTCCCCCACGCGTGTTGACGGAGGTAGATGTTCACGAGGGAGGGCACCGAAAAGGCGTCTCCCCAGTTGCTGAATTCCGCGCGTTTCCAGAGCGTGCGGCGCCAGGGCTTCCGGGCATAGATCTCGTTGAGTGTTCCGGCATACCAATCGATGCTGTCCGGTTTGGGCCATGTGTGGAAAACGACTACGGCTGCGGCGTTCGCACGTCGTGTCTCTTCGGCAAAGAGGCGGGTGAGCTCGGCGAGGCACTTCATCAGCCAGCGGGAGTAGAGTTGATGCTCCGGATCGGCAGGATTGCCAATCGGTTGCCAGTCGCTGGTCATCTCCCAGAGTACACTCAGTGGCCCCAGAGCTTCGAGGCCCTGAGGCAATGCCCTGCCGGTGTCCTGGGTGAATTTCGCCTGACAGTGCTCGCAGTAGCAGACGTGTGGGGTGAGACCGTCGACATAGATGCCATCGACGCCGTATTCGGTTACCAACTCCGCGATGGCGTTGCGGTAGAACGCTCTGAAATCCGGATGATTGCTGCAGGCGTAGTGCGTGTCCTTGATGCCATATGCCTTGATGTCCCAGATGTTTCCATCGGCCCGTTTGATCGAGCTGGTCTCATAGAGCGGATTCTGTTTGCGGTAGGCATTGGGGTTGATGTAGGCCATCAGGTGCATATCGCGAAGTTGCACAGTGGCCATTGCTTCGCCCAAGGGGTCGACGCCTGGTCTGAGCGCGGAGACAAGGGGGGATACCTTGCTCGGGAACATGGCAAGTCCGCCCCAGTAGGTGCCAAGGCGGATGGTGTTGGCTCCGCGGTCGGCGAAGTCAGAGATCAACTTGGTGGTCTGTCCTTCTCCGAAGCGTGGGGCGTCGCGGGTGCACCACCGCGGGGTGTGTAACCAACTGGGGAGATCTGGGCGTGGGGCGTAACGGCCGGTTAGGGCCTGGGCGTACGCTCCCTCTGGTGAAGCAAGGTGGGCATGGGGTGAGGGTGGAGCGCCCACTGTGATGAGATTGAGAGCCGAGAGCCCTGCCGCAAGCGTGAGTTGGAGCCTGATCCATCTGCGGCTTGGGCGCATCCGTATTCCCTCCTGATTGTCTACGGCGCCCTCAGCGCTTGCAGTGCTTGGTGAGAAACTTGTCGATCTGGTTGGCGAAGTTCTGGCGATCCCGGTCGCCGAACGACGCCGGGCCTCCGGTCACCATGCCTTCGCTGCGCAGGCCGTCCATGAGATCCCGGACGGCCAAGCGGTCTTTGATGTTGGCCTGGGTATACAGCTCGCCACGGGGATTGACGGCATAACCGCCCTTCTGAATGACACGGTCCGCAAGCGGGATGTCCGCAGTGACGACCAAGTCGCCTTCCTCCAGCAGTTCTACGATACGGTCGTCTGCCACATCCGGCCCGGCCGGCACGATGATGCTCGAAAGCCAGGGCGATTGCGGAATCCGCACGCCTTGGTTTGAGACCATCGTCAATGGGATCTCTCGCCGCTCAACAGCACGGAACAGGACATATCTGAGGTCGTTCGGAAAGGCATCGGCATCAACAAGAACATGCATGGGATTATCCTGCCAGGATGCCTTCAACGATGGCCACGTTTTCTTCGACCATGTTGTCGTTGTCCCCGCGATGCATGCCGACGTTGACGACATCCGTCGTCTTGATGTTCTCGAAGGCGAACTCGAAGGCCATCCGGGGCTCGATGCGGCCTGCTCCCAGGATTTTGTAACCGATACAGGGCTTCTGGATCTCAGCGGCACAACGGGCGGCTTCAGGAGCGTCCCCAAGGTAGAATTTCTCTCCTTTGCCGCTGTGCAGGCTGCCGCAATTGAAGAAGCAGACGGCATGGAAGTCGGCGACATCAAGGCTGTCGACCCAGCGGTGGACGCGTGGATCATGTCCGGCAACACCGGCGAAAACGCCCTGTGATTGGGCATGCTCGAGCCATGAGGTGAGTGTCTCCACATCCTTGCCTTCATCGAAGAGCTTGTCTACGGCCCCGCCGTGGAAGTACATGCCCTTGCAGCCGGACTCGACGGCCGCGTCGATTGCGTGGAACATGGTTGGGGACTTGCTCCCGCTGACTTGGGCGATCCATTGGAGAACCCCGCCGTTCGACAGGTACTGGTCTACTGCCTCAAGGACGTGGGGCGTCTCGTTGTTGGTGATCATCGTGTTGATCCCGGCCGCTTCGGCCCGTCCCCATGTCTCGATGATCCGCTCGACCGTGTAATAGGAGACCATTTCCGCGTCACGTTCCGGGTTCTGGTGGCTATACCCACCGAACGGGTTCGCGCCGATAATGAGCCGCGTTACATCGATGCCACAGAAGTCGACAGTTGGAAGCATTGCAGGGCTCCTTGCATAGGTCATGGCCAGAGGCGTTTGTACGCCGTTATCGATCACTCTCTAACACTATCGATGGCAAGACAGGTTCGGGCAAGCCCTCGCACTCTATGAAGAGGCCGCCGCTCAGAGCGCGGCGCTACATCGGGCAGCCCGGTCCCCAAACTCAACGGTTACGGCCTATGCCTTCAGTTTGTGGCCCGAGTAACTGGCCACGGGGGCAAGGTTGCGTGATGTTTTGCCGGCAAACGCCTTCACTATTCGGATGTCAATGGAGTTTCTTTCATCATGTTGAAGATAGGTCTTGGGAAGGTGGACATCACCCCTCGCGTCGGCGTCGGGCTGTACGGCTACGGTTCGTATCTGACGCGGTTCAGTACAGGCGTTCGGGAGCCCCTCTATGCCAGGGCACTCGCGTTCTCAGACGATGAGCAGACCGGTGTCATTGTCAGTTGTGATTTGGTCGGCGTTTCCAGAGATGTCACCGATCGCGTTCGTGAGTTGGTCAGAGTTGCTCGCGGGGCAGATGGTGTCGCCGTCTGCGTGCACTGCATTCATACGCACTGTGGTCCTCGCACGAAATTCGGTCTCGGCCAGGGGATGGACGACGCTCCGTACCGCGAAATTCTGCCGCACCGGATTGCCCGGGCGTGCACGGACGCGTTGGCGGCTCTCACCCCGGCCGGGCTTGCTCACACGGTCGTGCCTTGCGTGGGCATCGGGTACAACCGTGAAGACGACCAACGCCCAAGCTATGAAGACGCGACGGATGAGAATTGGCGCCCCGTCCTGCCTGACCGTACGGATACAGAGGCCCATGTTCTGCGGTTTGACAGCCTCAAAGGAGAGCTGATTGGTTTTGCCTCCTACTTCTCCTGCCACCCGGTCGTCGGTTCGAGTGGGACGCGCGACATTCACAGCGACTTTGTCGGCATCGCGACCAATTGGCTGGAACGCGAGCATCCCGGCAGCATCGGCCTTTTCCTGCAGGGATGCGAAGGAAACACCAACTCCTGCTTTGTCCACCACGGGGCTCAGGAGAGTTTGCTTGCTCTGGACGTTCTTGCCGCTCGCTATGCTCGTCAGATCCGGCCGGGAATTCCTGCGGCGATGCCGATTGACGCCACCCCCATTCGTTCGTTGCAGCGGACCGTCTTCCTGTCACGCCAGCCACTTCCGCGGGAGGAACTGGAGGGCATGCTCGCGGAGCACGAAGCGGTTCTGGCCGCCCCTGGGGCTAGCGATGCGGACCCCGCAGTACGCCGTGCAACGGTCTTTGCTATCGCCCTGCGCAGAGAACTGGCCCGCCAGGACGCCGGAGTTCCCTTCGACGATGCCGTCGAGCTGCAGGGCTTCCGCGTTGGGCCACTCCTCCTCCTCGGTGCCCCGTTCGAGATCATGATTCGTTACAAGCAACGGATCCAGGCTGCGTTTGACACCCCGACGCTGGTGTTGAGTCTGTGTAATGATACGCTCGGCTATGCCCCGGAACGTGAGTCATTCGCAAAGAAGGGGAACTACGCGGCCAAGGTCGTTCCCTATCTCCTGGGCTATCCGCCGTTTGCCCCAAGCGTTGAGGATGAACTGGTCGCGGAGTTGACCGCCCTCGGTCAGGATCTCCTTGCCGGACCATCTTCTGCATGAGCACATTGCCCCCGGAATCGAGGATCTCCCTGTGAAACAGACCGTATTGCCTGCCGTATGCCTACTCACGGCCTTGACCCTCACAGCCGCTCCCAAGCCCCTCGTCTACCTGCCGTGTGATCAGGGAATCACGGTTGCGGTCGGGCGCCTTGGGGCGGCAAGTGTCCTGCCGGAGACAACCCGTGTGCGGACGTCTGGAATCCGAGGTGAGTCACTACGGGTCGAGGCAGACCTGCGCCTCACGTCTGAGGATAACTTCAACACGAGTGAGGGAACAGTGGCCTTCTGGGTTCGACCGGCCTGGAAGCAACAGGACGCCGCCGGGCACCACGTGCTCTTCTGTATCTATGGCGGGGAACAACCTACGTGGGCGAGAAACCGGTGGAGCATCTGGGCAGACCTCGAACGCGTCAGCGCGACAGTCTACCCGGACAAAGGGGAGCGGGGAATCAGGCTGGAAACCCCCTGGTCCATTGAGGAGGGGACATGGCATCATGTGGCGTGGACCTGGCACAACATCGGCAGCAACCGCCCTGACGCCGAGCTGATTCTGTTCCTGGACGGTCAGCCTGTGGCTCGGCGGTCCGACCTACGGATTGATGTAGGCACGGTCGGCCAACTCATCGACATCGGTCGTGACTCGGACGGCACGCCCGACTACGCAGATGCTGACTATGATGAGTTCTACATCTATGGCGTTGCCCTCTCACCGGAGACCATTGCCGCCGCGGTCAAGGTGCAGCGGAAGCCGGTGGTTCGGGAGACAGATACGTCGGCGTCCTCGACGCCGCCCGCGATGTGGCCGGACAGCGACCGCACCTGTCGGCTCAGCGCCCAGGCCGAACTGCCGGCCGGCCCCCCGGGAGGTGTCACCGTTCGCATCCCGTTCGGCGTGCAGGACGACCTCACTCAGCTTGGGCTTCATGCTGCTCCGATGCTGGAGACGCTGGTGGTTCGGCAACAGCGAGAGGCCCAGCCCTTGTCCCATGGCTTTTCCGGGACCGATCTCCTCGTCGCTGCCACGACCGATGGTCGCGCTCAGACGCGTCAATTCGTCGCTTACTTCGCCCTGCAAAGCTACGACTTCAGCCGGCCTCTCATGGCCCGGATGCGTGGTGTCCCAGCTGCTCGCGCCGCCCCCGCCCCTTTCGTGTATGCGGACTTCGCACAGACGGTCTATGGCGATGCCTGGGACTTTGACGAAGGAGACACGGAGGCCATTGACCAGTGGGGCAATGCCCCTTGGTGCCTCAAGAATCGGCGGGTGGAGAAGGGCATTCTGAAGATGGACGTCTCTGAGGACCCGTGGTTCGTTTGGGGCGACATCTGGAAGCAGACCAAGAACGGTCCGGAGCGGCCCGTCGCGATTGATCTGGGACGCTTCAACCTGCTGGAGATGCGTGTTCGGCAGAGCTGCTCCAGTGCGGAGTGGACGGTGTTCGGCCTGCCGCGCGGAGGCGGTCTCAAGAGCCACGCGTTCCGGGTGACAGGCAATTCGTGGCAGGTTGTGCGCCTCGATCTCCGTGAAGAAGCGG
This sequence comes from Lentisphaerota bacterium, assembly GCA_018676675.1. Lineage (GTDB taxonomy): Bacteria > Verrucomicrobiota > Lentisphaeria > Oligosphaerales > JABHEG01 > JABHEG01. The sequence goes on from JABHEG010000034.1 coordinate 46,342, forward strand.
GATTCCACGGCACGCTTGAGGCGCTCCGTATTGACCCAACCAGCCACATCAAGGAAGCGCACATCGAGATTGACTGGGTGCGCATCACGCGTTCGGCCGCTGCGACCCGCGAAGCGCTCGAAGTGGCACCCCAGAGCCTTGTGCCACCCACCCATTTTTCTGCCATTCACTTCGGCTCGCGTGCTGTCCTTGTGGGCTCCCCGAGGACCGTCACGGTCATGGCTCGTGACCGGGGCGGAAGCGTCGTTCCCCACTGGCCTGTTCGATTCACCGCTAGTGGGCATGGGACGCGCCTCGAGGCCACGGCCGGTCTCTCGTCACTCGCGATATCTGGCAACAGTAGACGGGCCATCACCAACGCGAACGGCGTGGCGAGGGTCCTGGTTCATTGCAGTCCCAAGGCGGGGGAGGGCACGACGGTCCTGAGCGTCTCCGCGGAGTTCGCGTCCGGGGCCGAAACCCGGGTCGTCTGGGATGGTCAGGAAGGGCCGCCACATCACTACCGGGTTTCCCCGCGTCATCCGTCGGTTGTCCGTGAGAATGACTTGCCTCTGGAGGTCACCGTGCAGTTGGTCGATGTCCACGACAATCCGCTTGCCGTCAAGGGTCGTCGTGTTACTCCCGTGCTCCCCGACGCGATGACCGCTCAGCCGGCGACTGCTTCCACGGATGGTCGGGGGATGGTGCGGTTGGCGGTCAACTTCGATCTCACCAAGCGCTGGGTGGGGCAGATTGGGGTGGAAGACGAGCATGGTCTGGCGGGCAGCTCCGCGCCCATCTCAGTGGCCCTTGACACTCCGCTGCCTTTTACGTACCGCCTGTTGCCCAATGGCTATTTTGCGACCACCGATGGCCGGCCGTTCGTACCTCTGGGCGGCTTCTACGCGAACTGGGTTCAGTCGGAGACGCCTGATGGAGAGTGGTCGCAGTGCAATCCCTTCCATGACACGACTGAAGACCAGAAGCGTGTCTGGCTCGCGAAGCTCGCGGAACGCGGGGTCACCTCTTTGCGCTTCATGCTCCGAACGCATCGTCGTGATCCGGGGATCCAGGGCACGGAAGCTCTTGACGCGGGAGGCCGGGTGAATCGGCGGTTGTTCTCAGAGATTCTGCGCTACATGGATCTGGCCCGGGAGTACGGCATCGTGTTCCTTGCCGTTGTGCATGACGATTACTACAAGCCGATCTACTGCGATAGGAAGAACTACGACCTATTCACACGCCCGGCATTTGCCGGGATAGATCTGGACACGCTTCCACCGTTCCAGCGGCGCTTTGTGCGCGACGGGGAGCTGCTCAAGGAGGTGGCCTGGAAGTACACGGATCCGGACGCGATGGCCTGTCAGGACCTCTATGTCCGGGAGCTGACCAGCTTCCTTCGCAACTGTCCGGCGGTGTTTGCCTACGAGCTGGAAAACGAGATGGTGAGCTGCCCTGCATCGTGGGCTAACCACGCGATTGCGGCTTTGCGCGAGGGGGATCCGGCGCGAACGGTCTGTGCGAGCCACGGGGGCGGCGGCATGTTCACCGTGGACCCGCTGTGGTGGCACGAGAAAACCGACATCGACTTCTACACCTATCATCTTTACCCTCACGCCAATCGCTGCACGACGCCGGAGATTGACTATGGCCTTGCCTCCGACGTCTTGACCCGCTATGGCCGAATGTGTGGAGTGAGTTTTTTCGGGGAGAGTTCGGGTGACCAGTTCCGCCACGATGCAGACCGCGAGCGTCGCCGTCGAGTCATGAGGGACCTGATCTGGTTCTCGCTCACAAACGGGAACCCCGGTTGCTTCTTCTGGAATGCACGTCTATCCGAGGTTGCGGAGTTCGCTGCAGCAAAGGAAGCCATGTCTCGGCTCGATCTGCTGACCTTCGAACGCGCCAAACCGGATGTTGCCGTGTTGGTGACCCATCCGTTGGACGACGACAAGTATTACCGTAACACGGAGCAGGGGCGCAAGGACTATGACCTGATGGCGCGGTATTGCCGACACTACCACCAGCTTGGCGTGGATGTGGATTTTGCCATGGACGCGACGGGCTATGCACAGACGGCGGAGCTGACCGGCTTTGCGCCTCCGAAGCCCAGAGGCCGGCCTTTGACGACGTCCAGGGGGCTTGAGACGACGTACTTGACCCGGCCGGACTGGTCAGAAGCGCTTATCTACGTCCGCAACGTCAGTGGGATTGAGCCGGTTGAGCTCAAGCACGGCCGCGGGGTGTCGCTCCAGCATCTGCGCACCCGCAAGCCGCTCGATTGGCGACTGCGACTGGACCTGCCCACCGGAGACTACACGGCTCACGTCTATGACCTGGACTTGGGGACGACAAGGGACCAGCAGGTTACCGGGAAGGGCGAGATCACGCTGGGGACGACCGATCACGACGTGGCCGTCGTGTTGAAGCGCCGGTAAGGCACTCTCCCTCCCGCTGGTCAGGGCTCTGACGGAGGCCCGGGCCGAACCGAGCCGCGCACAGCGTAAGCGGTCCCTGCTTCCAGAGTGGCCGGACCGTCTTGGTCCGGAATGGGAGCGAGACGCTCCCGCTACTCTGTGGCTCGGCTGGACAGCTGTGAAGCCGCTACCCCAACAGCACGCGGTACGGGGTTGGGAGCTCGCCGGTGACCATGTGGTATATGAGCCCGAAGATGGTGATGCCGAGACCACTCAGCATGTCGCCGGCGATGAGGCCGAACATCAGCGGTTTGACGCGTTGGTAGGCAGCGATTCCACCGTATTTGGTGGTTGCCAGCTTGAGCCCGCAACCGATCAGGAATGGCCACGCTGTCTGGTATCCGGCCCATCCTCCCCAGACGAGGAAGATCACCGGATGGAGCGGCCACTTCGCGAACCGCAACCGTCCGAGCGCAAAGACGATGACTCCTCCCAGCCCGGCCAGAAACGCGATTGTGCTCCGTCGATCAGGCGTCGGGGCGGCAAAGCGCGCCCACCCCGTTGTCGTTTCCGATTCCTCGAGGACATCCTGCGCCATCAGGCGTTGACGGACCCTCACAATCTCCTCGGCGGAGAATTTCGGTACCATTCTGGAGGCCCAGCCGTCGTTCCAGTTAACGCCGCGGTCGTACTGAAAGTAGAGAGTCAGCGGGGTAGCCACACAGAGCCCCAGGATGATCGCCAGGACAGAAAGGATGGCTGTACGTCCGGTCTTCCCCTCGCAGTCATCGACGAGTTTTACCCCATTCACCACGTAGGGCATGAGCGTTTCGCGCGGGTCGATGAGGAACGCGCAGGTTATCATGAACATGATCATCAGGGCTTGGGGGCCGATTGCCCGGTCACCGAGAATGCTGTAGATGAGAACGCAGGGGTAAAGGTAGGGGGCGATGAAGAAGAGGCCTGTTTCGGCGATGATGCGTCCCATCACCAGGCAAATGACGATGGTGAAGCCGGCGTACAGCACGGCCAACTGCCAATCGAGACCGACAAGACACAGGTCGATGACGAAAACCAGCATGCCCACGACGAACACGCGCAACCCCCATACGGCGCCCTCCGGGATCTCGTCACCGGATTTCCGCCCCAGGCAGCGGCGGACCAAGTTCAGGTAGTAGTGTCGGCCCGTGTAGAGGATGGAGAGGAACATCCCGACATAGCCGCCGAAGACGATGCCGCGGTCGATGCGCGGGGCGAAGCGCGTGCCCGAGCCCATGGGGATTCCGTACCCCACCATGATTCCCCCAATGTACCGGAAGATGAAGGGGCCGAGACCAACGGCCAGTGAGACATCGGTTGCCAGCAGGAAAGCAATCGCGATGAACGAGAAGTAGATCTTGGGGAAGAACAGCGACCAGCCGCCGCCTTTGAGGAAGGTCGGGGAGAGGCGGGCGAGAGGGGTGAAATTGAAGATGCGTGGAATCCGGATCAGGTACTCCGGGTACCACTCGTAGAGGTAATTGTTCGTGTGGAAAAGGACCACTCCGATCGTGCCGACCCAGAACAGGCGATTCTTGAATATCGGGCTGCACGCTTCGCCGGCCCGGGGCAAGAGGGCAGCAGTGAATTTCACCACGGGGTAGGGCAGGTGCTCATGGTCAGACCACTGCTTGTGCACGGCTAGAGCCAAGCCTACCAGCGCGATTGATAGTACCACGAACAGTGGCAGCCAGAAGCCGAGGGGACGAATCCATGCCGTCCACGGCACATCTGAAACACCAATGCCGGCATCCCCGACGCGTAGCCCCTGCACGAATCCATCAAGGGGATCCGTTCCCGGCATGTCCAGAGTCGGCTTCATTTCGCTCGGCAGGTAATCAAGTACGCTTCCTGAAGGGCCGTCAGCATCTGCCCAGCGCCAGCTGGCCTCCGTGCGCACATAGTGGTGTGGCAGAATCACGAGGTTGGAGAGGAGACGCAGCAGACTCGAGTAGGGGACACAGCAGGACGCCAGCGAGAGCGCAATGACCACCGAAAGCTCGGCGGCGGAGAGGGGTTTGAGCCATTTCCAGGCAGTGCCCATCTTCCGAGTCAGGAATGCCAGCAGGGGGTTGACCGTGAGCAGGAACACGAGTAGGGGCCCATACACGGCTATCGGCATGTGGTTGCCGACGAAGAGGCTCTGACGCAGGATTGCGTCGTTGAAGTAGGTAAAGCCGCAGATAGCAGCCGCACAGAAGAGGCCGAGCAGGATTGATCGTTTTGTCATGCGGTAACATAATCCCTTGTGCCCAAAAAGATGAATGGGGTTACTGTAGGCTCCGTTCCCAGCTGCTTCGTGGTCGCTTTCTTACACTCGGAGATTGCCGTCATGTTCTTGCGCCCGTTCCACCTCGGTGTTGCCGCCCTGGCTCTGTCCTACAGCTCGTCTGCCGCCCTTCCACAAGCTCAGCCGGTCGAGGGCGGAACGCATCCGGAGATCCCCGCGGCAGCCGTTGCCGACTGCGGGGCCTTCGCCATTCGAGGCTACCACCAGCACATCTTTCCCGACCGGCAGCCGATGTCGACGTTCCATCGGCGTCTCGAACAGCTTGCTGAGCGGGACTATAACCTTGTGGTTTTCGGTCTGGGACACCCGGGGGCTGCCACCATTACGCTGCAGACCGACGGGACGGTCCTCCCGAATGGATGCAGCACGGAGGAGATGCGTCGGCTTGTTGCCCACGCGGTCGAGCTTGGCCTGGAACCTGTCTTCGAGATGAAGTTCATCGGCAAGCAGCTTCCTCTCATCGCGCCGCTGCTTGAGGAACACCCCGGCCTGGTCATTGACCCAAAGAACCGGGCCACCGTACTCAATGCCGCATACAAGATGCCCGATGGACGGGAAGCCTATCCGGCGACCGCTTTACGATTGGTGGGCTACCTGCTCGATCTGTACCCGGATCAGCATCCCCCCAAGTTCTTCCACTTCGGCATCGACGAGTTCGATGCTGACGATATGGCCACGCTCGCCGCTGCTATGGACATGACGCCTCCGCAGGCGTTCGCCTACTGCCTGAATCTCGGCACGGATTTCGTTCTGGCCCGTAACGTGACACCAATGATTTGGGGCGATGTCCTGTTGTCGGCAACTCTCGGCACTCCGGAACACGGCATCACGCTGCCGGGCTTCGTTCCCGACCCGCGTCACAAGGAGACTCCCGGAGGAGCCTATCACGCGAACTACAAGAGCGGCGCCATTTCCCTGCACACCATGGTCAACCATCTCCGGGATCGGGAGAAGATCATCGTGGCGGATTGGCACTACTCTGCATCGTCGATCGGTGAGTTCCCGTCCGTGGACTATTTCCTTGGGCTCGGGTTCAAGGATGTGTGGGGTTGCCCGTGGTTCAATGCCACCAATCTGCGGCAGTTTTCTCGCTACGCGGCCTCACGCAACTGCGGCGGGATGCTGGCCACAGCCTGGCACATGGCTTACTTGCCCACCAAACGACTTCTCTTCCGACATATCGTGTGGAACTCGGCGGTCTATTTCCACGCTCCCTCGATCCAGCCGCCGGAAACACTGCCGGCGACCTACACTATCACGGGCATGAACGGTCAGTCCATGGCTACCGAGAAACGGACCGGACTGATCATGCATGGAGACCTGGAAGTCACGTTCCGGGCCCCCGTTCCCGAAGCCATCACGCCAGCGTCGGGTGTGTTGTTTCTCGTGGCGTCGAAACGCGGTGCCCAGGCGCTGGAAGTGCCTCTCAGCTTTGCTCCCGAGACCCGAGAGCTGTTGGCCGAGTTCGTCTTGCCCCGGGAGATCGCACCAGAGCAGCACTTCCAGCTGGCCTATGGCTATGCGGATTCCGCGACGGGGTACTTCTTTCAGAAGGAGTGCGCTCAGGGCCTGATGCTAACGGGCATCCCACCAGCATTGCCGGCGACCCGTCCCGGTGAGTTCCTGAAGGGCGAATTCGAGAGTCTGCCCGACGCTACACTGAAACAGACCGTTTGGCTGGGAGGCGAATGTGCGACCCCGATCGGCTCAGCGCTCCCCCGGAAGCGGGCCGCGACACCACGCCCGGGAGGGCTTGATACGGCCTGGTTCGATCGTCTTTGGGCGTACCCATCAGACTATCTGAACCAGACGTTGACCAATGGCATGCGCATCGAGATCGAGGCGAAGATGACTGATACCTTCGACGGCAATGACTTCTGTGCCTTGCTGACCAAGGGCAGTTTCGCGACCGGGTTCCGAATCCTGGTCCGGAAAGACGGTAAGCTGCTTTTTCAGTTTGCGAAGCTGAACGAAGGGAATCCGCTGTGGGTGTATTCGGAGTCGCCCCTTCCCCGCAACGAGTGGGTCAGGATCGCATTGACCTACCGGCCACCTACTGCGGACGGGCCGGGAGAAGCCGCGATCCAGTTTGGGGAGGCGCTTGAGGGCCGTGCCCCGATAGAGGTCGCGATGCCCGCGTCTACATCGGTGATCGGCATTGGTTGTGAGTTCACTGATCCGCGCGGCGGGCCGACGGGCAAACGGCGCCCCAATTTCCCGGGCTTGATCCGCTCGTTCACGATTGGGGCGCTCGAGTAAGGGGCCCGGCTCGGTTGGGCAGGGGCCATTCCATCAGAGCCCTGACCAACGGGAGGGGGCAGGACCGCTTACGCTGTGCGCGGCTCGGTTGGGCGGGGGCCATTCCGTCAGAGCCCTGACCAACGGGAGGGGGCAGAAGACCGCTTACGCTGTGCGCGGCTCAACCTGGGAGAGACCGCGCGCCGCCCCACCACTGAGTGAGTCCCCGTCGGGAGGAAAGCGCGGAAAAACTCTCAATCGGGCTTGAAAAGCGTTTCGGGGGGGGGGTAAGAGTGGAAGCGAAGAGCTTGGAAGGGCCTGGGATTCTGGTTGATGCTGACTGATGCATGCGTTGCGCCATTCTGGTGTAGACGCGGGTCGACCAACGTCCCGGGCGGTAGGAACGGGACGGTTTGCCATGGGATCGGGGATAGTCCGGAATTACGCCGGGATTCGTGCGCTGGCCACGCTTGTGCTGCTGTTGGCATTGGTCTTGCCTGCCGCGCTCCAGGCGCAGGAAGCCCGCGACAAGCCTGCGAAGTCCGCGGAAGTAGGGAAAGAAGCCGCCGCGTCGGTGCCCGCGAAGCAGGCGCCGATCACGAAGCCCTCTCCCACTGCCGAGAACGTCACTCCCGAGAGCCCGGCCCCAGCCCCGGCTCCCCCCAAACTCACCCTTGAAATCGTCCGCGAGACCATCGCGGGCAAGAACTTCGGTTTGGCACTCGAACAGCTTGTGGCGATCGCGGACAACGCCCCGAAGCAGCTGAACCTGCGTGAACACAGGACGCTCGTAGCGGATTGCCACTACGCAAAAGGCGATCTGAGCAGAGCCACCAAGCTCTACACGACACTGGTCGAGGGAGACGACGTTCCACAAGATACCTGGCAGTTGCATGCCTGGGAACGGCTGGCCGCAATTGCTTTGGCCGAGGGACGTACCGGTGATGCGCAAGCCGCGTTTGGGCGGGCAACTGCAATCTACGGACCGGTAAAGCGTGCGACCGTGGCCAAGTCCAGCGTCTACTACCGGAACCGGGCAGAGCTGGATTCCATCCCCGAGTACGAGCTGAACCAGCTCCGCCAACTGGCCGAGGCCCGCGAAGGCGAAGAGAAGGGCGCCGAGACCGCTGCGCAACTCTATGCTCGCGTGTTCAGCTCCCATCCTCGAGCGCCGGACAGGTATGTCATCGCTCTCAAAGCCGCTGACTTGTTCCGCAAAGCCGGGAAGCAGAATCAGGCGCTTGGATTCTACTTGCACGCCCTCTTCACGGACCTCGACCGTTGCTTCAGCACGACAGCAAAGCTCTCCGAGAACCAGCGTTACCTGAACGCCGTTGCGAAGCCGCTCGGTCAGGACCACGTGACAGCCACTCTCACCGGCATTCGCGCCTGCTTGAAGAGTGAGAAGAGTCCCGCTCCACTCACTGACACGGCCTTCGCGGAGTACGCAACACGCTGGCACGCCGCCCTGGCCGCCACGCATGACCCGGATGCAATGCCGAGGAGGCCGACGGAAGCAGGAGAGCAGTGGGGCTGGCTGCCCCATACCCCCGTTCGGCAGGCTCAGAGCTTGCAGCCGGGTGGGGGAGCGGCGTCGGGGGCTGGGGCGGCGTCCCAGTGCCTTTTGCCCGCTCCTTGGCGGCAGTTGGCACAGGTGGCGATGGGACGCGCGTATCTGCGTCTCGGTTACTACTTGGAGGCCATGCAGGTGTTTGAGGGCGTCCTTGCCGGTGGGGTTTCGTTCGGCGCCCTGGAGGCCTGGGCTCTGGTTGGTCTGGGGGGCGCCCAGATGGGGATGCGGGACTTCGCTTCGGCCAGGATTGTGCTCAATCGGGCAAGCGGCATGCCAGATGCTGTCTTGGCCAGCCTCGTATCGCTTGAACTCGCACGCTGCTACGAGTTTGAGCAAGCCTGGGATGCGGCCGTGGCGGCCAACAAGGAGCTCATCGCGTCGACCCCCGTGGCCTGGCATCGAAGGCAAGCGGAGTACGCGTCTGAACGAATCGCCATTCTCAGGGACATGAAGACGGTTGACATGGGGGACGGGGTCCGCATCCTCCCAAACGACCGCACCACGCGCGGCGATTGGTTCCTTGGGTACGGACGCAGTCAGTACATCCTCTGTGCGCAGAACTACGTCACAGATCGGCTGGGCGGCGCCATGTGGCCCCGACTGAAGTACACAGTCCGAACCACCTCACCCAAAGAGACCGGGCGGCTGTGGGTATCCAAAGGTCCCTCCGACGATCCCGTTGCTTTGTGGGACCCGCGTCGGCGTACCCACATTCCCGCGAACCGAGACGATTACGGCGAACAGCATCCTCTGGGAAGGGGGCCGGATTTGCTCGTAACGTGCGAGGTCCCCGAGGGCAATCACATACTGAGCCTGTATTTCGTCAACGATCACAACTACTACGAACCGAATCGCTACTACACGATCTCGGTGACCGATGCGGACGGCAAGCTCATCACCGTTAGCGATGTCCGCAACTTCGGCGGCGGCGTATACAAGCGTTTCGGGGTGCGTGGTCCTCTTGCTGTGACACTCCGCATCTGGCGGAACCTGAGCATCAACACGCTGTTGTCCGGCATCTTCCTTGACCCGATCGTGGGGGCTTGGGATGTGCCCCTCGTTGAGTTGGGCTCGGCATCGTCTTCTGCCGATGCCGAGATGGCTGCAGACGGGAAGTCGGAGCGGACTTCCAGCCCGGGGGCCGTCGGCGGGAGTCGCAGTCCCTCCAAGGTCGCCTCCGGGGTGTTCAGGCCCCACCGCTGGCGCGGCAGAGGAAACGGCAAGGAGGGGAAGGATGGACTAGCCGTGCAATATGCGTGCCTGCAGAGCGCGTTCTCGGAAGCGCCGCTGGAGTCCATCGCGGGTGCCGAGAAAATCCACTCACTGGCCTTAGCTCTAGTGGGAATGACCGTTTCTGCCGAAGAGGACACCACGCTGCCACGGCTCTGGTACATGCTCAGCGAGTGCCAACGACTGCTCGGGCAGCACAGACGCTCCAGGCAGGCGTTCGACCAGTATCTCAGCAGCCTGGAGAACGGCCGGACAGAGTTGGAACTGGCTGCCGTCTACGAACGACTCGCCCGGGGACTGGTGGCTCGTGTCGGGAAGGGGCACCCACTCCACCGAGCTCTGTTCCGCATGCGGGTATTCAAAGACGGCGAGCACGGCTGGGATCGTGTTTGGTCTGCGTACTTCGCGAATCTGACAGAAGCACATGCGAGCAGGCCGGCAGCGTTGCAGCAAGCCTTGCACAACCTGCTGTTCTCCCGCGAACAACATGCCATCCCTTCGGCCAGACTGCGGACCTATGCGCTGCTGGCGGAGCGTTTCCCGGACATTGCCAAGACGTGGGAGGTCCTGCAGGTGGCTGGAACTGCTGCAAAGGACCAAGGAGACACAAAGACCGCCGTCGAGTATCTCAGCCGGTGTGTGGCGGCGGGCCCTTACGAGCTTGCGGAGCCCAAGATCCTCGCTGATTTGGTGGTTGCTCAAAGCGGGGCCGGAGAGCCTCCAGAACGGATTCAGGCAACCTGTGACCGCCTTGAACGGTACGCCGGTGACAAGCGGTGCAGCGCTCTTGTCAGATTGTCACAGCTTTACCTCGCAGACGCCTGCATCAGGGCTGGTAATCCCGGCAAGGCAACTGAGGTGCTCGCCACCCATGAACGGAGATTCGGCAGTTCCCGGTGGTCAAGGGCATTGGCCGCGCGATGCAGGCAGCGGCCTGCATCGAAGGAAGAGTGAGTAGAGAAGCGGGTGTTGATTGGGCCTTCGTTGATGGCGAACGGCAAGAATGCCGAACGTGTCATCGAGGAGATGATACGCGGTAATGTGGTGCAGAAAATGGAGTAAGAGCTATGATGCGAGAACGAGAGTCGAGATGGTCTGTAGCGGCGCTGCTTACACTGCTTCCTCTAGTGGGTGCGTGTTATGCAGCCGAAATGGTAGTCAATGTCGACGTCTCTCTGTCTGGTCACAAGGAGAGGCCATTCAATGTGCCAGACCTGGAGCCGAACACCCATACATACAATGCTGATGGGAGTTTCGGGATTTTCGATGACGACGCGGCGGAGCTTCCGCCGCTTTTCTGGGAAGACGAATACTCCTGGGAATTCAACGGTATGGCGCTGAACGAGGAGGGTGAGGCAGTGGTTCCGCCCGAGGATTGCCATTCGTCTTCAGTGACTATCAGGTTCGCTGATGGTGAGGACAACGAGACAGTCACCGTACACTATACCGTGACAGCAAACCGTGGTGGAGACACGGCGTCGGACTCCATTGATGTTGTCGTGCCCTATTGGGAAACTCACACGCCAATCACCCCGGGTGAGATACACGGTGCTGCCCCCGGAGAGTGTTTCCACCTTGGAGACGTGGTACCTCTTCAGGTAGTTCCGACGGATGTTGACAAGCGCGTGGGAGCGGCGACCGAGTACAAAGAGGACACCTTCTCGTTCCTTTCTGAAACATACCCTGTGGACGGAGCCGCCATCATGTGGTCTGCCACCACAGGCACGTTCCTAGACGGAACGGATTGGGGAGAGACTGTAGACTGGGTTGCCGATTGGGTTAGCGCCAGCAGCAACGACACGGTCATTGGCGTCAAAGTCGACGATGACGCCGTCATTCCGCTGGGAGAGAAAGAGGATCGCGAAGACGGA
>JABHEG010000152.1 GCA_018676675.1 Lentisphaerota bacterium
CCCCCCCCCCCCCGAACCTGCGCTGTCAGGCGCCGTCAACTCCAAGGGCGAGACTCCATCGAGCCGCCACACGAGACTGACGGGTTGTGGTCGTTTTCCTGGCGAGATTGCCCCCTAGGACGTGGCGAGTAGATTAGGCTGCTCCCGGCATGCACGGGGGCGACTTCCCAACCAGACCACGAGAACACAGAAAGGCTTGTCATGTACATACTCGCGATACTCGGCAGCCGGAACCCGGATGGGCAGACAGCGCGCGCGACCGATGCCCTTCTGAAGGGGGCTGCATCCAAGGGGGCCACCTCGGACAAGATCTTCCTGCCGGCGTGTCAACTCGAGCGTTGCCGTCAGTGTGAAGACAACGGATGGGGGCTGTGCCGGACGGAAGGGCGGTGCGTTATCGACGACGACTTTGCCGCCATCACCGAGAAGCTTCGCGCGGCAGACCTCGTGGTCTTCGCCAACCCGGTTTACTTCTGTGGCTTGAGTGAGAGTCTGCACGCGTACCTGAACCGGCTTGGCCGCATCGGCTGGATCAGGGAAAACGCACGGCCCGGCATCCAGAACAAGCCCGTTGTCGGCATTGCCGTGGCCGGAGGAGGGGGCGCCGGATCGTACGAGTGTGTCCGCCGCATGCGCATGATCTTCGGCACCTGCCGCTTCGACGTCGTGGACATTGTCCCCGCACGTCGCCAAAACCTGGATGCCAAATGCCGCGCCCTCGAAGCCACTGGCGAGTGGCTGATGGATAGGGGCTGAGGTCTGGCGTACCGCAAACAGATGGTCCAGAATATGATGTATGGACGTGAGTTCCGACGCTTCAGACTCGCCGTTCGTGGAGCGATTGGGGTGGTCTTCCTGGGCGGCGTGGCCGCGTTTTCCGCGCCCCGACCGGAGTCAAAGAAGGCGCCGGGCGCCGGAGCCATGGGGGAAGGAATGAACCCATTCAACGAAACGTATCGCCTTCGCATCCGGGACTTGTGCCGCAACTACGAGTGGGCGCGAAAACAGAGGAAGAACATCCTCGACCGCTGCAGGCGGTGGAAGACGATGTCGGACTCTGACCTGAGGACTTCCGTTCCCAGCCAGATGGTGCCCCGGGCGCTGTACCTGCACCGGAAAGCCGGATGCCCGGAGTGTGGCCGGGAGGTGTTCAAGCACGGTTACTACCCGTGGCGCATGGACCCCAAGAGGCACCCGTGGAAAGTGCAGTGTCCGAACTGCGACGAGCGCTTCCCCAAGAACGATTTCCTGGCCTATTACCTGTCCGGCCTCGATGAGAACAGGATGTTCCGGCCGGAACGCGCGGATGCAGCGTTGCTGTTCAACACGGAACACCCCGATCCGGACGATCCACTTCACCTGTTTGGCGTGGATTCGGGCACGGGCTACAACGACAAAGAGAAGGGCAGTTTCAAATTCGTCGCGCACTATAACCACCACGCGAACTGGGGCGCGAACGCCAGGTATCCGGGAAGCGGGAACAGCGTGACCTCCGCCGCTGTCGGCCTTGGCTATGGGTATGCGGTGACCGGCGACCCGGTATATGCCCAGAAAGCGGCGGTTCTCCTGGAGCGCATCGCCGACGTCTATCCTGAACTCGATTTCGAGTACTGGGCGAGCAAGGGCGGGTACCACCAATACCGTGGGATTTACGGAACAGCGGTCGACTCAACCTGGTCAACCCGGGTCGCTTTTGACCTGGCGAGGGCATATGCATTGGTCCGCGATTCTATCGAGACCGATGCGACGCTGAGCGCAAAGATCGAGACCAATATCCTTCGAGTGACGTTTGAGAAGCAGAAGCAATCGCGTATCTGGGGGAACACCGGGTTCAACAAAGAGGTCGCCATGATGATGGCATTGGCGACTCACGACGAAGGTCTGCAGGCCGAGCTCGTGTCGTGGCTCTTCTGCAACGCGGAAGGTGAGCCCATCCCCAGTCGGCATTCTGATTGGCGCAAGACCAGGTTGGGCGGGGGGATTGGACGTCGCACGGCCGCCCTCACCGCGGACGGATTCTCCTGGGAAGGCGGCTTCGGGTACTCCGCGATCATGCCCATTTTCCTGACCCAGGCGTACCCGAGCCTCTTGCGGTTTGCCGAAGACTCAAACGAGGAGAGCGTCCGGCTGGCCATGCAGTTGATGCGACAACGCCTGCCGTCGTTCTACAAGACGTCGTTCCAATTGGTATGCTGCGACCGGTTCATGCCGACCTGGGGCGATGGCGGAAGATTCGGGACACCGATGATTCTGAAGGGTGCACAACAGGCGAATCTGTTTGCCGCCTATGCCGCCTTTGAGGACGCCGACATCGGCCGGATGTATTGGCGAATGGCCGGCAAGAAAGCCATGCCGACAGGTGATCTGCTGAATCCGCACATCGACTACGAGCGCGTCAAGGAGCGACTTGACGCCATACGGCGCGAAAACACGCCGGTGGCTCGGTCGTCCTGCAATCTCGCCGGACGCGGATTCGCCGTGATGCGCAGCGGCGCGGGCGAGCACGAGCGGTCTCTGCTCGCCTATTACGGTTCGAACACGGGACACAACCACCACGAGAGCCTGAACCTCTACCTGTTCGCGTACGGCATGGATCTGATGCCGGGCCTGGGCTACCCGAACATATCCAACACAACCTGGCGGCAGGGGTTCTGGGAACGCCCGATCGGCCACAATACCGTCGCCACTGAGTGGGATGCCGGACCGGAGGATCTGCGACTTGCAGACCAGAAGCTCTTCGTCGTCTCGCCGCTTGCGTCACTGACTGAGATCGACGCGCAACGGGTGTATCCGGGCTTGAGGAAATTCAGCCGGATGCCCGTTTTGGTCAACCTCTCGGACACGGAGTTCTACGTGGTCGATTTCTTCCATATTGCGGGTGGGACGGACCATGTGTACAGCTTCCATTCCGGGGTCGGGACGGTCGCGCTCGACGGCGCGCGGTTCGTTCAGCAGGAGGGCGGTTCATATGCGGGCAAAGATGTGCCTTTTGCCGTCCGGCGTGAGGGTGAGGGTTGGCGTGTCGGCAGCGGAATGCAGTTTCTGCATGACGTCAGCCGTGCGACCATGGATGGCCCGATCTCAGCTGAGTGGCAGCTGGAGAACTTCCAGAAGGTGTCCCCATTCGGAGATGACGTGCGCTTGCGGTTCACGCTGCTCAACCCGCTGTGCGAGGTGGCGTTGGCCAAGAGCCGGCCGCCCCAGAACATCCCCGGTAACCCGGAAGACATCCACTACCTGCTCGCCCGGAAACGCACGAGCGCTGACGAGGAGTTTGTCTACACGTCCGTCATCGAGCCGCATCTGTGTGACCGGCGCAGTGTTGCCGCGCTGCGAACGCTCGAAACCGCCAACGCCGGCGGCGTGGCCTCCGCTGTTGAGGTGAAACTGCGCGACGGCAGAAGAGACGTCATCGTGCAATGTACAGACGACTCGACAACCACCACTGTCGAGGGCGGCATCCGGTTCGCGGGACGGCTCATGGTTGCCCGGTTCACTGCCGACGGCAAGCTGTCTGAGCTGCTTGCAGTCAGACCGTCGCATGTCAGGATCGGGGATGCGTTCGAAGAAGACTATACGCCGTGCGTGCGTGGCAACGTGGTGGCCTTGGACAGGGGCGCGTCCAGCACCTGTACGATCACCGTTGACGGTGAACTCGCCGTGCCGCCCGAGGCACTCCGTCCGCTGTGGACAGACATACGACCGTCTCCCGACGCAAACGGCAACTACCGGATCGAGACGGTTACGGCACGAGACGGAAAGACGGTTCTGGAGGTCGGTAATGTCTCCTTCATCTCCGGCTTCGACCCGGAGACGCAGCAGTATACCTACGCCTTTGCGGAAGGCGCAACGCTCGAGATCCCGCTCACCTACCACTGGAAACGGTGAGCCCTCAGAGGAAGGCGTACGTACGATGATGAACAACGACTGCAGATTTGTGAACGCGGTGCTTCGGGCGGGGTGTGTGATGATGGCTTTCCTTGGGATTGACTGTGCGGCGCAGGCTACGGAAGAGAAGAACAGCATGCTTCCGGAACCCGTCTTCGCCTTTGCTCCCGAGCTTCAGGCCGGGGAGGGGATCGTGGCCCTGGGGGCAGGACAGTCGATTCCGGGCGTTTTCCGCGCCGCCGGGAAACGCCCGGCTTTGGAGTCGGGTACCGGCGTCGGTGAGAGACACTGCCTGTCATTCGCCACGTGTGCCGCCCAAAGCCGCTTCGACGCACCGGCATTCGGTGACCCGCAGCTGACTGCGAGTCTCAACGGAGCGCTCTCATTCACTGTCGCCGGGTGGTTCCAGGTGGATCCGGTCCACGATGATGGCGGGCATGACTACGCGTTCCACAGTCCGTGGCTTAGCCTGTTCTTCCACGAACAGGGAAAGGACGCCGGCGCGTTGAAGATCAACGGCCAGAACGGTGGGAGTGTGCTCTGGACCACCTCGAACGGACACTTCGTGACCCCGGACCGGTGGATCTTCTATGCCTTTACCTATGACGGCACACGCACACAGGACAACTGCTTGAGTTACACCGGCGCCGACGAGGATCCCGTACGTCTCACCTGGACGGCGTCCGCTGACAGCGGCGCCCTGCGCATCGCAGAGGAGGCGGAGTTGGTGCTCGGGGCGGCGAATGTCGAAGGGCGATACGGATATCCCGGGCGTTTGGGACCGCTGCGGATATACGCCAGCCGTGATTCGGAGCGCCCAGCGCTCCTGACGCTGGAACAGCTCGAGGCCCTGCGGCAGACGGATCTGGGGCCAGAGTGGCCTCAGAGACTCGCGGCCCGTCGCAGAGCACAGGCAACCGAGATCGCCACACGTCACGAACGCCTCCGGACTGAGCACTACTCGGGGGGACTCAACGTGGTCATGGCGGACTGCCTGGATACCGTCTTCCCCGATCGATTGGCTCAGCCTTCTCGCTTTGCCGGGTCGCTACATGCCGCGCGCGGTGGGTCCGCCAGTTGGCAGTTCGTCGTCCATTCTCCTGCGGCCGGCCCCGCCCGGGTCGTGGCCAAGCCCTTCATCACGGATGCGGGCAAGGCTCTTCTAGGCGAGATCCACGTGTCTGCTGTGCGTCCCGTGCCTGTGGAGGCCAACACCAACGGGGGCAGTCGCACCGCCATTGGCCGGCGGCCCCCTGAGGCCTGGTTGAGGCAGTTCATTCGGGAAGCGCCCTTCGAGGTGGCGGAGGTCATTGCTGAGAGGGGGGACGTCGAGCTGGAGGCAGGGCGCTGCCAGGCCGTTCTTGTGACCGCCGATGTCGACCGCAAGGCGACTCCCGGCATCTACCGAAGCAGTGTCCGGGTCTCTACTACGTCCGGCCACGTATCCCGTCCGATCGAATTGCGCGTCCATCGGACACAGCTCCCGGAACAGCCGTCGCTCAACGTGACATACTGGTTGAGCCCTGATCCTAAAGACTTGGGCAGCGGCCCGCCGCCGGCATGGTGGAGCGAGGAGCACTGGCGCCTGATTGAGAACACGGCCCGAACGCTGCGTTGGTTCGGACAGGATTGCATCTTCACGCCCACCATCAAAGGGAAGCACCCCCTGGTCGAGACCACGCGACTGGAGGACGGCTCATACGAGTTCGACTTTGCCCGGTTCGATCGCTGGATGAACACCTTCCTCCGCCTTGGTTTCTCCCAATTCCATGGGCACCATGTGGTTCAGTGGGGCGCGGTGTACGGGACTGATGCCGCCAAAGGGACGCGGGGTGTCCTGGTCTCCTCAGGAAAGCCGCCCGAATTCCTGCCATTCCTGGAAGCGTTCTATCGGGCCCTGGGAACACATCTGGAACGCAACCAGTGGACGCATCGGTATCTTCAGCACCAGATTGACGAAACGGACGATGTTGACCGGTATCGCGTTCTCACGGATCTCCTGCGGTCCTGCCTGCCTGGTGTCCGAACCATCGATGCGATCAACAAGAGGCCCGAAGAAATGACGAAGATGGTGGATGTATCCGTCCTGGCCGTGGTGTATCTGCAGCGTCGGGCATCCCTGATCGCCGAACGGCGGAAGACGGGCAAGACCACCTGGTTCTACAACTGCTGCAGTCCACCTCCTCCCTATCCGAACCGGCACCTGGATGAGACGTTGACCAATTCGCGGCTCTATCCGTGGATTGCGTACCGATTCGGCGTGGACGGATACCTCAACTGGGGCGCGAACATCTTCCGCGGGGCAGATCCGTATCGCACGTCCGTCGGTCCGGTCCCGAACGGATCCCAGGACCCGGGACACCCCCCCGGAGACAACTGGCATTTCTATCCGACTCCGGACGGTTTGGTCGGCGGTATGCGCATGATGGCTTTCCGGGACGGGCTTCAGGATCACGCTCTGTTGACGTTGCTTGCCGCGCGGGACTCGGACCAGGCCGACGCCGTTGCACGTCGGATGATCAGGACCCTTGTGCGCTACGAACGGCAGCCGGAGGCATTCCACAAGGTACGAGCCGAGATTCTCGAGGCACTCGACCGCGAGTGAGTCCCCGGCTCACCACTACCGTCTCCGCTACACAGAGGATTCGAGATGAAACTCACAACCATCGTGCTGAGCTTGTGTCTCCTGGCCATTTCCATGGGCAAGGACGCCAGAGCCGCTGCAGCGAACCCGGTCATGAACCCCAGTTTCGAGCAGGTCGATGCAGAGACGGGCTTCGCGGCATCGTGGACGCCGACCTACTGGAGTAATCCGCATGGCAAGGTGACGTTGTCGACCGAAGCACGTACAGGCGAACGTTGTGCCGTCATCACGGGAGTTCCTCCGGCCGCGATTACCGATGGCAAGCCACGGAACAACAACATGGTGACGCAGCGGGTTGAAAACTCCATCAACGGTGTTCGCAAGCTCACCCTGGAATACTGGTTCAGAGCAGCCCCCAATGCGAGGGCCTACTGCTCAATGATGACGCATGACGCCCAGGGCAACCAGCTCCAGTACGTGAGCTCTACAAAGCACCGGGACGTCACGGAGTGGACCCAACTCTCCCTGCCCATCAGCACGGCGCCGGAGACTGCGCGGCTCACCGTCTTCCTCCGAAACGAAGGGGAGGGCCCTGTGTGGGTCGATGATGTCTCGCTCCGTGTGGCAGATGATGTGCTGGAGAACCGCCTGGTCCGAGTCCACATTGAGCCGTTGATCGGTGGGCGCGTGCGTGCGTTGGTCGACAAGCGAACAGGTCGTGATGTAACGCTCTGGGAAGGGGTGAGGCCCGGTGGCTTGGCAGCCGAGATCGTCCCGTGTGACGACTATCCGGGATTGCTGCGTGATGCCGCCTGCGCCGTCCAGGTGCTTGAGAAGAATCGACGCGTGCAGGTAAGACACGGCCCACTTCCTGAGCCGTTTTCCGGACTCGTGATCGAGAAGGAATTCATGTTGCGCGGCGAGCTGTCAGTGCTGGATGTGAATTTGCGGGTCAGCAATTCGAGCGAAGACACGCGCACATTCGCGTTCCGGGCACAACAGTGCCTGCCACCACGGCAGACCACCATCACCGTGCCCATGGCGGGACAAATCCGCCTGCTCCGGCACGAGGAAGGCCTGGCCAAGTGGGGGATGGACGTCAACGATCTCGATGCGGGTTGGGTCGCGTGCTCGAATTCCGAGAGCGACGATGCTCTGCTCTTCCAGTTCGACCGGGATGACGTCCAGAAGGCCTATCTCTACCGCAATCAGGATCTGCAGACGGTCGAATGGTACTACCGCGACGTCTCGATTCCGCCGGGCGGGGTGTGGGAGACCCGCTATGCCATCGCCGTGTTGCCCAGCGGTAAGCCGGTCGTGGCTGCGAACAACGATGTTGCTGTTGGCCTGTCGCCCCTGACAGCCACCGGTGACACGCAACGAGCCCTGGCCGTATCGGTGCTTGGGACTGCTTCCACGGCCCGGGTAAGGGCGGTCGCTCAAGCTGATCCCCCGGTGGGTGTGGTCGAGCAGGAGGCGGCGTTGCGGCTGGGGAAGCCGGTTGTCGTCGAGTTGCCGTGGGGCGGCACACAGGTGATGTCCATGAGCGTGAGTGTGCGCACCGGGGACAGCGAAGCCGCCGTCACGATCAGCCCTCTGTCCCTGGATGCCAGCCCTCTCATGGATCTTCCCCCGCCGCCGGAACAGCTCGCCGAGTTCCCCGCTGCAACCGGCTTCTTTCCCTACGGAGAGTACTTCCGCGGCTACCTCAAGGGTGCCGGTGGGAACATGGTCAACCACGTGAGTCGGCAGCTTCGCGCGTACCGGCGCTGCTACATGAACACCTACATGTCAAGCGAAGGCGGCCTGCTTGGGAACTTCAAGAAGACGGGTACCGTCCCAAAGCTCGAGGAGGTCCGGAAACGGCGGATGCGAGTGATCCCACGGGCCGATATGATGCGGCGATTCGAGCGAGATGCGAACCGGCGTATCCTCCGCGAGCTTCCCCCCGAGCCGGCGACACGTGAGGCGACCATCGAACGTCTCGAACGGGGCGGGTTCACCCTTGATCTACGCCGCGATTTCGTCGAGGCCTACGGGGACTGTCTCCTTGCCTACGATTTCGCTGACGAACCGCAAGGCCAGTACATCCCGAACTACATGATGCTTCAGAGCGTGTACCGCGAGGTCGACCCCGATCATCCGGTCCTGGTGATACTCAATCTGAACAGAACCGAGTTCCTCCCGTTCATGCCGATCTACTATGGGGACGAGTACCCCGTACGCAGTGCGAAACGGGGGGGGCGGAACCCATGGGCAGTCACCAAGATGGTTCGCTTCTGCGCCACCCATACCAAGGCCCCGGTGTGGGTAATGTTGCAGGCCTTTGGCGGCCTTCCCGACTACACCTGGCAGCTCCCCGACGAGGCTGAGATGCGGCTTACCATCTACGAAGCCATCGCCAACGGCTGCAAAGGTATCACGTTCCACGGCAGCAGTTCCCCACCTTGCTGGCGCTACAATCTGTACTACTTCGACACCGCCCGGGATTCATGGGGCGTCGAAAGCCCCGCTTGGCCCGCGATGCGCGAGGCCGGACGCCATGTCAGCGCAATCGGCGGCGCCCTGCTGCTCACCGATGTGTCGGACGTGGACGTCCTGAACGTGGTGTGTGAAGCCATGACAGACGATGCCGTGCCATATCGCGGCCCGGCCGTCAGAGCAGGTGTGCTCCGGCAGCGTGGAGCCGATGGCTATTTCGCGGTGGTGGTCAACCAGGATGTGAAAGGGCTCCGTCAAGCAACCTTGTCCGTGAACGCGGCCGCAGTGTCGAAAGGCGCCACCCTTCATGATCTCTACGTCTTGACCGGAAGAGGCGGGCCAGCCGCAACCGAGACCACGATCGAGCTCGCACCCGGAGACGGTCGGGTCTTCTTCGTGGGCACCGAAGCGGCTGCGAAGCCAGTGTTCGCTGAGGTGCACAGGGGCCACTACGCCAACGAACTGCCCCTGTACGAGATCGACGTGGAGATGGCCGTCGCCAACGGCTGTGATACGGCGCGTCCGGCCGCCCTTGCAGCGGATGCGGCCTCGGCACATGAGGCCGCGCAGTTCGCAACAGCACACGCACGCATCCTGGCCGCACGAGAGGCCCTGGCTGAGACGATTGCCGCGAGCACAGAGCTGGCGCACGCTCAACGCAGTCTCTCAGAAGCCCAGGCAATGCTTGCCGCTGTAGTATTGACGTACCGTCGTTACTTCGATGTTGTCATGCCTCCGGATCTGCGGAAGGGGGCAGCGCGAGGCGTCGTGTGGAAGAACACAGCCGACCCGAACATGCAGAGCTATGCGGATGACACAGCCGACGCGTTGTGCCTGCGAATGACCCTGGCGGACAGGGTCCAAGCAGGACAGGCCAAACAGAGCTTGCAGGAGATCACGCGTCTGCACCAGACTGCAGCACGCCTCAAGGCCGAAGCGATTCCTTATGTCCTCGCCCGAGCCAATCTGCCCGAATAGCTGATGCGATTACAGGCCTGTGGGGCTGCCGCGCAGTTTCATCCGGATGGTGACGGGGACGCCGCCGCGTACTTGGATGGACTGACTGAAACGCCGGTCGTGCGCCACCTTGACCAGACGTTTCCCTGAGGCCGCACGTTTTGCGTCCTCCAGCATGACACCCGTGGCCCCGGCGTGTCCCTGCCAGGCCTCAGCCGTGCCGTTGGGGGCGACGTTTTCGAAATCGCCATTCGCCAGCACAGCGCCTTCCACCTGCACATCGTCGCAGTAGACCCACAGCGGCTTGGGGGCGTTGGTCGCGGGATCCTGGTACTTGCCGCCGATGAGCACGAGTCTGACCGCACCGTCGCTTTTCGGTGTGAAGCTGAAACTGACGGTCTGCCACTCGTCGGGCAGGTTCTTCCATGGCGCACTTAGTCGCGAGCCCAGCGGCATTTCCGGGGTGTATACCTGGCAGCTTTCCAGAGGCTCCATCAGTACGGGCGTCTTCCCACTGCCGATCACGTGGATGCTCGCGCTGGACTTGTAGGGTGCCTGTTCATACCACTCGCCAAAGTGTGCAAGCCAAAGGAGGCCGGATCCGTAGACATCGCAGGTCCCCCCGCCGCCTGAGCGCCACATGGTCCATTCGTTGTCCCCGGTGTTGCGCACACTCAAGTTCATGAGGAACCGCGGATTCCGCACGTCCGGCTCAGTACCCAAAGCCGCGAACGGGATCTTCCACTCCGCTGTCCACAGGCCGGGGCCTTCCACGTGCGCCGCATAGCTGATGTTCGAGTTGCGGACGCGTTCCACGACTGTCGCTGGAGCCCCCGCTTCGGGGGAGCTTTCCCACACACCGTCCGTATACCCGCGCAGAACCACGGTCGGCCCGACCTTGGTACCGACTTCTGCCAACGCGATCTCGACGGCATCATCGCGCCCCCAGCGATGCCCGCCGCTGACGCCTTTTGCGGAATTGGTCGGGTTGTCGAAACGCACGTACAGGTGGGCGTCATCGGTTTGGATCAGGGCCTGGCAGGGGCGTGTGGATTTCCGACCACGCGCTGTCCAGATGAGTTCGGCCGTGTCGTGGATTTCGGGTGCAGTGCCGGTTGCGTCACCGGGGGTCCATTCCATGGCGGAGACGTTGCCGTCAATGACAAGCTTCCCCGTGACCTGCATGGCTCTGAATACCGGCAATGCGCCGGGATTTGCCATGGCCGCCTCCCGGATGCGCAGCCAGCGCGGCTTCCAGTCCTCGGGGGGCAGGTCGACGTCCACAGGCCAGGTCCGTCGGTTCGGGGATTCATAGAGCCCGATCTTCTCGATCGGTATCGGCTTGAAGCCAATGTCCCGGATCACAGGCGCATCCGGGCGCAACCGGAAATCGAGGGCCGCGCGATTCGGGTTCACAAAGCCCGGATCAGCCCCCTCCCAGTTGTCCTCGATGATGGACCATTCCGGACGCATCGAGCTCCGACGGATGCCCCGGGCGCAATCGACCATGACATTGCGCGTGATCACGTTGAACCAGGGCGCCGCAATCGGTTCCTTAGTGAAGATCTCGACCAGTTTGGGGTAGCGCGTACTGTAGGGCGGCTGGCTGTACTTGTAGGCTCGGAGGCGGTACTCGAGCGTGCTCCTCTTCTCCGGTGGCAGGTAACCGCCTTTGCCGTCCGAGGCGAACATGTCTTTCCCGCGCGGGCCGATATCCACACCCCAGTTGCATTCCACGAAGAGGTTGTCGTGGATGTGGTTGTCTGCCCCGCCGCAGACCGAGATCCCGCCGCCAATGCGGTAGCAGATGTTGCCGTACAACTCCACGCCGGGTGCCGAGTCGTCCAGATGCATGAATCGGGTCGAACTGCCACCGCCTTCCATGCTGTCTTCGACATGGTGGACGAAGTTGTATCGGACCACCGTTCCCCGGCTGGTCCAGTCGCGTCCACAGTACAGCACGCCGCCTTCACTGGTTTCCACATTGGTCCGGAAGAACCGGTTGAACTCAATCAAATTGTCGTTCGAGTAGCTGAAGCCCAGTGCGATGTAGCCGGTGTCGTGGATCAGGTTGTGCGCTACTCGGGTACCGACCCCGCGCTTCCCGATCCCAATGGCCCGAGACGGGCGCAGGATCCGGCCGGTATGGTGAATGTGGCAGTTCTCGATCACCGACTCGCCCGATGTCAGGGTCGCGCGGTCCCCGGATTTCAGGGAGATCGCAGTGCCGCCGATGTGGTGGATGTCGCATCCGCGCACCTCGTATCTCTGCCCCTCACGGAGGATCATACCGGTGGTCCCGACATTGCGGACCTCGCAGGCGACGAAGCGGACGGCTTCGCCTCCTTGCACATCGATCCCCGCGCCGCGGCAGTGTTCGAGTCCCAAGCCGTGGAACTCGACATGGGACACCTCTCGCCCCCGCACCAAGGCCTCTGCGTTGACCGCAACGACAACTTCGGTTCCCGCGCCGGCTTCCCTGGGCGGCCAGAGGTAGAGTTGTCGCCTACGGCTGTCCAGATACCACTCGCCGGGGCTGTCCAACTCTTCCAGTACATGCATGGCCCGGTATCGCTTTGCCCCTTTGTCTTCCAGCCAGCGGAGCGTGTTCTCACCCGCCAGCTCGATCGTCTTCTTAGCCGTATCGATCATCCGAACCCGGATCATTTCAGCACGATATGCCCGGTACCAGTAGCCGTATAGCCATACGCCGTCTTCGAGAGACCAGCGGGAGGGATTCTCTTCCTTGTAGGTGACTACGTGGGGGCCTTCCGTGTCTCCGGGGCCGCCGCTGACAATCTCCCCAAACGTGGCGTAGCCCTGGTTTGGCCAACGCGCCATCGGCAGGCGCTGAGCCCCGCAGTAGACCTCACAGACGCTCGGCAGCATCGTTGGCTTCTGCGAGCCGAACTGCATCCACGCATCAGGCCATGGGGCAATACTCAGTTCGGCCCCCAGGTTGGCTAGGTCGAACACTCTGACGTGTTGCCGCGCGGCCTCGGGAAGACGCTGCAGACGTGCGGCGTCCGCAGGTGTCCGGAAGCGCTCGAGCCGAACCGGCACGCCCCCACTCAGCCAGACGTCTTCCTCAGGCACTGCTTTGTAGATCACGGGTGCCGTTCCTGCGCCGCTGTCCGCTTCCGTGAGGTCCAGCGGTTCGAGGAGACGATGTGCCCCCTTGTGCAGCAGAACCGTGATGCCGCCATCGGGAAGACCGTCTGTCGTCTTCAGCTGCCGAATCGCGTTCCGTGCCTGAATCAGCGTCCTGAAAGGCTCATCCTTCGTGCCGTTCCCGGCCGGTCCTTTCTGAGCTGAGACGTGTAACGTGGTGGCGCTCCAGGCGGCACAGGAAAAGGCCATGGCAGCAGTGACGGCGCGTGCAACGGAGCTCGAGTATCGGTACATCATGCGGTGTGCGTCCCTTTCCGGAAAGACGTGTGCATCACGGACAACGGGAACATGTTGGTTCTCCCCCCGAAAAGCAACACAGGTGACGGCATGGAGGGCCATCCGCTCCACAGGCAGACCTACGCCCGGGAAGGGATTTGCGGTGGCATGTGTGGTGTCTTCACGCTATCGTCCCCCCTCGGCAGAGAGCACGACCACCTGGACCCCTCGTCAACGTCGAGACGGTTCGTTGGCAACTACCCCGATTTGAGCACGGAACTGTTCGTCAGAGCCGCGACTTGCGGGAGCGGTCGCCCCGGCATCGCCTTCAGGAACCGCTCACGTAAGTCGCGCATGTGCGTCAAGCTAAGGCGTAAGTCGTTGGGACGGGAGAAGCGGGGCGCTGCCCCATAAGCGCTAACTTGTTGAGCAAGTTCCTGCCTGCAGCCGGGCGAACGCTGAACATCGAACGTCCAACGCCGAATGTCGAATGAAGAGAACCGGAACAGTCTCCGAAAGAAGCCGTTACAAACCTCG
>JABHEG010000306.1 GCA_018676675.1 Lentisphaerota bacterium
GGGTTCGAATCCCACCCTCTCCGCCACTATTCTCAAGATGTTCTCGGCAAGTAAGTTGTGACTCTGGCAGCCTTTTGTGTTACTGGTTGTTATCACTTCCCCGCTTGCATCCCCTCAAGCCTGCCGTAAGCTGCTTCCATGCATGAATCCATGGAAACAAACAAATGGCTTTGGCAACCGCGTAAGAACGGCCCCATCCATCTACGCGTCACTCACACCACGCTCGAAGGACAGCGCAAGTCCTTTGTGCGCTCGTTGCGCACGAACCACTGGCCGAGCGCCCGGAAGATCCGCGACACTGAGTTCGCTCCCATCATCCTCGACATGCAGAAGGCAATGCTGCAATTGGAGCTGATCCATGAGCTTTACCCTCAGCTGGAGGAACGTTTGCAGGCGGGACAGCATGGGGGGTATGGACCTGAGCAGTCAAACGACAAACGCACGAACACAGCCCTCAGCGAAGTGTATGCCAGTTGGTGCGACGCAATGGTCGCAAAAGGCGGCAACTACGCTGTTTCCCAGGGCACGGCCAAGCGGTACACGGCCATTGGCGGAGTTCTCGTCGCCCACATCGGCCAGGATACACCTGTGAGCGCCGTGACGCAACAGGATATCGTAGATTACCGTGATGTTCGGCTGGGGGCGTATGCCAAGAGCAAGAAGACGGTGGAACTCGAACTGATCGCCATCCGGGGTCTCTTCCGATACGCGGTTGAGCAGAGCAAGGCGAAAGAGAATCCTGCCAAGGGCGTGAGCGTCAAACGCACCAAAGCCGAGCGCACCCGCGAGACCCGCCGAAAGAAGCGCCGTCCTCCGACTCACGGAGAGGCCGACAAGATCTGCAAGCAGTTCCCGGCTGATCACAAACGTTTCACGGCGGACGACTTCCAGGACTACGCCATGTTTGCCCGTTACACGGGTATGCGTCAGGCCGAGATCGCGCATATTCGGGTTGAGGATCTGCAAACATATGAGGGGAGTGAATTCGTCGACGTGATTTTGGCTAACCCCGCTCAATACCAGCAGCAGTACGGGGAAGCCATCCCGGACGGCCACGCGCTCTGCATCTACGTGACCGACACTGACGACCACACCACCAAGACGGGACTGGAGCGCATTGTGCCGGTCTCAAATAGACTTCTTCCGGTGATACGGCGCCGAGTCGAGCAGGTCGGGAAGGGCCCTCTGTTCCCGTTTGCAGAGGGCGATTCCGGGGCGTCATTCGGACGGCTGTGGCTGAAGAAGGTGAAGAAGATTGGGGACGATCTCACCATGCACGGCTTCCGCCACTACGCAGCCAGCGAGATGGAGAACAACGGGGTTGAGTCGGGGGTTTCCGCCGCGGTACTCGGGCATGTGGAAAGCAGCGTCCACGAGGGCTACGTCCACCGTAGGATTGCTGTACTCAAAGAGGGCGTGGACCAAGTTTACTGACGCTCTTGATCTTGTTTTTTCCACGTCCCTGTGCTACACTTACCTACAGCAGCAAATATATCTCACCTCCCGCTGCACATCTTCCCCAAAGAACTCATCGATATTGCTTCCGCCGCGCCGATTGGCGTGACCACGAGCCCCCATATCTCAGGCTCGACATACCTGCGGTTGACCTCTAGGACCGTAGGATTTAGGGCCATGAGTTCCAGTATCTCGTCAACCTACATCAGTCAACTCGCATTCCGCCGGCCGCAGTGCTGTCCACGGCCGGATATCGACTCCCTCAATCGAAAACAACAGCGATACCTCGACTCCACACAGACTCCCGCCATATCTCAAGGGGGCCGCCATAGGAGTTCCACCTGCCCGGATTCATCCGGGCGAGGCAAGGGAACAAGCCCATGGCAACCCTCCTCTGGCCCCCGAAGAACGCCCCCGATTTCTCGTGGCAACACAACCCCGAAACCCACAAGCCGCCGGACATCACAGTCGACTGGTGTGTACGGCTGAACGAAGACCGTGAATTCGACACCATTCCCGTCGGCTACCGCAATCCCGGCGCGAGGAAGAACGAGGACCGTGTAAAAGCGATCCTACGCGGACTATGCAACTTGCAGCGCAGGTATCTTGAAACTGGCGACAGCGCAGACCTGATTGTGCTGTCTTCCGTGGACGCGGTCAGTCACATCGTTGGTTCAGATCTGTGGTCTCCCAAGTGGGGTGCGCTGGACACCAGACGCTTCGATGATCTGCACCGTGGCAAGTACTTCTACGCCCCTAATGGTGATGTGCACGCCGTCGCCCACTTGCTGCAGGCCGAGCTCTTCAGCGTCGCCCGGAGCCATGCCGTGGCCACTCTCGGCAGGCTCTGGCACGAGGAGATTTCCACCGGGGTGTTCATGACGGACCGCGAGGTCGCGGCCGAACTAGCCCGACGTCTTGGTCAGACTGATTCTGTGATCAAGACTTGGGTTGCGAAACTGCGCGAAATGCGGAAACGTCAGTACGTTCATTTCCCCAAAAAGACCGAACGCGGGCACAGTGCCGCGGAGATGTGTACGGAGACCGTCGATGGATGACTCCTCTGCAGCATGGCTATTTCAGCAACGAGACGCGTTCTGGCGATTCTTCGCCGCCGAGAAGCATCCCGGTTCGCCACACTTGACAGATATGTTCGTCGGAGCGGAAATCGAGTATCTGGGGCATGGACCAGCGGGAGACTCCTACATCGACGACCGGGATTTCCGGTACCATCACACGCCCGCACGAGCTGTGACGTTGCGGTTCCGCGTGGCAGGCGAGACTGAAAAAATCGCCATTCCTGCACCGGACGGCACCGGTTTGTTCGTCATCAACGGCCAGAGTTACTTCGCCCCGGTTCAGCGAATCGTCGTGGGGAAGAAGGCCGTCGAGTGGCGCCGGATTGATCACGTTTTGGCCGACACGTGGACGCGGAAGCGGACGAAGCACAGACGGCTTGACGGCCAACGCTGCGGCTTCGCCTGCACTTGCGCTCAGCACGTGGTAGGAACTGATTCCAGGGGATGCTTCGGGATGCTGCGGCGATGCCTGCGCAAAGTGCTTCTACCCGAGGAACGCGGGAGTGAGTGGCTGCTGCGCAGCCTGGAGACGTATGAAGAACCGGACGAAGAGAACGGGCACGACAGTCGGTGCGGGAACCACTTCCATGCGTTGGTCCGCCAGGCCGCGATCGTGACAATGAGGCCACGAGATCCATCGACTGGAACGTGGCAGGTTGGTCGAAGCCAGTACCGGTCGATGCGTCCTGCCGGGGATGGGTCCGGCACCCAAGTGCGTGCGCCCGATCCCGGCGTCGATCCGTTCCACACGCCCGAAGGCAAGCGTATCGGATTGGATAGGTATCTTGGGTTCGGCACGGTGGTGGGGGACGACCGGAAGCTGCACGCAGCCGATGGCGTTGGCTTCGGTCTGGCATCTCGATCTATCCCTTTCCTGCAACACAATGATCCTCGGCGGGTGCTTATGGGGTGCAAGGCGTTGGGTCAGGCAGTCCCGGTGGTAGATCCCGAGGTCCCGGCTGTGCAGACACGCACGAACGTCGAGTTGGCGGAGTTGTCTGGTCGCGAGGGCCTTGATTGTGGTGTCAATCTTCGTTCCGGCTTCATGTACTTCAGAGCCCTGACCTACGAGGACGCGGTGGTTGTGTCGATATCGGCAGCCGCGAAACTGCGCGTCACTGAGAGGCGAACCATGACCATCCCGATCCCAAGTGGGAGGCCGTTCCTCAACGTCACCAACGACCATTTCGACCATGGCAAACTCCACGAGGGCCTCCCCATCAAGAAGGGAGATGCGCTCGTCAGACTTGGTTGGTCGCCCTCGCGCCTCGACCCGTCTCTGAAGGCTCTGTCCGCGCGTCAGCGTGTGCAGGCTTCTCTTGCCCCGGGGCTTGTGGAATGGGATCACTGGTCGCTCAAGTCGAAATGGGATGGGCGGGTGGTCCATATGCAGTGTGTGGACCTCTTGGAAGAGGGCGCCCCCTGCGCAGACTGCTACCGATACCGTGTGGACGTGACTATCGAGACAGACCGCCGCCTGGAAGTGGGCGACAAGCTCTGCAACCGCCATGGGAACAAGGGGGTGGTATCGGCCATCCTTCCTGACAGCGAGATGCCCACCGTCGATGGCCGCCCGCTGGAGATCATCTTTAGCCCGGTGGGCGTCTACAACCGAGGGAACTACGGGCAACTGCTGGAAGCGGTCTCAACGGGTACTGGCGCTTCACCGCTGGAGCGTGTCATCGGTGATGTGATCGTGCAGGAATCACCAAGTCGCCTCCCGGCAGAATTGGCGTTCTCTGAGGTGCAGGTCCCAAGTCAGACGGCGGAAATGAAGCAGGCCGTGGTCGGCTATAACTACATCCTCCGGCTCCCGAAGTACGCCAGTGAGGAATTCAGTGCCTGCGGGGCCAATCCCCCGCATAGCACAGTCACCGACCAGCCGCCGAAAGGCATTGCTCAGAAGTACGGCGAACAGGAGATGCTGGCTCTGCAGGCCCACGGGGCGGCAGGCATCATCGGTGAGTTCTGCGGAAAGCGTTCTGGAAGCATGGTGAGCCAGAGCGCCGTGGACCTTGGGGGCACGGTAAGGCCCCCCGTCGCCGACTGGCTGCGAAGCCTGGGGTTCCGAATCGATGTGGCGGACGAGATAGCCCGAATGCTGCGGGTGGACCTCACCATCCTGCCGAGGGAAGGGATAGAGCTCTTTAGCGAAGATGCCGAATGCCCTGATGGTGCAGAGCTGGACGGGCCCAAAAGGAATGGTGAACTGGCGCTGGCATCGGTCGAGCGTCGTCTTGAGTCGAGGGCTTTCTTCGAAAGAAACGGGGGGGCCTACATCGACTTGGGTATGGAGGTAGAAACCAAGTTGTCTTTCCGGGGAGAAGATTTTGGCTTTCGAGGACGATACGTACCGGTGTTGCCGCCCGGCCGCCGACCTCCTTCGGGCCACGGCAATGCGAATGAGGTAACGACTGCTTACCGTGACCTTGCCGATGCCGTTCGGAAGCAACAAAGGGGTGATCGGGATGGCTCCGATGGTGTCGTCGCAAAACTTTCCGAACTCCTCACGAAGCTCCTCAGAGGCGTCGGCGGGAAGGATGGGATCGTGCGCCAAGTGGGGCTCTCCCGCCGTGTCACTTGCTCAGCCCGAATGGTCATAGTGCCCGATCCCTATCTGCCGCTGGATACAGTCTCCCTCCCGTGGGATGCCGTGCGTAAACTGTTCGAGAGGCCGACGGGGCATCTTCTGGATTCCAAGTTCCAGACGCAAGAGATCAGTTGCGACGTCCTGGCGACTGCGCAGGCTTGTCTCACGATTGAGGAGCGGAAGCAACTCACCAATGTCGTGAACGCACGCCTGAAGAGCGAGATTGTGCTGCTGAACCGCAACCCCTCCCTCCACAAGTACAGCGTACTCGCGTTCCACCCGCGCGTGCACTTCGATACCCGTGCTATGCGGATTCCGCCCTGGGTAACGTCGCCGTTCGGCGCTGACTTCGACGGAGACACGATGACAGCTACGCCCGTCTTCTCGAAAAAAGCAAAGGAAGACGCTCGGACTCTGACGCCCGCCAAACAACTCTTCTCGGTTGCGGACGGTGGTCTGGTGGCCGCCCCAAGTAAGGAAACGCTTCTGGGACTACACGCCGCGCTTAATGACGTATCGATGCTATCGACCGTTAATGCTGATCTGGCCCGAGCAAAGTTACCCAAGATTACCATTCTTGCAGACGGGACTGGTGCCACCATCGCCGAGTATGTGCGCAGTTTCCAGGCGCATGAGGTCAATGTCGTTGCAGCATACCGCGTCTTCAGTCACCATGCCCTGCGCGGACTTGACGCCGTTACCCAACATTCAGCCATCGGTCCACCGGGACAGATGTCCGGGTTCCTCGCGGGGCTAGTCGGTTCAGCTGCATCAAAGATCGAGGAAAAGCTCTGGCCCGCCGATGAACAGGGAAACGTCGAGGAGGGTGAGGATGTCCCGCTAATCCGAGGCGTCCCGGCCACCGGTCTGCGGGAACTTGCCCGGGAACGGATTGGCATCATGATTGGCTCAGAGCCGGCAAAAGGCCAGTTCGGCAACCTCGCGCGCCGCCTGCTCTATGAACTGCGTTCCTGCGAGGGAAGCGGTCCCGCCTGCGCCGCAGAGATGCGGTCCGCCGTTGAGAGCATCCATGCGATCACGGAACGGGCCACGCAGCTTTCACTCAGCCCCAAGAGCGGCCGGGGCGCACTCGAGTTTGGCCCCTTCAATAACCGGCTCATAGCGTGTCTCGAAGCCAACGGTGATGACGCGGGGGGGACTGACGAGTTCCGGGAATTGGCGGATGAGCTCGGTTTCGACCCGGACGACTTGGCCCGACACATCGGGAACATCGCCAGTCAGCGCACTCCGCAAGAAACGGGGGGATCGCTCTTGGAACTGTTGAGCCGCCCGCTCAAGGCTGTCTGCAGCGGTCTCGAACTCGCCGCCCACGTCACCGACCTCCGAATGGGCCTCTTCCTCCGGTAGCAATTGCCCAAGCGTCCACGCCCTTTCCCCCCATCGGAGGCCAGAGCAGCGCTCCTCCGGGCCCAGACCAGGCCGCAGAAGGCTGTCTCGGTCGGACCCTATTCTCCCCTGCTCCTCCTTATTCGCGGAATGTCCTACGTGCCTTAGCCTGCGTTACTTACACCTTCCCACTCGTGAAATCGGTGGATTCCGGAGCCTAACAGTGAGGACCGTCAGGACGCGGATAGCCGTGGTTTCTGGCGAACTCATCTGAAAGCCGGCTTCCGCCATGTCCACAAATTGTGGACGCCCAAGGGAGAGGCGTGCCGGCTCCCCATCAACCGGTAGAGGAGCCCTCCGCACTGCGGGAGGGCCAAAGGATTCCCGTTCGAGTAGGAAAGGAGGTGTCCATAAGAGAATCGACCTAGCGTCACATCGACGCGTTGCGTGCTTCGGGAGCGGCACGCAGCACGAATAGGACAGCAGATACGGAAGCTGTCCGCGATAAGCTCCCGCTCGTGCCCGATTGGGTGCGTGTATTGATGTAACGATACCGACTGGACGACGGATGACACATCAGTGTTGTCCGTCGTCTTCATTTCCCAGTAACGGGAGATGGAGGTGGCATTACCCAAGTATGCACCGCTGAAACTCATACAGATGCACATGGCCCCGCTGTCACGGAAACAGGCAAATGAGTTCGTGGTTCGAGGATGGGTGCGGAGTGTGAAGCTGGGTACAAAGCGTCAGTGCGGACGGCTGTACAACGTCGAAGACGTCGAGGCATGCCTTGATCGAATGGCGTTGGGACACCAACCGCGGCGGCGCAGACGCCAGTGAACCCGCGTCCCGATCCATGTGCTAAGACCCGTGCAGAATAGGCAGGCGGCGGGACTGAATAGTTGAGAGTCCCGTCACCTGACATCCCAACAGGTCGTTCGAGCGCAGTGCTCGTGTCGACCACGCGAAATGAAAGAGAAAGCGAATGAGTGAAGAAGAAGCGGTTGAGACCCCGGGAATCCCGGAGGTCCAGCCCGAGCAAGCGTCCGCGCCGACATCTGACAACACAGGCGCACAGACGGATATTGAGGAAGATGGTCAGGAGCATACGAACACACCTGACCGGCCCCCAGATGAAGGAGAGCCCCCCGCAGACACGAAGGCTCGGTTCATGCCAATGCACAACGGTGCAAATGGCCCGAGTCTGACGCAGTGGCTCGAAGACGTTGGAGTTGATCCCAAGCTCATCGAGGAGGCCAAAGCGGCCCGCGAGATGATGTGCGAAGACCGGCTAGACCGGCTCTACTGCTGCGAGCGCATC
Source organism: Lentisphaerota bacterium (assembly GCA_018676675.1). Classification (GTDB taxonomy): domain Bacteria; phylum Verrucomicrobiota; class Lentisphaeria; order Oligosphaerales; family JABHEG01; genus JABHEG01. Next base: position 7,793 of record JABHEG010000306.1, read on the forward strand.
ATCGACAAGGGGCTCAAAGGCGCGCTGAGCGCTGCATACGCGCTCACCACGATCCGCGATGAAGGGCTTTACCAGCTGAAGCAGTACCAGACTTTCGAGGACTACCTCGTGAGGGAATGGGGCTTCAGCAAGAGCCGCGGCTACCAACTGATCGACGCCTTCAGAGTCGTCGAGAACATCCACACTTGTGGACCCGACCTTCACCCACCCGAGAACGAAGCCCAAGTGCGGCCGCTCGTCCAGCTGGAACCGCAGGAGCAGGTTGCCGTATGGCAAGGTGCACTGCAGGAGGCCGGGCACGGGCGAGTAACGGCCAGGCTCGTGCAGAAAGTCAAGGACAGAAGGGATCGCGAGCGCAAGGCCGCTGCCGGACCCTACTTCCAACGACTGAATCCGCACACCGAGATCCCGGCATACCGGTGGTCGATCCTGGATGGTGATAGGATGGATTCGTCACTTCAGGCCCCCCAGAAGACCGAGCTGCCGGCGAAGCCCGACGCGCGTTCCAGGTGGGTGGCTCCTCAGTGTGCGGGGATGGATCCCTATGATCCACGTGCTCCCCGTTACCTCACTGACGCGTTCCACTCCACGGCTGAGAAGTCGCAGCAGTGGACGTACCTGGCGCTGAGCGACACGCTCGGGGAGAGTGCCGGATTCGACGGCATCCCGATCAACGTGTGGCTGGGTGCCCCAATTCGGTCCAGCGTGGGTGCTGCGGAAGCCGCACAGGTGTTCGCAGCCGTTCGGGAGAAACACCCGGATAACAGGCTGTTCGCCCACTGCGAACTCCACGGCAGTCCCATCACCCTCGGTCAAGTGGTCGCCCCGATCGATTGGCTGATCATCGCGCCGGGGCCGGACGAGCAAGGCAAGGCGGTGACTCCCGACTGGGATCATGTCGCAGCTTTGGTCGCTGAGGCACATACCGCAGAGGTGGAGGTGTTCTTCCATCCAGGACTCAACATAGCACTCAACGAGGTGCCGGCTTAGGCTGAGTCCCTCAACATCCATAGCGAGCAAAAGGGAAGTGACACATCGCCCCGTCGGTCCATCTGGGCTGGCGGGGCTTCTGCTTCCTCGACGATGCGGCTGGAGCGATTCAGTCGCCCTATTCCGGCGCCTGCGGCCGGTCAATCCAAAAGGCCCCACATCGGCCTTGGCCGAGGGTCACTAACTCAGGAGATCACAATGATCTCTTTTCTTTCTTCAACTATTCACAGACTTCTCCCGGGCAGCGAAAAACAGGACCATCCTGTGCTGCTCCATACCACGGGTGACGCTGATACCGACAACACCCTTCATAGAACCAAGACGACTGCACAGGATCACGTCCGGATCGGTGTGTTCATGGACGGAGGATACTTCAGTGAAGTCAGCAACTACTACATGTTCAGGCACCCGAAAGCCGCACGCATTGATCTGTGCGGGCTCCAAGAGTTCATCCGGCATCAGGCGGCAGATTGCCAGAACGATAGTCCGGACCACTTCGCCATAACAGAAGCGCACTACTTCCGCGGCCAGTTCTCGGCCCAGGCAGAAATGGCGGCCGGGAAGCTGGGGAAACGCCGCGGCTTCGAGTTCGCTCTGCGGAACGCGGGGTTCGAACTCCATCTGTGGCCGATCGCAGAGATTGCGGGCAGACCCAGAGAGAAGGGGGTAGACGTCGACTTTGCTCTGGAGGCCTTTGAGTTGGCTATAGACGGCGCCATCGACGTCGCGGTTATCGTAGCTGGCGACGGGGACTTCATCCCGTTGGCGCAGCGGCTTTCACGCCGTGGCAAACGCTCCATCGTGCTCGGGTGGGACTTCGATTACACATACGAGTATCAGGGGTGTCGGAAACGCAAGCAGATCCATACCAATCGAGACCTCCGTACTGCGGCAACATACGCAATCCAGATGGACCAGGTCATCGATGACGCGGTCCGCAGAAAAGATCCGCTGATCCAGCGGCTGTTTTTGCCGCGACGGCCATCGACGGCCGCCTGAATCAACTGATAGCAACAACCCGAACGCAACAACAGACCCCGCCCGATGGCGGGGTCTGTCTGTTCCCACCGCCAAAGGAGACGACGGCATGAGTCAGAAGACGAAGAGCACGAAATCGCGGGACATCCACTACTACCTCGATATCGATAAGGTCAGATGCGAAAGGTGCGGCTACTTGCGAGCGGAAAGGAGCGCCTCACTGAAGACGGATGAGTTCACGACCCGATGTCCGCGCTGCGGATGGATCCATCGCCGGACCGTCGCCAATATTGACGAACTGGGTGGCGAAAAGGAGAAGTGGAGCCCGAGGCATCAAGATGTCGTCGAGAAGCCGTTTTCAGCCGTGTGCTATCGCCCGGCTGACAAGGACGGATGGCATGACGACGAGTTCCTCACCAAAGACGATCTGGACGACTGGATTCGGTCAATCCGCAAAGCAGGGAATCAGATTCTGTGGGCGTCCTACACGATCAAGAGGGATGGGCGGTGGTTGCGGATCGATGTGAAGACGGGCAAAGAGACGCTGATCCGCGATGACGCCCGGCATACCGACCCGCGGAGGGGCGTGCTGAAACCTGCGGCGGCCAGGGACTTCATCGAATCGGTGGGCGTCTTGGGTGAGCCTGACAGCTTCGGCCACAGGAGGCGATACCGCCTGCAAGCGGGCACACACACCACAGAAGCCGAGGATGCACAGCGCAAGTAATGCGAGCCACCGAAACCCGGAATCCCGGTGGGATCTGGGACTGAGCTTGCTTCAACAAGAACTCAACTGGTGATTGGCTGCGAGGCCAGCAACCCCGAGCCGAGATCCAACAACCAAGTCAAAGGCAATTGCTATGGAACACGACGAACAGAAGATCTACTACTACCCCGATCGCGAGAAGGTGAAGTGCGAGAACTGCGGGTACCTACGGGCCGAGAAGGTCGCGGCCACGGAGACGGATGAGTACAGCATCCTGTGTCCGCGGTGCGGGTACATGTGGGACTTTTACATCTGCAACAGAGACCGTCGGGACATCGATGGGGAAGCATGGCGGCCGGTCTACCGAGACTGCGTGCACCCCGCGTGCTCTGCCCTGTTCTACAAGCTGGAAGGCGAATCTCAGTGGCACGACGGATCATGCCTGGACCAGAAGAACCTTGAGGAACACCTGCAATTCGCGTCCGAGGAGGCTAGCGAAATGGACTGGCATTCTCACACCATCGAGAAGGATGGCGAGTGGTACCTGGTCGATGGCAAGACCGGTGAGGAGACGCTGATCACGGATGATGCGCCTTGTGTTGATACTCGGAGAGGGTACCTGGCACCAGTGCAAGATCGTGAACGCATCGAGAAGGCCGGACCATACGTGCTCACCACGGCTCACGGGGCCGAGGTCCATTTCCGGTTGAAGGCGGACATCTCAGACCGCAAGGACTGTCACAGATCGGGGGAGCATGGGGACATCCCGGTGCAAGCCCTGGACGCTTGAGCACGACGGCACGGGAGTCAGCATAAGCTGGACCGGGACGCCGCGCCGGATCACCCGAGTTCTGCCTGGAATCAGGCGGCTTCGAGATCTGGTAAGTGATACAGGAACGGCGGGCGGCGTGGAGCTTCTGGCATCACCCGTCCGTCGCTCCTTTCCTGAGGAAGGACGAACGAGATGAACTACATGATCCAGTCGACCGGCGCCCGATTGGCTACGGTCCTTCATGTTCGGAACATGGCGGCCGGCGGCCGTGAGAAGCTCGCAAGGAAGGAGATCTGACGATGCTGATGAAATACGAAACAGTGCTGTGGCTGGGGACTTGGCTGCAGGTCAAGGCCGAACTCGATATCGCGGCTGAGAAGGACATATACGCTGACGAATACGCTGGAGAACTCGCTGACCACCCGGGCCTGCTCGAGGTGCTGAGATCAGCGCCGCTGTATGCGCCCGAGATTATGAAGGCATTCCGTGCGGGAAAACTAAGCACGCGGTTGACGTATCCTGGAATCCGGCAGGCACTCGGGGGGGATACGCAGTGGTCACACATCGCTCAACAGCATCCTGCAGAAACGGATGTGATCGCGAACGCGATACGCTTGATGGAGCGCCTGCGCGACCAGGGCGATGACGGGATAAAACGCTACATCGCTCACAACCCTGAACTCAACCGCCTTCACGAGGCCATCTGCACTTTGCCTTGCCGCGTGTGCCCAATCTGCGGCGGCATCCGCATGCTCGATACTCGGCCGGTGCGGCCGCTCGCCGAGGAGTATCTGGCGTTCAGTCTCTCAGACGGCCATACGCCGCTTGACCCCCTGAGTGCCCCCCAGCAGCTGGACTTCGGGTGGGTATGTGATTCATGCGGCTTTGAAGAGGCCGAAGAACCGGAAGAAACTGAGCGGCGTTGGTACCGGTGGGACCCGGACATGCCGACCCCGGCAAGGGGGTTGTTCAAGCGATCTGAGACCATCAAGGAAACCATCGCAATAGGCCGGCCTCCGGAGGAAGAGTGGTACGTGTTGGTGGAAGAACGGTGGTACGGCACAGCCCGGGAGAAGCTCGTGAACAGGCTGTGATTCGGCACTTGACTGAGGGTGTCACCAGCGGGCCATCAGAGGCGTTCCAAGGCCACTACAAGGGCAGAAGCGGCACGGTTAAGCGGCCTCGGTGCCGGATCACCGCAACAGCCCACAGATCGCCTCTAAAGGGCTCAGGTTCGATGGGATTGGCGACACGGCTCCGCAATTCATGATGGCAAGAACGAGTGGCAGGCCCACTATCTGGGCCTTAGAAGCAACGAGGAGAAATTGAGTGAAACAGAGACGGCACCCACGGCCGGAAGACTGGGATGATGCAGAGATGGATGATGAACCGGACGGTCCGCCGGAGCCACCCGATCCTCCGATCGGCCAGCCCATCAGACCTTTCAAGAGATGGTACGGCGCGATTGTGCCCGATTGGCTCATGGAGCGCAAGAGCACCGAGATCAGCCAAGGAGCGAAGTTGGCGTACGGGAAGCTCGCGCAGCGCGCCGGCAAGAATGGCAAAGCCTTCCCGTCGGAAGCGAAACTGGCCGAAGATTTGGGCGTGTCCAAATCCCAGGTGAAGCGCTACCTGGTCGAGCTTCGGGATTCCGGCCTGATTCGGTACAAGCAACGGGGCCTCAATCAATCGAACGATTACGAGTTCCTTTCGCACGAATGGCAGAGGGGCAGGACTCGTGCTGAGGAAGGTGAAGAAAAGGAAGACAGTGAGTGAGAATCCTCAGAACAGAAAGCTCCAAAGTACAAAGTTCCATATATGGACTCCCTATAGTCACATATGGACCCCTCTTAAGGCCACATATGAGCCACTAATAGAATAAGTAATAGAATAAGATTAATAGAATAAAGATAGAAACGGATCGGAAGCAAATAGTTTCCTCCCATTTTCTAGATGATGCCTTGATAGCGAGTGCATACTAATATGTACTCGCAGGTCCTACCTAAATGCCATTACTCGGGGTTCATATGCTGTGGGAACTCCTGCTCTTGAACGACCTGTAGTGTTATCTTCCTTCTCTATTTGTCATAATGACGAACAACCCATCACTTCAATAGGAACTCATGTTGCATCTAATAGGAGTAACTTCTGCCCGTCCGTATAGTGTCCGGTGGTAAATGCAATATACCCACATGCTCTATCAATGTCCACAATTGTGGACAGAGTAAATATCACTTCCACTTGTATATACAAACATCCGCAAGTATATTATGTTGTATTGAGGACGATAGTTATCCTCCCATCCTTTCTGCATTACCGCTTCTCCTCCCGCTCACCCGCTTCCAATCCGCCGACAATTACGCTCAAAAACCAAAAAGGAGAAGCGAAATGAGCACAAACGAAAACACAGCAAGAAGCGAGATCGAAAAATGGCTAACCGGATTCACTGACGTCGTTAGAGAACTAACGGAAGTAGTCCTGGAACTGAAAGAGAGGATGAATCCCCCGGA
>JABHEG010000313.1 GCA_018676675.1 Lentisphaerota bacterium
CACCAACGACTGATCCTCCCGGTGGGGCCAACGTCACTGGCGACCACCACGCCACACGCGTGGCCCCACCCCCGCCAACCCAATCGGCCCCGGGGCCAACCAAATGACCGAAAATGGTGCCATTCTACAAGACCGGCCGCAACAGTTGGGAGCACAGGGGGAGCCTTGGTGGAAATGACCAGGAAGTCGACTGAGAATGAATGGCTGCCGTGAGGCAAAGAGGGGCGTTGTTCCGGAGCGAACGGAATGGAGGGGAGAAGAACTGGAGGGGACGTGTAGGGCGCCAGGCCCTTTACTGATGCTGTTTTCGTTTGTCCCGGCGGCCATCGTCTTCTCTCCAGTCACGGTCTTGATGAGCAAATGGGACAGCTGCACCTACACCGCGTCCGCGGTAAGGAAGTGCACGCTGATCCGTCAGAACTTTCATCAAAACCGGACCCGGAGGAATCGATCATCCTCAATGGGGGGCCGGATACTCTTATCAAACACGATCAGAAAAATGTGTGATCCACGATCTAGGATCGCGTGTGGGCGATAGGCATCTCCTTGTGGTTACAGGCCCAGGAACGTGAAAGCTGAGGCCATGGTCGAGTTCTCCGCAATACCATGGCGCAATATACGTCTATCGACGCTCCATGCAACCAACGGGCCTGTCCAGGCGTTCGCAAAGGGAGGAGCAAGAAGCAGTCCTACAGAATGGTCCCGAAGTACTCCGATGCCTCCCGGAGGGCGGCGATATCCTTCCTGCCCTGCGGAGTGTCCGAGGACATCCCTTCGGTAAGGCGGACGGCAGCCCCGAGGGCCTCCTCGAGCATAGGCTTCGCCGCCGGGGTGGACGGCAGGAACGGAGTCGCCTCCTCCGGGACGTCGTCCGAGGGGAGATGGACACCCTCGGCAATGCGGCGGATGACCGGGAGGAATGTCGTTTGCGGGACAGACGGGATGGCGGAGGTCTCGAACCCGTACTTCGCCTTGAAGGCCTTCATGCCGTCCAGGACAACCTTGTCGAAGGCCTCGGCGTCCCGCCGGATGACACTGGACTCGTTGGAGAACTCGATCTCCTCGATGTAGTGCTCGGATCCCTGGACGTCGGCAAACCAGTGATACGGCGGGTGCAGTCCTGCCCGGCAGATCCGGTAGGTGTGCTCGCAGTGCTCGACGGCGTTGTAGAACTGCTCGTCCATCAGTCCCACGGTCTCGAGGGCATGCCGGGTGTAGAACGAAAAGGCCCCGACACACCACGTGGAGAAGGTGAGGTTCAGTGGCTGCCCACTGTGCATGTACGGGACGATCGCCTTCACGATGGGGACGCCGGCCGGAGTCTTGTTGGCTACGCCGTGCAAGGGGAAGTTGAAGTGGTGGATCCCGGAGACCTCGAAGGCCTTGATGTACTCCTCGAGGACAGCCGGATCGACGATCACGTCGTCCTCCTGGAGGAAGAGGTAGTCGCAGCCGTCGTCGAGTAGGCGCTGAAGAGCCTCGTTCTTGGATGCGCCCACCCCTTGATAGGGAGTGCCGTGGTGGGTGATGAGAACGGGGACCTTGCTGTAGGCTGATTCGTCGTATTCCTCCCGGCCGTCGTTGACGACGACAAGGTGGTCGACGTGATCGGTGATGCGGTCCTTGTTTCCCTGGCGGAAGAAGTCTTCCCGGTCGCAGGTGACGATCCCATATCCAATCCTGGTGCTCATGGTCGAAAGTGGTGACCGGGGAAGGTAATGTCTTGGGGACACGGAACGCCTCGTCACTTGCTATGGTTGCGGAGGCTGAGGAGCAGGCATGACTCGAGCGGCGTGCCGGTCGAGTCATGCCTGCGATGGTGCCTCCGCAAACACAGGGAGCCACCTGCGTGTCCCCATGAGATTGCTTTCCTGCGGTGAGAGCCCTGATGGCCTTGAACCAGCCCTTTCTTCACGGTAGCACCGAGTCCATCCCCGTAGAGCTGTTCGGGACGGCACAGGACGCACAGCCCAAATGGGCACGTGCCCTCTGTCAGACGGTCGAGAACGCCGCTGAGAAGGGTGCCGTGGCCAATCTCCGCTTGAGAAAGGACTACCTTAAATCCGTCCTGTTTCGCGCAAGTATAGACTGCGGCGTGCCATGGAGCTCCGAGTTGGTGAGAATGGTCGATCTGATCAGATCCACCGACAGGCCGTGCAGGCCTGACAATCACCGGTACTTTCGCGGGGGTGGGGTCGTCGCGGGGAAACGGAAGAAACGTCGGTACGTAAACGGTACGAAATCAACAAGATAGTGGTGATTTGGGATGGGCTTTGAGCACGCGGAAGGTTGGGGATCGTCCCCGACCGCCGTGCCTTTTCCCCTCGGCCTGTAAGACGGTCGCTGTGGACATCGCCCCTCCAAGGGGGGAACGGTCTTCCTGGAGGGCGTGTCGCCCCCGACCGCCGGGTTTCCGTACAGGCACTAACGTGGGGCACGGCCGCCGGGGACGCCGACCTCCCAAGAGCGTTCCCGGGGCAAAGACGTGCTGGAGAGCGGGGTGTCTCTTTCCGGTGAAACCCTTGGCCGGGCTCAGGGCTCTGGAGCGCACACACACGTGCCGAGACGGCGCAACGGCCTATTCTCCGTGGGAAAGCCAGCCCCGCGCTGTGCCGACAATGCGTCTGCTCAACGCGATTACATGCAAAGGGCGCGTCCACACGATGTGTGACGCGCCCAGCAAAGAAGTGTTTGGTTCAGACCAATCAGGCCGGAATAGAGACCTCAAAATCCACAGTGTCGTTCTCAAGCATGCCGTGAAGCTTGGCAAGGGCCTGATTCTGGATCTGACGAATCCGTTCACGGGTCCGCCCGATGACCCAGCTGACCTCCTCCAGAGTGTGCCTGCGTTCTCCATTCAGCCCAAACCGTAGACGCAAAATCTGCCGTTCACGGTCGTCAAGTCGATCCAGCAGTCGGAGTACGTGCCCCATCGTCTGGCTGTGTTCCACCGCTTCATCCGGCATGACAGCGGCAGAATCCGGCACCAGGTCACTGAAATCTCCCCGCTCCCCGTCACGAATCGGCGCGTCCAGCGAGATGGTGTGTGTGCTCACGCTGCGAAGACCGGCGACTGTGCGCTCCGTCAACTCGACCTCCTCAGCAATCTCAGCATCCGTCGGTTCCCGTTGATGCCGATCCCTGAGCTTGGTCTGGGCAGTCTGAATCTTGCCGATCTTGCTGGCCGACTGTACCGGGACACGAATCGTTCGGGACTGATTTGCCAGGGCACGGCGCATGGCCTGCTTGATCCACCACGCAGCATAGCTGCTCAGTTTGGCGCCCTTTGAAGGGTCGAATTTCTCTACCGCCCGAACCAGCCCGATGTTCCCCTCTGAGATCAAATCCAGCAACGGTAACCCTCGGCCCTTGAAATCATGCGCAATCTTCACAACCAACCGCAGATTGCTGCGGATCAGCTTCTGGCGAGCCTCTTCAGAGCCCTTATCTATCTCCGCAGCAAGCTCAATCTCTTCTTGACGCGTCACCAGCGAGTACTGGCCAATCCGCTCCATGTAGAGCTTCATCGTGTCGTGATCAGATGTCATAATTCCGTCCGCTTTAACGGGCATTGCCACACTGCCACGAGACAGGGGGGCGGAGCGGCCAGGCAGAAAGGCCTTCACACCACCGCGGCAGTTGCGTCTCGCCGGCGGCCTCCCTTCACCCACCTGACATCTCCCGACATCAGGCAGAAAACTGCCGACTGAGCCCTAATGAAACACCACGCGACATCGCATTGGGAAGGAAGATGGTAGCACGCTGCAACTCGCTCTGTACGGGCGGCGTGACCGACCACTCTCCACGTTTCCCTCGTCCGTCACTCAAATCCTCGGCAAGTGCAGGAGACCGGCCCGCCGGACGCACGCCTACAGGAACGCGTCCGTACGTCAAACCTACTAATCCCAGCCGCCACACACATGGCCCCGGGAGTGCCCGGCAGACGTCACCGAAGATGTAAAGACAACAATCTACGCTAGCTCTCTACCCTTCAGATTCAACCCCTGCAAGTCATCTTCTCCGCACAATTTGCCGGTCTGGGCAGGAACATGGTGAGTCAGTGTCATCACGTACTTCGGGAAACAGCAGGCAGGACCATAGAGCCACTCCGTGCTTCTGGCTCTCACGGAGATGGGGTCGCGGCATGGCAACCCCTCACGCATTCCCAAGAGACACATTGTGAAAGGCAGGGCCATCCAGCGCCCCGTCCGCCAGTGCAGCGGCAAAAGAAAGTGAAACCACGAGCTCGGGCGTCCCTACTCACGAACCAACCTGACGAATAATCCAGGTTAGGGGGCGGTGCTGTCGAGCGCGGCAGCCAGCAATTCGGGAACCGCACGCCCGTCCCCCCGCCCCTTCCCCTGGTCAGGGAAGCGGAACGTGCGTATCTTCTCCGCTCTCAGTCCAGCAGGGGTCAAGGTGTCCAGGAATGAGTCCCAGGCGTCGCGATCGGCAGAGCTCAACTGGCTTGCTTTGAAGGTGTATTCCAGGAGAGGGTCCCCTTCCAGAACGGTTCTGCCGAAGTGTTTCACCTGGAAGGTTGAATCGGGGACGGTCCAGAAGGCATAGCAGCAGGTCGGAAGGCGTTCCACACTGTTGATCGGGCCAGACCAGAGAACGTTCGACGTATCCGCGTCCCAATGCCCGTTCGTCTCGACGGGTTCACTCGGGCATGCGAGTGTAACCTCCAGGCGCCCGGGCGCGCCAACGTCAGGCGAGGAGAGTATCGCCGTGAACAGCCCACCGATGACGGCCAGAGAATCAGGGGGCGGAAGTTGAGGATTGCCCTGTCGTTTCTCTTCCCACGCATCGATGAAGGGGGCCCACTCCGGAAGCGTCTCAAGGTAGTCCCGGAGCCCGGCGAGCGGAGTATCCGAGCCCAACAATGACCGCAAGCTCGACATCACTTCCGTGCCTGGAAAACGCTCCCCGGTTCTGGTCTCAAGCATGAGTTTGAGTTCCGCCGCGATCCATCTCTCCTTCTGTTCGGCGGACGAGGCATCCATCTGCGCCCAGAGCCGTGCCTGTACGGGCAGTTGGGAAGGCGTGATATAGCCCCGCTCCATGAGAGCATGGAGCAACCGGAACAGGGTCTGATTCAGAGCATTCTTCCCACCGTCCCGTGTACTGCAGTCACTGCATTCTCCAGGGATGGCCAGGCGACACGAAATCCAGTAGAGCGCCAGGTTACGGAGATCTCGGCGCACGTCCCTATCCAGGAATGCCCGGAGCTCAGCCCAGCCGGCTCGGCCATTCATCTCGGCGTCAAGCCAGGTCAGCATAATGTCCATCAACCGGTCAGCCGCCCCGAGCTGTCGATCCTGGCGTTCGGCAAAATCATCACTGCCGCGGAATCGCTCGGAATAGGCAAAGGACGTGCCCATCCGGGTCGCGTACTGAGCGTACCACCCTGCCCCGCCGATGTCATCAGGCATCCACTGGTCCACGATGCCGGCAAACGCATACTTCCGCGCCTCGGAGACCGGAGCCGCCTGTTCGTAGGCATTGGCGATGCGCTTGAGTTCCTCCGCCGGGAAAGGCTTCACCGGCTTCCCTTCCACATCAGGATCCCAGCGCCAACAGGTCAACTCCCGCACCAAACCGCTGCCTTCTTGACGCAGAGCCACCTCATACACGTTCTCGTCGCACCCACACAGCGCCAGACACATACACACGGGAAGAGAGCACAGTAGAAAACGCATCGACTTTGTCCTCATCACACGGCCCCGTACTTCTCCGGGGCGGGCATGGGTACCGGGAGCTTCTCAGGCGTCGTCTCCCGCCAGTGTTGGAGTCTTCGTCTGAGAGTGTCGACGGTACCCGAATTTGCGGGCTCGTCCACAACATTGTCAAGCTCCCAGGGATCGTTCGCAAGGTGGTACAGCTCATCCGTATCACCCATGGGGTCGTGGATGTACTTCCAGTCCTGCGTCCGTATCATCGCCCGTTCTCCGGCGGCTTCCCGCCACTGCAGTGAACGGATCAACGCCTTGCGCCCGTGTGGCTGAGACAGTTGGGCCAGATCAGTCCCACGGAAAGGCGCTCCACCCGCCCCGTACTCCGCGAAGACGGCATCTTGCCGCGGGGCTGAGACGATCGGCGGCAGGCCGACGCCCTGCATCTCATCCGGGACGTCAATGTCCTGCAATTGGAGCACGGTGGGAACAACGTCCATCAAGCTGACCATGCTCTCATCACGGAGTCCTTCCGGAACGCGCCCGGGGCAGGAGACTATCAGGGGGACATGCGTTAGCGAATCGTAGAACAATCCGCCTTTGCACTGCATGCCATGCTCACCCATAAAGTCCCCATGGTCGGCACAGAACACCACGATCGTGTTCTCTCGCAACGCCAACTCGTCAAGCTTCCGGAGAATCCGGCCGACGCTGTCATCCACGAATCGAACCATCGCGTGGTAAATGCGAATCAGATCCAGGACATCTTCCCGGGGCACATCCCTGAGCCCAATCATCTCGTGGAGCACACGATTCCGCTCCGGCCAACGGTCGTCCGAAAACTCGTCCTCCCGCTGTGGAGTCATCTCCACGGTTTCCGCCTCAATCTGCTCGTAATATGTCCGCGGGACGTCCCACGGCTCATGGGGATCGGGGAACGACACCCACAGGGCAAAAGGCGCGTGACCGTGATGCTCGAGGAAACGCTCAGTTTGCCCCGTAATCAGTCCCGAAGAGTAATCATCGAGTGGATGATCAGTGACGGCGCAGGCAAACTTCGGATTCCTGAATGTCTGCTGCCGCCGCGTCTCATGGGCCGCTCGAATCGCTTCCATCGGTCTGAACCACGGCATGCCTTTTGATGGGGCACCGGGAGGAACACCGACATGGGATATCTCGCACCATGTGTCAAAACAGTCCAGGTCACGGTCGTGATTGAAACAGTGGTTCTTCCCGATCAGTCCCGTGTGATACCCCGCTTCCCGCCAGAGGCGGAAAGCATGCCGCTGTCCCTCCGGCATCAGAATTTCATTGCGGCGTGCCCCATGCGTTCGTGAATACTGACTGCTCCACAACGACACCCGGGCAGGTACGCACAGAGCATGCGGTGTGAAGGCATTTTCATACAGAACACCTTCCGCTGCCAGTCTTGCCAAAGCAGGGGTTTGGCAAAATGAACTTCCCTGGAGGTGGGTGGCGTTGGCCTTTAGTTGGTCCGCCATGATCACAAGAACATTCGGGTTGGCTTGGTCCATATTCAGCCACTTTCAGCTCGTCTTATGTCCAGATCAGAACTGTCTATCGGTCGTCTTTTGCCGGAATCGCTGCCGAGAAGGCCTGTTCTTCATTCAGAGAGCCCGAAGAATGGCTGTCAGGGCACCTGCGACGACGATGGTAAACGCAAGCCGTCGGAAGCGTTGCTGCGATACGTGAGGCGATAGCCGAATGCCAAGAAAGTACCCTCCAAGAACGCCGGGCAGCGAGGTTAACCCCATACCCAACGTCTGGCTGTTAAGCAGGCTGTAGCCACTGCACAACAAGGTCTGGTAGGTGTTGAGGATCAGAAAGTAGCCAACTAAGTCGGCCCGCAGGCTTTGCCACTCCCACTCCTGCTTCAACCCGAACAGTACAACAGGTGGCCCGGGAATGCCGCAGCTTCCCCCAAGAGTGCCGCTTAGCAGCCCGACCAGGGGTTGCCATGCGCGTTCATGTTTTAAGGGACGCCCGGGCTTCACCAACAGCATAGCGCAAAGCCCCAGCGTTACGTAGCCGATGGCTCCCCGCATGATGTCGCTGGGAACGGTTGCCAGCAGCTGGACCCCAACCGTCATGCCGACGGCCGCCCCGGCAAACAACCAGATGAGTCGTCGAAGCGACATGTGACGACGGTAGCGGCAGGCCAGAAGAACAGCTAACGGCATCCAAGCAACCAGAACGCAGGGAATCGCCTCGGCAGGGGGCAGCAAGGCAACAGCGAACGGTACAGCAATCAGGGCGAATCCGAACCCGGACAACGTCGCAATCGTTCCCGCGATGAGGAAGACGAGGTTGAGCCCAATCAGTGTGGTGAGTTCGGGCATATCGCTCCAAGGCATTGAGGACGGCAAGAAGACGTTCACATCCAGGGGCGGCGGAGAAGCCCCAGAGACAACGGAGAAGCAACTCCAGGTCACTGAGTGCTTTTTCTGAGAGACAGCTGCAAAAATAGCCTTGGGTAGATACAGGTGCAACGACTCCAAGTGCGTCGCGACCTGCCGGTGGCCCTGTCTTCGGCCAGTCGGACGCCTTTTGTTGGGGCTGATCACACCAGTTCAGAAATATCTCCCGTCGCCGCGGCTTTGGTTTACAGCGTTAGCTTTCGTGTCATTATAGAGGTCGGCTGACACATGTCATCCCCAAACAAGTGGTGCGGTCGGTCATCCCAGCCTGCTCTGCTGCCCTACGCCAGTGGTTGGGCTGGGCCCAGGAATTCGTTGGTTTGGAAGGGAAAAACTATGTTTATTGACAGTCATGCACACGCCTACAGAAAACCGACTCCGGGTGTCGTTGGTTTCTGCACTGCAGAGCAAGTGATTGAGCGCTATGACGCAGCCGATATCGAGAGAGGCGCATTGCTCCCGATTGTCAGCCCGGAGATCTATATGCCGCAGGCCAATGAGGACATCCTCGAAATGGCGGAAAACTATCCGGACCGACTCTTCCCGTTCTGTAACATCGACCCACGTGCGCTGACCAACTCAGTGGATGCCCCACTTGACAAGCTCCTGCGCCATTACCGCGACCAGGGCTGCAAAGGCGTGGGCGAGATCATGCTCAATGTCCCCATGCGAGACCCGATGGTTCAGAACCTATTCAAGCACGCACAGGATGTCGGGCTTCCGGTCACGTTCGACGGCTCAGATCAAGTCGGCGGTGACTTTGGCCTGTACGATGACCCAGGACTGCCACAGCTGGAACACAGTTTGCAGCGCTTCCCCAACCTCACCATGATTGCGCACGGGCCGGTGTTCTGGACCGAGATAGCCCCATTGATCACACCGGCAGAACGCAAACCGCCATTCTTCCCCCACGGCGGCCAGACCCCCTGGCCCCGGCCAACCGGGCCGATCGAACAGGAAGGCGTCGTGCCCACGTTGTTCCGGCGGTACGGCAACCTTTACGGCGAACTGTCAGATGCGGCCGGCCCGCTCGCACGCGATCCGGAGTATGGTGCCAAACTCCTCACGGAATTTCAGGATCGTCTCCTCTTCGGCACCGATCTCTGCGGCTTCAGCATGCCCTTCCGGTCGCGCGAGCTGCTCCTGGAATGGCGTGCAGAAGGCAGGATCAGCGAGGGCGTCTTCCAGAAGATCGCCAGAGAGAATGCGATCAAACTGTTCGGCCTGAAGTAGCCCTGCACGTAGAGCAATGGAGTGCCGTTCTTCCTGCTCATCTTGGTGGCACTCCATCCTATAAGCAGCACATCCAACGATGTGTCAACGAACAAGAAGCAGATGCCAGGATCCGAGGATGTCCGGAAGAGGATCGGTGGACGATTACGGCGACGATTAGGGTGGACGATTGGGTGTCCGGATTCCGGCATCGTGTGCCGCAGTCGTGAACCGTAATCGTCGCCCGTGATCGTGAACCGAAAAAGGACGGACCACATATCAAGTTGCTTCTGCGGACCTCGCAGAACTCGACCGCAGAGCACGTCGATGTGTTTCGTGCTCAAATCGGGTGCTGTGTCAGGCGAGTTTCTCCTCCCGGCCCAACCCCATGGAGCGCCGGTTTTCCCAAACCGGCCTGGCCGCTTACGGAGGAGCGGCACCCCCAACGATGTGTTTCGTGCTCAAATCGGGTGTTGTTTCAGGCGAGCTTGTCCTGCCGGCTCAACACCATGGAGCGCCGGTTTTCCCAAGCCGACCTGGCCGCCTACTGAGCCGCCAAGCCTGCGCGAATCACGACTGCCCCCACACTGCCGGCAAGACCGTCGGGGAAGGAAACCGTGATCGTGTTCGTAGCCTTGACCGAGGCAGGATCCAGGTGAATGATCTTGCAGGAGGCGTATTCCTGTCCAGCCTGCGTCAGCCGTTCGGCACACCCTTCCACAGGAACTCCCAGTCGGGTACCGTTGAGGATGACGTCGACATCCCATCCCGCATCGGCTGGACGGCTGACGCCGATCCGCAATGTCGCGTAGCGCAGTTGCTCCGCTTGCGGAACGTGAACGACAAAGTCCGCTTCCTCGGCAACGGGCGTGCCGATTCGGTCTCCGTAGCAGGGAACTTCGTTCACCGCCGAGCGCGCCTTCAGCGCCCCCCCGTATTCAGCCCTGATAACCGCCGTCTCTCGAGCCCCCAAAGCGACGTCGTCAGAGGCCGTGAGTGGCCCTTCAGCAAGGAAGGGAGTGTAGTTGGGATTGCGCCCGAAACGCCGGATGATGGCATCCCGCGGCACGGGCATGTCAAGAGATACACGCTTGTCCAACCCCGAGAGATTGTTCAGGACGACGAAGAGCGTACTACCATCGACGAACGCCCGCATCTGGATATCCGGGTCCGGGCATGTCCCCACCACGCGGTGCCCCTTCAGATCACGCAACAATTGGTAGAAAAATATCTTCTTCGTCGCGACCCAGTCTGACTTATCCGTGTAGTTACGGGGTACGTACAGCACAGCGTAGTACTTCGGGTTCCAGCCCATTGCGTTGAGCAAAATGAAGGGCACGGCCTTTCGGACGGTCTGCGGATGGTCCATGAAAACGAGCGTGTTGGCGATCACGCTGCTCACCATGTTGAAATCGTCGATGGCGCGCTTCCTCATTTCCCATTCGAAGCCGGTCTCCGTGAATTGCTCCGCGGCCAACTTCTCGACCAGCTCGTCAGCCCCGTACCCACCATGCTCGCTCAAGACGACCCCAATCTCCTTCCCATAGGTATTCACGGTGTAGTTCTGCACCAAGTCGAGCACGGATTCCAACGGCAGGCCGCTCGTGATTCGGCCGCCAAATGTCCCGTTTTCATCACGCAGGAAGTCGTAGGAGTGGAACGAGTAGAAGTCCAACTCACAACGGGTGTTGTCGATGAACCCCCTCAACCCGTCGAAGGCCTTGTACTGCTTCTTATAGAAGTAGGCGACCGACATGCAGGGCCCGCCGACGAGCACCCCCGGGACCTCCTGATGCACGACCTCCATTGTCCGCGTATGCCAGGAGGACAGATGCTCTCCTCCCCAGTAGGACCAGTGCGGCTCATTTACCGGCTCGTAGTACGCCGGTCGGTCGAAGTCCGTGAAGCCACAGCGCAGGGTTGCGGCCGACAACCTCGCGGCAGCCTCAATGTTCTCCGGCAGGTATTCGCCTTTCTCTTCCCGGGCAGTCTGCTCGGACAGGTGTTTTCCCATGAATTCGGGGAACGAGTTGTGGTTCCCATGGGCAGCGACATCCAATCGACCGCTCATATCACGGCGGAACGCGTCACCCGGCTCTCTCAGACGGACGGCCAGCTTCCCCGCCAGGTAACCCTCATCCACGAAGCCAGGGCGGGCCGGATCTTCTTTGATCGCCTTGTACCAGCGATCAAGCCCTTTGACGACCCCGAGCCTTCGCCCAAAGGTGATGCCGTTCTCCTTGACCAGAAAATCGTACCGCTCCTTCGATTGGCAGCGCTCATCAAAACTGCTCCCTGCATCGCAGAGCCCGAAGTAAGCATCACGGTTGAGTTCGCTGATCCCCCTGATCCCTCTAACACAATACGGATCAATGCTGATAGAGGTGGCCTCCCGCACCTGCGCTCTGTCAGGCCCTGGGCCCCGCGTTTGGCACCCAACCAACCCGGACGCGGCCGCCAGCGCCAGACAAGACATACATATGGATCTCAAAGGTCAACTCCCTATTCTCTTGCCCATCCGGCTCCGCAAGAGGCAATTTTCGTAGCCGTTAGGCTGCGTTTTCTCAGCAGTGGCAGGCCGGCTGGCGATGCACACGTTGAAGGAAAATAGCGTGGGGGCGACCGGGCCGCAATGGTCTCAGAAGCGGTCCGACAGCACGGCCATTCGCGGTAGCCGCCCTGCTTTGGCAATGACAGAACGTAAGCTATTGTGCAGGTCAGCAGGGGCACAATGGCCTCAAGATACCTGTCCGCGGCGCGATAGCCGGCCGCTCACACATAGCGTCGTCGGGAGAAGACATATGCTGAAGATCGCCGTGATCGGCGCGGGAAGCGTCGCCTTAGCCAAGAAGATCGTCCATGACACCACTCCGGATTGGGCCCGTCCATCATGAAGACCAGCCGCCTCCGAACCGTGTTCGCCTGCCTCGGGCTGGCCGTATTGAGCCCCAGCACAGGGGCAGCAGACGGGGTGACATTTGCCTTCGACTCCGACCTTGCCGGGGCGCCCCCGCAGGGCGTGCTTTCGTCCGGCATTGGCAGAGCGTCGTCAGTGACAGTGGTTCAGGATGAGATCAGAGCAGCAGGCGATCTCTCCGTAGAATTCAGAGCGTCAGGCGAGGATGACCAGCCGCGCCTGGCCGTGCTTGGTCCAGACGGTGGCTTCCCACGTGCCGGCTCCATTTTCTTCGATCTGGTGGCTAAGGAGAACCCAATCCACGGCGCCTTCCACATGAAGGGGTTGACCAGCGAAAATCGCACAGCGTTCCACTTCCTGATCACAGCCGACGGGGCCGCGGCTCTGCGCACGGCCGAGGGTGACACCCCCTTCGCCACATACATCCCACAGCAATGGTATATCCAGCGTCTCGACTATGATCTGACCAAGGGAGAGTACTCCATCGTCCTGGACTGCTATTATGCGTCGGGCGTCACCAGGACTCTCAGCCTCAACGCCGGAGAGACATTCGAGAAGATCGTCTTTCAGGGCGAGAGTACTGTGCCATCGCGGTTCTGCCTGGATTCCGTACGGCTCTTCACGGCCGAAGGGAAACGGAGAGCCGAAGCGCTCCCACTGGGCTCCCTCTCCCGCAAGATCCGCTGGGAAACGCCACTCGCCGGCCCCACCCCCGCGGCGATCATCTATCCCTCGGAAATGGAAGGCGGATGGGAATGCGCCCGCAAGCTCCGGGATGCTTTGGAAGCGAAGCTGGGGAAGCGTCTCGCGTGTCTGTCCGACCGAACCGTAACCGATGCCGACACGTGGCTCTTGAAGGACAGGTACCTCTCCATCCCGATGATCGCCCTCGGCAACGCGGCCGACAGCCGAGTCATTTATGCGTTGAGTACGCGATTCCTTGCTCGAAGCAATCACGTGTGGCCGGGCCGTGACCGGTTCTGCAACCGGGCCGTATTGGAGCCCTTCAGGAAGGACGTCAACCACATCCTTCTGGAAGCGAGCACGGTCGGAGGATTGAGGGCTGCTGTCGACTCCTTTGGTGCACGCATCGCCTCACTCGAAGGTGAGGCCTTTGCTGTGCCGTACTTTAGAGATCTGGGCGCTGCCACAGGCGAGTGGAAGGAGAAACTGTTCAAGAGGAGTGGGTTGGACCTGAGCAAACCCGTAGAGGACATCAAGGAGCAGATTCTACGGAAATACGGCAAGACAGTCATCGTGCGGCCGGGTGGTGTCTACTGCTACCCCGCCTGGGATTGGCTGAACGGGTATAGCGTCGAGGCCGCCAAGTACGCATCGGCAGTCCTACTTATCCTGCTTGACCGGCTTGGACCCGATCGTTTTTACGGCGGCCACTACAACTTCGACAGGGCCTTCAAGGCCTGGCAGATCTGCTTCACCAGCGGCGCCGTGCCGGAGAAGATCATCAATCGTGCCGAGGCAGCCATGGTTCAGCAGGCTGCGTACCCGCAGGACTACCATGCAAGCAGCCTCCGCACCCACGCAGGGAAACGGATCGCGCGGCACGCAGACAGGCACATGATCTCGTCGCTCTCAAACTACCTGTGCGGCACCGACTATGTCCTCTCCCACTGCCGTCTGAACCCGATGACCGAAGCAATGGTCACCGAGTATGACCGAGCCTATCGCCGCATCGCCCGGCGCTTCATCGATTCCTTCCGCTGCAACAATGTGACCAGTGAATCCGGCGACTCTGCCGTCTGCGTTCTGAACATGATGGCACTAACGGGAAACTTGGAATACGTGCGGAGTGGTACTCTGGCCCGAGCCGTCGACAACCTGATCGCCAGCGTCAACAACTTCGGCAGTTACACGGGAGAAGGCCCCTACATTGGCTCCTACACGCTGACCTCCAGATGCACAGGCAAGTCGCTCGCCAACGCCGCTGCGTTCTACTACCGGGACCCGCGTTACCGCTGGGTGTCCCAGAACGTGAAAGCTCAAGCGTGCTGTGTGGCCCACGAGAATCCCGTGTTCGAACAAGCAGGGACCGAGCAGTTCCCAGACCAATATCTCGGCGTCCGCGCCCTCCCCTTCGATAGCCGCATCTTCCGCGCACTCGAGACCCCCGAACCGTTGCCGGGCAACTGGGGAACCCTGAAGTGCGTGCCGACCGGCCTCCCGGCCGAGGACCTCTTTGACCGCGCCTTCTTTCGAGACGGGTTTGAGCCGCAGGATGCGTTCCTCAGCCTCATGGGTACGCAGCTCACCTCGTCCCATCAGATGCTTCACTCGAACGCCATCATCCAGTACACCGATCTGGGGAAAATCCTCCTATACACGCACGCTCAACTCACCGACGGATGGGTGCGGAACACGCTCTCGGCGAGCAATGGTCAGCCCGCAACCCCGACCTTCGCGTGCCGCCGGAAAGCGTTGATCAACTCGGAAGATGTGTCAGCCATCAGCTCGGTCTGCCCAAACAACGGCAACACCGAGTGGACTCGGACACTGATCCACCGCCGCGGGCACTATTTCGTGGCGCTCGATCGCGCCGACGCCCTGGATGGAGGCGACTACACATTCACCTGCAGGTGGCGAACCCTCTTCCCACAGCAACTCCGTAACGGCATCTGCACCGTGGATGCCGGCGACGGGGTCACGCTGGACGTCGTCAACGCAGTACCCGTGCCGCAGCACAGCGTGCGCACCGAGCCGGACGGCACAACCCGCCCCTATCTCCTCTCCCAATACCAGAAGGCAAACCTGCAGCGAGGCGACGGCGTGAGCTTCAAGAACCTGTTCTATGCACGCAGCCCGGAGCGACCTGACCGTTGCTCGGTCAGAGCCGCTGGTGAGAACGCCGTGATGGTGCACGGGAAAGGCAACGATTGGGAGGAACTCGCCCTCATCGGCGCAGGTGCGAGCCCCGGAGCCCTGAAGTCACTCAAGATCGAGGCCGACATCTTCTATGCAACGGCCACTCAGATCGTCGCCGCCAATTGCCGGAAGCTCGAGATCGCGGGGACGTCGGCCTTGCTCCCGGACAACGTCGGCGGCAACACGACACGTGCTCTTGACCGGGCAGAGGTCGGGGCGGAACTGTCTGCGTTCTTCGACGGACTGAAGCCGACCGGTGCGGTCCCGGCAGAGACCACCCAGGACCACGGGTTCCGCGAGGAATGGGTTTCGGATGAGCTCGTGTACCCGCAGGTGCGCTGCCATCCAACGCAGATCACGTCCCACCCGCCGGCGGCAGGCACCCCCATCGAAGACCTGACCGGGGGGCTGCAGAGACTCAGTCTGAAAAAGGTGCGCCACATGTCCCACTGGCGGACGCCGGGCAAGCCTGTGGAGATCACCTTGGATCTCGGCCGCATCCAGAGTATCTCAGAGCTGCACTTCATCGGCCCGATCGCGAACAATTACCGCACAAAGCTCTACTACGAGGCGGGCGATGTGCGGTTCTCCACGGCCTACAGCAACGACAGCTTCAAAGACGACACCAGAAACGTGCCAACCCCCGAAGTCGAGTTCCGGGAACAGACCTTTCCCTACGCCCAGTACACCTGGGCCGGACGCCTGCCCTTGTTCGTCGTGAAGGCGGGGGTGAAGGCGCGATTCATCACGATCTCGGCCGTGACGGACAAGCCTGCCCTCGCCTTCCAGAAGGTGTTCGTGATCGGGACAGACACGCAATCGGAGCTCTTCTGTGATCTACAGGCGGCTGACCTGAATGGCGACGGTGCGACGGAGCTGGTCGGTAAGACAACCAACAGCGAGATTTTCGCCATAGGCGCAACCGGCGAGAAGATGTGGTCCAGGCTGTTCCCCGGCGTCATCACAGCCTGGAACGCGGTCGATCTCGAGAATGACGCGCGGCAGGAACTGCTTGTGTACACAACCGAAGACGCCTGCTACGCTCTGGAAGGAGACGGCATGGACCGTTGGCGCGTGGACTTCTACGAGTACGGCAGACAGCAGAACCCCGAAGCCTGGGGACGCGGTTGGTCGAGGTACTGCCTGTCGTTCGTCACGGCCTGGCGACCCGACGCCGACACGAACCGCAAAGAGGTCTTCGGATTTGGCCACACCACCGTGACGAGCATTCTGCCGGACCTGGCCATTGACAGCACCATCGGGAGCGGCCATGTGAACAAGTTTGCCGTGTCTGACACGTCTGTGCTGGGACGAGAGGTGCTGGCGGCCGGGGGCTTCAACTTCACTCTCCTCGATCGAGCGCGCGAGACAATCGTGAAGGTCCCGATGCCGGGGAAGTTGGCGGGCAACGGTCAACTGCCGGTCTTCATCGCCGTCGCCCCGGTGAGCAACGAGAAAGCCAAAGGGTTCATGGCCATGAATGTCTCCAGCCTGCTCTGGGCGCCCGCTGGACGCTGGGAACAGGGCTGGAAGCAGTTCTCCGACGTCCCCATCACGGCCTACGCGCTCTCGGATCTGGATGGGGACAACTGCGAGGAGCTCATTGTCGGCTGCAAAGACGGCTTCCTCCGTGTCTACCGGGTCACCGACGGTGAGATCTTGAATGTGGTCAGCAGCGGCAGTGCGCCTGTGGCCGGGCTCGTCGCCTTGCGCGATGGCCGGCTGGTGACGGCCTCCCGGCTCGGGGTTGCCCTGTTCGACAGGAACTTGCGTCAACAGGCATTCCGCGGCATCCAGGCCACCGACATCGTTCGGCTGGAACGTGCGAACGAAGACATCGTCTGCGTGAGCGACAATCAGGGCCGAATACACGCCCTGATCCCCGACACGTCCCTGCCGTGACAACACTGGGAAGTGGCACCCGTACGAGGAGGACTCAGTCCGTGGGTAATCGCGACAGTGAACGGGAACTGTGCTTCTACACGAATGTCATGTCGTTCATCCCCGGTCAGGGCTTTCTTTTCGAAGAGACGAAAGCCCGTTCCCGTCTGGAAGACCTCAAGCAGGCAGGAATCCGCTGGGTCGGCGTCAATTTCCCGAACCTCGAAGAACCGTGCAAGCCGGACGTCGAATCCTGTACGAACGTGTTCAAGGGGTGGCTTGACGAATTGGGGTTCAGGGTCACCTCCTGCCACTATTACGGCCCGACTTACTGCACGCCCGGCGGTTCACAGAATCAGGCCACCGAACACATGCTCCGCACAGCCGAAATGATGGCAATCTTCGCTCCCGCTTCGCTTGTTGTCCATGCTGCGTGGCATGCGTTGGACGCGCCGCGCCTGGGGTGTGACCATCACGTGACGCTGTACAATGAGGACTGTGCGGAGCACGGCGAAGACCAGGTCTACGCAGTCGTTGCTCAGAACCTGCGGACGCTGGGGGATGCCCTGGCCCGATCCGGAATCCGCCTTGCGCTGGAGAACACCGGCGACATCATGCCTCTGGGCGACTGCAAATCGCTGCCGCGTCTGGTCAGCATGATCGCGAATGACAACGTGGGCTATTGCGTCGATTCAGGGCATGCCCACCTGCACGGCGCCTGTTCCGCACAAGACTGGATCCGACTCGCTGGAGACCGCCTTTTCGAGACCCATTTCCATGACAACCGGGGGGCTGCCTTCCGCAAGGATGAGCACATGCCTGTAGGGTTCGGCACAATCAGTTGGCTGGATGTCATCCATGCACTCGACGACGTCGCCTTCCCCGGGCCCATCACCTTCGAGACAGGCGGATGGCCACTTGCTGACGATGTTGACGGGCTCAGACAAGCCATCGCCTGGTGGCGCGCATGCGAAGCCATGGCCAGCCAGAGGGAGCGTGTATGAAGATGACACGACGCAGCACGAAGATGGGAGCAAGACTGATGGCACTGCTGATGGCGACACTGGGCAGTCTGTGGGTCGGTAGCGACGTGATAGGTGACTCGCTCCTCCCCCCACGTGTAGTCGCAGATGTACCCGGTGCCCCGTTTCCCAACGCAAACTTCGAGCATGGTGACTGGCGCAATTGGCCGGTGCATGAAGGATGGGAACTGCGGCCCATCGGCAATGACATTGATGTCACCGGCGCCTTCTCAGCCCACAGCATCGAAGGAACAGGGCTCGTCGGTTTCTACATGAACCGGGACATCAACCATTACCCCAAGCGGCTGATCTCGGCACCCTTCAAGGTAACGAAACCGTTCCTTACCTTTCACCTGGACGGCAACTTCTGGCTCGGAAGCAAAGTCATCGGCGTCGATACCGATGGCGACGGGCAACCGGACGTGAAGCTCACGATGCGCGGCCTCCACCCCGGTCGACAGGCCCTGGATCTCTCGAAATACCTAGGCGAGAACGTTGCCTTTGTTGTGACGATCGGGCAACCCAAAGGGCCCAAAGTGGACCTGCGCCATGCAACCCTGGCTGTGGATGGGCTCCTGCTGGAAGAGACCCCGCCGGCGGCGGTGAGCATCGTGGACACAGTGGAAACGAACGGAACCATTGAGTGCCGCCTGAAACTGGCCGACAAACGCCGCGCTGGATCGACCGCGCGCGGCGACGTGCAAGTCATCGACTACTGGGGCGTGGAAGTCTTCCGCGAGCCCTTCGAGGAAACGCTCTCAGCGGGAGAGACTCGTCAGGTCGCGTTCGCCTTCTCGAACGGCAACGCACCGCAATACCGCATCACGGTGACGGCAAGAGCCTCCAACGGACAGGTCATTCAGTACCTGAGGAAACGGTACTACACGGGGTATCGAACCGACGGGCGCCCCTGCCTGCGGCTCGGGGCAAAGGGGTGGCGCCTCGCCTTAGACAGTGATCGGGAACAGGAGCTGCCTCCTGCCGAGGCCACCTGGAAGGATGCTTCCCCCTACAAGTTCAACGGGCACGCCTTCTGGCGTCATGGGTCCTGGACGGCCTACGAAGAGCATGCGCAGCAGTGGTATGCATCAAACGTGACGCTGCCGTCCGAGTTCGCGGGACGCCGGATCCTGATGCGCGTCGATGGAGCCTATGGCCCACTGGCGATCTTCGTGAACAACCAACCGGCTGGTGAACACCTATTCCGGGGTAAGGAGGAATTCGCCTTTGACATCAGCAACACGGTTAAGGCAGGAGAGAATGCGCTCGTGCTTCGCTTCCGTAACCCAAACGTGTTCGGTCGTGACGCGGACAACAAGGAGCTCTATCCCTACGAGAAACGCTTCGGCAAGGCGATGCTCGGAATTCTCGGCCACATCACGATTGAGGCCGTTCCTGACGTCTACGTGGAGGATATGCTGATCGATCCCTCATGGCGAAGGAAGTCATTGACGCTCCGCCTGACGTTGCGTAACGCGGGGGAAGCACAGACGGCGACCGTGGCCGCCGCTGTACACGCCCCTCAGGGCAAATGCCTCCTGACGTTTGCTCCCATCAAGGTGGAGGCCTCCCCGGGCATATCACACGTGACCTGCACTGCCCCCTGGCGCGATCCGCTCTGTTGGTCGCCCGATAGGCCCAGGCTTCTTCGCCTGACCACACACGTCACCTGCGGCGAGGTCCTTGACACGACTCACGAACGTTTCGGTTTCGCAGAGTGGTACCCGGAAGGCAGGCGCTACATGCTCAATGGCAAACCGGTCACCCTGTTCGCGAGCCACTCGCTCGATCCCCTCGAGTATGATCGCATCAAGCGCAGGGAAGGGATGAATTCAGTGCGAAGTCCCGGCACGTTCGATACGTTGGATGCCTGTGACGAGCAGGGGATCGCGATTCGCGGCATCTACGTGGCCGGGTACGGGCACGACGAGGATACCTATCTGGGAGTCCAGCGTGAGCAGACTCTCGCCATGATGCGGTACTACTACAATCACCCGGCCATGTTCCTGTGGGCCGTCGGCAACGAACTGGGGTACCATAGCGTGGGCCCGAACCTGAAGTTGCGCGCCTATTACCGGGACCTGATCATGGAGATGCAGGACCTGGATCCCGCCCGCGCCTCTTCGAGTGATGGCGATCAGGACATGTGGGGCGCATCGGAGATCTGGAGCATCCATTACCCACATGAGGCGAAGTACGAAGAGCCGAACCGAGGGTACTTCGTCAAGGCAGGGGTCGAACTCATGGACTGGTTTGCACACCCCGCTTACCGCGGAGAAAAGCCCGTAATGATGACTGAGTTGTTCACCGGCGGGTTGGGCGGACCCGACTGGTACGCCCCGCTGATGGGGGATGCGGCCTACACACCAATGGGGCCTTTCGACGGTTACAAGAGATTTGCCCGTTGGCGGATGCAGGCCTACCGCGAGCAGGATGTAGCCCTCTTCGAACCCTTTGAGCCGTACAACTCCTACCGGAACGTCTGGCCCATCGACCTCTTCCTGAAGAGCTTCAGCCGCAACGTGTTCTCGGGAAGCAGAGCGCGCTATGAGGCCGTGTTGCTCAACGGCACGTTCGGGGACCGGAAGCTGGAGCTGGTCTGGCAACTCGGCAACGCCAAGCCGGGCCGCAAGGATGTGACGCTGCCACCAGGCCACACGAACATCAAGCTCAGCCTGAGATTCCCAAAGGTTGCCGAACGAACGGACCTTCCCTTTACCATGGCGTTGCTGCAGGACGGGAAGCCGTTCTCACGCTGGGGCCGCTTCGATACCGAGTTCCACGTCTTTCCCAAGCAACGACTCAAGCAACGAGTGGGATGCTGGGGGCTGGATGACGACGCCAAGGACGTGTTGCGCGGGGGCGGTCTCAAGCCGGTTGTCGTGCGTGAAGCCGAGGAGCTGACCGATATGACGTTGTTGGTGACCTCACCCTCCCTGGGCTCTGCGCCGGAGGCAGCCGGATTCCAGGCATGGGTGCAGGCCGGTGGCTATGCACTCATCCTGGCCGACCGGACCCGTGGCGCCCGGTTGCCCGGCGGCCTCAAGGTCTCCACCTTCACCAACACCATGGCTCACGTCGCCGCCCCAAACCACCCCCTGCTGGCCGGCTTCGGTCCGGATGATTTCCGTCACTGGGGCAAAGACCACCACATCTCACGCCAGGCGTTCCTCAAACCGACCGGGAACGGCGCCAAGGTTCTGGTTCAGAACGGTACACCGAACGGCCTGACGTTGGCTTCCCTGGTGGAAGTCCCGCAGGGACGCGGGGCGTGGCTGCTCTCGTCACTGCTTTTGGGCAAGGACGGCGCACGGCCCGTGGCGCAGCGATTGCTCGAGAACGCGCTCGCCCGGGCTTCGCACCCACTCCCTGCTCCCGCCCGGACCGGCCTCCTGGTGAGCGACGCACTGACCGATCAGCTTGCGGCCATGGCGCTGAACGCCGAGGACTTGGCGCAACGCGACCCGGACCAGATCGACCTCACGGCCTTCGATTTACTTGTGCTCGATGCGCGCGTTGCATGCGTGGACACGGCGGACCTGCTCCGGTTTGTCGAGTCGGGCGGCCGTCTGCTCCTGCTGCGTCTCACCCCTGACACAATGGAACGCTACACACAACTCCTGCCGAAAGACATGACTCTGGAACCGGCGGATGACTCCTCGATCACAGGTGCGGCAGCCATCAGGATCGTTGACGATCCGCTGCTTGACGGTATCAGCAATTACGAGCTTCTCTGGAAACGCGGGAACTACCAACGTGGCGGACCGAAGTTCCGGATCACCGCCTTGCCGGCCGATGACAACCTGGTGTTCCCGGATGGCGCTGGGGGAGTGGACGTGTTGCTTCAGCCGGCCGTGCTCGCGCGGGCTCGACGCGGCAAAGGCGAGGTGATCCTCAGTCAATTCCGCTGGAGCGAAGCATTGCCGGCCGAACAAAAGAGCGCCTTGGTGCTGTCGACGCTACTCGCAAACCTCGGTGCCGGATTCGGTACTGCCGACGGCACAGCTAAATGGGAGGCCCGGCCTCTTGCGTTGCAGGGAACGACCGCGCTGGCCGGCAAGACGTTCACCGGCGTCAAGGGAGCTGTCGCGTTCCTCCAGACACCATCAGCGACCGTGGACGATATACCGTTCCGGCTACCCACCCCGGCGGGTTCAGCCGTGGCCCTCGAAGTTGGCGGGGCACACAGCTTGCCGGTTTCCACAGCCATCGAGGTGGGAGCCAAGGCCGACCGCGTGGCCTTCCTGCACGCCGCGGCATTTGGCTACGTGGACTATGACATGGGCAAAAACGTCTACCGCTACCTCCTCACCCTGAGAGAAGGCGATCGGACGTGGGTGGAAGAAGTCAATGCGATCTACGCACGCAACGTCTACGAGTACATCGGTGATGACCCCGGCACCATCAACGGGGCCGTCCAGGCCACCCGCGCGGCCACGGCCGGTGTGTCAGCCTACCTGATGACATGGGACAATCCCTCGCCGGATGCCACGATCGAGCGAATCGAGATCAAAGCGCTCAGCGACAAAATCGCCGCCCTGGTCTTCGGTGTTACGCTGTTGGGCGACCAAACGCGGCGCGGCGTCCTGGAACGGCGCCGCGAAGGCCCTTTCAGCGCAGTTCAGCTCCAGAGCGACACGGGGGATGAACCCGGTCGCCGATGGGCGATTCTGGGCGCAATCCCCGGAGCCGAAGCGGAAGGACTGAACCAGACCGCGCGCGATGCCGAGGGAGCCCGCGTGTTGTTCGACACAGCCTTCCCTCCCGAAGGACAGAAACAGATCGACCTCAAAGCACCGGTTTTCATCCGAGGCGAACGCTTCGCCTGGAAGACGTTCGTCGAACCCGAGGAGGTCGACCAGCGGGGCACATATGTCAAGTATCGTTACATCAAAATTGATGATCTGATGGACAAGAGTCGCCTGGGCAAGAGTCCGGCCTGGACATGCTATTTCTACACTCGCGTGTACCGGGACATCTATGGGGCTGCCCCGGAGAAGACAGCCATCGCCTTTGGCAGCGATGATGCCGGCAAGATCTGGGTCAACGGTAAGCTGGTTCATGAAAAGTGGGCCGGTGCCGGTCGCACCTCGATCCTTGGCGAAGACCTGGTGTTCGTGAACCTGTACCGCGGATGGAACGATGTACTGGTGAAAGTCGTCAACACCCAGTTCACGGGCGCATTCTCATTTGACCTCAAGAAGGCGATTCCCGGGCTGAAGGAAGAGTGGAGCAAGAAGGGCGGCGTTGCCTACGTCCAGGGCCTTCCGCCGGTCGCAAAGACAAGCTACGATTGCCTCGGGAAACGGGTGCATGGGGATGCGCAGACCACGATCGCGCGGGTGCTGAATGTGACCCGAAACGGACAGTCCTACGAGCTCGAGGGGCTGGCAACAGGACGCGTGAGTAAAGACACCAAGGGCGTGTTCACCATTGCCTGGCCCGAAGCCGCCAAAGCCGGCCTCAGCGTGCCCATGAAGCACAAGCAACCCGCGTTCAAACAAGGCACGTTCGGCCTCTTGCTGCGCGTGCCACCGGGGGGAGCGATGCACCGGTTGATTGTCACGGCCCGCAACGCAGGCGGCATCAATCGAGGCGACACGTTTGTCTTCCTGGAAGGTGGACAACCCGCACGTTCCAAAGGCGAGGCGCCCTCCCCCGGTGTGCCTTACAAGAAGCTTGTGCTCCAGGTCGACCGTGGAGCAAAAGAGAAGGAACCACAGCTCAAACTGACCTTCCCGCTGCCGAACGGCGGTTTTCCCGAAGGAATCTGGGTGCCGCTGGTCTTCAGCTGGGGTGCCCAAGGCATCCGCGCATGGGTGAACAACAAGCCTGTCGGTGAGCACGACGAGGACCTCCCGATGTTCACCCCAGCCTGGTGCGGGCTCAGTTTGATGACCGCGACGCCGCGCGAAGGCGGCAGTAAGGTGCAATTCCGGAACGCGTTCCTGACCGACAAGGTCTTGAGCCCGTCAGAGGTCACAGAGCGCCTTGAGTGATAGATGAGAGGAAGCATGAAAAAACAAGTGATCTTGATCGGTGCTTGGGTGATCGCGGCTCTGATCGTCGGCCCCGTGATTATGGCAGCCCAGACAAACCTGCTGACCAATGGTTCATTCGAGTTCTGGACCCAGTACCATCCGGACCATTTGCCTGGATTGAGCAAGGTCCTTCCCACTCTGGACGAGCAGGAGCCATTGGTGCCTGTGCGATGGTGGGCCCAAGGCCCCCCCACGACCACTCTTAAGCGCTCGGCCGAGGCGCACAGCGGCCGGCATGCCGTGTCCGTCGTCAGGGCAAAAGGTGCGCCCGGGACGTACATGCACTTGAGCTACCTCGAGGTCAACCCCGGCTCGACCTACACGTTTGGAGTCTGGATCAAAGGCAAGGGCTCGATCACCGTGCGCCCCTCTGGGAAGGCCCTCGAGGGCAACCAGGAGCTGGGATCCGTCAGCGGCAAAGCCACGGACCAGTGGCAGGAGGTGAGCGGGACGTTCACGGCGCCACGGCACATCCGCCTGGTGCAGCTGAACCTGGCAATCGGCGGCGAGACAGACCTGCTCATCGACGATGCCCACATCTCGGCCGAACTCGATCATCCCTACGATGCAGACGCGGTCCTGAGAGACAGGCCAGTCCGGGATGCGGACACGGTTCTCCTGGCCGACTTTGAAACGAAGGACCCGCAAGCGTCCTTTGACGTCAAGGCGCACCTGACCGATGAAAACGGTGGGCGTTTCGGTCGGGGGCTGCGACTGGACAAGCCTGACAGTGTGCGCTTCCCTCTCACACTCGGGACCATGCCCGAAGAGGGCACACTTGAGTGTTGGTTGTCGCCGGATAGTTGGGGAAAGGGCATGCGCGGCTTCATCGCTCTTTCGTCGGCCAAATACGGCGTGGCAGATCTGAACTCGGACACCAGCAACTCACTTCGCTGGGGTTGGCGGATTGACGAGGCCCGTTACGGCAAACGTCACTCGATCGCTCTGGGATCGCGTCTGACCCTGACGCGGTTCCGCCCCGGACAATGGATGCACGTGGCTGTCACCTGGGATGCGGCGGCTGTCCGCTTCTATGTTGACGGGGTCCTGGTGAACCTGCACACCGATCCACCCGTGACGCTCTGGAGCACGCCAACCAGCCTGACCATCGGCGGAGCACACAGGCACATGCGCTGGAATGGCGGCGTGGACGAACTGCATCTCTCGAAGGTCAAACGATATGGCCCGCTATTGCCAAAGGGGTCCGAACCGGTTCGCCTAGCAGTCGCCGCGCCCCCTCCACCAGCCGTCGCCAAGGCAACGAAGTCTGTTGCCAAGACGGCGCCATCCGCCCCGGAAGTGGACATTGCCCACGAGCGCCGAAAGCTCCTGGGAACAATCGAGCCCTCCCGGCCTGGCGCTTTTGAAGGCCAACCCAACCCCCAAGGGCATTACGTGTACGAGGCGGCTTCCGCGCGGCCTCTGGTGACGGGCGCAAAGCTCCAAGTCCGGAAGGACCACATTGTGCCGGGAGTGGACGCTGTCAGGACGGGCGGGTTGCGTCGTTTCCGTCTCCCCATGAACGACGGTCTCTACTGGACATTGGGCGACATCCAGCCGGGCCCTTACTTCATCGAGTTGGAATACCAATCGAACAAGACAGTCCGGCAGCAGGTACTCGAAGCCCCCTCGCCGTTGAGTTACATGCTGTACCTCAACGGGCGTATTATCCAATGCAACTCGATCAGTGATCCCGTCCAAGTCAGGCCGGGCGTTTGGGTCGCGCGGTTGCAGGCCGCCGCCGCCGAGCCCCTCCGAGCCGGCGATGAGGTCATGTTCACCAACTTCCGCCCGGCCGACTTGGTGCGGCTGGTGCTTTCGCCCCAGGAACCTGCCCGGGGCGCGTTCCGGGCCCCCATGAAGTTTGGTACCTCGTACCACTACGGGCATCCCAACTTGAGACTCAATGTCGAACCACGATTCGTGGACACCAAGGGGACTCCGTTCCCCAACGGCATCACAGCACCAGCAGAGAGTCTTCAGGCGCTGATGCACCGGGACGGCAAACCGGTGGCAGAATGCCGCATTGCCAATCCGCTACCAGTGGCGTTGGAGGTGCAGTACGAGGCGGTCATCAGAGATCACTACCAACGGGTCGCCGGGACCGACAGAGCTCGCCTGACACTGGCGCCACACGAGGCAGTTGTGCGTGAGATCCCCTTCGAGGCCTTCGCAGACGCGCCGGCGTACTCGATGACGGCCACGGCCAACGCGGTCAATGCCGAGGAAGCCCGCACTGCACTTGGCTGGCCGGAGGGCGAAACCGTCGCGTTCTTCCCCGGCTACCGCCAAACCATCACGTGGCTGGATCCCTTCAGAGCCAAGCTGCATTGCCGGGTCGATTTCAGCCAGCCGGTCGACGACATTCGGCAAATCTATCGTCTCAATGGTCGCTGGGAAATGGCGTTGACGCCCAGCCTGCAGCCGCCCATGCCCATCCCGGCAGACCTCGCGTTCAAGCCGCGCGTCGTGCCCATCCCCTGGCATCAGATCAGACTGAACGAGACCACGCCGCGGATGCACGGGGCATACGTCCGGCGCACGTTCACTGCCCCCCGTGAGCTCGTGGGGCGTTCCTGTCGGTTGGTTGTGGAGAAGGTCACTGATGAGGGCACAGCTTACCTCAACGGCGTCAGGATCGGCAACGTGCGCGGGGGCGCCACCCCGCTGATTGGTGACGCAACCAAAGTCCTCCGGGAAGGCACCAACGAACTGGTCATCGTCCTGCGTGATCTAATCTCGATCATGAACCCCCAATACGTCAACCTTCAGAACCCAGAACCCAGTGTGATGTGTCTCGATGCCCCGGGCCTGTTCGGTAAGCGGGCTCTCGCCATGGGATCGGTCCAACTTGAGTTCTCGCCGCCTGTGGTCGCGGAGGATGTGTTCGTGGTGACCTCCGTCCGCAAGCAAACCATCGAGGCCCGCCTGCGTGTGACAAACCGCAGTGACAAGGCGGTCCGCCTGGCCGTGAAGGCTTCCGTGCATGACGGCGAGGAGACCGTTCTTGAGTTGGGCGTCAAGGGACTATCCTTGGCCGCAGATGGCTCACAGAACGTTGAACTTCAGGTCCCCTGGAAGACACCGCGTTTGTGGCGTCCACTCGACCCTCACCTGTACGTGCTGAACATCGAGCTGACCAACCTTGCCACCGGCGAACGACTCGATCTTGCCCGTGAGCGGTTCGGTTTCCGCGAGAGCTGGATTGAGGGCAACCAGATGATGCTTAACGGAACCCCCATCAAGCTCAAGGGCTCGACCGGATTTGTCGCTTATTGGGTCGACAGCGACCTCCAGCTCAACCGGGGTACGAACAATGACGCCAATTACCTCGATGAGACCGGCATGCTGGCCAGCCAAGCGGTCACCATGGTCTGCAACAGCGCCAGCACACACAACGTCGACCGCGAGATATTCTGGGAAACAGCCAAAACCAACATGATAGCGGCAGTCAAGCGCAAGCAGAACCACCCGTGCATCCTGGCCTGGGACCTGTCCAACGAGTGGTACTGCTTCCTGGGTTACTCCAACGGCGAGAACATCGTGGGCGCCCGCCGGCTGATGGGGCTGACCGACGTGCTCCGCGCCTACGACCCAACCCGCTGGACGTTCTACGACGGCGACGGCGACCTCGACGGCCTGCTGGACAACTTCTGCGGCCACTACATGGTCGAGGGGACACGCCCCAATCCCGTCCACGGATTCGGCTTTAACGGACACGCCAACTACTTCCCTGACGGGGCCTTCTGGCGGCCGCTCGAAGCCGACTTCAAGGTTGGAGAAGAGGTCTGTGTCAACGTATACAGAAAGTGGTACGTGCCATACGGGTCGAAGCCGATCATGGACACGGAGAACCTTTGGAAGACCGGTGGTTACATGCCCCCGGGCTTCACAAAGGTCATCGGTGAGGAAGATGTGATTTCGCCGGCTGTGGACAGTGGCCGCGGCGAGATCGTCTGGTTCTGGAAACAGAATATCGATGCCCACCGTGATCTGGGCTGCAATTCCATCAGTACCTACCTACACGCCGGCACCCACTCGCGAGGAAACGTCAGTCGCTGCTTCATCATGCCCGACACCCGGCACCACGGCTTTGCCAGACGCCCGTACCGACAGCGCTATTCGCTGCATAACGACACGTTTGAGCCGGCGAGATACGTCCTGAGCTGGACCCTCACGGGGCTCGACGGCAAAGTGCACGCCAAAGAAGCAGCTCCACCATGCGAAATGACGACCGGCGACCTGCAACGCGGCGAATTTTCCATAGACCTGCCGGACGTGGATGAACGTACGCCCTTCACCCTCACCGTCCGCCTCGAAGCGAATGGTCGGCTGGCCTATAGCGAAGAACGCGACATCGAGGTCTGGCCGGACACACCAGTTAAGATGGTGAGTGGTCCGCGCACCATCGCTCTGTTCGATCCGTCCGGGCAAACAGCCGCCGTCCTCCAACAAGGCGGTCTGGAATTCGAGGACGTCGGCGCTTTGGCTGCGGCGGCAGGGAAGTCGGCTTCTTCTGTGCTGGTGATCGGTGAGGGTGCATTGGACGAGAAGAACGCCGACCTTTCGCCGCTGCAGCCCTTCGTAGAGAAAGGTGGCCGCGTCCTGGTGCTCGCCCAGAGAGTTACCCCGTTGGGACTGCCGGCGGATACGAAGCTCGAACCCCGCGAGTGGTCCAGCATGCCGTTCGTCCGCTTAGGCGATCACCCAATCCTCGAAGGCATTTCCTCCTGGGATCTACACTTCTGGCAACCGGATCGTGTCAGCGCCCGCGGGGCCTACACCAAACCTGAAGGCGGCCCTGCTGTCAGCCTCGTGGACAGCGGCACAATCACCGGCCTGGAATGGGTGCAAATGATGGAGCTCTTCCGCGCGCGGGGAAGCTATCTGCTCTGCCAGCTGAACCTGGTCGGTGGTTACGCCGAAGAACCCATGGCTCGCGAACTGCTGGCCAGAGTCATGCGCTATGCCGCGCGTGGTGCAGCCGTCGTGTCACCCGGAGCGCAACTGCAGGTTTTCGCCCCTGTGGAGGGAGCGGTCGAGCAGCAGCTCCAGGAAGTTGGTGCGACCTACGAGATAGCGCTGCCTGATGCCGCCGTGACACCGGGTGCTGTCGTGCTTCTTGATGCTGAGACCAAGCCGAGCGTCAGACAGGTAACTCGTCTTGCGCAAGCCCTCCGGGACGGGACCAGAGTCGTAGTGACCGGCGTGCAACCGACCGACGCCCCCTGGCTCGGCCAGCTTGCCGGCGCAGACGTCACGGTCACCGTGCCGCCCTACCTGATGTGGACTGGCCGCGGGTTCCGCAAGGCCTACCATCCGTACACGGCAGGGCTGAGCCACGCGGATCTGTACTACAAGAAGAAGGACAATGCGGAGTCCGGAAGTGCACAGGCCGAGAACCCCACCTTGACCATCGAGCCATTCCAGCACGTCAGTGTTTCCGTTCCCGGTTGCCAGGAGCTGGTCTTCCCCGGCGCACTGGTGACAGGCCCCGTCGGCAACGGCCAACTCGTCCTCGATCAACGCCGCTGGATGACGAGCAACGAGAAGCTGCAGACACCGGCGCGGCGGAACCTGTCAGCCCTGATGCTGGGGTTGGGAGTGCAGCTCGCCCCCGTGTCCAAACCGCGCACACTACCTGGGAAGGTGGACTACCAGCCCATCGACCTGGCACCGTTCGCCAATCGCGCACTGGCCGACGAGAAAGCCGAAGACGGCGTGGGCGGTTGGAGCGACCAAGGCCCAACGGCAGACCTGCGGACCTTCAAGACCGGTCGCCGGTCCTTCCAGGGAGTCCCGTTCACGATCGCCGAAGCCCCCAGCAGTATCATCGTGCTGGCCGGTGGCGGCCGCCCCGGCACGTTGCCGGGTGAGGTCACCATCCCCGTCGGCTTCCAGGCCGAGGGATTCTACTTCCTGCACAGCTCCGCCTACAGCTCAGCCAAGCTGATCTGTCTCTACCAGATTCAGTACGCAGACGGCAGTACCCATGACATCCAGGTGCGCAACGAAGAGAACATCCGCGATTGGGCTGGCAAGCCCGGGCCCTTCCTGCGCGAGAAGAAAGACACCCGCACGAGGGTTGGCTGGACCGGCAGCACGCCGATGTGGCCCCTGGTCGGCGTGTATCGCATGCTCTGGGTCAACCCGCGCCCGGACGTCCCGATCAAGGCCATCCGCTTTGCCAACCCGGTCAGGAGGTCCGTGCCCATGCTCTTAGGATTGACCGCTGCCACAACCCGCGACGTGAAAATCGAGATTCCCAAAGATACGGCCGCGGCAGCCCGCCTCCTGGCCGAAGCCAAGCAACGGCCGGCCGAGCAGCGTCCCCAGGCCATTGGGATGCTGCGCAAAGCCATCGCAATGGCCCCCGGACTGTCGGACGCCTACCAGACGCTGGCCACTCTCCTGGAAGCGTCAGGCGACGAAGATGCCGCCCTGGATGTCTACCGCCAGTGGACCGCCGCCGGCACGGCTACTCCCCTGCCCTGGAACCGGATCGGCAAGATCATGCTGAAACGTCAGAACCACAAGGCCGCTTTGGAAGCCTACACGCAATCCCTGCGCGTGGAATTCAACCAGCCCCCCATTATCGAAGCCCGCAAGAAACTGGAAGCCCGACAGGAATAGCGTGCAGCAGAAGGGGGGCCTCCGCTTTGCCTTTGCAGAACGAAGAGGCATGGGGCCTTTCGGTGACTCGTCGTCACCCGCTGTACCGCTGCGGGTGCGAAAATGGGAAATCCTGTCAGTCAACGCCAATCCTATGGGGTCCATGGTGGGACTATGTCAGTGAAGCCAGTGATCACGCCGGCCGGCAGCAGAACGCACTGGAACAGCGGACAGGAATGACCGATGGACGACTCAGACACACTGATCAAGCAAACGCTGGACGGAGACTCCTCCGCATATGGCCAACTCGTGCGCCGATTCGAGGACATGGCCTATGGCTATGCTTACTCGATCCTGAGTGACTTCCATCTCGCCCAAGACGCGGCGCAAGAGGCATTCATTGAGGCACATGCGAAGCTCGTGGATCTGCGTGTGGCTGCCGCCTTCCCGGGCTGGCTGCGTCGAATCGTCCTCAAACACTGTGACCGGTTGATCCGGAAGAAGCGTGTGCCCACCGTACCCTTGGCCTCTGCTGCCGGACTCGGTTCCGGAACCCCCGGAGCCGACACTGTCCTGGCGACCCGCGAGATGCAGGAGGAAGCGCTGAGACTTGTCAATGCTCTTCCTGAGCAGGAACGCCTCGCCATCACCCTCTTTCATCTCGGCGATCACTCGTTGAAGGAAGTGGCAGAATTCCTCGAGGTACCGGTGACGACCGTGAAAAACCGGCTCCACTCGTCACGCAAGAAGCTTAAGGAACAGATGATGAATATCGTTGATGAAACACTCCAGTCGCATCCGTTACCGGCGCGCTTTGCAGACGTCGTCCTGCAGATGAATTACGTACGCGATCGTGTCAACCCATTGGCCGTCCGGATGACGTCTTTGAGTGCTGAACAGATGCGTCAGCAAACCGCGGCTTTGCGGAAACGCCTCGCCACCGGGGAGCAGCGTGACATAGTCAAGGCAGAGGCCTTTGCGCTTGTGCGCGAGGCCACTCGTCGAGCGTTGCAACAGTCACACTATGACGTACAACTCGTCGCCGGCATGATCCTCGACGAAGGGTGGGTGGCGGAGACTTCCACGGGCGAGGGCAAGACCATCATCTGTTTCCCAGCCGTATACATGGCGGCGCTCGAAGGGATGCATGTGCACGTGGCAACGGTCAACGACTACCTCGCCACTCGGGACGCGGCGTTGGCCAAACGCGTGTTTGACATGCTTGACGTCACTGTCGGACATATTGCGCACAGCGACAAGGCGAAACGCACTCCGGCCTACGACTGCGACGTCACCTATGGTTGCTGGTCGGCATTCGTGTGCGCCTACGTAGAGGCCGTGGGCGCAGGCTCAGAGGCAGAGATTCCGCTCGACATGGCGATCCTCGATGAGATCGACAGCGTCCTGATTGATAACGCCAACACGCCCGTGAGCGGGCCGTCACCAACGACAGCAGACCGAGCCACACTCGAGCGTGCGGACGAGATCGCGAAACGCCTCCTCCACGATTCGGACCACGGGAAGGCCCCCTCCTTCCACGTGGATCCCAAACATCGATGGTCAGTTGCTCTCACTGACGGCGCACTGGCCGATGTCGACGTTGACGACGACCAACGACACAATGTCGAACAAGCGATTCGAGCCAATCTGCTCTACGGCAAAGGACGTGAGTACGTGGTCGAGGACGGGAAAGTGTGGATCCTTGACCAATCAACCGGTCGTCCGAGTCGGCAGTCAAGATGGTCGGAGGGCTTGCACCAAGCCGTTGAGATCAAGGAGCAGGTTGCTGTCACGCCAGTGCCCTCGGCAAGGAGTTCACTCCGGACACGAGATCACTACCGTCGTTACCGGAGACTTGCCGGAGTGACCGGCAGCGCATCGCCGCAGGCAGCCGAATTCCAGGCCGTCTATGGGCTCAACATCGGCATCGTGCCGACCCGACGCGACCTGAACCGGATCGACCACGACGACCGCGTGTACGCCGATACCGAGAGCATGTACAGCGCGGTGCTTGCGGAGGCGCTTCACTGCAGCCGCGACCTACGTCGCCCGGTACTGGTCCGTACCCGTGACATCAATGAGTCCGAACGACTTTCTGCCGTGCTGACGTCAGCCGGGATCGAGCACGAACTCCTCAACGCACATCCGCAGAACGCACAGCGGGAAGAAGAAATCGTTGGAGCGGCGGGCAAGTTGCATCCGGCCAGGCCGGGGAGTAGGAGGCTGGTCGGCGCCGTGACTGTTGCCACGAACATGGCCGGCCGTGGCACGGATATCCGAGTCGATCCCCGAGCCCTCCGGCGTGACTGCCGCGTGCCCGGCGCCAGGAAGCTCAAGCAGCTCGGGGTTGACAACGATGAGCTGCACCCGTCAGGCACGGTGAAGTGCTGCCTGTCTTGTTCCGACTACGACGAGGCAAGCAATTGCGCGGGCTGCTTCAAGTCGAAGCTGAATCCCGAGTTCCCCCGACGCGGCCGCACGGCATGCCGACTAGAAGTGCCCTGCGGTCTACACGTGATCGGCGTGGGCCGAGAAGGAATGCGCACAGACAGCCAACTGCGTTCCCGGGCCGGGCGCCAAGGAGAGCCCGGTTCCTGCCGCTTCTTCCTCTCAATGGAGGACGAGCTGGTGCAAGCCGTCAATGCTGACGCCCCGCTTCCCGTTCCTGACGGAACGCGTTGCCTGGAAAACCCGGAACTCAACGGCGCCATCAGACGCGCGCAGCAGCAGCGGGAGGAGGCCGACTCGGCCATTCGAGTCGAGCTCGCGTCTCCTGCTCGTTGATCCACGTCGGGGTCAGGCACTATAGCAATATCGGCTAGTCGTTATGGGCAAATGACATAGGGGATCAAACACTCGTTGCTAGCACCGTTAGAAACGGTTCTTTGCTCTTGTCGAAAACGATCCAGCGCCATCCATCCATCCATCCACGTCTCGTTCCTATCGACGACATCATAGCGCCTCATCCCGATTCTGTCCGCGGTTCGGCTAACCCAATCGGCATCACCCACTGCCAGCGAGTTGGACCAGAAGGGCTGGTACTCTCGGCAATGTTCTGTCGGTAAACATATTGGGGCCTCGGATATAGTATCTGCCCCCCTGTTGGTAAGAGGAAGTAGCTATCAATCAGCGACGTGCAATGCTCTGTCGGTAAACATATAGTGGCCTTGAATACAGTATCTGCCCCCCTGTTGAATGGGCCCCCGTCCGGAAGCAGGTGGCTTTGGCAAAGGGAGTGCCCTGCTGAGTCGTGTGTAATCAGGGAAGGGGCTTAGGATGGGCAGACTCCGCGTCGCGATTATCAGTGCGGGCCGCATGGCCTCCACCATCGACGACGAGATCCGTGAGCACGACACGTGGCTCTCGCTCAAGAGCCAGTTGCCGTACAGCCACGCGCCGTGCTACAAAACGCTCTCGGACGATGTCGACATGGTCGCCGTCTGCGATCTCGACGAGGCGAAGTGCCGCGCGTTCTGCGAACGCTGGGACGTACCGCGGTACTACCTGGACTGGCGCGAGATGATCGAGCGTGAGAGCCCGGATATCGTGTCCGTTGCCGTGGCGGCGAGCATGCACGCCGAGATGGCGTTATTCGCCATGGAACGGGGGGTTCGTGGCATCTACTGCGAGAAAGCCATGTGCTGCTCGCTGGCAGAAGCGGAGGCGATCGTCGCCGGCGCGCGGGAGCACGGCACGGTCTTCATGCTCGGCGCGCAACGCCGGCATCACCCGAACTTCCGCAAGGCGCGGGAGATCATTGAGTCCGGCGAACTCGGCGAGCTTGTCGGCGTTTACAGCTGGATCGAAGGCGCACTCCTGCACACACTCAGTCATCTGGCGGACAACTCGCTGTACCTGGCCG
The DNA here is from genome assembly GCA_018676675.1 of Lentisphaerota bacterium. Taxonomy (GTDB): domain Bacteria; phylum Verrucomicrobiota; class Lentisphaeria; order Oligosphaerales; family JABHEG01; genus JABHEG01. The sequence continues at coordinate 34,541 of JABHEG010000313.1, forward strand.
GCGATGCGGCGCCGGTCGCGGTGTACGGGGTTCTGACCGGCCTGCGCACGACCGCGTCAATGGACCACATCGAGGCCCGACGCGTTGCCGGTGACCTGCAGTACGACACGACGACGAAGCGCTGGAACGGTGACCCGGGTTGCTCAACGTACACGGCGCAGTTGGAGAATGGCGTGTTCCTGGTGCACCTACCGGCGTTCATGGACGTGCGCTGGGAAGCGGTCTGTTCGAACGGGTACGTGCGCATCGTCGACAACAACGACACACTGCAGGTGTACAAACGCCACGGCAAGACCTACACGTTCGACCTCACGGACGCGCCCGTAATCGGCCCGGCCAGTTCGCACCTGGCCCTGGTCCGCGACTTGCTGCGCTGCGTGCGGAACGGCGGCAGGACGCTGGCGAACGAGATCGTCGGCATACACGGTATGCAGATCCTCATGGGCGCGGCGCAGTCACACTTGGAAGGCGGACGCCAGGTCGACGTGGCGGAGATCGACCGGGACATGTACATCCCGTCCCATTGAACCGGTGCTCGGGCATGCGAGACGCGCAACAGCAGGACAGTGCAAGTCGGGGTCACGTCGGGGGTCATTCATTCACTTCAGGGCCAGGCATATTGGAGAACGATATGCGGGATACAATATTCGCTTCTAATCTGGATACTGGCCCTGGATACAGTATCTGCCCCCCTGTCAATAGCACGAGAGAGTCGCCCTACTTCAGGCCACGGGGGGCATCCGGCGAACGGATGAGGGTTGGCTCGCCGTACACGACCTGGTTCCCGTAGTTGGCCCAGTGTCCGCTGCGGTCGGCCATGCTCAGACGCAAACGCCCGCCGGCCGACACGTCGACGACCGCATGCGTCGCGAGAGATTCCGGCGTGAGTAAACCGGAGTCGAACAACACGGCCTGGTCGACGGTGATGCCTAACTGCATGGCGCCGTGTTCCTTGCCGTAGCTGGCCACGTTACCGAGGGTGGCATGCATCCCGAGATACATGTCTGCCGATGCGAACACGCCCGGCGGCAGTGCCAGATCGAACGACCACTTCGCGTGGCCGCCCACGCCTATGCCGCGCTCGAAGGTGCGTACGGCCTCGCCACCGTCTATCGGCAGGCGTAACTGCAACGGGACCTTCTTCCGGCCCTCTTTCTGCAGCGACGCTCCGAACACGATGGGCTGGCTACGGTAGGGCCCGCCGGCATAGCCCGGCTTCCTGAGCCACGGGACCTGCGTCAGGTCAACCGTCTGAAGCCCGGCCATATCCTCGTCGATAAAGCGCTCTTGCGCGATGCAGGCGGCTGTGTAGAGCAGATCCGCGGCAAACTCCGCGGCGCGGCGCTTGTACTCACTGACCCGACCGGCGATCGCCTGCGTATCCCCGCTGTAGTGCGCCTGAACGAGCGCAACAAGCCCGTACCCGCTTTCCTGTGCCATCCGCACGAAGGCATTGCGACCGTGGAAGGCCGCCTCGTCAGGCGATGTGCCAAGCAGACGCGGTCGGTAGGCGGGGGTGTCTTCAGACACTGCGTCCAAACGCCTCGCCACCACGTCGAGGGCCGTCTTGTCAGGCAGTTCCTGCGGCGGGGCAAAGAGCTGTGCAAACGCCTGGTAGGCTGGGCCCCCGACACCATCGAGACACCGCACGGGTGATGCACGTTCTGCGAACACTGCAGCGGCGACGCCCGCGGCCCGAGCAGCGGCCTGATCGTCCCCGTTTCGCAGGGCCCGGGCGATCGCTGTCACATGGTGCTGGACAGCGGCGGCGGTCGTGTTGTAGTCGTTGAGGACGTTTCCGGGCTGGGCTAGGCCCGCGTCTCGCAGATCGAGTTCCGCGGCGGCGTTGAGTACGGGTTGCCGCTGACGCTCCAAGACGGCCATTCCCGCCGCGTTGAGCCGGTCCAGCGACGCAGCGGCAATCTGGCGCCGGGCCTGGGGAGACCACGCCGTCGGCCAGTCGGGGAGGACGCACTGCGCCGGCAGATCGTTCTCGGCGGCCCGTTTGCGGACGGCGGCGAGGCCTGCGCGATCCTCTGCCGTGATCCGGTCGAAAGCGATGCACATGCAGGAATGATACAGATCGGCAATGACCCGCGGCATGACCAGCCCCATCCGATTCCAGACGCCGCGCCAACGTTCCGAGTCATGCGGCTCGTTGGTGTAGATGCAGTCGATCGCCTCGACCAATTGGCGTCGCGTCTGTGCGAGGATATCGCGATAGCGGAAGTACAGGTGTGCCCCGATCTCCGCGGGCGTTTCGCCAAGCAAACATGGCTCGTATCCCTGCGTGATCATGCTGGATGCCTCGGGCCTGCCACCAGACCAGAAAGCGGCCCAAACATTGAAATACGGATCCTCAGGCGGCGGGGCGTGGACGAGATTGATCACGCCGCGCAGATCGAACGGGCCCTCGAGCGAATGGATCGGGCAGGACGCGTCCCCAAGTGTGTGCGTCAGACCCCCGGCGTAGCGAGCCGCCCTATCGAGTTCACCGGCTTTGAGGTCGCTGATGACATGCTGTGCCACCCACACAAACCCCCGGCTTGCGCGTTCCCGATTGGCGGCTTCGCTCTCGGCCGGGAAGTAGTGCAGAAGCCAGCCCTTCTCGCCGTAATAGAGGTAAGGTCGGACCTCGTTGAGGACCTCGGGTGTCTTGCCGCCGGCCTTGTCCGGGAACATGCAGTAACTCCGGGTCATGTCGGCGACTTGGTCCCTCCAGACGGCCTGTTCCCACTGCGGCAACATGGCCATGGCCGCGGTCACGCTATGCGAATGTGTCACGCCCCATCCTCCGCAACGAGTGGTGAATACGAGTACACTCAACCCCGCGAGCAGCACGAGTCCTCTTCGCGTGGTATGTCCCACCGACACCCCTATCCCCCCGAGTTCGTGCAGTCCGTCTGTAGCTTCACCGATTTCTGGTCGGGGCGAAATACTGTAAGACATGCGAGTTCCTGCTGAGAAAGACGATTGTTCAAGTCGGGGTAAGATACTGTAAGAAATGCTAATTCCTGCTGAGAAAGACGATCGAGTGGCCAGCTGAGAGCTCTGAAACTGATTTTCACTTCGGAGGAAAACCGCCCCAACGTCCACAGCCATGTCTTGAGCCACATCGTCGCCGACCTCGCGTAGGACCCGCGCTGGTCCCGGGCGGCTGGCGGCGACGCCATCATTCCGTGGGGGGGATCTCGACCAGGATGATGCGGTCGATCATGAACGCATTCTGGCGGGTGGAGCCGGGGACGTAGGCCGGACCTTCGAGTTTGATGGACGCGTAGACGTCGGACCGTAGCCAAGTTGGCCGGACACCGATCGGTCCACGACGCGCCCGGAGACCGTTTCAGAAAACGAGTTTCCCGAGGGCGTTCGGATCGGTGGCGTTCCTGCCGTCCTTCCAGATCATGTATTGCGGTCTCCGGTCCCGACCGACGTTGAAACCCCATGACCTGCCCTCGGCGGGGGTCTTTACGCCAAAGTCGGCGAAGGGGATTCTGAACCACGCCGTCCAGATCCGTCCGGCTTGGTTCCAACGGCCTTTCTCCGTGTTGATTCTGTAGGCAAACTCCCACGTTCCGTTCCACGCCTTGTCCTCGGTGGTGCGATTCTTGGGCCCGGGCTTGATGATCGAGTCGAAGCGCGAGTCATCGATGGGGTTGGTGGCGATCCGGTAAACGTTTCCGCCCGAGTCCGGCGGTGAGATTCCCAACTCGACATGCTCGTCCTTGAAGATGTTCCCATCCGAGCCCTTTTCGAACAGATCCTCCGGGTGTTTGGAGGGGTACAGGCAGTTGACGAGAACATAGAGGGCGTCCTGGTCGCGTAGGACCTTCATGGTCGTCTTCACGTTGGCGAACGGCATGTCGCCGCGTTCCTTGAGCACCTCTGCGGGGGCATCGTCCCAGGCCTCCGAGTCGATTCCGGGCGCGACGTCGACGTTCGGCACCTCGAGTTCGCGCTCGGGTTCGAGGATCCCATCGCGGATCGCTTCGGTGTCCCAGTTGAGGCAGGTGTCCTTCCACTGCTGCTGGTAGCGGGTGTCGGCGAGGGCGGCGTGAGGGTGCACATGGCCGTTGAATGGGCGCATCTCGGGCCAGTCGCTCAACGGTTTGATCTCCTTACCGTTCGTGGTGAGGCCCAGCAGAAACGCGTGCCATTCGTCAATGGCGTCGATCAGCGGATCCAGGTTGACCTTGGACGGATTCATGGTGTAGGCGTTTTGCAGATAGAAGATCCTGGACAGTTGGCCTATATAGTCGAACTCGATGCGGATGAGATGCAGCCTGGGCTTTACGTCTGGATCGCTGCCGACCCTCTCCGCCCAGGCGAGAAGGTTCTCGGCTTCGGCGAGGTATTCCGGGGTGTACATGCTCATCACGTGCCATTTGCTGTCGTGGAACTTGGAACGGGAGTACTCTCGGTTCCAAGCGGGCATCATGACGCCGAAGAAATCGGAGTAGATGGCGATCTGCGTGTGTAGGAACTCGAAGAACCGTTTCATGGGCCGCGCCGCTCTGCCGAAGGCGGCGTCGCAGAACTCGTCGTGAATGGCCTGCCAATCCGCGGAGGGGTCGTCCATCATGCGGCCGTAGACGTAATAGGCCGGGGCCTGCATGCCGCGGACGTAGCCGATCGAGCCGTCGCGCTTGGACCATTTGACGTTGTTGCGCTCCAACGTTCTCACGAACTCCGCCATGTGCTTGGGCGTTCGCTCCGGCAGATACGGACCGGCTTGACCGAAGCCCGTGAAGGTCTCCTCGAAACCGCAGACACCGGCGGGAAATTCAACGCCCTTGAGTCTGTCGAATTGGCGTTGCGAGGCGAATTGTATGCGCGGGATCACGTTGTCGGGGAATCTCTGGATGATGTCGGCGGAGATCGGGGTGTCCTGGTAGTTCAGCACGATGATCTTCACGTCCGGGTGCTTCTCGCGGATGCGATCCGTGATCTTGAAGAACCCTTGCCAGAGTCTGCCGGACTTGCCCCGGGCACGGACTTGCTCCCAGTTCTCCGCCTCCATTCCGAAAAACGTATCGCATTCGTCACAGTTACAGCGGCAGAGCCGATAGGAGTCCATAGCGGAGATTCCCATGGTTGTCGCTCCGCTCTCTATCAGCTTCTCCGCCGCTTCGACCATCAGATCCTGGACGCCTTGGCTCGTCACGCAGTACTGCATGTGATGAGGGTGGGGCAGTTTCAGGTCGCAGGCGCGTTTCCCGTCCTTGTTCAAGGCGAAGTACTCCGGATTGCTCTTGGCGTATTTCTCCGCCGGAATGACTTCGTACCAGCAGATCCGTCCCCAGTCGACGAAACTCGTCAACGGGAAGAAATTGTTGGCGATGTAGTAGAAGGTCTCGTAGCCGGCGTCGTAGTTGGCGCGCATCATCGGTGTCTTCGTGCGATCGAGCTCCCTGGTTACGGTGACCGTCTTCACCGGCGTGAAGGCGATGCTTCTGGTGTCGATCTTGAGTGAGCCGTCCTCGTTGAACGTGCCCATTCCGTCACCGCGGGAGGCGTAATGGCTTTGGGTCATGTTCACGAAGAGGAAACGAACGCCGACGTGCTCGCGCAGAAAATCACAGGCTCCCTTGACCGTTCCGAGCAGGGCCAGCGGCGTGTCCAGTCTCCGGATCGTCTTGACCGGGTCCTTCCTGTCGTTACCGATGATGACCACATCGTCACCCACGACTTTGACGCGATAGGTCCAATCGTCGGACCGGTTGACGTTGACGCCATGCTTTTGGGCGAACTCGGTCGCCCCGAGGTATACGCCAGGCTTGCCCTCCCCCGTCTCGCTCTCTTTCACGACCTCGACCTCGAAGCCGTTCTTCTCGAACGCCGCCTCCGTTAGTCTGGCGGTCATCAACAGCCATTGAGCCACGATTTCGGACTCGCTGTTGTCGGGAATCACGATCTGGTAGTCGCATTTCCCGTTTTCGGCAATGACGAGGTCTTTGGCGTTGACGGAGGCGATGGCCAAAGCGGCCGCAGACAGCGCTCGCAGTGGTTTGCTCACCTTTGTCTCCTTCCCTTGCATTCCGGTACTCGATCTCTCACTCGGACATTCCGGGGACAGCATACCAAACAGCGATGGGTCGAGTGAGGCCGTGAGCCATCGTGGTGATCGCCACGACCGGCAGAGGCATGAGTCAGGTGTTTCTGATCTCTTCCTACCTGTTTCGGCCCTAACCGTGACAGGAACGATACCGCATTCCATCATCTGCGCAAACCACCGGGGCCGGTCCGCTACAGGCACTCGGTTAGGGCATGCAGGGATCTAGCAGTTCATCCTCGTCTCGACCGAATGCATGGGCCATCGCCAAGGCGACACACCAACCGACGTGTTGAGAACTGCCGCCCTGCCTGACTATTAAGCAGCAGGCGTTGCCGTGTTCGGTGTCGGGCCGAGCCCTGGTCGGGTTGCCGTTCTCCGTGGCTTTACATCCCCCCCCGCTGTTGGTACACGCCATGCTTGGTAGCAGTCATGTAGACTGTCCACTATGATACTGAAAAGGGCGTTAGCAGAGAGACCGATATGCTTGGCGCGCTGCCATGTCATATATGCTTTACATTAGTGTCCGGCAGACCAGGAGTTTGAGAAGGACAATGCGAAGGCAAAGAAGCTATGGACACAACGAACTGCACGTGTAGCGGGCATCTGTGGGCGTGCGCCGTCAGCGGCCTGCTCTTCTCCAGCATCAGTGTGGCTGAGGCGGCAGAGCCGGCCGAACTCAAACCGGTCGGTCCCTGGCGTATTGCCGTGAGCGTCCGCGGGGGCCCTGCCGCGCTGAAGGCAACGCTGGACGTTCCGCCACCGGACACGGTCACAGTTCGGGATGAAAAGCACAAAACGCTCCGGGAGTTCAACCCGAAACGAGCAGGTTGGACCAAGGGAAATCCCCTGACCGGTGTGCGGGCATGTGAGTGCACAGTCAAAGGCGCATTGGATCCTTCCAGCCTGGCCGTTCGTCACGGCACCGGCCCCGAGACGATTCAGTTTGAGAAGGGCAAAGACTTCGATGTAGACCCGCATTGGGCGACGGTTGGGCGTCTGCCTGAGGGGCGTATCAAAGCTGACCAGCCGGTGTTCATCAGCTACCGGTATGCCAAGCGCCGCCTCGATGCCGTGGTGCTCACTGAGGATGGCAAGATCCTCCTGGTTCGGGGCGAACCGGAGGTCGCGATGTGCCGGCCGCCCGAGCTCCCCGCCGGGGCAACGCACCTCGCCAACATCTTCATCTCCGGAATGATCCCCGCGTTGACTGCCGACAACCTGTTTCCCATCCTGGAAACGGCCTACCCCGAACCCCTCAAGTCAGTTCCGTCGATCGCAGAAGCACGCCTTCCGGAGACCATGAAGAAACTCAGGTCAGGTGAGCCCCTGACTATCCTGGCCTGGGGCGACAGCGTGACGACCTTCAAGCGCTGGCAGACGATGTTCGTCAAGCGCCTGCAAGCCAAGTACCCACAAGCCAAGATCAACCTTGTCACCGAAGCGTGGGGCGGGCGCAACTCCGGCAGCTACCTCGCCGAGCCCCCCGGCAGCCCGCACAACTACAAAGAGAAGATCCTCGCCAGGAAGCCGGACCTGATCGTCTCGGAGTTCGTGAACGATGCCGGCCTGAACCCGGCGAGGGTGGAGAAGCGCTACGGCAAGTTGCTCGGAGACTTCAAAGCCATCGGAGCAGAGTGGATCATCCTGACCCCGCACTATGTGATCCCAAGCTGGATGGGGCTGAAAAGCCAGCGCAACGTCGATCAGGATCCCCGCCCATATGTGAAAGGGCTCCGACAGTTCACGGAGACGCACCAGGTAGCCCTGGCCGATGCATCGCTCCGCTACGGCCGTCTTTGGCGCCAGGGCATCCCCTACCTCACGCTGATGGAGAACAACATCAACCATCCCAACGTGTTCGGACATTCCCTGTTTGCCGACAGCCTGATAGCGCTCTTCCCGTAGCAGAACGCGTTTGTCCTGCAACGTGCCGCCTTACAGGCCCGGGATCAAAGGCACGGCGGTCGGGGCTTGCCCTGCTGAACAGAAGGGACGACACGCCCTCCAGAAAAGCCGCACCCGTTGGAGGGTCGATGTCCCCAGCGACCGTCTTACAGAGAAGGGATGAAAGGCACGGCGATCACCCTCGACCGCTGAGATTCGCAAAGCAAGCCTTCCCGCGCCCCAGGCCCTCGTCGATGAGCACGTCGGTCAGGCGGCCGTCTTCACCGGACGACGCGTTGCCTCCATCCCCGTTCAGCACGCGCTCAATGTGGCGGATGAGGCCAAGATGGGGAGCAGGTAGCGGTTCGAATTCGAGCGTCTCCACCGCGCCCCCGCTGCTGAGCGTGAACCTGTGACTGTCCAGTTTTTCCGCACAGATTGTCCCTTCCGTTCCGACAATCATGAAACGGTCCGCGGTCCGATCAGAGACGAAATCCCCGGCAACGGTGCACAGCGCACCATCGGCAAACCTGATGGTCAGCGCACCACACCCGAACGTGTCGCCGAGCCCATGCACATCTTCCGGGGCCCCGAGCAGATAGACCATCAGGTCCAGACGGTGCGCGACGATGTCCACAAAGAGTCCCCCGCCGCTGATTTCCGGACACAGTCGCCATCCCCACTCCTGCCCTGGTGCCGGCATAGCGAAGTCGATCTGCCCCATCACCGGACGACCTATGCGGCCCGCATCAATGAGCTCCTTCATCGCCAGCACGTGGGGCTGGAACCGACGGTAGTAAGCCACAAACAGCTCCACACCCGCAGCCCCACAAGCATCAATCATCGCACGATCATCATCCGCAGACATCCCCATCGGTTTCTCGACGAGCACATGCTTGCCCGCCGCCGCAGCAGCCAGGACATACTCCCGGTGCGACGACGGCGGCGTCGCCACGTAGACAACATCAACGTCAGGATGCCCAATGACTTGCCCCGCATCAGCTGTGCACAGCGCAATGCCATTGGCCGCCGCAAACGGTCGCGCCTTGTCCACATCCCTACGCATTACACCCGCGATACAACTGCGCTCCGCCCGGAAGATCGAAGGCCCACTTTTCTTCAGAACGACGTCACCGCAACCGATGATTCCCCAGCTCAATTCACGCATCGCACATCCACTCCATAAGGATCAGACCAACACGTCAGGTTCTCCTGACACACACATTCTCCCTACAATAGCCCATCGGTCCCCGGGAAGGCAGCCTTGTGCTCTACTTGCGCAATGCTTCAGTTATGTAGGCGGCTCGACGGAGTCTCTCCCTCCATCGGACACAGATGCCCCAGAGAACCCCTTGAGGGAGAGACTCCGTCGAGCCATCTTGGAATTCTCCCCCCACGTAGCTGAGGCATTGCCCACCTACGGGACTGCTTCATCCACACTCCATTGAGGCGACGGGGCTGCCCAGCTCCGCACACGCCCACAGCCAGTAGTCGCCGCCCGGGTTCCCCTTCCCCTTGCCTTACCCAGGCGTCGCGCGTATCTTCCCCTCTCTGAAAGGAGAACAGGATGAACCGCATTGTACTTCCGAGCATTGCTCTCAGCTACCTGATGGTTGTAGCCGGATGCCAGTCCCCGAGAAACGTTGTGGAGGGAGAATCTGGAGCGAAATACCCGCCCTTCTCTGAAGTTGAGCGACTGCACGGTCATGTCTGCCCCGGGTCGGCGATGGGGTACCGAATGGCCTGCTCCGCACTGGACAGAATCGAGGAAATGGGCATCGGTTCGAGAGAACTGATGGCGATTGTCGAGAACAACAAGTGCGGGACTGACTCGCTTCAGTGTGTCACCGGCTGCACGTTCGGGAAGGGAAAAGTGCTCTTCGACGACCATGGCAAGAGCGTGTATACGCTTTTTTCATCGAAGACGAGGAAGGGCGTTCGCGTTGTCTTCTTCGGCGACAGGATACCTGCGAATGTACGTGAAGATCGTGACGTGTTCATGAGATGGATCCTCGAAGCACCGGAGGAGTCCATCCTCAGGTTCTCTGAAGTGACCATCGATCGTCCCCTTCCGGAAAGGACCAGAGAGTCAGTATCGTGTGCGGTCTGTGGCGAAGGCGTGAACACAAACAGAGTGCGCGAGTCAGGAGGGCGACAACTCTGTATCCCATGCGCAGAGAGCAACAGGTGAGTTTGGGCGGGTAGTCCGGAGCGGGCGGTAGACCGCAAGGAAGGAAGCCCCGACAACCAGGTTCAAGTGATCCCAGTCCCCCAATGCTATTAACTTCCTCTGGAGACGGTCGCGGCATGGCAGCCCTTCGACCAGGCTCAGGGCCTTGAGCAAGTCCCACAGCCGTGGGACGCGTCGAAACGGCCCCTCCCACTCTCGAG
>JABHEG010000365.1 GCA_018676675.1 Lentisphaerota bacterium
TGCGGCCGGTCTTGTAGAATGGCACCATTTTCGGTCATTTGGTTGGCCCCGGGGCCGATTGGGTTGGCGGGGGTGGGGCCACGCGTGTGGCGTGGTGGTCGCCAGTGACGTTGGCCCCACCGGGAGGATCAGTCGTTGGTGATTCGGTCCTTCATGCGATAGCTCTCTCCTTCGATGATGACGGTCTCACAGTGATGGATGACGCGGTCGAGCACGGCCGACGTGAGCATTGCGTCGTTGGCGAAGGTAATCGCCCACTCCTTGTAGGGCCTGTTGGTGGTGACGACCGTCGGGGCCTGTTCATAGCGCTTTCCGAGAACCTGGAAGAGCAGTTCGGCCCCAATGTGGTCGACGGGGAGATAGCCGAGCTCGTCGATCACGAGCAGGTCTGGCCTGGTGTAGCGCCTGAGGACAGTACGGAAGTTGTGCTGTCCTTGCGCTGCAGCCAGCGTGTTGATGATGTCAACAGCTTGGGTAAAGAGCACGGTGTAGCCCCGTTCGCAGGCTTTCCTTCCGAGCGCACTTGCGATGTGCGTCTTGCCGAGTCCCACGGTGCCGATGAATACGACATTGGTCCTATGACGCATGAAATCGAGGCTGAACAGGTGTCGGATTTGGTCTCGGTTGATGGCTTTGGGCCACTGCCAGTCGAAGTCTTCGAGCGTGCGGTCCATGGGCAGCTTGGCGGACCGTAGTCGGCGTTCGACGGCGCGTCCCTTTCGTGCTTCGTTTTCGCCATCGACGAGGCGGGCGATAAGTTCGTGTGTTGGCCTGTTCTTGCGTGCAGCTTCGGCGACTTCGTGATCGCAGTTCTCCAGCATCCAAGTCAGCTTGAGCTCTTCGAGTCCGGTTTTGAGCGAGTCGATCATTGGTCGGATTCCTTTTCCTTGTCCGTGCTGTAGATATCCAGGTTCGGCTTGGGAACGTCGAGATCGAGAAGGTCCTTTCGGCGTGTGACGTGCAGGGGTCCGGCTTGGGGACGTTGGCGTTTGCGCTCCTCCAGGATGTTGAGCACGTACTCGCTGGAGAATGCATTGTGATGGAAGGCATCCATCAGCACTCTGGCTACTTCGTCGCGCCCGTGTTCCTCGGCGAGGGCGTTGATCCTGGCGATGTGGCTTCGCCAGCTGGGACGCTTGTTCTGCAACGCCGTCAGGTAGGGATCGGCCGCCGGTCCAAGCGTGAGGAAGGCTGTGAGCTGGTGCCGTTCTCCAGCACTGTGAGTACGCAGGCGTAGATCCCTCTCATGGTCGGGATCGAGGATGTCTTGGTGGCGTCCGTAGCTGCGCGGGTGGTCAGCGATCTGTTTGCCGCATGGTGCCAGTACCGCAATGCGGTCGACGTAGCGCCTCAGCGTGAGGCGTTGAGACGCATAACGCGACGGAACGCTGTACCGGTTGGTGTCAATGGTGATCCGGAAGCGATTGTTGGCGACGACCGTCTCGGTGACGACACAAGGATGATGACCGGCCGGCAGAGATTGCAGTGCACCCCGTTCGGCTTCCTCGAACAAGTCGATCGGCCGCCGGTTGGTGGTCCCATGGACACGCACGTTGGCTACGTTCGCAAGCCACTCGGTGACGGCCGGCGCCATGGCCGGTAGAGATGCCGGCTCGCGTCCTGCCAAGAAGGAGGTCTTGACGTAGCCCACGGCCTGCTCCACACGTCCCTTCTCATTCGGACGTCGAACGTTGCAGGCTACCGGTGTGAAGCCGTAGTGTGCTGCGAAGTCCAAGTAGGTGGGGTTGAAGGTCGCCGCTTGCCCGTTCTTGGCGGGGGTGGTCACGGCGGTCTTGCAGTTGTCCACCATCACCTTGCGGGGAACGCCTCCGAATGCGACGAAGGCGTTGCGGTGAGCGGTCAACCACTGCTCCATGGCCTCGCCGTGAAAACACTCGACGTACATCATGCGGCTGTGACAGAGGACCATCACAAAGAACGAGATCCGTCGACGTCCACCGGACACGTCGACGCCGGTCCACACTCCCCAGTCGACTTGCGCGCATTCTCCTGGCAGGAATGAGAGCGTGAGATAGGCCGGCTTGAGTCGCGGACGCAGCTCGGCCGTACAGCGTTTGACCGTGCTGTAGCCTCCGGTATAACCGCGCTCCTGGATCATCAGCAACAACCGAGACGCTGTCAACTCGGGGTACTGCTCAAGCTTCGCGAGCAACCAACCCCGGTAAGGGTCGATGATACTTCCCCGTCTGACTCGTTGAGCGGGTAACGGCCTGGAGTGTCGCAGTGCCTGCCGCACCGTGCGACGATGAATGCGGAGCCGCCGGGCGATCCGACGAATGCTCAGTCCTTCCTGCGAGAGAGCATGGACATCGTGCCAAAGTTCGGAGTTCATTACGCCCCTCCCTTCAGTTCGAGAACCTGCCAGACCGGGTGTTCGAACGCGACCAAGTCCGCGGCTTCCAGTTCGGCACGAGCTTGCCGAACACGGTCTACCTCCATCCCCAAGCGGGCTGCCAGGGATCGTTCGCTCCACCACGAAAGCCCCTGGGCGTCTGACACGGTCACGAGGAACAGATACAACGCCAGAGCTCCCGAAGAGCACTTCTCGATGTAGTGCTCCCGCACCAGGCGATGGTCCACCCAACTGAAGCCGCGCGGAATCCGTCGAATCCGGTCTCGGGACACCGCTTCCTTCACGATCTGCGCCATGATCACGTCTCCTTTCGTCCTTGTGGGCGTATTCCCGGCACACACTCCGGGAGCCGCCTACGTGTACGATGTCGGAGACTGACCCCAGCCCCAATGAGTGTCGAGTAACATTCGGCAAGACACTGCGGAACAAGGCGTTGGGAGCGAAGCGAATGTCGAGTAACAGCTCCTTTGAGCTCAAAGCGAATGTCGAGTAACGCGCAAAAAAACACCATCACGGCGGATCTGTTCCAGTTGGCGCAATGCACGCCAACCGTTGGCCCCGGGCAGCGTACTGATGGACGGATGTGCGCAGGTCGGCAGGATCATCGATATCGGTAAGCTGAGACAACAGGCCGAGGACAACCTCGGGTAGCAGTTCGGGGGGCAGGGGTGCCACAGGAGCATCTCTGCGCTCCTTCTCAGCGGCCCGACGCCGACGGTTCGCAGCCGCGCAACGCGAGTTCCCCTTCCTCCGGAAGTCGGGATCCTCGGCACGCCGTTTCGCATCCCACTCTCGTTGCCGTTGCCGTTTGCGCTCCCGAACGCAGACCGGGTCCCGGCAGTACTTTTGGTGGTGCGTGTTGTGGCGATCGGGTCTGTAGGAACGGTGACAGTGGTCGCAGCGAGGCAGCTTCTTGGACATGCAGAGCGTCTTCCAAATGGGCCATCCGCCAACCGGGGCACCACGCCCAACTAGTCGGCTTCAGAGGGAGAAGAAGACGCGAAGAAAACGGAAGAAGAGCTTTGTTCCAGTGAAGTTGCTGAAGAAGTGCCAACGAAGAAGAGCAAGAAAGAAGAGCCTCAGCGCCAACTGACCTGGCCCCGGGGCCAACATGATGGCCGGTTCTGGTCCCCTCGAAACTGGCGAAAATGGTACACTTTAGAGTTGGCGGTCACA
>JABHEG010000144.1 GCA_018676675.1 Lentisphaerota bacterium
AGAGCAGCAGAACGCCGGCTTCAACATGATTCAGGTGAAATCTCCTACGGATACCCTTGTTCTCGGTGATGCTCGACATGTTTTGGGCGGCTGGGTTCGGAACGGCTACCTGGTCCGTTATATCGCAGTGAACAACACCAGTTGCTTGACAGCGTGCTGCGGTACCTTCGTTCCTGCGGGGGCGACCGCATCAACCGTCCACTCGCCCGGGGCGAACATCGCGTTCTTCGATGGACACGGCGAGTTCCTGCCGTATACGCAGCTCAAGCGCCAGACCGACGGCGGCAGAATCCGCTATTGGCGTAGCGAGGCCATGCGGCCGTAGCCGGCCGTCCCCTGCCCCAGCCAAGACCAGCCGGTGCCCCTCGCGCCAGCGAGATGCAAGCATCGACGGCTACCGGTAGCTGCCGCCTGCTAACGGTTTTCTGTCTGCCCCTCCCCCAATGCTGTTAGCTTCCTCTGAAGACGGTCGCGGCATGGCAGCCCTTCGGACACGAGGAAGACAGACTCCGCCCGGAGCGCGGAGCTACACGAGAACTCCCGGAGCTCCTCCTCTGCGAGCTCCGCGCCTCTGCGCGAGTCGTCGCTTCCTCTCCTGGCCACTCCCCGTAGCTTGTCCCGCCACAGTTCCCTTTGAGGAACGACGGCAGATCGCGGTTCGGGCGGACAGGCAAGCACGCCTTCACGGAGCCGCCTCGAGCCCGGTACATCCGGCGTGAAAATCGGCCCGTCTTGTTATCTGTATATTGTGTTCTATAGTTTCAATATGCAGCATTCAGACTACATTCACCGGCGGGTTGAAGCGGATGTCATGACAGGGCTGTTGGACTTCCCTGCGGTCGCCATCCTCGGTCCGCGCCAGTGCGGGAAATCCACATTGGCCAAGCGGCTCATTGCACCTAACGCAGACGCCGTCTACCTCGACCTGGAAAATCCCGCAGATTTGGCCAAGCTGTCAGACCCGTTGCTCTTCTTCGGCGCCAATTCCGGCCGCCTCGTCTGCCTTGACGAGATACAACGAGCGCCGGAGATCTTCCGCGTCCTCCGCAGCGTCATAGACGGTCGGGAACAGAATGGGCAGTTTCTTCTGCTGGGCTCGGCTTCGCCCAACCTGATCCGCCAAAGCTCGGAATCTCTGGCCGGCCGTCTGGTCTACGTCGAACTGACTCCTTTCCTGGCTCCTGAAGTGGCCGGTGAAGCCGATGATGTGGGGCTACGGCGCTTGTGGCTCAGAGGCGGCTTCCCACGCAGCTTCCTCGCCCGAAGTGACACGACAAGCGCACGCTGGCTACGGAGCTTCGTGGCGACTTTTCTGGAGCGCGACCTGCCCCAACTCGGGGTTCGCACCCCGGCCAGCACACTTCGTCGGCTCTGGACGATGTGTGCGCACCTACATGGGCAGATGCTCAATACGTCACGCGTCGGGGCATCCATGGGGGTCAGCCACACATCGATCCGGAAGTACGTTGATCTCCTTGCCGACGCATTGGTCCTGCGGATCCTCCCCCCCTGCCTACCCAATCTGGGGAAACGCCTCACCAAGTCACCTAAGGTCTACGTCAGAGATACGGGGATACTGCACTCTCTCCTGGGAATTGCATCGACCAACGAGCTTCTCGGCCATCCCGTGGTGGGGCCATCGTGGGAAGGTCTGGTCATTGAGACCGTGGTCCAGTCGCGTCCAACATGGGACGCGAGCTTCTACCGGACATCGGACGGCACCGAGATCGATCTCGTCCTCGAGAGAGGGAACCGACGACTGGCCGTTGAGTGCAAGGCATCCTCCGCCCCGGCGGCGGGACGCGGGTTGCGCAACGCAATCACCGATCTGGGGATTGAGCACGCATGGGTCGTCGCCCCTGTAGAAACGACCTACCCACTGGCCCCGAACATCACCGCTGCCCCGCTGTGTGCTTGCCTGGACGAGCTCGGTGGGCCATGAAAGCGTTGCCCGTTCCCAGCTTCCATCCGGGTCCCCCTGCGAACCGACCCCGTCCGTGGACGTCTGCGCGAGTCAGTTGAGAGTGTGCCCCCCCTACAGGCAAACGTCCACACTCTCACCTTTTCACCGAAGTGCTAATGAAACCGCCCTGTCCAGGGGTTGATTCCCCTTGCGCAAAGAGCGTTTCCCTCGCACCTTACCTAGAGCCTGACCTCTTTCTTTATCTGGATATGCGAGGGAACAGAAGAATGGCTGATGCGTTGACTCCGCCCTATCCGAAGAGTGACCTGATCACGGCCGTCCACTTTGAGAAGTACCGTTACCACAAAGGCGATGGCGACATGTGGCCCATCACCTGGGCCGACGACGACAACCTGTATGGCGGGGCGGGTGACAACATGGGAAGCCCCATGAATTTCTGGAAAATCACGCTGCGCGACCGTGAACTGATGCCCAGTGCGTGGCTGGTCAACGAGCGCCCCGTTGACAACCGGAAATACTGCATGGTCCCCGGACAGGAGACCCCAAACAGCATCAAGCCCGCAGGCATGCTGCATGTGGACGGGGTCATGTATTTCGCGGTGGAGAGCCAGAACTACGGGGACAACCCGGCGTTCAACCGACAGCACAACACCAATGGGTGGATCGTTACCTCGACCGACTATGGTGTGAGCTGGAATTGCGATGCGACGCCAACCGATTTCTTCACGGGGCGGCTCGCCTCCTGTCACTTCCTGCAGTTCGGAAAGAGCTATGAGGGGGCCCGGGATGAGTATGTCTATGCCTATTTCCCCGGAGTGGGCGATGACGGAAACAGCTACTGGGAAAACGGTGACTGCATCCTGCTTGGGCGGGTGCCGAAAGACAACATCCTGACCAGGGATGCGTGGGAGTTCTGCGGCGCGATTGACAAGGACAATGTGCCGTCATGGAGTGGCGACGAAACCAAGGCCACGGCGGTATTCCGGTACCCACTGATGACCGGGGAAGACCATGTCAGCTACAATGCCGGCATCGGACGATACATACTCGGCAACTACGGCTTCCACGACGGCAAGGGAAATCCCTTCCCCCACCACCAGATGACCTACCCCACCATAGATGAGGACGGGAACACGACGGGGAACATCGCCGCCGAGAACAGCCAACTGGCCCTGTTCGAAGCCCCCGAGCCCTGGGGGCCGTGGTCTCTGTTCTTCAAGCAGGACCGCTGGGGCCAATACGGCATATACCAGCCGTGCTTCCCTACAAAGCTCATGAGTGAAGACGGGCTCCGGATGGTGATGATCTCTTCCGGAACCTATGATGACTACAACCTTACCATGCAGCGACTTGAGCTCCGAATTGCAGAATAGACTCGGAGAGGCCCCAGTCACCATTGGGCATTTCAGACGCTACATTACGCAAACGACGTGCTGTTGCCGGGCTCCCCAGATCCTGACCAAGCGCTCATGAACTCAGGAGGCAGAGACGTGATAGGGAAACGACTACTGGCAGTTCTCGTGACAACCGGATGCCTGACAGGCTTCTCAGGCTACGGAGCCACCGACAAGCTCTTGGAGGGGATGGGGCGAAAGGCCGTGCGCGGCGCGATCAATTCCACTACCGGCCTGGTCGAAATCCCGATGCAGGTTTACAAGGGATTCGATAAGGGGCTGGGAGCCACCAGATTCAGGTTCATCACCAAACCCATCGGGGCGGTCCTGGGCGTCTTCCGGGGTGTGGGGCATGCGGCGGGCCGCACAAGCTGGGGCTACACGGAGCTGTTCGGCTTCTGGACGGCCAACCCCGAAGACAATGTGGGGTTCGGGATCCCCCTGGATGCAGAGTACCCCTGGCAATACGGCACCCAGCACAGCTTCCTCAAGCCGTCGCTGAAAGAGGGACTGATGCCCTACCCTCGGAAACTCGCCCGCGCGGCTTCTGACCTGTACCTCGGGATGATGGAAATACCGGCTCAGTACGGCCAGGGCGCGTATGCCGGTGAACCCCTTACCGGCGCTGCACGAGGAGTCTGGTACTGGCTTAGCAGGCAGTGGTACGGTACCCTCAACCTGCCTCTCTTCATGGTACCGAACCCAAGGGATAATCCCGGTGTTGCCTTCAATACCGACTGGCCCTGGACCGGGTACATACACTGTGTGTCGAAGCCCGGCGGGTGCCACCCAGGTTGTGTGAAGTGCAGACACCGAGCAGCCGCCCGAGCAGCCCGTGCGGACGTGGAGGAAGTCGAGGGGGGGCCGTCGCGGCTCCAGAAGGCCTTATCAGAAATATCTGAGTGAAGTCTCCCGCGCACAACCGCCATTCCGAACAGGCAGTCCGAGCTTACAGACAAGTGAGATAGACGTGATGCCTGGGAACACTTTCCGCCCGATACTGGTGGTGACCGTTGCGGTCTACTGTAGCTGTGCCGTCCTCAGGTCAGCGCCCGGCAACACGACGAACGCCCCCTCCCCTGTCGAGTTCCTCGGTGCTACGCATGACATCGGCTCGCCCGCTCTCGACCGAGGGCTGACCGGGAAGCCACTGCGCGTCGGGCGTGCGGGGTCCGCAAGAGGGATCTGCGTGCAGGCTCCGGCACGAATCGAGCTGAAACTGGCTCCGTCCTGCAAGCAGTTCATGGCCAGGATTGGCATGGACAACGCGCCCAGAATGGCGGGAACGGCCTCGTTCGTGGTCCTCCTCGACGATCAGGAGGCCTATCGGTCACCGTTGCTGTCGAAAGGGATGGAGCCTCTACCAGTCAGCCTTGCGCTGGGCTCGGCCGGAATGATGGCCCTGGTCGTGGAGGAAGCGGGAATCGTGGTCGGTGATATGGCCGACTGGCTTGAGCCGCAGATTCTGATGGCAGACGGCCGGATCCTCGACCTCTCGGTCTCGCTTGCGGAACAAGGCTTCCTCGAGCGCACGGCCGCTCCGAAACTCCCGCAGCGCGCGGGGTCTGTCATCTGTGATGTCCGCCAACTGGGCGCCAAAGGCGATGCCAGAGCCGACGACACGCAGGCGTTCGAACAGGCCTTCACTGCTCTCGGCAATGCTGCCCACGGTGTTCTTCGCATCCCGCCGGGAGACTACCGCATCACCCGAAGGATTGAGCTTGTTCTGCGGGCTGCGGACTCCGCCCGCTCCGGAATCACCGTCGAAGGAGAGGGACAGAGCGTCTCAAACCTGCTCTGCGACAGCCCCGGCGGGTTATTCCGACTCGTCGATCCTGCCTGCGCCACGCAGTTCAACCTGCGAGACTTCTCGATCGTCGCCCGCCAGGAAAACTGCGGAACGGCCTTGGATTTTGGCAGCCCCGGGCGAGGGGCACGCAACTACCGAACACTGACCATCGAGAATGTCGACATCCGCGGAGACAATGTCTACCGGTCCAACTACTTCAGCGTGGGCCTGGATGCCACTGGCCACTGGCGGCCGCTCTTCCGAAACCTCGTCGTGCACTCCAGTCGTCAACGTGGAACGGATAGGCCGGCACCGGACAACAGCACGGGTGGGGCGTGTGGCGTCCGCGCTGACTGGTGTTACGCCCCGGCTTTCGAACACTGCTACGTGTGGGGCACCAGGACGGGCTACAGCATCCTGTGCCGGAACGCCCCGGAAGGGCCGGAGGACGCCAGCTTCATCCGCTGTACGGCCGTTGGATGCGCAGTCGGGATTGACATCGACACCCCCATCCCTGAGCCTCAATTGCTGATCACAGGTTGCCACATAAACTGCACCGAAGTCGGCATTCGCCTGCGGAACCGCAAGTTCTTTACCATTACTGACAATCTTATGTATAGCGCGGTCCCAAGCGAGACTCCCTATACGGACATCCTTGTCTCCGGCCGGTCTCACTGCGGGCTCATCACCGGGAACATCTTCCACTTCGCCGGCCGGGATGTCTACCGGGCGGATCCCCAATCGGCCCGGGTGAACGTGCACATCACGAGCGACATCCGCGATGTCACGGTAGCCAACAACATCTTCAACGCCAAAGGGACGACCGTTCTCATCGAATCCGGAGCCCGACGAGTGAAGGCTGACGACAACGGCATCGCCAATGCACATGCCAAGCCGTCGAAGAACTGAGGACAACCCAATGCGAACAATCGTGATCGCTCTGACGGTGGGAGTCCTCCAGCTTCCTACAGTTGGCGGGGAACTGCTGCTGGGAGCAATGGGACGCTCCAACTATCAGATCATCATTCCGGATGAGTTTGCCAGTCCAGCCATAGAACGCTCCGTCAAAGACGCAGCCGACCTCCTCCAACGGGCCTTTGCGGAGAACGACATCGCCCTGACAGTCGCGACTGAACCCGCTGCTCAGGGAAACAAGCCCGGGATCTATCTTGGTCACACGAAAGTCGCAGCCGCATCCGGAGTTGACTTTGCCAAGATGGAAGGCTGGACCTACACGTTCAGAGTCGCTGGGAGAAACCTGATCATCGCCGGCAATGATCAGCCCGACCCGATTCCTCTGGATAGGAGAAGGAAACGCGAAGCCAGGCTTGGCGGAATTCCGTTCCTGGGCACACTCAAGGCAACGACCGAATTCCTCTACGCGTATGCAGGCGTCCGCTTTCTTTCACCCGGAGAACACGGCATCGGGTTCCTGCCAACCCCCGTGATCTTCGTGCCTGATGACCTGGACACGACCACTCGCACCTATGGGAAAAACGTCGAGATCTCAAGGAGCAAGGACATCTACGCCATCGCGAATGGACTGGAACCCAGCCCGGGCATCGTCTCGAACTATGGTCACTATCATCACACGGTGATCAGTGCCGAGACACATGGCCAGACGAACCCGGAATACTTCGCTCTACGTGGGGGCCATCGGGACACCAGGGGACGCCATCTCTGCTTCTCCAACGCCACGGTTCGAGATCTGATCTACAAGAAGATCCTCGAGGACTGCGACACCGGCTACGATACCATAGAACTGGGCCAGAACGACGGTTTTGTGCCATGCAGCTGCGATGCCTGCCATGGGCTGTACGGCGTAGAGCCCACCCACTCGCCGACCGATCTTCGCTCATACCTTCAAGACAGTGCCTGGGGTGAGAAAATCTGGATCATGCACCGCGATATCGCTCTCCGACTCAAGAGGGATCGCCCCGGCAAGAAACTGATGATGACAGCCTACTCCGTGACCAGACACCCGCCAGAGACCTTCAGCGCATTCCCGGACAACGTTCTCATCCAGATCACCCATCCCACCAGGGAATCCCTCAAGGAGTGGGAGAGCGTTGACGTTCCCGGCGGCTTTTCCGCGTATACCTACACGTGGGGAACGTTCCATGTGACCGGGTTCACGCCCATCCGCGCCGGCACGTACATCAAGGAACTCACAAACACGCTTGTCGACAATCGAGTTCGCCTGATTCAGAACAACGGCAAGCCCTTCGCTTACGGAATCGAGGGCATCAACGTCTACGCGTTCATGCGGACCATGAATGCCCCGGGTGCCAAGAGCCTCGATGAACTCAGAGAAGAGTACATCGAGGCAGCCTACCGGGAAGCTGCCGGCCCCATGCGCAGCTTCTACCGAAAATTGCATCAGCGCCTTGAGTTTATGCCCGAAGCCATGGAGTATGGCTATCGCCGAAACCGCGACCCATTACTCGCCTTCAGCAGTATCTACACGCCGGTGCTGATCAACGCGCTTGAAAACCAGCTGTCCGCCGCAGAGCGCGTGGTCAAATCGCCGAGGGCACGGAAACGTCTCGAAGCCACCCGCCTGGAATTCGACTACCTCAGACGAATCGTGGACACGATCCATCTGTACTATGCCTATCTCACCAAGCCGAATGGAGCGTCGCTGGCCCTGGCCGTCGATGCGGTGGAAGAACGCAATAGCTGGTTGACCAACCTCGCGAAGGGGAAACGCAAGACGGGCAAGCTGCCCTCCTTCTCCTACAGGGGCGTCGCCCAGCTCAAGACCAATGGCCGACGACTGGGCGTCGAGCCGTTCAGCTGGAACGTCGACGACATGCGCACCGGATCCTTCCTCAAGCAGGCACTCGAATCGAAGCGACTCGCGGTCAAGCGAGCCACGCGTGCCGTGGACATATCCGCCGACGCCTGGAACAAAGTGCCGGTTCACAGGCTGGACAAGAATCGTGGCGAAACAGCGGAACTCCAGGAAGAGACGACATTCCAAGTCCTCTACGACAAGAGAAATCTCTACGTCCGCTTCCGGGCGGGCCTTCAGAGAGAAGACATGGCCTTCCAGCCACGTGGGAGGGATGCAGAGATCTGGTTGCAGGAATGCATCAACATCTGCCTTGCCCCCGGCGGAGACAAGAGCCAGTACTACTACCTGAATGTCGAGCCCATCTCCAACTCCTTCACAGACGCAAACCACGGCTTCATCACCGATACTTGAGAGTACCGAGTTCTCAGCCGTCTGAGCCGTTTCCTGCCCTCAGCTTACACACCTCAATTGCCAAGTCCACCCATTCCTTTGTGAGTTCGCGGAAGCGCCGGTAGCTCTCCACCTGCCGCTCCACCTCGTCCCTCT
>JABHEG010000366.1 GCA_018676675.1 Lentisphaerota bacterium
CTCGAGCATGCTCGGAAAGCGGGCAGTGGACTGTCTCGAAAGACACGCGCTGCCCTGCGCAAAAGACCGGCTCCAATCGAGATCGCGCTGCACATCCTCAAGAACACCGCTTGATCCAACCGAATTCTGCGCTCAAAGTTGCGAACACCGCATTGCGGTGCCCATCAGGATAGACGCAGCTGCGCTCATAGGTGTACATGGGCGTGAAAGTCCCCGGCATGCCGAACAGAGACGTCGTTTTCTGGGTGATCCACCAGGTGAACTCCCGCCCTCCGCCGTTGTCATGGTCTCCGCTGCCGATCCAGTCGAGCGCGGCCATGTCGATCCCGTAGCGCCACATGTCATAGAGCGTTCCGTCTCCTGCTCCGTCGCCGGAGAGTTCCGTATGGCGATGGAACTCGCCTCGGAGGATTCGCAATGGCGTGCCGCGTACCGTGGCCCGGTAGTCTCGGATGGCGGCAACATCTTCAGCCTCCGCGCCGGCCTCCGGGACCGGCTCGACCAGCGCCTCCTCCTCCACCGGGACGAGTGTGTATTCGGTGCTGATTCGGGCGACGGGACCGGTGTCGGCCAGGCTGATTTCTTTGTTGAACAGCCAGTCCGGGTATTGGGTGTACGTCCTGGTGCTGCGTGGTGGAACGGTCTTGCCTGTGCGCCTCGTCTTCCGCCTCGGGATGCCAAACACGGCGCCGGCGCGAAGACGTCCGTCGCTGGCGGAGAGAACTCGCAGTCCCGATCCGGGGCCGGGGATCAAGGCCGGCTCTTCATGAAGGAAGCCATCGGTGCCCGGGACTGTCGTCGCCACGCGCCATTTCATGCTCTCCGGGTCCAGTGCGGTCACCACGTTCATCCATGTTCCCCCCACCGCACTGTCGAAGCGCACGTACCGGATCCTGGCCGACAGCCAAAGCCGCCCATCGTGGCCGAAGCTGACCTTGGGGCCCGTGGCGAGGATCTGGCGTTTGGCTTTGGGCCAACGGCGCTTCCCATTCGGCAGGGGGAGCGCGAGGTTGACATCGTTGGGGACGGTCATCAGCGCGTTCCCGTCGAGCACTCGGAGACCCACTTCCCGGGCACGATAGAGCGACGTACGCTTCGGACTCCGGTCGTAGGGACCGAAGTCCTTCCCCCAGCCTTCCGGGCAGACCTCATAGGCAATCCAGAGTCGTCCCTGGGGATCGTAGGCCACGCTTGCCCGGAGTTCGTTCCGGGCGCTTCCGGCGATCGTCCGTGCCTCCGACCACTCGTTCGCTTTCCGTATCCGGGCAACCACATCATAGTCCCCCTTGGCGTAGCTGTCCCACGCGACGGCCACACGGCCCTCCGGCCCTGCGCTGAGAGCAGGCTTCCAGGCATTGCCGGAGCCGCTACTCACGGTCGTGACATCCCCGAGCTTCCCGTCCTCGATCGGGGCCACGAGGATGTCGGAGCCCGTGCCGTTCAGGCGCTGCCAGGCGATCCATACGGTACCTTCTGAGTCCGCTATGGCTGTGACATTGCCGTCCGATACGGGGGCGTCGGTCAGGCGAGTCGCGTCCGTCCATACGTTGTCCGCCAATGCGGCTCCGTAGATGTCCCAGTTGCTGTCGACATTGGCGGCCCAGATGACCCACGCTCTCCCCTCACCATCTCGGGCCATAGTCAGGCCCAAAATCTCGCCTCCGCCGGGTGTGACGGGGGCCGGTGGGGACCACTCCTCGCCGGCGAACTCAGTGAACATGATCTGATCCCCGCCCGTGGGCTTGGCCAGGAAGGAGAAGTCTTCCGGGGCTTCCTTCACGGGGGGCCGGCGCGCGAAGCCCTCGCCGTGAGTGAACGCGATGTACGCGACCTGAAGTCCGCCGTCAGAGGTCTCCAGGGCACATGGGGTCGTGTCTTCTGTCGGTGCTTCCACAACCAGGCGTGCTGTCGGCAGACGCGCGACCTCGACCTCTCGATTCAACGCCCAGCGGCTTCCTCCGTATCCCATCACGCCGATCTGCACACTGAACGGCTCGTCCCCGGCGTTTACCTCGAGGACAGATTCCCGGGTCACGCCTCTCATACTGAGCAACACCCCGTTGGGCTCCAGGGGGAGGGTGCCTTTGTCGCGGCCGCGCTTCTTCCAGAAACGGGGGAAGAAGCGCCGAGTCGTCAGGCTGAAACCGGTGGTCGTTGCGTAGTCGTTGCCGGTGAAACGCCATCCCTCGGTGGCAATGATCTCGCCCGGCGTCACACGGTATGTGCCCTTCCACGTCTGCTCTTCCTTTGCCTTGTTCCCAAACGTGATGAGCATCGTCCGGATCTTCCGGTCCATGGGGACGTCGAGACTCCCCGGCGCGGAAGGCTGTGCGCGTACGAATACCCCGAGGGTGATGAAGGCGCCGATCCCGATGAACAGACGTTGTCTCATGGTGTGGTCCTTTCCTGCATAAGCCGGGCCCCGGATTTCCGCGTGACGGCCTGTAGTGGCAGACTGCCGTTGCCAAGGAGGCCCGGGGGCAGAGCTTCCCAGTATAGCTATAATATGGGGTGCACTACTTGTGGGACGCAAACGGCCCGGATGGGGGTCGGCAATGGTCCTTGAGTGCCCGCAGCGGCAACCCCGGGAGAGTATCATGCGATGTGCAGACCAAGGCGCTGTCCTTGCCACAGTACTTCTGACGGCAATCCTCTGTGGACCCGTCACAGCCGGGCTGTTCGACTGGGGGTGGCGGGAAGACTTTGAGGACGTCGGCCGCTGGAAGGCCGAGGTGAGCTGGCTTTCCAACGCGGATGTCGACGCCACTCTCGAAACGACCGAAGGGATCGCCCATTTCGTCGTCCCGACTCCTGGCAGAGGCATGAAATGGCGCTGCCACCTGCGACCGGTCACACACGCGGATACGCCGTTCCTCATCGTGACCTACCGCGCCCGCGGGCTTCGCACCGATTTCGGTGAGTACTTCATCTACGTCGACGACGAGGGAAAGCGCGAGGCGCGGCCCCTTCTGCTTAGGCATCTCGTGCCGGACAACCAGTGGCACACGGTGGCCGTCAATCTCAGCTCTGTTGTCCAAGGCGAGTCGTTCCGCGCAATGGCCATTCAGGTTCAGGCGGCGAAAGGTGCGGGGGCTGAGCTCTGGGTCAAAGACATCTGGTTGGCCGAATCGGTCCCCGCTGGGGTCGAGGAGATCAACGCCGTCGCTCGTTCACCCGTTCGCCCTGATGTCTATCTCCCGCTCAACGGCGAAGCTGCCACACGCTGGACGGCGCGCACGGGATGGTTGAGCAATGCGACAACGGATTCGGCCGTCGCGAAGGCTGGTCGAGCGGATCGCCTCTGCGTGTCTCAGGCAGGTCGCGGTATGAAGTGGAGCTGGTTCTTCGAGGATGAGGTGGTGCTCACGGGCCATCGGTTCCTGTCCATGCGTTACCGAGCTACCCGGTCGGTTCCGCGCTCAGACTACGCTTTGTGCATTCTTGCGGAGGCCAACGCTGATGGGCGAGACTACGCTCCGGCAATCATGCCGAACGACCTCCGGCACGACGGCCGCTGGCATACGGTGACCGTACCCATCGACGACCTCGCCCGCCGATTCCCACGTATTCGGGGCGTTGCCGCTCAAGTCCAGGCGGGAGCAAACGATGCTTCACTTGAGATCACCTCGATTGGGTTCCTCAGCGCTGTGCCGATGGTCCCAGCCGCGGACCTCCTGGGCGATGTGGGCACGGCGCGGAGGATGGCCGGGTTCCAGGCAATCGCTCTTGCCGGGCAAGGTCGTGTTCCCTTGCAGGATGCCCTTGAAGCTATGCGTGTTGCTGACTGGTCGGCTCGGGAAGACGTGGCTCTGTCGGACATCCCTTTCGTGCTGCCCGGCGCCGACGCCGTGCTCCCCGGTACCGGGCTGGTCGAACGCGCAGCCGCGACCGTTTCAGTGGGCAGGACCTGTTCCCAGATCTTTCTGCTGACGTTGGCGGCCCTCAGGGGAGGAGAGGAGGAAGTCTACCGCCGCGAAGGCAGACTCACCGAAATCCGTGAAGTCGATCGATTCCGGATCTCGCTTCGCTATACAGATGGGACGACCGAGGGTTGTTTCCCCTGGAACGTGACGCAGGAGACGTTTGCCCTGTCGGACGGCGCTCAGGTGCTCTGCGTATTCGCGGACCCGACGCGAACGGTCGACAGGTTGACCCTCACAGACAACTCGGACGGTGCCGGATACGTGGTCGTAGCCGTGACATGTCGGGCAGGCCCGCGCGTGATCAAAGATCCGGATGACACCTGGTTGGGCCTCGCCGTCCGCCCCTTGAAACCAGCCCGGGATGAATCGCTGGTCAGGCGTACCGGTGACGTGCTCCGCATCATGACTCCCCTGGCGACCTGCAACCTGTCGCTCACTCCGTTTCCCCGCATTCGCGAACTCCGCAACGATGCGGTCGGTGATGAACTCTTTGGCCCTGACCATGCCGCTGCTTACCTGTACACCCCCAGAGCGAACGGGGCAGCCATCGCCCCCCGATCCTTCAGGCTGGCGGAGTGCCGGACGAACGGTGACCGGGCGGTTCTCACCTACGCCGCAGAGGCACCGATCGGCGTCCGCTTCCAGCTTGATGTCTCGGTGACCGACACCGGCGAGATGGCTCTGGGGGGGCGTCTGACCAATGCCTCGGCCTCGCCACTCGAACTTGCTCTGGACGGTCCGAGCGTGGGACCGGTTCGGCTGGGGAACGAACTGACCGAGACCTGCTACCTTTACCCGGGGGCAGGCTGCTCCATTGGCAGTCGCCCCGTCGTGCGCCGCGACCGCTTTGGAGGGCGCTTTCCGCTTCAGTTCATGGCCGGCTTCAATCCCGTGACGAATTCCGGACTCTACCTGCGAACCGAGGGCCAACGCGAGATGCGCGACTACGCGTTGAGCAAGGATGATAACGGCCTGACATTCGGGATCGCCTACCCGCGTGCCGCCGTCGTGCCCCCAGGCGGGGAGTTCGCGACCGTCCGAACAATCGTCGGCTTCTCGAACGGAGACTGGCACGCCGCTTTTGATGCTTACACGCGATGGCTGCAGACGTGGTACCGACCTTCCTCCAAGCGGAAACAGTGGTTTCGAGAGGTGTTCAACTTCCGGCAACGCTTCCTTCATTCCTACGATCCCCTCTACGATCCCGCAACGGGCACCTACCGCCTCGAACGGGCTCTGAGCGAAGCCGACACCCATTTCGGTGGCATCGAGTACCTGCACCTCTTTGATTGGGGAAACGTGCCGCGGATAGGTCGCGTTTACGGTCGCATTGGGGATCATTCTCCTTTCGACGAATATCTCTCGGGCGGGGTCAAGGCATTCCGCCGGGCCATCCAGGGCGTCCAGGATGCAGGTGTTCCGGTGGGGCTTTACATCGAGGGTTACCTGCTGCAGGAGAAGGGGAGACTCGGCCAGGCGCATGGCCGGGAGTGGCAGATCGTCACGCAGCGGGGTGACCCTCTCTATTGGCAGGACAGCACTGAAATGATGGTCTGTTCAGGAATCCCGGATTGGCAGAACGTCCAGGCTGAGACCTATGCCGCACGGGTCCGGGAGCTCGGCGTAGACGGCATGTACCTGGACCAGTTCGGGTTCGCTAACAGCGGCAAGGACTGCTGGAGTCAGACGCATGGTCACCCCCGGCCAAGCTACACCGTCGAGAGTGAGTTCGAACTCTCTCGCCAGGTGCGCGACGGGATCGATGCCTCAAAACCAGACGTGGCTCTGTACAGCGAGGAAACGCCTTGCGATGTGAATTCCCAGAATCAGGATGGGAGTTTCACCTACCACATGCGCCATTGCCGCGGGACGCGCCCATGGGTTCCCCTTCACATGCCACGCTTCGCCATACCCTCGTTCAAGACATTCGAGATCCTGGTCTGCGACCGCCCCATGGGCGGCTGGACTGAAGGAGTGAAGTGGACGTTTTTCAACGGGGAAGGAATCTGGTTGGAGGGCAGAGCAGATGAGTGGTTTCGACCGGAAACGCTGGCGGCCATCCGGAAGTGCCACGCGATCCTGCGTGCCCACCGGGATGCGTTCACCAGCGACCGACCACGTCCGCTGGTGCCGACCTTGGCTCCCGGCATTTTTGCGAACTGCTTCCCGATTGAGGGCAAGGTTGTCTACACGCTGTACAATGCCCGACATCGAACGTACCGAGGGCCTGCATTGAGCATCATGGCGAGGAAAGGAGTGCGCTGTCGGGATCTGTGGCGGGGAAGTGAGACAACGCCGAGGGCAGGGAAAGAAAAGCGCCTGGAGCTCGAGGTCGGACTCCAGGCGCGTGATGTCGGCGCTCTGATGGTCACGTGGTGACCGCGCTAAGCTCAGACTACCAGCGGTAGCTCCACTTCACGTTAGGCGCGTTGTAGGTCCGGTTCCACTGGTTCTGGTGGTACCATTCCACGTGCCCGTCAACATAACCGAAGTCCAACCCGCGATTGTGGTGAGGATGGGTTGGGCTCGTGCGCCACTGGTTGTGGGCGACCGTGTAGCGGTGGTGGGTCAGAGAGTAGGGGTATGAGATGTAGTTGTCGCTGAACATCCACATCAGAGCCGGGCTCTTGATCTGTCCCTGCTTCAGCAGGTTCCACTTGAGATTGCTTGTGTCATACCGTGAGGCGTGGTAACTGCCGTATCCATCACCAGGGAGACAAAGGTTGTAACCGTAGCTACCCTTTGTCCTGAGAGGCGTCCCGGCAGAATCCCACGTCATCGTGTAGGGACTAGGGTCCTGAGGACAGATGCTGACTTCTTCGTTGTGATGGTAGTCTTTCAGCGCATGCAGCCAATAGCCACGCATGTCGGCGATAGGCACGGAGCCAGTGAAATAGCGTCCAGCCGAGGGACAGTAGCGCTCGTCGAAGTCATCGATGTACATGGCCATACTGAGTGTAAGCTGCTTGAGGTTGCCTTGACAGTTGGCTTGGAATGCCTTGTCCCGGGCCTGGCCGAGAGCCGGCAGCAGCATCGCCGCAAGGATCGCGATGATCGCAATCACCACGAGCAACTCGATCAACGTAAACGCCTTCGTACCTCGGGGGAACTGATCTTTAGCGCCCAACATATTGCCGTCTCCTTCTCCTCCGACCACAAGGCACAGCCGACCGCTGAGCCCGGAAAATACCTCAACTGTACTGATACACGCTTTCGAGTCTACCACAAGGCAGGGCGCGTGTCAACCGCATTCTCATGCTTCACTCCGAGGAATCGATAGCGCTGGACGCGCGTTTTTTGCCGTATCTGGGTTGCCAACCCCTCTTCCGAAGCTAAATTAGTCGGCTCTGCGACGCAGTATCTTTGCTGCTCGTGGCAGATAACATACAGGTTCCGGCGTAGCTCAGCGGTAGAGTAGGTGGCTGTTAACCACTTGGTCCCTGGTTCGAATCCAGGCGCCGGAGCCATTCTTTTTCGGCCCCGAACCATCGGGGCCTTTTCTTTGACGGCCCGCCACCCGGCTGGCCGTTCGCCTTTCCGTCCGCAAATCCCGCTCAGCCAAAGGGATTTGCGACTCCTGTCCCGCCGCTCTCTCGCCGCCCGGCGTGCTCTATCCTCGGGTCGTCCGCCCCGCCGTCCGGGCCGGAATCCGTCGAGAAACGGCCAAAACTCTCTGGTGCTCTCGCGCTCTATAGAGACAAAAACTCTACGCACCTGCTCTCGGCCCGGATTTGGCCCGTTTCCGGGACGCCCCGACGGCTCCACCCCCGGATTATTGAGCGGCCCGGTGGCGGTCGCGCCGCGATGCGCTCGGCGTAGAGGTAGCCAACGCCTCTCTATTGCTCTCGAAGTACCTGGAATCATGTGACTTGGCCTGTTCACTGTTCCCGCCGGAGCGCTGTTAAATGCGCCTCCGGCCAGGGAGGTGGACACGCCGGAATTAGCCTGCGGCCGTGGCGCGAACGGCAAACGACAGGGCAACGAAGCCCGCGCGAGGGTCAGCACCGTCCCCGACTCGCGGCGGCGACTCGACGGGCTCATCCGGGGCCCACAGGAGTGTGCTGGCGACGCTTCGCAGATGGAAACCAGCGGCCTCAACCAGATCAACCGTCTCTTGGACGGTGCGGAAGGTAGCCGAGGTGTAGATGCGATGCCCCTCGGCCTTCTTCCGTGCGTAGAGCCGCCCCCACGGGCTGTCGGCGGGGACGATGCCCACAAGCAACACACCATCGTGCGACATCACCCGGTGGCATTCCAGCAGCGCCGCTGCCGGATCGTCGATGAAGCACAGGGTCAAGGCCAGCAGGACGCCGTCAAAGCAGTCATCGGGGAACGGCAGGCTTTCCGCCGTTCCACGGTAGGTGCGCACGCCACGGCGAGCCGCGATCCGCAGCATGCTCGCGGCGGGATCAATGCCTTCGCCGATCCCGAGACCGACGGCAAAGCGGCCGGTTCCCACGCCGACTTCGAGCCAGCGGCCCCGGCAGCAGCCGACCAGCCGCCGCAGACTGTCCAGTTCCGCCGCCAGGATGGCCCGGCCGACGGACTCGTCGTACCAGGCGTCGTAGTCGCTGGCGATAGTATCGAACAGAGCGTTCATGGCGAGTCCGTGTTCAGGTGATCCACTTCCGCCGGACATTGCGCAGGCTGACGGCGAAGAGTCCGGCGCAGAAGACGGCAAGGAGGATGAAGTCGAGCCAGGGCGGCAGTTTGCCGGTTCGGCTGACGGCCTCATGGAGAAGGTCCGCTCCGTAGGTCAGCGGCAGGACATACGAGAGCGGGCGCAGCCAGAACGGGAGTGAGGCCACCGGGAAGAACAGGCCGCAGAGAAATAGCATCGGGAAGCGGAAGAAGTTCGAGAAGGTCTGCGCTTCGAAGACCTCGCTGACCGAGACCGCGATGAAAAGCCCGAGGAAGGTGGACGAGATCGCGATCAGCACGATGGCTGGTAGAAGGACGCCCCACCGTACGCCCGAGAGGTCGCTCAGCACCGCCGCCATGATCACGGGCACAAAGGCGTTGGCCACGCCGAACAGGATGGCCCCGGCCGTCTTGGCGAACATGAGCAATTCCAGAGGAATCGGGGCGAGCAGTAGTCGCTCGAACGAACGCCCTTTCTTCTCGAAGGTAACAGTGACCGCCAGCATGGACGTCGTCCCAAAGAGCACGGACACGGCCATGACTCCGGGCAGCAGGGCGGGGATGCTGTCGAGACCCGACCCGGAGCGAATGAAGAACATAGCCGTCCACGCCAGAGGAAAGACGATGCCCCAACTGATGTTTGGCGGCTTGAGATAGTAGGCGCGCATGTCCTTGGCCAGGATATTCCAGAAGGCGATCCAGTGCTTCATGCCCCGCCTCCTTTCCCGGCCTTTTCCTTCTCGTGCTTCATCGCATCAACCTCGATGCCGGTCACCTCGACGAAGACCTCCTCGAGTGAGGGCCGGATGACGCGGGCTTCGGTCACCTCCGCACCTTCTTCCTCGAACAGGCGCACCAGCGGCCCGATGCGCAGCGGCTCGGCACTGGTCACACGGAGGGAACTGCCGATCAGGGCTTGGCATTCCAGTGACGGGAATGCACATCCCGCGACTTGGCAAAGCCGCTCGGCATCCCGCCCCACCGCAAACTGGACGACATGGCGTCCGGCGACCTGACGCAACAGATTCTCGACGCGGTCGATACGCACGATTTGGCCCTGGACGATGAACGCGATGCGTTGGCAGAGCCGTTCCGCCTCCTCGATGTAGTGGGTGGTCAGGAAGATTGTAGTGCCGCCGGAGTTGAGGTCGGCGATGAGCTGGCGGATCTGCCGGGCGCTGCCGACATCGATACCGGTCGTGGGCTCATCGAGGAAGAGAATGGACGGCGAATGGATGATTCCAGCGGCAATGGTGAGCTTGCGCTTCATGCCCTTGGAATAGCCGCCGAACTTCCGTCCCGCTGCCTTGGCCAGGCCGAAGCGTTCCAGCAGTTCCCCGGCGCGGCTCTCGCGGTCGCCCTTCGCCATGCCATACAGCGACCCGCAGAAGCACAGGTTCTCGAAGCCAGTAAGCTCTGGGTATAGGTTGCTCTCGTCGGGGACGATACCCATGAGGTGCTGTGCGGCTTTGGGATTGCGGGAGCAGTCGATGTCCGCAATTCGGATCGTGCCTGCATCAGGCCGGGCCAGGCCGGTGAGCATGTTGATGGTAGTCGTCTTGCCCGCACCGTTGGGGCCCAGGAAGCCAAACAGCTCACCGTGGCCGACGTCAAAGTCGATGCCCACGACCGCTTGCACATCCCCGAAACGCTTGGCCAGCTTCGCGACCTGTATCATCGGTCACTTCCCGGTCTTGCCGGTGCATGGGTGCGTCTTGCTGTCGCCGTGGCACTTGCGCACCTGTTCGGCGGAGCATTCCTGGGGCTTTCCTTTCAGATTGTCTGGCCTCCGGCATCCTTGTTTCTTCGCATTGCCGCACATGGTCGTTCTCCTTGTTCTGTGGGTGTGTTGCCGGTCGATCCCCGTTCCAGCGGAGCCAGCAAGGCGTCGATCTCCGTCCGCCACTGCTCCAGAGTCTCCTCATTCAGGCGATAGTGGACCCGATAGCCGCGACGCTCGTCGATGACCAGGTCCGCGTCGCGCATCACCCGCAGGTGCTGAGAGACGGCCCCTTGGGTGACATCAAGCCGAGCGGCCAGTGCGTTCACGCACAGCGTCCGCTGCCGCAGGAGCTGAATTAGCCGCACCCGCGTGCCCACGGCGAGGACCTTCAGAACTCTGGCCAGTTTGTCAGGTTCGTTCTTCATATTAGTTCCTGCTAATAATCTAATGCAAGGCCCGGGTATTTCAAGGCATCTTGCTGCATGGGGATCATGAAGGCCACACCCCGCCACGGAGGCGTTGCCCCTGGCGGACCCGCGCCAATGTGGTAGACCCAGGCGGCCTCGACGCCCGTGTTGGCCCTGACGGCCGCTAGGGCTGCGACCGAACAGAACCACGAGATCCGCCCGCCGCCATCCGCGACTGGCGCAAGTAGCGGAGATCGTGCCCCCGTCGCGAGCCGCCGGTGGACCCTGATGACTCACTCCCCGGCCGCCCGATGTTTTGCCGAACAGCACTTGCACGCCACACTACATGCAGTATAGTTACGAAATCGTAATCATTCTGATTTAGGTCTTTCGCGTGATGCCAAGAGAACAGATAGAAAAACGAGTTGCGGAGTTCCTGGAGCTGTGTCGTCAGCAGGGCGTCAAGGCAACTCATCAAAGAACCGAGATTCTTCGGGAGTTGGCCGGTAGCGAGGAACACCCCGACGCCGAGACAATCCTCAACCGTGTGCGGCAACGGGTTCCGGCCATCTCGGTTGATACCGTCTATCGAACCCTGAAGCTGCTGGAGGACAAAGGCGTCATCGCTCGCGTTGGTTCCATGCGAGACAGAGCCCGGTTCGATGCCAATACGGATCGGCACCACCACTTCGTCTGCACGGAGTGCGGGATGATTGGCGATTTCTACAGCGACGCAATGGATCGGTTGCCTGTGCCTCAGGAGGTGTCCGAGATGGGCAGCGTCGAGGGAGTTTATGTCGAGTTGCGAGGAGTCTGTCGCAAGTGTAAGCAGAAAGCCATGAAGGCCGAGGTGCGAACAGGAGATGAGCCATGAGCGGCGAAATCACCTGTCCGGTAACCAGCAAGTCTCAACGCGCATCCGGTCGCCAAAGGCAGCAACACGAAAGGAGGTTTGCATGAAGTGAAGCGTGCGCCTGAGCGATGGCTTGGGTTGCCCAAGTTGAACCGGTACATCAGTCAGCTAACCGAAACCAGCAAAGGAGATTGTCATGTCGAACGAGAAGTATAGAGGCTCTTGCAAAACCCCCATCGGCGTGGTTCTACACCGCGCCTTCGATGGACCAACTATACGTGCAGTGAAGCTCCTTGTCACGCCCCCCCCTTTTTTTTTGCAGGAAAAGCATGGAACAACCTCTTCCGCAACTA
>JABHEG010000040.1 GCA_018676675.1 Lentisphaerota bacterium
ACACATTCTTGCGGTCACTCCTTACTTGCTGGCTTGCACTGTTCGGCGCCCACCTGAGACACTGCCAATATAGCGCTAACCGCCTGCGCCGCAACAGGTGCCATGGCATTCTGCCCGCTTAAGTTGACGGCATTGCCCCCCTCCACCCGCCGACCCAACATCGTTTTCTTCATCCTTGACGACATGCAGCGCTACATGTTCAACTGCCTCCCGGAAGGAAGAGGGAAGAACCTGACCCCAACCATCGATAGGCTGGCCGCGGAAGGCACACTGCTGTTGGGC
This sequence comes from Lentisphaerota bacterium, assembly GCA_018676675.1. Taxonomy (GTDB): domain Bacteria; phylum Verrucomicrobiota; class Lentisphaeria; order Oligosphaerales; family JABHEG01; genus JABHEG01. The sequence goes on from JABHEG010000040.1 coordinate 283, forward strand.
CAGCATGTGGCGTCGCCAGTATGCACGCCCAGCCGGTACAATTGCCTGACCGGGAACTACGCCAGCCGGGCGCTCGAGGCCCAAGCCCGGAACCAGGGACAGACCGTCGTGACCTGGAACACCCACATCGCCACACACGATGACAATCTCCCAAAACAGTTGCGGCAGGCCGGCTACACCACCGGTATCGTCGGCAAGAACCACGTCTTGAGTGTTCCTGGCTGGAAGAAGATCCCTTACGAGGCCGACCCGACTCAGCCCGATGCTCGTGCCCAGCTCAAGAGCAACGCCGCCAAAGTGCAGGCTGCCTTCAAACAAGCCGGCTTCGACTACGTGGCCTCGATCTATCACAATAACCCGGACGGCAACGGCGCCAAAGCACTGGCCGTCCACAATCTGGACTGGATCGCCCAGGGGGCCGTGGACTTCATTGACCAGAACCATGAACGACCTTTCTTTCTCTACTTCGCCTCGACGATCCCCCACGGTCCGGGCCAGCCAAAACGGGCCTGGAACGCGGACCCACGCGCTACCGCCGACGGCTTCCTCCACGAAGCTCCCAACGTGCTCCCGCAACGCCCCACATTGCCAAAGCGTCTCAGGGAAGCCGGCATCAAAGGGTGGGAAAAGGAGAACATGCTTTGGCTGGATGACGCAGTAGGCGCGGTCATGAAGAAGCTGGAGGAACACGGCATTGCTGACAACACCATCGTCTTCTTCTTCAACGACCACGGACAGGCCGCGAAGGGAACGCTCTATCAGGGCGGAGTGACGAACCCGAGTATCGTCTGGCGCAAAGGCGGCTTCCCCTGTGGTTCGGTGAACCGCGCGTTGGTCTCGAACATCGACTTTGCCCCGACGATTCTCGACTATGCGGGAGCAGGGATCAAGAGAGAGACCTTCGACGGGCACAGTCTCAAGCCACTCCTTGAGGGCCAAACGCAGACCGTCCGCGAATCGCTCTACTTCGAGATGGGGTACACGCGAGCAGTACGTAAGGGAGACTGGAAGTACCTGGCTCTCCGCTACACCGAACAGGCGCGGAAGATGCCCCTGGCCAAGCGGAAGCAGATCCTCGAGCGCGTAAACAAGAATCTTCTCCGACGCAGTAAGAAGGTCCACAGCACAAACCCGGAAGACCGGTTCAGCCACATATCGCTCGTGCCTGGCGGAGGCGATGCCGAGCACGGCTCAATGGGCAAGTACCCCGCCTACTATGACAACGATCAGCTCTACAACCTCGCAGAGGACCCGAAGGAGCAGCGAAACCTGGCCAGGGATCCCGCATACGCCGAGAAGCTGGCCGAAATGAAACGCGAACTCCGCGGCTACCTCGCCAAGCTCCCCGGCGGGTTCGGAGATCTAAAGACGCCCTGAGGAGTAACCACCGATGGAAGTTGTCTTCAGCTTTGATACCGAGGACTACGTCGACCCGGTATCGAACGATGCCCTCAAGGGATTGGCCGAGTCACACACCCGACATGGTGTTCCGGCCTGCTTCGGATTGGTTGGTGAAAAGGCGCGGTTCATCCGCAACTGCGGACGGCACGATGTCATCGAAGCGGTTTCCCGACACGAGGTGGGATACCACTCCGATCATCACTTCATGCAGCCCGACTACGACTACGAGCATGTGTTCACCCCGGAATACATGGAGCGCGAGTCATGGGATCGTGGAGTCGCACGGCTCATCTCGGAAGAGTCTCAGGGCATTCATGATGTGACGGAGATCTTCGGGGCCCGCCCGGTCACCTGGCTGCGCACCTACGGCGACTGGGCGCCTCAGTACCTTGCCGCATTCGAGCGCCTGGGAATCGGCGTGTTTGCCTATGGTCCCCCGTTCCACATCTTGGATCCGCAGCCCATTTGGTACTGCAACCAGCTGATCATTGCCAACCCACGCATGAGCTACGAAAGCAACCTGCATCGTGAAGACATGACTGCCGAAGAGAAGTTGGAGGGACACCGGCGCGCCTTCCTCAAACATCTGGAAAGCGGGACTGAACGGCTCGGCATCGTCACGCACCCAACCCGGTTCATCTCTGATATCTGGTGGGAAGAGCCGAACTGGTGGGACGGAATCGTGCCCGCCCCGCCGCGGGAACGCTGGATCGCCCCACCGCATTTCACGGAAGAGAAGATCAAGGAACTTCTGTGGATCGCCGATGAGTTTATCGCCTTCGTCGGCGGCCTGGGTGAGGTCGAGTGCAAGACGTTTCGGCAGTTCTGGGAAACGCGCCGCCCGGCCCCAGGATGGATGGGGCTAGACGCCGTCCGGCAAGTGGCCGGCCAGATCCGCATCATGGGAACGCCCTGCGCAGTGGAAATCGAAGGAGGGACGTACCTGAGCCCGGCTGAAGCGTTCGGCGTGTTCGTCTTTGCCCTGGCAAACCCCGCAGCTGAACGCATCCCCATCCGCACCATGTTTGGCCCCACTGAGGAACCACACGACACTCCTGTCGACCGCGATGCCCCGCACGACGACTTCCTGGCCGACTGTCGCCACCTCGAACTGCGCCTCAGGGACGCCGCTCGCGTGCCGCACCTCATCACCACCTGCATCGGTGCCGTGGGACCCGGAGCCTTCCTGTTGGCGATGGCCAACGCGCTCCTGGCGGACGAGAACGACGCTGTGCCTGTAAGAACAACCGAGAATATGCCGCCGCCGCTGCACGACGGCGACTACGACACGCTCGCCAGCAGAGCGCCATGTTCTTACATCCAGAAACGTGGCGAACTCGACTTCGCCCGGACAATCCGACACAGTCAACTGCAGTATTGGAGCGTCAAGCCGGCCTGACCTCGTCCAGCACCCCAGGGACGGTTCCCCTTCCTTCGGAGCGCGGTATAGATCCCGCGTCGTGTCAACCACGCCTGGGTCGGGCAGGCACGGCGCCCTTGAACGACTGCAAGCGTCGCTTCGTCAAAACTCAACCAAGGCCTCCACATGCTCAGACGTGCCATCTCGACAGCCCTATATCTGGCGATCTGTGCCGGGGTTCATGCTCAAGACGCTCGCATCGTGATCCGAGCCGAACAGCTGGGACGCCCCGTGAGTCGCCGGCTCTTCGGTGCGAATATCTGCTGGCCCATGTACACCAACAATCTGGACCAGGAGACGAATGTCGCCTCCGACTTCCTCGCCTTGGCTCCCTTGGCCAGCCAACTGGGGTTGACCATGCTCCGTTACCCAGGTGGGCTGTGGTCTGATGCCTATCGCTGGCAGCGCGGGATTGGGCCGGTCTCAGAGCGGCGTGGCGGATCCCCCAACGGCACAGGCGAGGGGCAACAACCGTTGCTCGGGACCGATGAATACCTGCGATTCTGTGAAGCCGCGGACATGGAAGGGATCATCACGGTCAACTACGGCCTAAGCACGACCGAATCGCTCGAAACGGCCTGCCAGGAGGCCGCAGATTGGGTTGACTACTGCAACTCTCCTGCTGGATCCGGAAAATGGGCTGCGTTGCGAACCATGCACGGGCACCCCGAACCGTACAGGGTCCGCTATTGGGAGATCGGCAACGAAATTTATCTGCGCGACGGCCACTATGGAGCGAAGTGGGGGCACACAGACGTCACAACCTACGCCCGGCGGTGCGTCGCTTTCGCCCGAGCGATGAGAGCCGTGGATCCAACCATCAAGATTGGAGCTGTCATCCACACGAAACTGGATTTCGTCAGCCCCAACGACACCAAGATCGGCTCGAATAAGCCTTGGAGTCAGACCGTGCTCGAAGTCGCCGGGAACGATATTGACTTCATCATCCCACACGTCTACAGCGGGGGGCCGGGTGGCCAAACCGCCCTGCTCGCCAACAATGGCACAGTCGGCGGCCTGTGCACGGCCACGACCACGGGCACGTACACGATCGTGGCCCGCGTCGGCGGCAACCATTTCCGCGACGCATGGTCCCACTTCGAGCTCCGAGTCGACGAGACGGTCGTGGCCGACTTCGACACCTCGTCTAAACGACCTAGACGCTTCGAACACCCGTTGGAACTCACTGCCGGCCCACACCGGCTGAGTATCCGCTTCACGAATGATCTCTGGGTCAAGGGTGAAGGCGATCGAAATCTCCATGTTGGGGGGCTTGACCTGATCGACCCCGTCGGAGAAACGGTCTCCATACCGCTGGTCGAGCCACAAGACCGCCTGTCCCTGTGCACAGCCGTGGTTGAAGAGGATCGCGCGAGACTCCGAGCTTTGCGGACGCTGATCCAGAACGTCGTGCCCGAGAAAACCAAACAGATCGAGCTGGCCGTGACCGAATGGAACGAGATGCCTGAAATGGGCACGCTGAGCACCGCACTTCACTGTGCATCCAAACTCATGATGATGGCCGAAGAGGGCATTGAGAGTGCCCACTACTGGCTGCTCTTCAACGCTGTTCAATACCGACGCACAGAGCTCTGGTTTCCCGCCGGCCCAATCCGGTTGCCGCGCCCACCGGCCTTCGCCCTGAAAATCATGGCCGGGGGCTGCCTCGATCACCTCGTGAATTGTGTATCGACGGCTCCCGAACTCCCTCCTCTCCGACGGCAGGGCAAAGGGCGCCCTGCCCCCGGCAAGGCACTCAGAGCCCTGGCCACGCGCAGCCTGGATGGGAAGCAGCTGAGCCTGATCGTCATCAACCGCAATGTGAGCCGGGCACTCACAACGCGTGTCGAATGGACAGGGTTCTCGGCGACGGGGAATTCCCGTATCACCTGCTTGACCGGGCAGGACCTCTACGACCGCAACGAAGGCTGCACGAGCCTGGATGATCTCCGCGTGAAGCCGACTGTGTGTGAGCACGCCGCCAATCCCACCAGTGCGGTGCTCATTCTGCCCCCGGCTTCGCTAACCAGCCTAGTGCTCACGGGCAGGTAGCCCCCTGAGACAGTGGCAGCGCCCCCCCTGCTCTACGGGGTAGTTGTCCATCGACGTTGACGAAGCCCTGAGACAGACGTAGCTTCACCACGCACGAAGTCCTTTCAGCCGCACCGCACAGGGTGAACAAACCACCAGAGGGAACAAGACCATGGCATCCCCCGGAATCACTGACTCCGCCGCCCGGCTCATCGCGGGGCTCCTGTTCGCTCTCTCCGCCTCCGGCGCCACGCCGAAATACAACGTGCTGTTCATCATCTCGGATGACCTGACCTACACCGCGCTCTCCTGCTACGGAAACACGGTCTGCAAAACGCCCAACATCGACCGCCTCGCCAATCGAGGTGTCCGGTTCACGCAAGCCTACTGCCAGGGGACCTATTGTGGACCTTCTCGGGCCTCCTTCATGTCGGGCTACTACCCGCACGCCAGCAGAAGCCTTGGGTACGCAAGCCCAAGGTCGAGGATTGGGGATCGCGCAACGTGGTCGCAGTACTTCAAAGAGCACGATTACTACACGGCCCGCGTGAGCAAGGTGTTTCACATGGGCGTCCCGGGAGGAATCGAGAAGGGCACGGACGGCGCCGATGATGCTCTGTCGTGGACCGAACGCTTCAACAGCCAGGGCCCGGAGTGGCGGGCACCCGGCGACGGTGAGACGCTGGAGAACAACCCCGAAGGCAAGCGGCCCGTTGTGGGAGGCAACACCTTTGTGGTTGTTGAGGCAGACGGGGACGATCTCGTGCATTCCGACGGCAAAACCGCAGCCAAAGCGGTCGAACTGATTGAGCAGCACAAGGACGAGTCCTTCTGGCTGGGCGTAGGCTTTGTCCGTCCACATGTTCCTTTTGTCTCACCGAGAAGCTACTACACGCCATTCAAACCCTACGACACGATGGTGCTTCCTGAGAAGGTGGAGGGCGATTGGGATGACATCCCCAAAGCGGGGATCAATTACAAGACGAGCAAGAACATGAAGATGGACGTGCGCCGACAGAAAAAGGCCGTTGGCGGCTACTACGCATCTGTAGCCTACGTGGATGCACAGGTGGGCAAAGTCCTCGATGCCCTCGAACGCGCGGGACTGGAGGAGAAGACCATCGTCATCTTCACCAGCGACCACGGCTATCACCTGGGGGAGCACGATTTCTGGGCGAAAGTCAGCCTCCGCGACGAGTCCGCCGGAGTGCCGTTGATCATCTGCGTGCCGGGCAAGAAGCCGGCCGTCTGCCACTCGTTCGTTGAGCTCCTGGATCTGTACCCGACGACGGCAAGTCTGTGCGGGCTGGAGATCCCGGCCCGTCTGCAGGGCAAGGATATTTCGCGGATGCTCGATAATCCCGAGCACAATGTCCGCGACGCCGCTTTCTGCGTAGCCCCCATGCGTAAGGGATTTCTTCTGCGCGAAAGGCAGTACGCCTACATCCAGTACCGCGAGAATGCCGCAGGCGGCATTGAGTTGTTCGACCTGGAGAAGGACCCAAAGCAGTTCACCAACCTGGCAAAAAGGCCGGAGTGCCAACAGCTCGTGGATACCTTCAGGAAAAAGACGGCCGCCAAGCTCAGCGAGATACGAAACAACGATCTTCCCCCTCCCCTGCCCAGGAAGAAAGCCAAGAGGAAATGATGGCGAGCTGAGCGACTGCCGCTCTCAATGGTCACAGCTCTGACGAACAAAACGCCCTCTGACAGAGCCGTGACCTGCGGGAGCGGTTACCGATTGGCGACGTCCGGGAGTGACCGCTCCCGGTAGTCGCGGCTCTGACAGACAATCGCCTTCTTGAACAAAGTCGCGGCTCTGACAGACAGTCCGAAGCTACAGACGAGGAAACTGCAACGATGACGGGACACGGCAGCATCAGCGGCGTCATTCCACGACTGGCCGTCAAAGCGGGACACCACCCGCAACGCTCGGAGACGGGAATTGGGGCACTCATGCCGTGGGCCGATCGCCTCTGGTTCGTCACCTACGTGGCCAGCAAGTCGCCAAGCGGCAGCCGTACCGGGCTCTTCTCCGTGGACGACGACCTCCAGTTGACCAAACACCCCGAAAGCGTGGTTGGGACGTATGCCAATCGGATGATCCATGGTCCCAGCGACCAGTTGATGATCGGCCCGCACCTCATCGACACCGATGGCAACGTGCGAACGGTGGATGATCTGGTGAACATCAGATTGACGGCCACAGCCAAGCACCTCCGCGACCCGAAAGACATGGTCTATTGCCTGGGCATGGAGGGTGAGCTCTTTGAGCTGAACGTACGGACCCTGAAGTGCCGGCACCTCACCGACGTAACACGCGAGCTCAGCATGGCACAGAAGGGCGAAGCCCACCATGCTCAGTCGCACTTCAAGGCTGCCTTCACTGGGCAAGGACGGTTCATCGTGGCCAACAACACCTACGAAGACGAAGACCACACAGGGGTGCATCATCATGGCCGTCTGGCGGAGTGGAATGGGGAAACGTGGCGCATCCTTGACCACGCCCAGTACAACGAGGTGATGGGCCGGACCTCCATTGGCGACGCCATTTTCGCAGTGGGAGCAGATCGTGCATCGGCCATCCTCAAAGTCCGAGTAAAGGGAACCTGGGAGACATACCGCCTCCCCAAAGGCACGCACACGCAGGACCACACGGTCACGACCGAATGGCCGCGCATTCGCGAAGTTGAGTCCGAACGCTGGCTCATGAATGCTTCCGGCATGTTGTACGAACTGCCGGCCATGCAGTATGCCGGCAAAGTGTGGGGTGTTCGCCCTGTGTGTACCCACCTGCGGATCATCGGCGACTTCTGCTCCTGGAACGGTCTCCTGGTAATGGCCGGCGACCAGACCACGCCCATTTGGGACAGCAATGCGTACGTCGGGCAACCCCAGGCCAATCTCTGGCTCGGCAAGACCGACGATCTTTGGTCGTGGGGAAAGCCGAAGGGATGGGGCGGACCTTGGTACCGGGACGCAGTCAAGGCGGACGAGCCCTCTGCCCCATTCCTGATGACGGGTTTCGAGAACAAGTGCCTGCACCTCAGACACCGGGAGGAGTCCAAGGTCGCGTTCGCTATCCAGGTGGACTTCCATGGAGACGGAGTATGGGACACGCTCTGTGAAGTATCCGTCCCCCCGTGTGGATACAGAGCCCACTGCTTCGAGCCGGGATTCAGTGCCCATTGGGTGCGGGTGGTCGCAGATCGTGACTGTGCCGAAGCGAGCGCTCAGTTCATCTACACATGAGGGCCGTTCTCCACCGCCCTTGGGGGCGCGTCAGGAGCTCAGTCCACAAGAAACAGCCACCCTCTGGCAACCAGATCCCGGTTTCCGCCCGGGGTGAGATACCAGTTGGATAGCTCGGTCTGAGTGTTCGTGCGAGCACGCGCGTGCTCAAAGGCATTCCGGACGACGTTCATGCGCAGGGGAGAATCCTCCTTCGGATCAAACTGCATTTCTTCCCACGGCAGCGCCCACTCGAGCACGTAGTGGTCCTTCTGGATCGATGTCGCCACCTTGGCATCCATGTTGAACGCCGCGTCACCGTCGAGAATGTCAAAGATGTTGCCCGCCGAATTGGTCATGATCTGGAAGTAGTGCTTCGGATCGGTGGTATCGGGACGGTTGAGGAGGAACTCAACCGAGTCTTCACGCCACACGCGTCCGTCCCGAGCACTGCTCACGATCAGGATCTTGTCGACGTCCTGGTAGCACTGAAACAGGCAGTAGAGGTAGCGGTCGTCGAATACAAACCGGCAGGTCGTCTTGTAGCTTGCCGGGGCTCCTGTGGAGTTCACCCAGAAGCCACTGTAGACCTCCGCTCCCTGCCAGCACGCATCACCTGCCTCGCCGTCCATCGTCGGCGCCGCCTCGACCCGTCTTGCGAAAGCGATCCTGGACGCGTTGCTGTAGAGCCTTGCCATAAGTCGCTGCAAGTCCGGGTCCGGTCCCACGAGTTTCTCCACGCTCTTTCTGACGGTATCGAGTCCGGCATCGCGAGCAGTCGGGCTGGGATGGGCGGAAACCAGGTCCGCTATCTGCTGCGACATCAAACCGGCCAGTCGGGCTTGAGCTTTGGCCATGGGAGCAAAGATCGTGTCTGTTGGACGACGGACCTGGTAGCGATCCCCCTTCAAGACCCACTGGTAGTACAGATCCAGGTCAGCATCCGGTCGGGCCGCGGCGCGCAGTGAGGCGATGACCGCCTCAATCGGCGCGTTGCTGTCAAGCAGTTCGTTGGCCCGCCTTGAGGCCCAGTAATGCCGGGCCGCTATCTCCGTCACACCAAACGCCTGCGAGACGTACGCCAACCGGCGCTTCACGATCGGATCCCGCGCGAGTTTCTCGGCCTGGTCGAGGTGGGAGCGGAGACGCTGGATGACCTCCGGCGTGAATGTCTGAAGGTGTTCGGCCCGGCGAAAGCAACCGATGCTCACACGTGCCCTCCCCTCCTCGTCGGTCACCGTATTTCCGGGGCCGTAGATGCATGCCTCCGCATCCGCGAAATAGGCTGTCATCGGCTCGGCAGCGCGTCTGTAGAAACGCGTGATCGCCTCACGCCACAGTTCGCGAATGTCGAGGGCCGGATCCCAAAGCAGGCGAGCGTAGACCCAGTACTTGATGCCGTCCAGCCCCCAATTGTAGTAGCTCTCGGTATAGCTACCGATAGCGCCGCGCTTGTGCCCTTCATGCAGGTAGTACTTCACTGCGGGGGGATACACAGCAGGCACGACTGTACCGACGCCATAGTACCAGTTGTACAAGGCAAAGTGCGGCGCGTAACTCGTGGTGTTCGCCACGGCCTCGTCGAAGGCCTTCCTTCCGCCGTCGAGCACCAGATTCCATGATGGCGTCACCAGGAAACAGATCAGGTTCGGCTCGAGTTTCAGGCCGGGAGGAATCAGCTTACACTGGCCATAGCCAAGGTATCCCACTCTCTTCCCGGGGAACTCTGTCGCCACACGCCGGGCGACCTCGTTAGCGTACTGGAAGAACCACTTTGAGCGTTGCCCCTCGGGCGGCTGTGTGGTGTCAACCATCTCCAGACAGCGCTCGCACTCGCAATAGCCGCCGCCGTCGTTGATGGCCACCGAGATGGAACCGGCCTCTGGCCGTTTGTCGAAAAAGCCCCGCGCGTACGCCATGGTCAGCTCAACCGCCTTCGGGTGCGTCAGACACGGTTGCCAGCTGGCCTTGACGCCCGGCTTGGGAATGCGACGGCGTCCCCCGAGAATCGGGTAGAGCTCCGGGTGATCCGCAGCGCACTTCTCCGGAGCAAAGACGACCCACAGGTTGTGGTGGAAATCGAAGCGATGCGCGAACCGGTTGCGGCGCAACCAATCGCTGATCGACCCGATATCACTGTTGCGGCCACTGGGCCAGCGATGGAGATAGGCGGGCTCATGGACAGTGTCTGCATCCGGAAGGACCAGCGTCGGGTGGTAAGGAACGTCTTCGCCAAGCTCACCCGGCATGAACCAGCGAATGTCGCAGAAGTCCTCCAGAAACGCCGTTGCCCCAAAACCCGACGCTCGAAGCGTCTTGCCGAGAATCATCACGCTGTTGCTCTGCACGCTGATGATGAAGCCGTCGTCATCCAACGACTCAGCGCGGTCACCGAGAACCCTCGCGCACTGCGGGGTCGGCCCCACGTGGATTGCGGGCACAGTCGTTAGAACAGCTTCGTCGTGAGTCCATCCGGGCACGCCCTCCCAACGGCTCCCAGTCCAGTGCAGAGCCCGGGTCGTGCCGAACCAGACCTGTGGATTGCACGGTGAGCATTCCCGCAGATACCGGGCTACATCGAGGGCCGCAGCTGTGCAGTCCTGCGCCCCATCCACGGTCACGATGATCGGCCCCACCGCCAGCGGAGCCAGGTGAACGGCACCAGCTGTCGCACAAATGAACCCCAGGCCCAGCGCAACCATCCGCACAATACGAGTACCTTGCATCAGATTCCCTCCTCCGTACAGAGCTTCCATCGGATCACTCCAGTCCCGGACGTGGGTTCACAAGGATCTCGTCAGCGAATGACCAGCAGTCCTTACCCGCCCCCGAGTGTCCCGCCGGGCACACCCCCAGGCTCTTGCCAATGACCCGGACGAATTTGGCCGGTCGTCCGTCCCCGGGGATAGAGAACGTATGCACCAGACTGTCGCGACGCGTCACTGGCACAGAGTGCCCAACCGAGCCGATGGTGCGGAAGCGCAGTCCATCGGTCGACGCCTGCACGGTGACTTCGGTCGGGAGGAAGATCCACGACACGGAATTCTGAAGGAAGCGAGCCCGGATTTCGCGCACGGGCGTGGGTTGTTTTAGGCCAATTGTCGCAACAACATCCTCCCGCAGGAATCCCTGCCAAGCGCGGTTGTGGAAGCTGTTCGGTCCGGTCAATCCATCGACCAGGGCGTCCGCCCCGGACCCCGGGTACTTCGGTGACGGCGGCTGAACGAACGTCAGGGGGCGGAGATTACCGTCATGCCGCCAAATCGCTGTTGTCGTCACCGGCGCCTTCAGATCGCGGTCCACGAGCAGAAGTTTAAGGGGTGTGGATCGCTCAAGTCGCAGCGGCCGGGAGTACACCGAAGCACTGGGCGTCGGCTCGGAGCCGTCGACCGTGTAGTGAACGCGCCCGCCGGAGGGGATGCCCGCTATGTCGACCGCATACTCCCCTGTCGCCTCATGCCGGATCGGGCAAACAGCGGGGCTAAGCGGGACACACTGCATGCAGTCGATCCAAGCTGTTCCTGCCGTACTGAGCTGAAAGTAGAGATGGAGCTTGCTGTTGCGGGCCTTCTGAGCGATGCCCGAAACGCCGTATTCCTTCCACTCCGTCGACAGTGTGTGACTCCGGGTCGTTGGGCCCATCTTCAGTTTGAGCTCGGGGGCCCGTGGCCCAGCCGCAGCTTTCGCCCAGACTGTGAACCGGAACACTTGTCCCGGCTTAACACGAGGATAAAACGGGCTGATCCCGACGCCTTCCCCATCCGCCGGGGTGTGCAGACGGAGCGCATGCGTGCCGTCCAATGAGACCCGCGAGTCGACGAAGTACGTTGCCCCCCGTCCTGCGCCGGCTCGAGCGTAGCATCCCGCCGGCGTTCCGGGGCTCGGATTGGCTTCGAAGCTACTGTTGATGAGCATGTTTCGTGAGTCCAATGCCTTCACCGGACTCCGACTCGGGCCGAGGTCCAGGCGGTAGATGCGGACACCGTAGGCGTCGATCATATCCACAATCGTGTCAGCCGGCGGCACAGGGGCGCGGCGCTTCCGGAAGGGGAACATGAGTCGAGCCAGGCCTCGATGCCTGGGCACAACAGCGCTCGGCCCCAAAGCGACCGTTCGCGACTCAAAAGGGACCTGAACGTCGTCAGGGGCGACGTCTCCAGGAACACGCATTCTGAACGTCTTGGGCACATTCTCCGTGTTGATCGCTATGGCTACCATTGTCCCATCACGCTGCCAGGCCCCAACCCGAATTGCGGAGTCCGCAGTCTCAACCACAGGACGGGACTCGGACGAAAGCAGGTATGGCGTAAGCTCGGCGGTTTCGAGCGCGAGTCGACTGCACTCGGCCCAAAGCAGAGGCGATTTGGGGAACCCCTGCAGCCCGTGACGGATGAAGTACTGGATCCCGCGGGCCCCCTCCAGCAACCCCAGATAGGTCATCACCCGCATCTCGGCCGCAGTCGGCTCCCGCTTCCAATGCTCATTGCCTCCAAAACACTGCGGCACGATCCACACGGCTTTGGCCGGGGCAAGGGCCTCGAACACGGTCCGCACGGCATCCCCGGCGGACGTGGGCGGCCGGACAGGGATCGGGTACGGATCGACCATCACAATGTCCATCCCGGCCGCATAGCGCGCGGCCTTCTTCGGACGCATGAACACGATGGTTACCGGATGATAGGGATCCTCCGCAAGGATCGTGTCGCGCATCTTCTTCAGTGTCTCAGGCGCAGCCCCGTGTCCGGTTGGCTCGTCGCTGATGTACCACGCCAGCAGTGCGGGGTGATCTTTGAACGCCCTGACTTCAGCTCTAAGGGCGTCCCCCTGTTCGACGCTGTCGCGAGCTCCATAGACGCCACCACCTCCCGCGACACTCAGCAGTTGGTAATGCACCTTCATCCCCAGAGCTGCGCACCGATCCATGTACAGCTGCCGTTCTGCCCGTTTCGCGGGCGCATTGCTCTGGTAAGGACTCATCAGGTTGAATCCACGCACCACTTCTTCCTCGGCAAGCGTGGGCTGTACCGGCGAATAGCAGTAGAAACCAAAGGGAATGAAAGGCAGGCCGTCGACAATCAGTCCTCCGGTCAGGCGGTCAATCTTGACTGCACCCGACCGAGGAGGCAGACGCCTGAGCTCGAACGCTGCCGAGGCGGTCGAACGGTCAGGCAGGACCAGTTGGCAGGAAAGCTCAGTCGTCCCGAGGGGGAGTCCCTCAAGCGCGAACTCCACCATCGGATACGCCGCACTCTGATCGAGTGACGATTCCACGATGACGCGGTCCGCCTGCGTGACACGGACTCGACTGCTGCCCTCCTCTCCGGGAGAAGGCGCCCCAAGCACGATCAGTCGGCCGGTCATCTCATTGGTGTAGAAACTGCGACCGGTCATGACCCGGAGGTCACCGGCACAGGTTACTGCGGACGCGACAAACGCCGCGAGCATCATTGTTCTGCGTGATCCGACCCATTTTGCTTCCATCATCCACTCCCAATGAACAGCCAGCATCCGTCGACTTGAGGGGTATTGTAGCTTGAAACCCTCGAAGCCCAAGTGGTGGCGGGCGGGAATGGCAGTTGGGCCTGGGAGAAGGCCTAGCGGCGTCGGGCGCGAATAGCGAGCCCGCCGCCACAAGGGACAAGGCAACGCGTATGCGACAAATCACACGTCTCATCGGGGGGGCTCTGACCATGGCCGGCATGCTTCACGCAGCCGACGCCCGTAAAGCCGAGTACGTCAACGCCGTGGTGCAGGGCGCAGGCTTCCTCCCCTGGCAGAAACGCGGTCCATCGCCCAAGGAGCTGAAGTTCCGGCAAGCGATGGAGGAACGCAAAGACGCCATGCTTGCCCGACGAGCTCAAGTCCAGCATCCGGTGCTGCTGACCGAAGCCGAGCTGGCCCAGGCCAAACGCAACGTCAACTCAACCCCGTGGGGCAAGAGCTGGCTGGCCAAACACCAGCGCGTCGCCGATCATGTCATCGCACAGCCCGATGGCTACCTCCAGGCCATGATCCCCGAACTCACCCCATGGTTTTGCTACGGAATGACGTGCCCGAACTGCGTCGGAAAGAAGTCGCAAGAGGCGATGGGAAGGCGCATCGTGGCTTGGAGATACACCACTCCTGATGTCATGCAGTGCCGGGCCTGCAACCAGCAGTACCCGGATCCGCGTTTCCCCGAAACCGCCACGCTCCGCTGCCCCAGATCCGGGCAGGATCTGACCTTCTACCTCAACGATGCCGAACGAGCCCACCCGGAGAACCGCACCGGCGAGCACGCCTGGCACTGGGTCAAGCGGCCGACTCACGTCAGCTTCGCCGGCATGATCCGGTACCAGAAGGTAGGCTTCATGATGGGAGCTGCGCGTAGCCTGGCGCTGATGCACTGCTTTACGGGCGACACTCGCTATGCCAAACCTGCCGTGGAGATCCTCGTGCGCCTCGGGCAGTGCTACCGCAATTGGCTCTATCATGACTACTGGGACACAGTCGCGGACTGTGATCCGCTCTACGCAGCCTGGCACGACCGGGAGCTGCCGCTGACCTGGAAGCGCCACCTGTGCACGAACGCCTTCGCCAAAGACACACTGGAGCGCGCGGCAATGCTGCGCTCGTTCTGGGGTGCCGGGCGCGTCCACCCGAGTTGCGACACCGCCGGGCGCCTGGTCGGGTTGAGTCTGGCCTACGACCTGGTACACGACGCCGTCAAGGCCGATGGAGAGTCACTTTGGACTCCGAACGCACGAGCCAGCGTGGAACGCGATCTGCTGATGGAATGGCTGATGGGAGGCGAGCCGTTCCTCGGTGGAGCGGGCAAAGCCACGAATATCAACAACAAGTCAGGGCGCGTCTACAAGCCAATGGCCTACGTAGCCAGATGCCTTGGCCTCACCCAGTGGGCAGACACGGCCCTCACCGGGTTCGAGGCCCTGGCAGCTCAATCCCTGACCTATGACGGGTTCAGCCACGAAAGCCCGGCTTACACGTTCTCGAGCGCCAGCTACTTCGGGAACATGCTGGTCTTGGCGGAAGCCCTGCACGGTTTCCGCTGGCCCGATGGATATACCGGACGTAACGGCACGGTGGACCTGTACCGCGATTGCCCCCGCTTTGGCTTGTTGATGCGTGCTTATCTTGACTGTCTGCGACCCGACGGCTTCTTCCCCCCGTTGTCCGACACCCCCGTCGTATACCGCCCCGTCCTTTCACACCTGGAAATCGGCACCAAACGCCTCCCCGAACACTACGCCGGCTCTCTCAACGCGTTGTATCCCAAGGCAAGCCCGAGCGAATTTGCAGTGCTGCATTTGGGAAATGAACGTAGCTCGGACGTGGCCTCGCAAGACGCTCTTCTGCGTTTACCGGAGCTCTACTTCCCCGTATGGATGACCGCAATGCTGCGCCATGGATCAGGTCCTGAAGCTGCCATGCTCACCCTCCATGCATCGCCTCCCGGCGGGCACCGACACGCCGACAGTTTAGCTCTGTTCTACATGTCCGGAAGAGGCGTCGCGCTGGGGGATCATGGCTACATAGGTGACACCCCCATGAACAGCTGGTTTCATCATACCTTCAGCCACAATCTGGTGGTGGTAGACAACCAGCCCCAGCTGCACCGGAAGCCGCCACGTACTCCCAGATTTCACCTCATGGGCACCAGTCCACGCGTCTCGGTGGCGGAGGCGTCCAGCGACGTCTACACACAGTGCTCGGCATACCGGCGCCTGGTTGCCCTCATCAAAGGTCCCGGAGCTGATACGTTTGCCGTGGATGTGTTCCGAGTCAGCGGGGGGAAACAACACGCCTTCCGAGTGTTCAGTGAGAGAGCAGCCAGTGATGCTGATGCTGGGACGCTTGTATTTGA
Organism: Lentisphaerota bacterium; assembly: GCA_018676675.1. Lineage (GTDB taxonomy): Bacteria > Verrucomicrobiota > Lentisphaeria > Oligosphaerales > JABHEG01 > JABHEG01. The sequence continues at coordinate 16,230 of JABHEG010000040.1, forward strand.
GGGCCTTGACCTGCCTCCCGAGCCGCCCCTCCCCGATCCAGGAACCAGCCTCAAGCGCGACGACATCTTCGGTTTGCGCGACGTCCGCACGACTACGGATGTCCCTCAGTCCTGGCAGGCCACGTGGAAAGAAGCCGATGGGGCTTACCGGCTGTGGATGCTCACAGAGGCAACCACAGTGTCAGCCGCCAACGGCCCGGGACAGGAAACGCCCAGGCAAGCGGGACGCCGGGTCCGCTATCTGGACGCAATTCGCCAGGGCGATGGGCTGGTGTCGACCTTCGTGGCCATCCACGAACCCAGCCGAGGGAATGGCACGATGGCCATCAATACGGTCGAACGCCTGACCGTGCCTGAGCAGGCCGGGCCGCGAGCCGTGGCCGTAAGAATCGCCTCCACGTGGGGCACGATTTGGGTCCTGGTGGCCTTCGAGAGTGAAACGGAAGTGGATGGTGTCCGCTTCCAGGGAGAATTTGGCGTCTTCTGCGAACAGCCGGGGTCAACTCAATGGTTGATGGCCGCCGAAGCCCGTACACTCAAACGCAATGGAACCGGCTTCACGAACTTGCCGGATGTCTGGCGCGGCACGGCTGCCCAGTGCGACACATCGACTATCACAAGCTCTACGCCCCGGCCAAAGCCCTGGACCGGAGAATCTGCCGGGTGCAGCTCCTATGTCCGTCTGCACGACGGCAAGCACCACACCGGATTCCCTGTCGCCGGCACGACGTCAAACACAATCTCTGTTACCCGTTTCCCCCTGCCCAAGGTCACCGAGTTCGCCCTGCCTGCGGTTCGGTACGTTTCTGTGGAGAAGACGCACTGACGCGACGACCCGCCGAATCAGAGCCCTGACCAACGAG
>JABHEG010000101.1 GCA_018676675.1 Lentisphaerota bacterium
GGAGAGAGCCACGGGGCACGTGTCGCCACTATACCTGCCAGTTGATGGTTACTGCCTGTCCGGTTCCAGCGCTCCGCTTGATATGGTCGATCAGTTCGTCGACATCATAGCCGGTCAAGCGCGATTGAGTGCCCTGCTCGCCGCGCGCGACATTTGCGCAGAAGAAAGCGACGGCGCGATCGAATGGAGATGCCGGTGCGTAACGGTACTCGGTTGCCTGTCCGGTTGCGTTGTCAGTGTGGACCAAAAGTGACGCCTTGCTGGTCACCTGATCCCAGGCGGAACTGTATATCTCCAGGCGTCCATTGAGGCCGTTGATCTCAATCCGTTCATCCCAGCCATCCCGAAGGAAGCCGATGGTGCTGAGGGGATGGGCCAACGCCTCGTAGTGGACGACGCCGTTGTTCGTCTCAAGCAATGCTGCAGCCTGGACATCGTAGTCGCAACCGGGCGGGTTGTGAACAGAGGCGTACAAGCGATTTGGGCGTCCGAGGAGAAAACAGACCAGGTCCAGAATGTGGCTCCCGCCGCATACCAGAATGCCTCCGCCGTAGTTGCGGACCAGGTCGGATGTTCCGCCAGGCGGCGTGTGGAAAAAGCCTTCGTCCGGGTTGCCTGCCCAGCGGTCGCCCCAACATTGGTAAGCACGGATGTGAGTCGACACGATACGGCCCAGAGATGGGAGCAGGGCCTTTGCCTGCTCAACAGCCGGGATGAAGCGTTTCATGTAAGACGTGTAGAAGATCGTTCCGGCCTTTTCGGCCGCCTGCACGATCTCAAGCGCGTCGTCGGCGTTCATGGCGAGCGTCTTCTCGCATATAACCGCTTTTCCTGCGGCGATCGCAGCGAGACAGATGGGCTTGTGGACGGCGGATACAGGCGTGACTGTGATCACGTCCACATCCGGATCGGCGATTGCTTCTCGGTAGTCCGCGGTGTACCGGGCGCTGAGCTTCTCTGCCCAGGGGCGGGCAGCTTCTTCATGCAGATCGCAGACCCAGGTGACCTCCACCCCGGCTTTCTCCAGACCCGAAAAGTGGAATTGACTGATGTTCCCGCAACCGATGACGGCAGCTCGGATACCCATATCTCTTCTCTCCTGGTGTCAGTCAGTGAATCGGCGATTGCCACGTTTGGCGCAGTGGTATATATTTATGATATAGTCCATCGTCGAGCAACCACAAGCCGGCTCCATGTCCATGGCGCTACCGGGAGCCGCATGAACCGGGGATCTGCCGATGTCAGAGCAACGACCAGCCGATGATCCCAGCAACGTCCGCGAATCAGCCGGCCTGTATGAGGTGAAGGCACGCCATGCCGCGCCGTCTCCGACGCGTGGTCGGGCTACCGCGAAGCTCTTCACCAATGGTCGGAGCCAGGCCGTACGGTTGCCCAAAGCCTTCCGCCTGCCTGGAACGGAGGTGCACGTGTACCGGGAGGGAACGCGCGTCGTTTTGGAGCCGATTGAAGACGCGCCACGCGACGACAACGGCTGGGCGCTTGGTCTGTGGTCGGGCTTGGCCAAGCTGCGGCACCAGTTGACTGACGAGGATTTCGAGCTGCCGGAGGATCCGCCACCGGTCCCCGACGACTGCGCAACGCCGTTTGAGGCCGGGGAGGGGATTCCATGAGGATCCTCCTTGATACTGATTTCTGCAGCCTCGTGCTTCGGGGAGACGTCGTCGCCGAGGGGCGGCTTCAGCAGTATCGTGTCAGCGACGTGGCCATCGCCAGTGTGACCTGGGCCGAGGCGATGTACGGCTGTGCCCGTTCTGAACGGGGTGCCCTGTTGTGGCGTATGTGGTCCGAGTTGGTGGTCGATTGGCCAATCTTGCCCTTCGACGCTCGGTGCGCGGACGTTTATGCCTTGATCCGTTCCGATCTCGAGCGCAAGGGGTGTGTCATCGGCGATCGAGACATGATGATTGCGGCCACGGCAATGGTACATGACTTGGCTTTCGTGACGAACAACCTGGATGAGTTCAGGCGTATCCCCGGCCTCCGGATTGAGGTATGGCGGCCATCCTGAAAGGGCCTTGCACCTGAGTCGCTCTCTTGGCTCAGGTTCCACAGAATTCTCGATACACATCAAGCATGTACTCGTAGTTCTCCAGCGGCATCCCCGGGAAGATGGTGTTGGACGTGCCGAACACATAACCGCCGCCGGGAGTCCCATGCTCCAGACAATAGCGCGCGGACTCCCGGATGGCCTTTTTCGGGCCGTCCTGAAGCAGACTGCACTGCACGTTGCCCATCAGGGCCATCTTGCCGTGGCATCGTTGTTTCATCTCGGCAATATCCATTCCGGCCATGGGATCCACTGACTGGAAACAGGCGGCACCGAGTGACAGGTAGTCATCAAGAATCGGCATGATGTTGCCATCGGTGTGTACGAACGGGATGGCGCCCCGATCCCAGACATACTGAACCTGTCGCTGAAGATAGGGGGTGATGAATTCTGCGAACTGCGCGGGGGAAATGAATGGTCCGTCGTTGAAGGCGATATCGTTGACCATGTGGATGAAGTCGGCCCCCGCGTCGATCAACGGGGCAATGCTGGCGGTAGCCCGGCGTTCCCGTTCGGCAGCCTGCTCACGAACGCGTTCCGGATGGTCCATCAGATCAACAGCGAACTGCATCCAGTCGCTTGTGCCCTCGATTGACAGCGTGCCTCCTCCGACAACTCCGCCGATCAGGATGCTGTCTCCGAATGTCCTTTTGGCCGCGGCGATGCCGTCCGGATCGCACCAGGGCCAGAATACGACCAGGGCGTCCCACTGGTAACGTTCCACAATGCGGACGTAGACCTCCATGCACTGGGCGATCATGCGCTCTTTCTCGGCGGTGGCGCAACCGGCCCACGCGCGGCGATCCGGGAACTCGAGTCCGAAGGCTTCGCGCTCCAACTCGAACATGACCTCGAAGTGTGGCGGCCGGTCCGGTTCTTCGAAGCGCAGCGTTGCCAACATTCGCTCGCGGCCAGTCATCGCTTCTTCCGCCCGGCTCATTTGCCTGCCTCCGCCACGGTCTCGTACATTCTGGCCACGTTCTCGATCGGGGTATCTACGTCAAGTGACCAGGCACAGAGGGTCCCACCGCCTCGGCGCTCAAGTCGCTGGGTGATCTGGCTGATGGCGCTGTGCACGGTGTCTCCGCCTCCGTCGCGCATCAGCATGGGGTCGATCAACGGCTGGAAGTGGACGGATTCGGCCAAGGCGTCCTGAGCCAGCCCCAGGTCTGTCCCGGGGCCGAGCTGGATGGCGTCCAGGCCTTGCACAAGCGCAAACTCCTGCAGCAGATGGCTTGACGGACCGCAGGAGTGGTAACTGCAGGCGCTGAAGCTCTCGGCTACGCGGTTGTCGGCCGGGAGGACAGTCGTGCGGTAGAGTTCCGCGGAGATCAGTGAAGCTGCGCAGTCCCCAATGTGTACGCGCTGAACAGGGGGGGCTTCCACGGCCCGGGCGATTTTCCCAAAAACGGCCTGGTAGATCTCCCACACTCTGTCGAACACCTGCCGTGCTCCGCGCGGATCGTCGTACATCAACATGAAGAGGTCCTGCCCGATCAGTTGGTGGGCGGTGGTGTAGGGGCCATGGATGACCATGGTGCCGGATCGCAGGCCAAGGACGTCTGCCGCCTCTCCGTAGAGCTTGCGCAGTTCCGTATGCTGTCGGATGATGGCGTCGACGACCGGGTGATCTGCAGCGGCGCGGGGGTCAAGCGCGGAGATCTCGGCAACGCTCATCCCCTGCCACGGCGTTCCCCAGCTCTCCACCGCAGCGTCGGCAGGGAATCGCCATTCTGCGCCCTGCGTGCGCATGACCAGATCAACGGGCTGGATGGTGATGCCCGGGGATGGTGTTGGGTTTGGGCTGCCGACACCATAATCGCCCAGGATGTCGTAGAGGAAGCGGTCGCGCGTTGTCTCAATCTGCGAGCGACGCGCCGGATCAAAGTAGTATCCCTCACCCCACTCCAAACCGATATGTCGGCTGTAGAAGGCGGGCATGAAGTCCAGGCTGATCGCGATCATCGGGTTTCCTCTGCCGGTGTGGGAGAGGCAGGCACCGCAGGCACCGTGATAACGGTGAGGGCTTCCCGTCCTGGCGTCGGCGGTAGGTCCGGCCCCAATTGTTCCAGCCAAAGGTCAGCCATGCGGTCGATTCCTGCTGGGCCGGGGTGTACCGGATCCGTCCCGTACCATTTCTCCCTGTCCGTTGAGAAGGCTGCAAAGAAGTCGGGGCCGTGGCGGAGGCCCAGTTCCGTGACGATGGTGTCGATCCGGGCGATGTATTCGCGGAGTATTGCGTCAGCTCCCGGTGCATAGTCGTAACTTGGGCGGGCGATGTAGATGGCATCGTGGGATGCGCCGTGCTCGGTGCGGAGGATACTCACGATCGAGCGAACGTTCGCGGCGAACGTGTCTGCCGGAACCTTGTAACGTTCGTCGTTCACCCCGAGGTGGATCAGCCAGACGCTCGGTTGGAGTCGGCGTATGCGGTCCTGCCAGTTCCCGCGGTTGCCCTGCATAACCCCCAGATAGTGCCCGGACGTGTGCCCGCCCAGCCCTTCATTGGCGATGAAAACAGGTTGCTTCCACGCGGCGGAAAGGCTGTTGTTGAGCCGCGTCATCCAGCTCTGAAAACAGTTCACTGCTGGCTTGTGGTGTGCCGTCGTAGGAGAGAATTGGGGAAAATTCCGGCCGTCCAGTGAGACAGCCTCGGCTGGGAAACGCGCGGCGTTCAGGTCGAGCGGTTCACGCTTGAAGCCATGGCCATGGTAGCCTTCGGTGAGACTGTCTCCGATGGCAGCCACCACCGTGCCGATGCCGACTTGTCGGTAATGGACGTTCCACGTATCAGTGGCTGTGGCGTTCGCTGTTGTCACGCTGAGGGAGTACTCCCCGGGCACGAGCTCTTCGAACTCGGCCACCGGGGTTGTGCGCTCAACGACACGTCCCAGGGGGGAGGCGGCACCATCCCGATGCAAGGTGACTTCCGCCCGAACGGCGTTGGCGGGAAGACGGGAGAAATCGACACGTATGCGCACACTCCGCTCGGACTGGATGTACGGGATGGTGTAGCTGCCCTGGATGTCGTCGATCTTGAGCCAGCAGATTTCCGGTGCCTGCAGAGCAGCCACGTGAACCCCCAGCATCATCAGCACGGTCATAGGGCCTCCCATCTATGCTGGTGTGATCACCACTTTGATCGCGTCCGGGCCACGGGCCGTTTCGACGGCCTCGGCCATACTCTCCAGCGGGAAGCGGTGGGACACCATTGCCTCACCGTCGATAATACCTTCGCGAAGATACGTCACCGCGAGCGGACCAAAGAGGGCGGGGGACGCGAAGGATGCCCGCAGTTGCAGCTTCTTGAAATGGAATGCGTTTGCGTCAAACGTGCAGAAGGCCCCGTCGCCATGCTCAATGCCGATGAAGGAGATGATTCCGCCTTTGGCCGCCACGTTGAAGGCATCGGGGAGCGTCTCCGGCGGGCTGGTCACGAGGATGCGGTCAATGTCGCAACCAAAGTCGTAGTCGTGCAACGGGATGTCGGTGGGGTCGATGACATCATCGACGGCCATTTCACGGGCAAGCGCACAGCGGGCCGTCCGGCGTTTCCGCTGGCTCAGAAACACCCGGCGCGCCCCGGCGCGTTGAGCGAGGGCCACGGCCATGAGGCCGATCGGTCCGCCACCCATGACCAATACGTTTGAGTCGATGCTGATGTCCCCCAACCGGACCATATCTATGGCCACGCCGAGTGGCTCCTGAAGACTGGCGACGGCCGGGTCCAGGTCATCGGAAGGGATGGCACAGATTGCGGGGGCGATGATCTCGTCAGCAAACCCAAACAAGCCGAGGAAGAAGAAGCTCTGGATATCCGTGCAGAGCTCCTGTCGTGCGTTCTTGCAGTTGTCACAGTGCCCACACGGTGTTGCGGAATCCAGGACAACCTGCTGGCCGACGGTCAGTCCGGTCACTCCCGGCCCAAGCTCCAGGATTCGCCCCGCCATCTCGTGCCCGGTCATCTGGATTTCTTTACCTGCATTCGCCGGCTGCTTCTGCAGGTCCGTGCCACAGACGCCGCAGGCTTCCACGCGGAGACGGATGTGTCCGGGGCCCAATGGCGGCAGAGCCAGGTCTTTCAGGTAAACGTCATCGTCTTTCCGGTATGCAGCTCTCAGCATATCAGGTCCATCCTGTCATTTTTCTCGGGGGGGAGCGTTCCCGTGTCACAGGCCATGAGCATCGACTGATGGGAGCCGAAGGAGGTGACACACACGCCAATTCCCCGTCTCTTAACTGCTCTTGTCGCGCGGCCACGCCGTGGCTGACGTATCATGCCTTCTCTGCGACCGCTTTGAAAAAGGTGTAGCAGAACACTCCGCCTTCCGTCGTTCGGTAGAGATCCATGATTCCTTTGTCGAAGGTCTCCGGATCGATGATTCCAGCTGCCAGCGCAGGCTCTCGGATCCCCTCGATCATCGCAGTGAATGTTCTCTTTGTGAATCCCTCGACCAGGTGTGGTCTGCTCGGGTCGACGTACACCATTCGTGGCGAGACGCGGGTTGAGAGGAAACCCGCGGAGGTCAGAATCGGGTAGAGCTCGCGCCCGATGTTCGCATTGCCCCCCGCTCGCTTCTGCAGCTCCACTTGGCACAGAATCGCGCGCTGTGCATCGTCGCTGTCGGGGTAGAAGAAGGTCGACCCGTGGTCTCCCTCGATGACTGTGATCGTGCCACCAGGCCTGAGGACCCGCCTTAGGCAAGCCAGCGCTTCGCCTGGATGCGGGAGGTGCTCGAGGACGAAACACAGGAAGAGGTGATCAAAGTGGTTGTCCGGGAAGGAGAGGTCGAAGATGTCGCCTTGCTGGAAGCCGACATTGGCGTATCCGGCCTCCCTGATCATCTTCTCGGCTGCAATTACCGAGTCTGCCGAAATATCAATGGACGTGATGTGGGCATTCGGGCTGTTACGGGCCAGGGAGATCGTCTGAGCGCCGACGCCACAGCCGGCCTCAAGGACCTTGCTTCCGGCTGGGTACGATGTGTCGTAGTGGAGGAGGTCAACCAGTGTCGACGCTTGGTCCTGAAGGCGGTCGTTCTCCTGTGGATCGTAGCCGTGTACGTATGATCTGGTCATGTTTCCCGTGGTCCGTGAGCTTGTGTTTCCGGGGTGACTGGTCCGGGAGGAATGGCTGGTCGTCACGGCAACAGGCGCGACCTTACCACACGAGCCTGGCCTTCGCCAGCTATTCTGTCGCTCACATCCGAGGGTGTGACTTCTGCCAGAGCGCATGGAGGAGCCGGTTCCCCGTAACCGGCCTGGCCGCATACGGAGATGCGGCGCCTCCAATGGTGTATCCGCGACCAACAGTTCTGTGCTCAGGAACGGTTAAGTTACAGATGAGCAGCCTTGCGTCAATGCGGGCTTCTTCTCTACCTCCGGAAGCCGAGGACCAAGTCGTGGTCTGTGGCGGCCGTTCCGGAAATGACGTTGCCATTCCGAGTGATCGCCACACTGGTGGCCTGGTCGAGATCGAACGCTCGGATTTGTCCCCAACGTCCGTTCAGAAGGCGGACTGAGGGGACGACGGCCTGCGGGGTCCGCACCCAGCAGGGCCTCTTTTTCCCGCCGCGATCCTCTAAGCCTCCGGCCACGTTGCGCAAGTAGACGATGGCCTGATCGGCCGATTTCGAGACCAGAGCAGCCGCTTGCCAGCCATTCCCGGGAACGAAGAACTCGGCGGTCAGGTCTTCCGGTACTTCGGTTTTGGCCGGATCGAGTCGCACGGCGTACTCGGTTGAGTCCGTTGCCGGGCGCGTATCGAAGTCAATACCACGCGACAGGAGCTGGTACGCCAGCGCATAGGCGGTGCGGTTGGCAGAGGCGTCGTCCGGCATCACCACGACCGTGGCCGGTCGTCGTCGCTCCAAACTCAACAGATCGACCCCGACTGCGTTCAGCGCGGGCGAAACCTTGCCGAACTCAGCCATCTCAGCGTCGACTCCGGCCGTCCACATGAGTGCGCCATTGGCTCCGCACATCATGGAGAGCCAAATCTGGTCACGGATACCCCGCATGGAGGCCGCTGGACTGACCTTCGCGATGCCCTTTTGCCAGCGGTTCTGGTTGATGCCCCCCTCGCCGGTAAAGAAGGGGATGCCCGATGCCGCGGCCCATTTGCTTCGAGCGTACATGACGGCCCCGTGGTCGGTTGTGGGCATGCCGTTGTTGTAGGGGTGATAGCAAAACAGGTCGCAGGTGGAATCGCGCCAGCGCCAGGGCTCCGGCCAGTCATGTGGCCCAGGGTTCCCGAGGACGGGCGTATGCGGGTCGATGGTCCGGATGTGGGCGGCGATGTCGCGACACCAGCTCATCGGTGGCCGCACCATCTCGTTTTCGAACTCGTAGCAGAACACTTCCTCGCGACCGGCCAGTACGGGGATCAGCTCGTCGAGGTACTCCTTCTGACAGCGGATGGCGTCGGGGTCGCGGTAACGGCCTGCCGGGCTCGCGAGGATGTCCTTGCGCACGAGAAAACGGGCCCGGTGGTCAGGCAGATTCGCCAAGTCGTCCGGGGTGTAGTGGGGCAGAGCGATTGTATCGATGATGTCGGCGTTGCAGTAGGGCGGTTTGCCGTAATCTTCGAACAGGGCGACATCGAACCGAATGTCTCGCTCCCGCGCCAGATCGAACAGATGAAGAGTTGCCTGCAACTGCACGGGGTCAACTCGCCCGACGATGTCCATGTTGCGCAACATGAGGCGAAGCGTGGTCACGCCATGCTTCCGGCACAGGTCGAGGTAGTCGTTCACTTTGCTTTCGACATCTTCCGGCCATGGGTGCCCGTGCGGGTATGGCTTGGTATTGCAGGGGAAAAGGTCGACGGAACGGGAGAGCCTTCCTTCCGCATCCGGCAGTCCTGATGGCCAATTGGCGTAGAAACCGCCGAGCGGCAGAAAGGAGGTCCCGTCGATCGTCAGGTAGCCATTCCGTGAGATAGCGACGGCGCTCTTTCGGAAGCCGATCGTGCGAACTGTGCACGTTCCCGTGACTCCACTTTCATCGGCGAGGACAACAGTGTGTGTCGTCAATGGGATGTCGGAGCAGTCAAGTGAGATCACGCACCCACCGTCGCGGCCTTTCTGGACGTTGGCTCTTCCGCCGTTGTCGGTGGCCACACTCAGCACCATGGCACGCACGGGCCTATCGTTGCCAAAACGGTCTGAACCGGTCACCGCGATTCGGACTCGACGCGCTCCGTCCGTGGGAACGACGCGTGTTTCTGGGATGAGCCTGTAGTGGTCGAACCCTGCAGGCACCACACTGATTCGACCTGTCCTGAACGGCGTGGCTGGTCGCCCCATGTCATCCGTTGGGCCAATCGTCCAGACCAGTGGTTGGGCCCGTGTCCCAACACTCAGGCGAAGGACGTTCTGTCCATCGGTCCGGGCGCGGACCGTATCATTGACCGCAGCAACGACTTCTCCTTCGAGCGTGCGGAGTTCGCAGGTGAAGGGCGGGTTAGGGGAGGGGGTCGCGTCGTCTTTCCCCTTTGCATCTCGGATCACAAACTCGGCCTCTGTTCCGGCAGTTGCCGTAGGTGGGCAGGACGCCTGGAATGAAGCGGCGGGATCGCGTTGGCGGATGGCATCGCGTGAGAGGGGCGGGCCAAGGGTTATGTCCGGGATGCCGCGTTCGATGCGCACCCAATCGATCTCAACTGTGGCCCCCACCTGGTCATTCGTGGTGTCCAGGCGGAAGGCCCGCATGGTGCGTCCGTCCCAGAAGTTCGGGAACAGGTCAGTGAGATTGAGCTCAAGTGTCTGAAACGCCGTGCCCTTTACCTCGAATTCCGTTTTCTGGTACCGACCCTTTTTGTCAGTGAAAAACACTGTCCATGTTGCCTCTGGACAGCTCTGGCGCAGGCGCATCCTGAGGACAGAGTAGAGGGCTGTGTCGATGGATTCAGCCGGGCTTCCCGTGTGTCCCGGAGGCTGATCGTCGAGGTTGCCGAACATGACGCCCCAGATGCAGTAAGGGTCGTTGCCCGTGACCGGGACGTTAAGGACCCCGCCCTTGACCGTGATAGGGCCGTAGTGATGTGGTCGGTCGCCCCAGGAACGGATGCCGTCTTGATCTCCCTCATCGAAATCCCAGGTATCGTTGTGAGTGGTGGTCGCGTAGTCGTCACCTGAAAATGGCCTGGCGTCAAGCAAGGGGCTCGGAGCTGACAGGGCCGTCCTGGTCCAGTAGACCGCGATTCGGTGGATGGGGTCCATGGCCTCCGGGAGCCGGACACTGACGCGGCGTCCGGAACGGAAGACAGGCAGAGGGATTTCCGGTTGGTTCAGGTCAATCAGCCGGAGCAAGTCGCCTTCCCGGGCGTTCAGCTCCAGATCGACGACAGGGCTTGTCCGAGGAATTGGAGAGCGGACCTCCACGATCTGACGATGGGTGGCCTCTCCGACGTGCCACGGGATGACCACCGGGGTGTAGGGCAGAGACGCACAGCCGGTCGCGATGAAGGCGAGGGCGAAGCAGGCGACAATTCTCGACATGGCATATCTCTGATGTGTGGTGTTGTGGTAAGACAGTGGTGCTGCGGGACCCGCAGAAGGTCGGGCGAATATAGCGCATGCACTCCCGCGGTTCGATTGGGCGCGGGACGGAGCCACCTCCCACTTTCAGGCAGGGCCACACCAATGTGGGAAGCGCCTCTATGCGGCGACCCAACTGCATCCAGGCGGTCGCGGGACGGAGCCCCCTCCCACTTTCAGGCAGGGTCACACCAATGTGGGAGGCGGTGCCATCCGCCGATCTTCTGTCTTGGCCCAATCGGGGCATGGCAGCCCCTCCCACGTTGAAGATGGGCAAATCCCAAGCACGGGGTCAATCGGGGCGTGCAGCTCCTTCCACGTTGAGGACAGGCGAATTCCCGTGATGAACAAGATCGTGTGACTCACGGTTGGGCTTTGACCGGAGCGGACAGTGTGCAGGTGTTGTTGCCTGACGTGATCTCTTCGGTCCGGCTGGTCACGCGTATGTGGAGAGGGAATGAAAAGAGCTCCGGGATGTCGAAATTGATGGTCGTCATCTTTGGGATGAGGTCGACGGGAGCGGGAATGGTCGGTACGTCTGCCCGGGCAACGACCCGGCTTGCGGCATCTGTGACAGTGAGGGTCGCTGGGGGTACGGGGACTGCGCCGAGATTGTGCACGGGAACGGAACAGCGCCATGAACCATCGCCTTGGGCTACTGTGCCTGCAGCAATTTCGGCAGCACTGATGGCCGCATCGGACCTCAGGCGTGGGAGCTCAGAACGCGTGAGTTGCTGCACTGAGAGAGTGACGAGGCGTTGGGACGGTAACGGGAGGGCGATGGTCGTTCCTCGGCGAATGGCAACCCGCTGCACAACGCGGGAATCCGGGGCGCCCTTCTCTGCAGCGCAGGTCAGCTGGTAGGTCCCCGGCTCCAGTTGCCACAGGTGCATGAGGACCTCACGGGATGGACCGAAGTTGTAGAGAGAGACTCCCAGGCTCGATGTGGACTGTGCCTTGACCCACGCGGCCAGGTTGTTGCCGGTGTTTCCCCAGGAAACAGCGATCGTCGGCAAGGGGGCGCTTGCTCGGGCATTCAGACCATTTCCTCCGCACATCATCCACGGCAGAATAATGCGTCCCCAGGGGTAGACGCGGTCCGTGTCCGGGTCCGTCTCGGTGTAGATTCTCCGAGCTCGTGCGTTGTTCCTCCAGGCGTTGTGCAGTGCGAGCTCAAGGTAGCCGCTGTCCCCGGTGAGCAGGTGCCCCAAGATCATGTGAACGTCCGCACTTCCCACGCCTCGTTGGAAGAACGCGTCCTCCAGGATGGCTGTTCTGGCCGTGTTCGCCTGGGCCAAAATTGCCTCGTCGTGAGCTGTGTCCTTCGTCTCCCGTCGCCATTCGGGGGCATTCAGGCCCAGCGCATAGACTCCCCGGGTGTCTGAGTTGGCCAGAAGGGCTTCCAGTGGGGCCAGGTAGCGCGCCCGGCCGGTCAACTGCCATGCTGCCAGCAGCTGGAACCCGAGTGTCTGGAAGTAGGCATGCCGGTTTGGACCCAGCTCTCCTGTTTTGAAATCCACGAACGTCGGGGGGAGTCCACCTGGCTTCGTCTCTGTCTGGCGGGCTGCCGCGGCGCACCAGGCGTTGGCGTATTCGGTGAGCCATTGGGTGACGGCCGGTGTGCCGTTGTACCAGGCGAGGAAGGTCGCCGGCATCAGGGTCGCGGCATTCATGGGGATGTCACGCCCGAACTTGCCTTCGGTTTTCATTTTCGTGGCGGTGTAGTAGGTGCTCTTGAAGTGCCGCTGCTTGGGTGCGGTCAGGCCGGTCCAATAGGGGATGTTGGCAGCGTTCTCCATCAAACGCTCGACGTGTCGTGGTTCACCGTAGCGGAGGAAGGTGAGCGTCGGGAGGAGGTAGCTGGCCTCTTCCTGAGAGTGGACCGTGTCAGTGAGCGGTTTGCTGTAGCCCTTCTCCATGCGTCCGCTGGCATAGTGTGCATCCAGGTAACGTTCCATTGCGGCGATGAGCTTCATGTCCCCGGTCACCAGTGCGAACACCGCAAATTCGTTGAAGAGTTTAGTGAGGTCGTTCCACATGTTGGCGTTACCGATGACGTATCCGGTCGCGTCCTGGCGGTGGTCGATCCACCAGTGGATGGTGTCGAGGGCTTCGGTGATCACGGCGCGTTGGAGTTGGGCCCAGCGCGGGGCATCAGCCGGTCCCGGAGGCTCGTCGTCCCATGCTGGCCAGCGGCTGAGTCGGGCCCAACGGTGCATCGCCTGAGCATGAGCATTGCCCGGGGCGATGCGTAGGATGTTGTCCAGGCCGATGGTCAACGGATTCACCGGCTGGACACCGCGTGAAGCGTACTTGAAATTGTGGGCCATCCGGCTCTGGAATTCGTCATTCAGGAAGCGCAGATAGCTTCGTGCAAAAGCGTCCGCTACACGGTCAATGGGGCAGGGGACGATGTCCAGACCGCTCCCTTCCGGGCCGAGAAAGAGCTCGATGGCGGTATCGCTGACAAGCTCGATCCAGAGCCTTTGCCCTTTGCCTTGGACCAGACCTGGGATGTGCAGGTCCAAGCTCAGTAGAGGATCGTCTGTTACAGGCTTGGGCAGGCCAACGTCCACCAACAGGCGGAAGCGTTCGGGCTCGAACGGGTCGTGGACCTTGATTCCCAGTACGACATCTTTCTGCGGATTCCGCACGCGCAGGCGTAGTCGGATCGCCTCTACGCCGATGTTCGTTTCGGCAGATTGGGTGAAGAGATGGAGCTTGCCGCAGGCGGGGAAATGTGCCCTCCGGTTCGCTCGGTCTCCTTCTGCAGAGAGGAGGACGCGCCGGTCTCCTGCGCACAGGTTGCGCCACAGTGCCGTTCCCGCGGAGCCCAGCACGCTGGGGTCGTTTTCTACGGCAAGCGGACGGGCCTGGCCCGACGTTGGTGCATGCTTCGTCACTCGGAGTAATTGGCATTCTCCAAGGGCGGAGTTGCCTTTCAGGGCCAGCTTGATGTTGCCGGCTGCCGGTGACAGGTGGATCCGCTGCAGTCCATCCGCTTCGACCGCGAGGGGCATGCCCCCGGAGGCGGTCACCAGCGTTGAACCCGGGGCCGGATGGCCTGACACGATCGCGTAGTTGGCCTGGGAGCCTTCTACGAGGGACAGCACGACATCGCGGTCGAATGTGAGTCCTCCCTGGGCAAGGTGGAATTGCCGGGTGGTGAGACCATCGCACAGGAAGCGTCCCTCCATGTAGTCGGTCGCGATTGTCTGGATCTCCTGAACGGCCAGCTGCATGGTCCAGCCGGCGGGAGTCAGGCCGGCCGTGGGTCTCTGTGTGGAGACACCGAGGCCGAACTGCTGCGTCCGGCTTTGCCGCTCTGCTTCGGAGATCGTGGGGGCGTCGGCCATCGCCAGTGCGTCGTAGCGTCCAGTCATCAATGCCCGGACATCGGCACTGTCAATCGGGCGATCGAAGAGAAAGAGATCGTCCATGGCCATGTCGGCTCCCCTCACGACCTGTGGTCGGCCGGTGGGTGCGCCGGAACCGACCCCGATGCTCTTAGGAGTCGCCGGCTTCCAGCGTTCGGTGCCCCATGTGTCGTAGACGAGTTCGCCGTTGTCAAAGAACCGGACGCCTTGCTCACAGTGCCAGGTGAACGCCAAATGTCGCCATTCGCCCTTGCGCCAGGTTCTGAGTTGGGTCCCATAGTTCGGGCCGTGCCACTTGCGGTCTACGTCCACGACCCAGATGTAGAACGAGCCTCCTTTGATCTGCATCCGGATGAACTGCTCGTAGTACGTCGGCTCGATGCTTGCGACCGAAATCAGGCTGGGCCCCGTGCTGTTGGAACCTGAACGGATCGTGGAATCGTCACCGTCCCACTGTGGCTGGAACCAGAATGCCATGGCTCCCTGCTCGCCGTAGAGGAGTCCGGCCGCGTCAAAATTGAGGCCGCTGGCCCGTCCCTCCACCTTCCCCAGTTCGCGCTCGCGGGACGTTCGGAGCAGGATGGCCCGGTCAACGGGACCGTCAACAAAATGGAGGCTGTCCAGGTAAGTCGGTGGGGCTCCGGGGGATGAGAACTCCGGGATCCCGGTGTCCTCGAACGAGAGGCGACATGTGATTCCGTGGCGGATGGCGAAGTCGCGATCGCACACGAAGGGCTCCGCGCTGCTTCGCGGCGCGAGGCCAACAATGGCAAGGACGGCACACAATCCGAGACGAGTGGCCTGCGCCACGTTTGCTGTCGCTCCCATCTGAGGAGAGCAACTTCGGCGCTCACTACTCGAGAGTCGGTGAAGCTTCAGACGAGTCATTCGCGATCTCCGCAACGGCGCGGTTCAGGAAACGGGCAGACATGTTCCCTCGAGTGTACCCCGGCTACGGCCTGCCTGCCAGTGTGCTGTTCTTGAGAGCAGTGATCCGCCGTCGCCGAGAGGCTATGGCGGACAAGCTAACAGGAGCGGGTTCTCGTGGTTCGGGCAGGGGAGACCGCTTACGCTGTGCGCGGCTGCGGGACGCGGCGCGGCTCGGGCAGCTAATCCAGAGCGCTGAAATTGCCTTCAAGGAGATCCTGCTTGAGGTCCATGTAGTGGCGGAAGTTGTCCCAGGAGACATCGGGAGGGACGGTGTGGTCGATGGTTGGGATGAAGCCGCCCTGCTCGATGAGGGGAATGAACTCGCGCAGGTGTTCCTTGATCGCTTGAGGACCGTGGGGGAGCACGCGTTTGTCGACGCCGCCCCACAGGCGCAGATCGGTGCCGAAGGTCTCCCGCAGCTCCTGAGGACTGACGTCGCTGGCTCGCTCAATTGGCCAGATGGTGTCGACTCCGGCTTCAAGCAGGAGCGGGATCAATGGCCTTGGGTCGCCGTCGCTGTCCACGACGACATGCCGGGTGCCGTGGTCGCGGAAGAACTCGACCAGGCGCTTCATGTGCGGGAAGATGAAGGCTCGGTACGTGTCCGGGCCGAGGAGGGGACCGCCCTTCATGGCGAAGTCCTCATTGAGACAGAAGTAGTCCACCTGGACACGTTCGAGGACAGGCCGGCTTGTCTCGATAATGAAGTCTGCATAGAATTCCATCATCTCATGCATGAGATCGGGGTAATCGTACCAGGCGAAGGACAGGGCTTCTGTTCCCATGAACTCCCGAGCCCGCCAGTAAAAGCCGTTAGCGGCACAGTTCCGGCCGAGGATCAGGGGCCAGTCACGGTTCTCCCAACCCTCGATTAGGTTTGACAGGTTGCCCGGCAAGCGTTCGGGGGCACTCGCCACCAGACGATTCCGGACAGCGGGGAAGTCCTCGGGTGTTTCCACCGGGAAGGCGAGGTATTGATCCATACACATCCGGGCCCCGCCCAGAGCTCCCGCTTTGAGCGCTTTGGTGACGATACCCTTGGCGTTTCGCCGAATCTCGAAGTCGTCAGTGTCCTCAAGCAGTTCCGAAGCGTAAGGAGGGATGAAACCGTAGTTCACCGGGATGAATTCGCGGCGGTCCATACCGAGGGCCGGCTCTCCACTGAACCAGTCCCACGTGAGCCCCGCGATGGCATCGGGGACTTCTTCCAACCAACGGGCTCGCGTCTGGGCCCAGACGCCAAGCTCGTGGTTCGGTCGGCGATCGCACGGTTGGTAGTCCATGCAGGCGTAGAATCGTTCCAGGTCCGTGACCATGCTCTCTGCTCCGGCTACCGGGTCAGCCGGACGGGTCGACTCCCGTTGCGACTCGATTCGTAGATGGCGTTGATCAACTCAACCGATCGCCTCGCCTCGTGTCCGTCCACCAACGTAGGACGGTCCTCTCGAATCGCGGCCACAAAGTCAGCCAGAATCGGCGTGTGCCCCATGTCTGCCACGCAGACGTTCGTCTTGAGCGCGACTTGCGTCCGCTTGGGCTTGGTTGCTTCCTTCGGAGGCGGCGGTGGAGCCAGGAGTTCCTCTCGTATTGCCTCTTCCTCAGGAGTGGGATCGGCCAGCTCAAGACGCATGACTTTCCCGGAGTTGAAGGTGACGGTCCCGCGTTCACCGAAGATCTCGAGGTACTGGGGCAGTTCGGGGTAGGCGAGCGTTGTTGCCTCGATCACGCCTCTCGCGCCGCTTTCGAACTTGAGCAAAGCCAAAGCGAGTGTCTCGACCTCGACTTCCCGGCCGGTGGTTTCTGCAATCGCGAGTGTCTCGGCCACATCACCGCAGAGCCAGCAGAGGGTGTCCACGATGTGGATGCCCTGGTTCATCAGGCACCCGCCTCCGTCGACTTTCCAGGTTCCACGCCAGTCGCCGGAGTCGTAGTAGGCCTGTGTGCGGAAGCGCTTGATGTAGGCACTCCCGGAATAGATCCTGCCCAACAGCCCGTCGTCAATCAGCTGCTTCAGCTGCCGAGGCACCGGCCTGAAACGCGACTGGAAGACGCCGGCTAGCTTGACGTTGTGTGCACGTGCGGCATCGATCAACTGATCAATGCGTTCGGCGGTGATCTCCATGGGCTTCTCAACGAGCAGGTGCTTCCCGGCTCGGAGGATCTCAAGCCCCGGTTCCAGGTGGAAGCCGCTCGGAGTGCACAGGGATACCGCATCCACGTGGTCAAGCATATCCTCTACCCTACTCACGGCCAGGACGTCGTGCTCCCCGGCCAGTGCTGCGGCACGTTCGGCCTGGACATCGCAGACGGCGGCCAACGACACTCCTTCGGTGCGTCCAATGGCGGTGATGTGGGACGGAGCAATGGCTCCGGCCCCGACAATTCCAAAACGTATATCTGCCATGGAGGGCCCTTTCTCTATGCTTTCAACTCGTCTGCGTGTTCTGCGACCTTCCGGTACGCTGCTGCGTACTGCTCAATGATCTCCGGGCGGTCGTGTTTGAACCAGGGCACGCCGACGATCGTCTGGCCGCTGTTCTCAGAGACGGGCAGTGTCCCGGGGCCTTGGCGGACATCCCGGTCGGTGAAACTGACCATGGTGGGTTTGCCTGTGCCGAAAAGGTCGGCGTAGTGAAAGACATTGTGCGTGTGCAGGGGGGCGTTCGCTCCCGTGCCGCAGGCGCCGACGCCTTCAGCGCGGACAGCTTCGGCAAACGTGGCATTGGTGAGTCCGCCGAGCTCCTCAGCGCGGTAGAGGCCGCGGGCAAAATACCAGCCGCCCATGGTGGAGCCGGAGCCGGCGGCCGGACGATGAGCCGTGATCCCCGGGACATCCTCAAGGAGATCCCAGAAACGGTTCATGGCCTTCTGAATCTCCACGATTCGCTCCGGATAGTGACGAAGCTGAACCCTCCCCATCGCGGATGAGAGCTGGTGCATGCGATGCTTGTAGCCGCCCATTGGCATGCCTGAGAATTGCTGCAGTGAGGTGTCGGTTACCTGTTGATCCGGAGGGTTGTACTGGCTTCGGGCCCCGGTTCGTTCGTAGTGTCCGTAGGCAACGCAGCGTTCGTAGATTTCTCTATTGTCGGTCACTAAGATCCCTGCCTCGCCGATGGCCAGGCTTTTTCCGGCCATCAACGACATGGCGCCGACATCACCGATTGTTCCGCACATGCGGCCTTTGTAGAGCGACCCCTGAGCGTGGGAGACGTCTTCGATCACCTTGACACCGTGGCGTTTCGCGATCGGCATGATGGCGTCCATGTCGCCGGGGTGGCCTGCGTAGTGGACCACGACGATGGCCTTCGTCCGCGGTCCGATGCGGTGCTCAATGTCGGCTGGATCGATGCAGAGGGAGTCGGGATGGGCATCAGCGAAATGGACTGCAGCTCCCAAACTCAGGGCGGGAGTCGCACTGGCCCAGTAGGTCAGGCTTGGGCAGATGATCTCGTCGCCGGCGCCGACGCCACAGGCCCACATAGCAGCGCGCAGGCTCTCTGTTCCGTTTGGGTAGCCGAGGGCGAATTCGGTTCCCATCCAGGCGGAGAAGTCTTCCTCGAAGAGCTTGGTGACATCTGTCCCGCTCATGCCGCCTCGTCGGAGGACCTCAAGGACGGCGCTTTCGTCCTCCTCGGTGACAATGGGCCAGGTGAAGATGTCGCCGGGGTCGTTGGTGAGGGCCTTGGAGCCGCCGTTGATGGCCAGAGCTGATGTTGTCATGGGTCTCCATCCGGTAAGAGGTTCAAGTGGTTCACGGTTCAAGTGGTTCATCCGCCGTCGCTCTGCGAGCTATGGCGGACAAGGCGGTTCTGAGGATCGGCCCGATCTGACTGATCCGACTGATCTGACTGATTTTCGTTCTATTGCACGCCGCGGCCGACGGCGGCTTCTGCTACTCTGCTGATGGCGATACGGTAGGCTGCTTCGCGCAGGCAACAGTCGTGGCGCTGTGCTTCTGCGAACACCTGGCGGCAGGAGCGGACCATCAGGCGCTTGAGTTCCTCGTCGACTTTCGCTTCGTCCCAGTAGAATTCCTGCCTGTTCTGCACCCATTCGAAGTAGCTGACCGTGACTCCGCCGGCATTGCAGAGGATGTCGGGCAGCACGGTCTTGCCCTTGGAACGCAGGATGTGCGCTCCTTCTATCGTGGTCGGGCCATTGGCGCCCTCAGCGATCAGTCTGGCTTTGATGGAGTCGGCATTTTCGGCCGTGATAGCGTTCTCCAGGGCCGCTGGAACGAGGATATCGACATCTTCCGCGAAGATAGATTCGCGGTCACATGCTTCCCCTTCCGGGAACTCACTGACGGCACCCCCTGCCCGCGTGTGACGCAACAGTTCAGGCACGTCGAGGCCCTGCAGATTCCGCACTGCGCCGTGGACATCCGACACGGCAACCACACGCACCCCAAGTTCTGCCAGGAAACGGGCGGATGCACTACCCACATTCCCGAAGCCCTGTACGGCTGCGGCGGAATGGGTCAGATCCAAGCCGATGACGTCTGCGGCCTCTTCGATGCAGAACACCACGCCGCGGCCGGTCGCGGTGTCCCGGCCAACTGACCCTCCCATGGTCACCGGCTTGCCGGTCACGATCCCACGTTGGTATCGGCCGTGGATCATGCGCCATGCATCCATGATCCAGGCCATTTCCTGCGAAGACGTGTTGACGTCCGGGGCCGGGATATCGCGTTCGCTGCCGATCACATCGACCAGGATCGTGGCATAGCGTTTGGTCAGTCGTTCCTTCTCGGCCAGGGACAGCGATGGGTAGTCAACGGCCACGCCGCCCTTTGCGCCACCAAAGGGGATATCGAGCAAGGCTGTCTTCATGTACATCCAGAATGCCAGAGCTTTGACCTCATTCAGGCTGACGGCGGGATGAAAACGGATTCCGCCCTTGTAGGGGCCCCGGTCATCGTTGAACTGCACCCGGTAGCCACGGCAGACCAACACGGAGCCGTCGTCGCGCTTGAGACTTATTCGCGTCTCAATTGACCGATCCGGCTCGGTCAGATGCTCGGGCATGCTTGCGCCCGGATAGCGCTGGTTCAGTTGCAGTTTCTCGGTGTACCGGAAGAAGCGTTCTTTGGCCACGTCGAACACGTTCTGGGACATGGTGGTTGTCCTTTCCGTTTGTGGGCAGAACCGAACCGTGATCATCTGCGCGGTTGTTTCCCGGCGAATTCCTGGCGAACAATCCAGGACAATACTCAGTGTGCAGGAAAGATGCCAAGGAGATGTCCGGGGATCGTGAGGGCCGCACCCACGCCTCAAAGAGATACTTACGGACAGTCTCTGCGACCCCGACGACTCCATACTGTGTGTTGAATATGTGTCAGGTGGTGAAATATTGCCATGTCCCGTTTCCGGTATCTCCCGAGCAGGTGATGAACAACTATGCCCAGACCGATCCAACAGACCGAGACGATTCTGATGACCAGCGGGTTCATCGCTCCTGCGCTACGCGCTGTTGAGCGACGTTGGCGGGTCAGGGATATCCCTTGTCAGCGCGAGGCTCTGGCTGTTCTGAAACGGATGGATCGGCTCCCACACGCGGTCTGTATTGGTCGGACTATTGATGTCGGGGATGATCTGAATGCCTGGGACATGCTGCGTGAGGTACAGGCTGCGGCTCCGGGTGTCCCCGTGGTCATCTCGACGTCTCAACGTTCGCCGAAGGTCATCGTGGACCTCGTTCGAGGTGGCGCGTTTGATTACGTGGTGGAGGCGAATCCTGTCGACGATGAAGGTGAGATCGGGCGGTACACCGAGGATCTTGTTCTGGCGCTGTCGCGGGCGGTCGAGATGCGTCGGGTTGTGCTTGAAAACGAGCAGTTGCGGCACGATCTCCTCAGGCAGGGCCTGTCCCACCCCATCCGAGGATGCTCTCGGCAGATCCGGCGCGTGTTGGACCTGGTGGACAAGGTTGCCCCTACCACCGCAACCGTGTTGGTCACCGGGGAGTCGGGGACGGGGAAGGAACTCGTGGCTCGAGCCATTCACGAGGCCTCTGGTCGTGGTACTGAGCCGTTCATGGCTCTGAATTGCGGCTCGTTTTCCGAGCAGCTGGTTGCCAGCGAGCTGTTCGGACATGAAAGGGGGTCGTTCACGGGGGCGGACTCGGACCGGGCGGGTTTGATGAGGGAAGCCGGAGCCGGGACGCTTTTTCTCGATGAGATCTCCACGGTTGGCGGGGCCTTCCAGACCATGCTGTTGCGGGTGCTGGAGCAGCGTGTGGCTCGCCCGGTGGGAGGGAGCCGGGACTACGGTGTTGGCTGCCGCTTCATTGCGGCGGCCAACGCGGATCTCGAGAGAATGGTAGAGGAGGGAGCGTTTCGAGGGGATCTCTTCTACCGCCTGAATGTGTTCAGTATTCACGTTCCTCCCCTCCGTGAGCGCTGCGAAGACATACCCGTGCTCGCCGAGTATTTCGTTCGAGGAGCGTGCAGTGAGTATGGGAAGACGTTGCGAGGGATTGGGCCTGGTGCCCTGGCCTTGTTGGAGAAGGCCAAGTGGCCGGGGAACGTCCGGCAGCTCAGGCATGCCATCGAACGCGCCGTGATCGTTGCGGAAGGGGATATGATCAGGCCGGAGGACCTCGAGGAGCGCATTCGGGGAGTGGGGGGAGAAGCCCAGGCTGTCGGCGACGGCAATTCAGACTACGGGGCTGCGATGGGGGAGTTTGAGCGTGGGCTGATCTCCCGGGCTTTGGCGATGGCCGAGGGGAACCGCAGTGCGGCCGCCCGGGCGCTGGGCATCAAGCGCAGCCGGCTGAACTACCGCCTACGTCTGTTGGGGCTGAGTGATACGTGAGCTCAGGGGAGTTGGTAGTGCTGTGACAACGCCTCCTTCACCTGCGCTTCTTCCCTGCCGGTCAGCGTGCGACCGTAGATGAGAATCTCGGCGATGTCCCCGGCAAAGTAGCCATAGTCGCTTCGTGCTTTTGCACCCAGAGTGACGCTGCGCAGGCTCCTTCCGTCAGCGGAACGGTAGACAAGGAGTTGGGCCGAGAATGGCTTGGGGGTTCCGTTTGGCTCCCGTGGGCGTTGCAGGTCGATGTTCGGGGATTCCCACTGCTTGCCACGTCCGGAGTGAGTGGCGAAGACGCGTTGGAACTCCGGCCCACCTGTGAGCGTGCCTTTTGCCACGATGAAGATGTGGACCGGACCGACTTCGGGCCGCAATGTTCCGGCTTTGAGAGTGGAAAGGCCGTCGAAGCGGATAGTCGGGTGACCACCGATCCCATCCATGACAAGCTGGGGCATGTTTCCGGATCCGCGGAACGTGTGCGCTTTGCTCGACGCATCAGGCCAGGCTCTGACCAAAGCGCCGTCGGCTCCGGAGAACGTGGTGGCGGAGAAACGGGCGATGAGCCCGTCAGTGACAGGTAGAGGAGGAGCACCGCGCCCTTCGGCAACCGTGGCAAACGGTGCGTTTCCGGGTGTGCCAATTGTTAGAGGCGGGGGGGACGATGGGGCATCACCCGTGGTGGTCAGCTGGCCGGATTGTGGTGCCCACAGGCGGCCGGCGGTGTTGGCTGCGGTCATCCGGAAATAGTAGCGGGTTCCCGGGAGCAGGTCTGGGAGTTCACAGCGGAAGGCGTCTGCCTCTGGGCGGCCTTCGAGCGCCTGACTGAATTCCCAGCGTCCTTCATTGCTGCCTGCGTCAACGCGTCCCCAATAGGCCTTGACGTCGACGGTTTGATTCCTGGCGCCGGAGAGTTTGCCGGCGATCGTGGCGGAGGTGTCGCTCACGTGGGCCGGTCTGCGGGCGCAGCGTATGGTTGGCCGATCGCGCAGGCGACGCACCAATTGGTCTTCGTAGAGCGATTGCGGGACCAACGTTTCGCCTTTGCCCTGTCCCTCCAGGACATCTTCAGGGGATGAGTCGATGCCTCTGCTCCCTTTCACTCCGCGACGGACGCCATCCTTCACTCCGCTTGTCCCGATGACAAATCCCCAGCCGAACTGCTGTGACTCGACGATGTAGCCGCGCTTCCCGGCTGCGGTGCCGCGCGTGTTCCAGAAGACGCTCTCGGTCGTTGGGTGTCCGTGGTAGTTCCTCGGACCGCCCCAGGGACGGAAGACGCCCTGCAGCCAGTCGCCGTCCATCAACATCGAATCGAACAGGTTTGCCATGCTGAAGTACATGTGGAAATCGCTGGAGAAGCGGGGGACACGACCGGTTGAACGGTGGATGACATTCCCATTTGAGCTGGCCAACTTGAAGTCGTAGTTGTGTCGTGTGTGGACCGCTTCGCAGCGCGTGACCAGACAATCGTTGCCGTGGAGGGTGAAGCCATAGCCATCGCCGCCGCCGCCCTCGTACTGGGGTTTCTGCATCACGCAGCCCTGCACAGTGACGCAGCTTGACATACCGATGAGAATGCCGTTGGAGAGCATGTGCACGTCCCGGCGATTGGTGGGCGAACGGTAGCTGTGGACATTGCGCAGCCAGCCGTTGAGTACGTGGTCAATGCGCATAACATGTGAGCCGTGGACGTCGTGGGCCCCCGTGCCCTTCTTGCTGAAGTCACTGTCACTCCAGCCTTGCCCCGTGTGTTCGGCGTTACCGATACTGAGATTCTCGACGCCAACTTCGGTCAGCATCGGCGGAATCCGATGGATTCGGGCGCGGTCTCGCGTCTTCAGGACATACCTTGTCGGGGCATCGATGCGGACAACGGAGGCAACCGGGTCGACCGCCACGATCTGACGACAGAAGAGCGGGCCGGGAGGCCAACTGCCCGGTTTCCAGTAGTCCTGCATGCCGTGGTCGTTGATGAACTCTTGTGTCCAGTCTGAACGAAGAACAACCCAGTCGCCCTTTTTCATCCGCCCAACGCTGGCGAGGGGGATCTCGAATGCGGGGGCAGGGACGTCTCGGGAGATAGCGATTTCGCTGCCCGGGACCGCCTGCCGCCAGGTGCCTTTCCCGGCTCTGATGAGGACGACGGATTTGCCTCGGAGGAGTGTTCCGGTGTGCAGCAGGAATGTCCGCTCAGGGCCAGCCCCGGAGAGGACGGTGTGCGGGTGCTTGATACGAAGTGTGCAGGGCGCCTCCGCGGGGAGCGAAAGGCGGTACGTTCCCTTCGGAAGATGGACGACGCCTCCTCCGCGTTCTCCGAGGTCATCCAAAGCGCGCTGGATCGCGGTTGTCGCATCGCGCTTCCCGGTGGCATCGGCGTTGTAGGGAGGGGCGGTCACATCGACGCGCTTCCCTGGGGCGGGATCGGGCAGTGGGACCTCGCCCCGGTGGTAGCCCGCATAGGAGAAGTCGTGCAGGAAGCGTCCTTGAGCGTCTTTTTGTCCGGGTTCCCATCTTTCGGGATAGAATTCGCTTCGCCAGGCCAGGGCGTTGAAGCAGGCCACCAGCGCCAAAGCTGTGGCAGGGATGTGTGAGCGAGGCGTCGTTCGGGGCATGCGTCGTCTTCCTTGTCATAGGCCACTGCCTTGATCACCGAAGACCGCAGGGCCACCTCAGCGGAGGACGGGGTGAAACAGAGAACAAGAACATACCACCTGTTCGGGAGAATTGGGATCAGTTTGCGACGTTCACTCAGGCCGGGCCTCCGCCGAGAGTCTGCCGGCCGTATCCGAGCAGGTAACGTGCGGCTTCCCGGTGCCTGAACCGAGCCGCGACTATCGGCAGCTGTGCCTTGAGGCAGTGCCAAGCAAGACCGCTCCCATAAGTCGCGGCTCTGAGAATCAGGCCAGACAGCGTTCTGTGCCGAAGTTACACATGGGCGGAATCCGAGCCAGGGGGCGGGTTCAACCGGAAATCTGGTGTAGGATAGACAATGTGGGAATGGAATGCAGTTGAGCGGTCAGGAGGAATCGACCATGGGTAAGTTCATATTGGGGATTGCCGGATTGCTGGTAGGTGGGTGTGTTGGTTCGCCGAAAGGGATCACTCCCGTTCGGGGCTTTGAGCTGAAGGAACTACCAATACGCCTTTGTCTCGGGGCCGGACCGGTCGTATCTCTGGTTGCTGTCACGGACTCCGGCGGTGAATCAGGCGGTCATCGATCGGTTCCTTCTGCGATCAAAGGAGCTCGGTTTTGATACCGACAAACTCATCTTCGTTGAGCAGGCCGGGAAGTGATTACCCGCCTGAACGGAAGCGCCTATGGCAAGCTGTGACAACGCGTGTAGCGAAGTGACTGAGCTCCACACCTTTCCTGGCCTGCGCCTCCCGGCAGATGCGCTGGTCAACTTCTCTCCAGACTTACTCAAAGAGATCGCTACCCCGATTCTCGAGCGGTATGGTCGAGCATTCGGTGAGCTTTGCATCCATTACTGCTCCAAGCCTGCCCCTTCCGCCCATGTCCTGACAGCTTTGGGTGACTGCTCATGCCTTCGGGCGGTTGACACATGGCAGGGCCCGGATGCGTTCTGCGGGGACGAGGCCCCCGGACGCATGCAGGACCGTGTTGCTTTGATCTTTGATGCGGATTTCCGAACCGAGGAGGCGATGACTGCTCTCCTTCAGTGGGAGCCTATCCGCGACGTGCCGCGGAAGGGGGGGGCGAGGCCTCGTGTTGCACACGTCAGCCCCATCAGTCGAGGACGGGCGTCGAATCTATGACCTGTGGCGGGCAAAGACGGAGGAATAGACCAGTGCGATATTTACGTTTGGTTTCCATGGGGGTGCTCCTTGCTGTCACGAGTGGCTCGACTGCTGCTCCCATTGATGGCTCATCCGCGGGGCGCTGGGAGCCACAGCCGGGGTGGTCGCCCGGCAAGGCGGCCACGGAGTACGCGGTAAGGGACCGCGAGGGCTGGCTGGAGTTCTCGGTGCGTGGTCCGGGGAAGGTGATGACCTGGACTCTGACGCCGACACCGCAGGAGCTTGAGGATGAGCCTCGGTACCTGGTTGTGACGTGTCGCACTGAGGGGGTCATCGATGGGGGCGATGGCTATCTGCTGATGGGGCGTGACGGATCACCCGGGTGGCGCTGTTATCTGAACAGTCGGGATCTGCAAGGGGCGACCGGACACAGATACGCTGTGGATCTACTCAGCTACTCCCCCCCGGAGCCGCTGAACCGCCTGGTACTGCGCATCGGTCAGCCGGCCGGCGCTGCGGGGTTCGGACGCCTTCTTGTGCGAATTGGATTCGCTAATGGCGCCCCCGCAGGTGCGGAGGTGGTCGCGGAGGTGCCTCCGGAGCCCCAGCGTCTGCGGATCGATCCTGAGAGCATTGCCTGGACTCCCTCGCCGAACTGGACCCCAAGGCCCCCGGAATCCCACGCGATGACTCCAACCGAGACGACTGTCCACTTCAGCATGACCGGTCAGCAGAAATCCATGCGCTGGTCTGCTCGGGTGCCTGAGGGGCTGGATGGGGGCGCAATGCCGTACGTGTCGATGCGTTACCGAGCGCGTGGTGAGTTCGGGCCGTGGGGGTATGCGTTCTACGTCAGTCTCAGCCAGGTGGATGGCACCAAAAAGAGCGTCTACATCGCCGAGCCGGGCAACGTAGAGGGCGATGGACAGTGGCACGTGTTCCATCGGAAGCTCGGTGACAAGGGCACAGGGATGACAATGGCAGTGGGGATCGACAGTCTGAGCCCGGAGGCCGAGCTGGAGGTGGACTATGTCGAGTTCTCGTCAACTCCACCCGAGACACCCGTCAGCGAACTCCTTGAGTTTGCCTTGCGGGAGTCGGCCTGGGCACCCGGTGAAGGGCAGCTGTCGCCTCTCCGGACCAGCGTGGTTGGCGCTCCTCGAAATCACTTCATGGTCCAGCGTATGGGTATTGGTGAGTGGTTCGAGTCGTCCCACATCTCGGTTGGAGGGATTCCCTTCGACGTGGCAGCATCGCCGACGGAACTGCTGTCTACGGGAACGGTTGGCGAGGACACACTTACGCTTGAGCTTCCGGAAGGGACGCGCGAGGTCCTGGTCCTGTTGGCCGCCAGTTTCCCGGAAGCCGAACCATTCGGCAGCAGCTGGAAGCGACCCACGCCGCTCAAGCTGTTGAGTGAACCGGAGCGTGTCACGTTCGAGCTGGTGTATGCAGATGGGCGGTCAGATCACATGCTGCCTGTCCATGCGTCAAAGGGAGCCTATGGCGTGGGGCATGGCATTGCTCTTTACAGTGTTAGGCCCACGCCCGGACGGGAGCCGGTGCGTCTTGTGTTGCATGACAACATGCGCAATGCGTGTTTCGGGATTCTGGGGGCAACCGCCAATGGCGGGGCTCCGCGCGTCCCCAGCCCCACTGTTCAGCCGATCTGGTACCCACCCGTCTCCAAGCCTGCTCTCGCCGACGCAACATTCGCGTTTGATACACGCCAGGGATTGCGATGGGCGGAAGTGGTCTCTCCGATGCTCCCCGAGGGGGTGCGCATTTCGCAAGCTGACGTTTTCCGCATCGAGCTGGCCGATGGGCAGACCATTCCGTCTTCGGCCTGGACTGTCGGTGAAGTGACAGACGCTGATGGAGGGACCCGCGTCGCCTTGGGTTGGGCGCGAGGGGATGCGGCGCTCGAGGCTGTCTTCAGGACATCGGATGAGGGACGAAACGGCGTTCGACTCTCGCTCGAGGTCAGCAATGTCGGGCAGCAACCGGTAACGGGGACGCTTTTCTTCCCGACCGCGGCAGGAATGCGGATCGGATCTGTTGAGGACACGTGGTATTTCGCTGCTCGCCGAGGCGGGGTGGTGAACCGAGTGCCGTGTTCATGGCGCGATGAGATCGGTGAGGCCCATCCGCTCCAAGTTGACGGCTTCTTCAACCCCGGGCATGGTGCGGGGCTTGCCTTTATGCCGCGGGATCTACGCAGCGTGTTCCGCTGGTATCAAGTTACCAAGGACGCAGCCGGCTGCAGTTATGCCCTGGAATTCCTTCCCGAAACGGTGGCCCCAGGGAAGGCGTGGCAGAGCGTTCCGGTCGTCGCGGCCGTCATCCCCGGTGACTGGAAAGACCAGCTCAAAGTCTATTTGGACTGGGTCAAGACCTGGTACACCCCAGTTGCTCCCCGCAAACCTTGGTTTCAGGATGTCTATTCGTTTGGCCCGGGCAGCCCCACCAGCATCATGCATCGTTCCCTGGCAGAGCGAACGGACTTTGTGGAGAAAGCGACCCGTATCCACAACGCCATCGGAGCCTGTGACTACATGCACCTGTTCGGTTGGGCCAAAACCAAGACTTACGGACACTGGGGAGATTACGACCACTACGAGGCGGTCGGTGGACTCACTCACTTTGCGGGTGAGGTCAAGCGCTGCCAGGAAAGTGGCACCCCGGTTGGCCTTTATCTGGACGGCTATCTGGTGCACACGAAGTCGCAGAAGCCATTGCCCGAGCAGCGTGAGGCATGGGCCGTGCGAACGGCTAAGGGCGAGATGCTCTACCACAAGAGCTACGACGCGCACTCGATGTGCCCTTACGTAGCGGCGTGGCGGAACTATCTGACCGACGCCTTCAAGCGCGTTGCGGCCGAGGTCAAAGCGATGGGGATGTACATCGATGAGTTCGGCAAGTGCATGACCAGCCGGACCTGCTACGCAACAGACCATGGGCACCCCGTGCCGATGGGGATGTCGCCGGGAGAGCGGCTGTTGACACGTCAGATCCGTGAGGCCCTCCGCCCGGAGATTGCCACCTACGCGGAGTATGTCCCCGCTGATGTCGCGTCCCAGGAGATGGATGGGGCGTTCGGACACGTGGCCTTGGATGGGTGGCGCAAGGGCTATGACAGCGTTGCTCCCCATTACGTCAACCTGCAGCGTTTTGCCGTTCCCGACTTCAAGACCTTCGAGCTCATCTACTATGTTCCCATGAGGAACGGGAACTGGTTTCTCCTCAAGTACCCCTTCTTCAATGGAACCGGGTATTATCTGACCGGATCATGCCTCCAGGCGGACGAGCATGCGGCCGCATTCTGGAAGACGGCTTACCGAGTGCTGCATGCCCATCGCGATGCGTTCCGTTCGTCAGATGTTGAGCCCCTCGTGCGGACCGCGATTCCTAACCTGTTTGCCAACCGTTTCAGCACGCAGTCAAAGAACGTTTGGACGTTGTTCAACGCAAACTATCGCACGGTGAGAGGAGCTATCTTGCGAGTCCGGCATCCTGCGAAGGCAGCCTATATGGACGCGTGGAACGAGCGGCCGGTGGCTCACCAAGTCCGGGATGGGGAGGCGACCATCACGCTCGAGATTGGTCCGCGTGCCGTGGGCTGCGTCGTGCAGGCGTTTTGAGTTGGACTGGGGACGCAAAATTGCCGCTTTCTGGGGGGGGCGAGGACCACCTTTACATCCCTCCCTGGAGGCCGGTTTTCCCAAACCGGTGGTTTCTGCTCAGGAGGCCGGTGTTCCCAGAGCAAGGAACAACCGGTCAGGGATGACCGGAGCTCCAAGCTTCCCGTTCCGGACCGAGATGGTCCGACTGCCCTCCGAGAGAGTTTCATTGCTGAGGAGAGAGAGGTACACTAAGGGTCAGTCTCAAGGATACCGTACTCGCCTTCCCTGTTGATAGCTCGACCCAGAACGGTGAGCTGGTTGGCCAAGTGCACGTCACATAGCGAGGCCCCCCTCATGACCACGATTCCACGCCCGGAGCACCCCAAACCACAATTCATGCGGGATGCCTGGCTGAACCTGAACGGCATGTGGGACTTTGACCTCGATTCTGGCCTCTCCGGTGTGGCCCGGGGCCTCCCCACGGATTCGTCATCGTTGTCCAGGAAGATCGTGGTTCCTTTCTGCCCTGAGAGCACGCTGTCGGGGATCAATCACACTGATTTCATCCCTTGCGTGTGGTATCATCGTGCGTTCGATGTCCCCGGAGATTGGGGTGGGCAGCGTGTTTTCCTGCACTTTGGAGCGGTTGACTACGACTGTCGAGCCTGGGTGAACGGGACGTTGGTCGGTCGTCACTACGGCGGCTCATCCTCATTCTGTTTCGACATCACGGACGCGTTAGCGAACGGTGAGAACGACCTGGTGGTCTGCGCCGTCGATGACGTGCGAGGCGGGCAGCAACCATCCGGGAAGCAGTGCCCCGACTTTTCCTCCCGTGGCTGTCATTACACACGGGTTACCGGGATCTGGCAGACCGTGTGGCTGGAGGCCCGTCCGGCCGCCCACGTCCAATCGGTGCGGGTGGTGCCGGACCTGGATGGGGCGCGTTTCGTGTTGACGCCGACGTTTACCGGCGGGGGCCGTGGTCTGCGGTTCAGGGCGACCGTCTCAGCCGGAGAGAACGTGGTTGGCGTGGTCGATGTGCCGGCCTGCAGTGGTGTTGCGGCAGCGGTCGAACTGAGTGACGTCCGAACGTGGTCTCCGAGCGATCCATTCCTCTATGACGTCCGGTTTCAATTGCTGGACGGGGATACCGTGGTCGACTCAGTAAGCAGCTACGCCGGACTCCGCAAGTTCCACATTGAGGGGAATTACTTCTACCTGAACAACGAACCGTTTTTCTTCCGCTCGGTTCTGGATCAGGGCTTCTATCCGGATGGTATTTGGACGGCCTCCAGTGACGCTGAGCTCAAGGGAGACATCGAGCGTTCCATGGCGGTCGGATTCAACGGGGCTCGGCTGCATCAAAAAGTGTTCGAGGAACGTTTCCATTATTGGGCGGATCAGCTGGGATACATCACCTGGGGGGAGTTCTGCGATTGGGGCAGTTGGCGCGGGAATCCCGCTCTGGCGGCCTTCCACCAGCACCAGATGGAATGGCGTGAGGTGGTCATGAGGGACCTGAACCACCCGTCGATAGTGGCGTGGACCCCGTTCAACGAGACCGCTGCTCCGGCGAAGGTTAACGAAGAGCTCCACCGCCGGTGCGTGCAGGAGACGGTGGACCTCACCCGAGCGCTCGACCCAACTCGGCCGGTCAACGACTGCAGCGGGTACGTGCATGTGGATACTGATATCTACACGGTTCACTGCTATGATCAGGATGTGGCGTCGTTCGCTGAGAAGTTTGCCAAGGTTGCTCCGGGGGTTCGTGAGGGTTTCCATGTCAACTTCCCCAATCTTGACGCACCCTACGCAGACCAGCCGTACGTCGTGGACGAGTACGGAGGCACGTGGTGGCGCGAGGACCTGGAGTCGTCCAAGGCTGGCGCCGGTGGCGGCGGTGGGGCGACCAGTTGGGGCTATGGCAAAACACCGGGCACCATCGAGGAGGTCTACGCCCGCCTTGCCGGGCTGACGGAGGTGCTGACCGACCAGCCCAACATCGCGGGCTTCACTTACACCCAACTCACGGATGTGGAACAGGAGCAGAATGGCATCTACACCTACGAGCGCAAGCTCAAGTTTGATGCTGACCGGCTTCAGGCAATCTTTGGGGCCCCGGCCGCGATTGAGAAGCGATAGTGGTCGGAGCTCGGAGTCAGCGACGTAGCGTAGGGGAGTGCCGTCTTTCGGGGCGGTTATTCCCCTGTCTGGTTACCGGAGTTCTGCACCGGAGGGCCAGCTGATGTATCATTGGTATGTGCTTACCCGCGAGGCTTGCAGTTCCGGATTGGGGGGCGACACAGCCCATTCGAGCCTTGTGAGTTGGGGTGTCCCCAACTCAGGCTTGGATGCGGAGGTCTCGCTTCCCGGCCGGTTGATGGTACTGGGCGCTATCGAGACCTTCCCGCTTGTTCTGCTGCCAATCGTTGCCATGGTTTGGCCTGACCTGTTCACGGTCTTCCCGATGTTCTTGCTGGGCGCCGCTCTGACCACACTGCTCTGTTGGTGCCTGCGAAACCAGGTGCCCAAGTTCCCGATCCACGTGTCTGAGCAGGCCGTCAGCACGGCTGATTCGGTGGGAACTGAGGTGGAACAGAACGTCTCCGGGACTCCGGGACTCGAGGAGAACTGAAACATGCGTGTAGCGTTGCTGTCAGCCGCGGTCGCAGCCTGTGTCTTGTGGACCTGCTCCGTGCGTGGGGGAGTGGTTGCGGACTACGCGTTCGGGAACGCGGCCGCCTTGGGCTTGGACTCCATCGGCACGAGGAACATGGTCTGCACGGGGGGACTGCCGGTGGAGGGCCCGGCTGGCCCCGGTGTGGCCTTTGCCGGGGACGGCGGGTTGGAGTTGCCGGCTGCGCAGTGTCCTGACTTCGGCCGCGGATTTGGTCTGGATCTGTGGCTGCGACTGGATGATCTGACTGGACCGATGCTGATTGCCGGGAGAGACGGGCAGTTTCTGCTGCGACTGGATCCACTGCGGGAGAACGGTCGCCTCTCCTTATTCGTGCACGGCGAGGGCTGGGAGCCGCGTCTGCGTGGCCCCCGACTGCTCAAAGGGAAGTGGTACCACGTCCAGGCAGGTTGGGATGGCTCCCAGATGGCCCTGATCGTCGGAGACGCTGTCGCACGTCAACAGCGGCGTATTCGCTTGCGTCGGGCGACGTCGCCGTTTCTTCTCGGGGCAGGGGTGGAGTGGGGTGCACCACTTCACGGAGCGTTGTCGGCGGTGAAGCTTCACGTACCGCCCCCTCCCGATTGGTTCCGCCCGGAGCCGGTGGAACGGCTTGGGGGAGCTCGCGTGGAGGTGTGCGAGGTGCAGAATGCGTATCCGCGTGCGCTGCGGACAGAAACCGTTCAACTGCGCCTCCGAGCCGATCGCCCGTTGCCGGTGGGGCGGGTTGTTCTGGAGTGCACCCCTGGCCTGAAGCTGCTGGCGGTCGGGAACAGATCGATCCCGGAGCTGGCGCCGGATGAGTCTGCTGTCCTCACGTGGCCGGTCACGGCGGCCGTTCCCGGTGTGCACAGTTTGGTCTTCTCCGACGGGGAAGGCGGTCGATTGGAGCGGCAGGTCATGTTCCACGCGAGTTTGCCGCCAAGGGATCTCACTTACGTTCCCGAGCCCAGTCCAGTGCAGCCCCAGGCGCTTGTCGGCGCGCATATGTGTCCGCTGTGGAAGGAAGGGGCACGCCGTGCAGTATGGCGGCCCATCGTGCCGTGGCGGAAGCGCAAGCCTGTCTTGGGCTGGTATGACGAGGGTGACCCGGAAGTGGCAGACTGGGAGATCACCTGGTGTCTGGACCACGGCATCTCGTTCTTCGTCTACTGCTGGTACCGCACGAGCCAAGGAGGACCGGTCGAGCAGAAACTCGGCCATGCCATTCACGACGGGCTCTTCAACGCGCGCTACAGAGACCAGTTCAAGTTCACGATCATGTGGGAGAATCAGGGCAAGGGAACGGCGGGGGTGGCTTCGGAGGAGGACTTCCTGAAGAACTTGCTGCCGTTCTGGATAGAGACCTACTTCAAGCACCCGAGCTACCTCGTGCTGGATGGGAAGCCACTGCTTTACATCTACCGACCCGAGTTCCTGATCGGTGACCTGGGCAGCACGGAGGCCGTCCAGAGCGCGTTGAACAAGGCCCGTGAAGCCTGTCGGGCCGCCGGCTTCAAGGGATTGACGTTACTCGGGGAGTACCGTGGGAACAACCGGGAGCATCTGCAGCGCCTGGTCGACCTGGGGATCGACTGCAGCTTTGCTTACTGCTGGCCGTTGTCCGGGAATCCCTCCTCGCCAAAGGCAGTGGAGATGCAGGAGGAGATCTGGCGCGAACGCCGACAGCAGAGCGTCTTGCCGGAGATGATCACGGTCTCGATGGGCTGGGATTCGCGACCGTGGAAGCCTTCGTCCACGGTTTGGCGACACACACCTGAGGATTTCGGGGACGTGTGCCGACGGGCTTTAGCGGCCGCTCGGGAATACCCCGAGGGGTCGCTTTCCCGTCGGGTCGTGCTCCTGGACAACTGGAACGAGTATGGCGAAGGGCACTACATCGCCCCGCATCGCGAGTACGGCTTTGGGTACTTGGACGCCGTGCGCAATGCCTTTGCGCCGCAGGCGCCGCAGGAACATGTGGACCTGACCCCGGCGGATGTCGGACTGGGGCCCTATGACAGACTCTACCAGGCCGCCATTCGTGAAAGTGAACGCATCGGTCTACTCATGAAGGGACAGCCTGCCGCCCCTGTCACCGGGGAGGGCCTGGTGGCATTCTGGTCTTTCGACGAGGGAAGCGATCCCGACGTCACGCTCGATTGTACGGGGAATGGGCGCGGCGCCCATCTCCATGACGCCCGTTACGCACCAGGCGTCCAGAGGCGGGCGCTCGTCTGCGATGGCAGCAGTGCCCAGACCGCGCCTGACCCGGTTCTCTTCCCGCAGTGGCTGACCCTGTCCTGCTGGGTTCGAACTGACACTGCCGGACAGTCGAACAGCTGGTTCATCAATGGTGTCTATGGCGGCTCGACCGATTGCGGGTACCGCTTGGGGCTCACCAGAGGACGCCTCTGTTGGGGCGTCCCTGAGACATCCTGGAGCCACCATCTGGCGGCCAATGAGCCCTTACCAACCGGGCGCTGGGTGCACGCGGCCGCGACCGCGGATGGTGAGGAGATGTGCATTTACATGGACGGGAAGCGGGTGGCCGTCGGCAAACGTTCCGTTCCCGTCGGTGCCCCTCTTGCCAAACCTGTGACGTTGGGGAACTATGAGGTCGGGCACCGGGCTCATTTTGTGGGGCTGCTCGATGAGGTGCGCCTCTATGATCGGGTTCTGGCACCGGAGCGCATCGCCGAGTTGGCTGGTCGACGGGCCACACAGAAGCTGGAAGGCGGAGTGCCTCCCGGACCGCGCCCCTGAGGTGACGTGGCCGGGGGTGACTCACTCTAGACAAGTAGTGCAAGGAGCTGTCTGTGCAAACATCAAAGTCTGTCCTCGTACTGTTCACCTGTGCGCTGTTGTTCTCATCCCCGGGCGCGCCCGAACTGCGCGCGGCGCCGCTGGCACTCCCCCTCGGTGGTTGGCGGCTCGAGGTCCGGGGCAACTTCACCGGCCACCCGGACCGGCGGGATCTGTATCAGCTCACGCATCCCCTGAAGATGGCGGCGGCAGGGACCTACGGCCGCATCGTGAAGGACGTCGTGATCCCCGAAGCCATGGCCGCGCCGTACACGCTCCAGTTCTATGTGAGCGACAACATCTACGGCGAAGGGCACACACGGAAATGGTCAGTCGCCGACGTGCGGACGGGCCATCGCTTCAAGCAGGTGCTCATCGACGGCAAGGTGGCCTGGACGCAGGACATTGCGGTCAAACTGCCGGTCAACAACCAGCAGTACACACTGGTCGACATCACGCCACACGTGCAGCCCGGACGCCGGTTCACGCTCGCGCTGCAGCTGTGGCAGGAAGTGGATAGCGGCCGCCAGATGCCGGGCGATCTGATCAAACTCGGCATCTACGCAGGGACAACGAAGGACTACGTCCCATTGCTGCGGGAGTGCTACGGCACGCAGAGCTACTGGGGGGACGTGGCGATTCACGCGGGTTCGCCACCGGCCGCGGACACGTTGCCGTGCCTTTGGGAACCGACGCTGAAGAAGAGCATCGCGTTTCCCCGAGCATCCGCTGCCGTGCACGAAAGAGCCGAGCTTCAGGTCGAATGCCGGAAGCTACTCACTCACTCGTGGTCCTGGCCGGTGACACAAGGTATTCCGCTGCCGATGGGCGCCCTGAAGGATGCGCGGAACATGGCGTTGTATGGCCCAAAGGGCGCTGATGTGTCTGCGCGCTTTGCGCCGCTGAGTCACTGGCCCGACAAGAGCCTGCGCTGGGTCCTGGCGGAGTTCGCACTGCCATCCAACCCCGGACGTGAGTACCGACTCGAATGGGGGAGCAAAATCACGGCACCGGACAGATCGCCGCCGAATCCGGTGCGCACGGGCGACGGACTTCAGGTGAGCAACGGCTTGGTCTGGGCACGGTGGACATTGGATGCGGACGGTGCGCCTGCGGGCCTCGCAATCGGGCGCGGCGACGATGACGTCCTGATCGCCGGGCAACTGCCGTACCTCAACTTCAAGAACAAAGCGCTCCGGGCCAAGTGGCGCGAAGGGCGCTGGCTCTCACAGTCACCCCACGGCGCGGAGATGCAGGTTGCCGGCGAGTTGGTCGCCGCGGACGGAGACCGGTACGGCAGCTGTCGCCTGCGCCTGGCGATGTTCGCAGATTCGCCGCTGGTTCGACTCATGTTCACGATCGTGAACGAACGCATTGATGCCGCCCCCGAAGACGTACCAGATCATGAGACGCTGAAACGGACTCGCGGCCTGTACGGCAACGTGCGGCCCTTGACCGCAGTCGTCGCATCGTACGGATTGCGTCTGCTCGTGCCTGGAGCCAAGGCTCGCGAAACAGGCGACGGTTGGCTGACGGTCGCGGGGCAGGGCGGCGGGGTGACCGGGGTGTTGCGCTACTTCAAACACATCTGGCCGGTCGGTCTGCAATGCGATGCCAAGGGGGTCGACGTCCAGCTCTTCAAGCCGGGAGACGAACGGATGCCGTTCTTCGGGACGTATGCGGGCGAAGCGATGACGCACGAGATCTGGCTCGCGCTGACTGCCGACGTCCCCGAGGCCGCGGTTGCGGCGAACTTGTCTCGGCGCGTCGAGACCCCGCCCCGCCTGAACACGAGCACGCTGATCCGTGACAGCCACGCTTGGGGCACACTCCCCCGCATCGACCCCGAAAACCACAGTGCCGAGTACGCCATGATGGTGGAGCGTTACCTCGACCCGTGGTATGCCAAGACGTACAAGGACATCCGTCATTACGGTGGCTATCCGGGGAACAACTTCTACTGGAACCGGCTGCACTCGATCTACATGCTTTACGCCATGACGGGCGAACGCAAGTGGTACAACCGCGCTGAACGCGCGAATCGCCACTACATGGACGTGTGCACGCTCAACTGGTGGCCCGACGGCTCGAAGGTCGGGGCCAAAGTGCGGAACACCGACAAGTTCTTCGCCG
Organism: Lentisphaerota bacterium; assembly: GCA_018676675.1. Classification (GTDB taxonomy): domain Bacteria; phylum Verrucomicrobiota; class Lentisphaeria; order Oligosphaerales; family JABHEG01; genus JABHEG01. The sequence continues at coordinate 36,710 of JABHEG010000101.1, forward strand.
TTTACCTCGTGCATCAGAACCCGCACCCCATGTTCGATCACTGGAACATGACCGGCGATCCGGACGGCTTCCGGCTTGGGCGTGCGAACGCGGACTTCGTGGCGGACAACGAACAGATGCGCGCTCACACGGACGGGAAATCCGCGCGCCAGCAGGGCTGGCCGCTCATGGCCATGGTTCGGGCGTTGCAGGAAACAGGTGACGAACGCTACGCGACCCAGGCCAGGCACATCGTGGACGTCGCGATCAATCACATGGAACGCCGGCGCGGCGCGTACCTGCAGCGGCACGGGAGCTGTTCGCACTTGGGCATCGTGCCGTTCATGACCGGGATTCTGTGCTCCGGCTTGCGGCAGTACCACCTCTGGACCGGCGACGACCGAGCCGGGGTCGCACTCGTGCAAAATGCGGAAGCCATGTTCGCAGAGATGCACGACCCGGCCCAGACTCTGACCAGCCCGAATCTGGACTACTATTACTCACCCAATCCGTACTTGCGTAAGGAGAATGGCAAAACGCCGATCGCGCACCTTAACCCGAACATCGCTTCGGCCCAGGCGTATGCGGCGTACATCATGGATAGTCCGGAGCTGGCTGATATGGCATGGCGCACGTGGCAGGCGTACATGCGTACCTCGGGCTGGAACAGCAACTCCTACGACTACCTGTACGATTTCCCGGCCGCGCTCTACTGGCTGGACCGTGCACCAGGGCCCAAACGTGCGTCACGAATGGACCTGCCGCGATTCTGGCGCCTTGCCGTTGGGGCACCGGAGGTGTGGCTCGAGCGCCCGGACGAGAAGCCGTTCACGGTCCGTGTCCGTTGGTCTGTGTACGAGCAGCCATTCCAGCGTGGTCAACCCATACCAGAATGGGCCGAGTACTGCAAGAGACTCGGCCTCAAAGGTGAAATACGGCTGTTGGCCCCGGACAACGCGCCCATCGCCGCAGTCCCGATCGACCTTAGCCAGAACCCGAACGGCGCGGTCGTCACTCTGGAGGTCCCCGGCGGCGAGCCAGGCCTTTGTCGCCTCGTTACGCACGGCGCCAATCAGGCACCGGTGCGCTTGATCCTGCAGGACCTGTCTGCTCACGTGAAGCACTGGGGAGTACCCCTGGACCGTGGCTGGATCAGTGCGGCGAAGGAGTACTGCTTCCGTGTAGCCCCGGACTCCAGCGAGATCTGCGTGCGCTACGGTCTGCTCACCCCGTGGGAGAAGATATCGCTTGAGCTCGAAGCCCCCGACGGCAGGATCGTGAGGCAACACCCTGACCGTGCGATGGACCCGTGGAAGCCGCCCTGGCTCGAATGGCAGGTACCCGTGCCGGCCGAGGCGCGTGGCGGGCTGTGGCGCTTTCGGCAAGCCCCGCCGGCCAGTGCGGTTCTGCGGATCGAGGGCGCAAGCCCGTTGGTCAGTCTGACGCCGGACGCGCACTTCTCTCCCGCGGCCGTCCCGGCACGGCTCTCGGCCCCGACGAGTGATATGCCTCCCGGCTGGGATGGCGCCATGTTCACGATCGAGGCCGACAAGCGGCTCACCGTGCCGCGTGGAGAGAAGACGGAAGACGGCGGCTATGAACACATCAACCCGCAGGAAGGCACGATCGAGTTCTGGATGCGGGCGGACACCAGCGACGACACCATGGTAGGGTTCACCTACCTGCGCTTCGGCAGTCTGCATCTGTGGCGGCGCACGCAGGTGGGGACGTATCTGAATCTCGGCAAGGGATTCCTGCAGTCCGGCTTCGTTTTCAGGCCCCGGGCCTGGTACCACGTCGCTTTGACCTGGCACCTGGGCAACGACAAACAGACGCCGGTGATGCGATTGCTCGTCAACGGGGTGCCGACCAAGGCCAGGATGCAGACGGCTCTCCCGCCGGACACAGGTGACTGGACCGGTCCGGTCCTGCAGATTGGCGGCAGCGATCCCATGCGCATCGCAGGCCTCCGCATCGCTTCCGTTCGGCGCGACAACGAGCTGCAGCACGGCATCCAGTCACCACCGCCTGACGCAAATACGCTGTACTGGCAGAAGTAGGAGAGGCGCGGCGCGCGGGCCGTAGGCCTGAAAGTCCAGCTTTGGAGGAGAGAGAACGTGAGGAACAACGGCCTCGTCGGCAACCAGAGGAGTCCCCATTGCGAGCTGCACAGCCTCGAACTGGACGCGGTGCACTGGACCCGCGGCTTTTGGGGAGATCGGCTCAAGCAGTGCCGTGAAGTGATGTTGCCACACCTATACGAACGGATGGCAAATCCGGAGACCGGGCACGCCCTGACCAACATGCAGATCGAGGCCGGGCTCAAGGACGGAGAGCATGCCGGCACCGACTGGCAGGATGCCTGGGTCTACAAATGGCTGGAGGCAGCCGTCGTCTGTTGGGCCATATCAGAGGATGCCGAGCTGGACCGGCTCATGGACGAGACGATCGCGACCGTCGTGCAGGCTCAGCAACCCGACGGGTATATCGCCACGCAGACTACAGTTCGGGGACGGGAGCGCTTCCAGAACCCGGCTCACCACGAGCTCTACACCATGGGACACCTGCTGACCGCCGCCTGCATCCACCATCGCCTCACCGGCAAGATGGCGCTGCTCAATGTAGCGCTCAGGGCCGCCGACTACATCTACGACACGTTCAGAGGACGCGACCCCAAGCTCGCTCACTTCCCGCACAACCCTTCCATCATCATGGGAGGAGTGGAGCTCTATCGCACGACCGGCAACCGAACGTACCTGGACATGGCCAACCTCTTCATCGACATGCGTGGGGCGGTCCCCGGTGGTGGAGATCTGGAACAGGACCGCGTTCCGCTCCGCGACGAGACGGAAGTCGTCGGCCACGCGGTCTTCTATACCTATCTGTACGCGGGAGCCGCCGACGCCTACATGGAGACCGGCGACCGGTCCTTGCTCGAAGCGCTGGACCGGCTCTGGCACGACCTGACCGAGAAGAAGATGTACGTCCACGGCGGCGTCTGCGCCGTGCACCAAGGCCTGTTCCTTCGGCAGGAGGGCCCCCTCTGGGGCGGCCAAAAAGTGCACGAGGCAGCCGGGCATCCCTACGAACTGCCCAACTCGACTGCCTACAACGAGACCTGTTCCCAGATCGGCTGCACGATGTGGAACTGGCGCATGCTCCTGATCGACCCCCAAGTCAAGTATGCGGATATCATGGAGCGGCAGATCTACAACTCGATCCTCTCCGGCGTAGGTATCGAGGGCAACGACTGGTTCTACAGCAACGTTCTGCGCTGGTACGGCAAGGATCATCACCTGCTCACGGCTGACTCGTACGAGCGCTTCCAACCGGGGGATCCAGAACGCAGGCGAGCGCATATTTGCTGCCCTACCAACGTGCTCCGCACCGTGGCCGAATGGCACAACTACCAATACACGACGTCCGACGCCGGTCTCTGGGTGCACCACTACGCGGCGGACACACTCGCGGCCGGTCCGTGGAAGCTGAGCCAGGAGACGGACTACCCGTGGGACGGTGAGGTCACTTTCAGGATGGCGGCTACCCCTTCTGAACCGACCAGCCTGCTGCTGCGCATCCCCGGCTGGGCGACCCATGCGACGATTTCGGTCAACGGTGAGGCGGTCGACGTTCCGGCTGCTCCCGGGACCTATGCCCGCATCAGCCGTCGGTGGTCAGCGGACGACGTGGTGACGCTCTGCCTTCCCATGCAGCCATTCCTGATTGAAGCCCATCCGAAAGCCGAGGCGCTGCGAAACCACGTAGCGGTACAACGCGGCCCCATCGTCTATTGCCTCGAGTCTCCCGACCTGCCGGAAGGGGTGCGCGTCCCAGAAGTCCGTGTACCCCGGGAAGCGCACTTCACCGTGACCCACAGGCCGGAACTGCTGCACGGTGTAACCGTGCTTGAGTGTGAGGCCATGCGCGTCCCGGAAGGTGACTGGGAAGGTGCGCTCTATCGCCCCGTGACGGCTCAACCGATCGACTCCGTCACCATTCGCCTCGTGCCATACTACGCTTGGGCCAACCGCGGCATCTCGGAAATGAATGTATGGATCCCCGTCTGCTGAACCCCGGAAGTGATTGACGCGGTCCCCGGCATCTCCGGAAGACTTGGAGCGAATCCGCTTAGCACCGGCGATGTCGCTCCAATGTGGCTATTGGCGAAGCTAGATGGGCCGGCATGCATTGGGCGAGGAAGATCGGCAACTGGGCCTTTGAGTGTGAATCGGCATCTCTGCTCGAAGTAGACTACGGGAGAGCGATATGACCTGGACCGTGGAGACGACGTCCACCGCGGTGCTGCTGGTGCCTCTTGCCCTCGGGTGCGCGTGCCTCGCGGAGCCACCGCGGCGGTCGGACGTGTGGATTGCGGGGGCGTGGTCTGGCTCGGCAATGAAGGAGATGGCAACGAAACTCCAGCCCACTGGCATGACGGGGTTCACAGGCAGAGCCAAGTGGGATCTTCCAGCCGAAGCGAAGAGGAAGAAGCTAGCCTACCTGGCGCACCGCAAGACATTGGCCGAACAACTGGGAATCGACAAGCTCCACTTCTCCGTCCACACCTACCATCGTCAGGCGAATTTCCCGGATTCCGCGGCGCGCATCGGCATCACCGGCGAGCACCTGCGCAACGCGATCTCTCCCCGGAGAACAGAGGGCAAGAACTGGTGGATCTTCTGCAAGAGCCACGATGAGTTTCGGGATGCCATGCTCGACAACATCAAGGCTGCGACGGACGACGGCGCGGATGTGATCCACTTCGAAGACTTCTTCCGGGAGGAAACCCAGTGCGTCTGCGACCGGTGTGCCGAGAAGTTCAGCCAGGCACTGCAAAACGACCCACGGCTCGCAGCTTTCCGCGAGCCAGTGCGAAAGATGGGCATTCGCGACTTAGCGCGGTTTCGCCTCCGCCGATACCTTCTCGAACGGACCGAAGGCGACGAGCGGAAGCGTCGACGCCAGTTCTCCCAGATGGGCGCCTTCTGGCGAGCATGGTCGGCGTTCAAGGACCACGTTGCGTTCGATTTCCTGATCGCGCTCTGCGACGCAGGGCGCGAGCACGCCAAACGGACCGGGCGTGAGGTGGCCTTTGTCCAGCACTTCTGGTACTTCAAGCCGCAAGACCTCGCCACCTCGAACGCGTACGATGGGGTGTGGCCGGAGACGCCGCTGCGACACTACGGGGCACAGCGAAGCCAGTGGAACACGGACACCTATCGGCTCGGCATCGCGGTGTACCCGCCGAACGGGGTCATGGGGTCAGCCGCTTCCGTACTGCGAGGCGCCTTCCGCCGTCCTCCGATCTTCACGGGCTACGGTGGGGACTGGTACCAGAAGCTCGCATCCAAGCGCGGGCCCTATGCGAGGCTCCTTCAGATCTGGACGGCCGAGGTCTACGCCGGCGGCGGGACCATGCAGTATCTCTATCACCTGCCGGAAAAGCAGGTCCTGGGTCGGGAGTTCCAGAAGAAGCAACGCGCCCAGTTGAATGAGACCTTCTTCGATCGAGCCCGCTCACCCACAGACTACCGGTGCCCGCTCGACGCCGTGGGCCGGTACACGCGCTTCATCCGAGCGCATCCGGACTTCTACGACGACTGCGAGCCGCCGCGGTACGTTCTGCTGCTGAAGACCGACCGTGCCTACAGCCTCGGCAACGGCGAGGAAAACGTGTATGCCTGGGCGCAGCTGCTCGATGATGCGCACGTGCCCTATCGCGTTCTCCTAGACGGTGACGACAAGGAACGGGCACCCCTCGGCGGCCAAACGTTACGAGGCTACCACCGGGTGATCGCTCTGGGCTCTCCAGACACCCATGCCGATGCTCAGATCGACGCCCTCAGGCAGTTTGCGGAGGGAGGCGTCACCGCCGTTGTGGTCGGCGACAAGCAGCCTTGGGAGCGTCTACTCGGCCAACAGCTCCCTCTCCGCAGTATCGAGGACCTTGGTACTCGATACCAACTTGAGCATCGCCACGAAGCGTTGACCGAACAGGTCCGTGAGGAACTCGACGCCCGAGCGATCAAGACAGACGCCGGGCCGAACGTGCTGATCAAGCTCGAACGCTCGCCCGCCGGACCTGAATGGCGGCTGCACCTGGTCAATCGCAACTACCGCTGGCTCCAAGATACGGCGGATGAACTGCGTGACGTGCACGTCACCCTCGCTCCAAGCCTGCTGATGGGCGATGCTCACATACGCGACGTGAAGGCGTCCTCTCCCGACGGCCCGGAGTTCGACAGGGTCCACGTGCGGGTGTCGGACAGCGGACCGACGCTCACGTTGCCACGACTCTCGATCTACACTGTAGTCACGTTCCGAGTCACCAAGCAGAGAGGACGGGCTCGCCCTCAGACGGTCGATCGGTAGCAAGCGCGCGTCACGTGCACGAACGGGCGCGATTCTTCCGGCGAAGCCCATTCTGGACCGCGCAACAGCAAAGAGATGCGAGATGGCGTTCGGCAAACTACGCGTAGCGGGAATGACAGTGACAGCGCTACTGGCAATCCTTGCGGATTCTGTTGGCGCTACCGCCAAGGACAGAGAAGGGCAATGGGTACGGGATACCCTCGTTGTCGTGTCGACTGGCCGTGATGCTCTTGGCGGGGGCGTGCCGGGTTCGTGGTTTGCCCACAGCCGGGCAGGGATGGCCGTCTCGCGTGAGCGCGCATTCAACGGCAAGTCGTCGCTGAAGATACAACTCAAGCATGGCCTCGGCGGATGCCGGCGCATCGTGACCGTGCCTGGCGGCGAGTTCCGCATGCTCCTCTCCTGCCGCATCTTTGTCCCGAAGGGGCAGTCCTTCAAGGAGATGCCGTCCGTACACATCTGGCGCGGCGCCCACGATGTCGTCGCGCGTGCAGAGCCCATTGCCCGGCACGGCGAGTGGGTGGAAAGCGTCTTGGAGATGGACCGGCCCACGGGGAAGCTGCTCTATTTCGGCGTGTCAGCCGAGTCGGCGGACGGGAAGCAGGTGGCCTATTATGTGGATCACTTCATCCTGGGCGACAAGACCAAACCACTCAACTGGTTGGCGAACCCGGACTTTGACCAGGATGCCGGAGACAAACGGCCTCGACTTCTGGCCGACTTCAATCCCGATTTGCTCAACGTCTGGACGGCGAGCGACCTTAACAAGGACGGCCTGTTGCACGGCCACGGCGTGCGCGTGGCCAGTTGGGGGAAAGTGGAGTATGACGCCTGCATTGACTGGGACAAACGCCTCGAGGAGTTCAAGAAAACGTCCGCCAAACGAGACATCGAAGGCCAACCCCAGATAAGGGAAGGCCTGCCACCTTTCAAGAACAGCATGTGCCACCATTCTCCTGTGTGGCACGCCTATCAGAAATCGGGTTTGCTGCGGATCATTGGCGAGAACGACGCCCTGGGCCAAGACAACCTGTGTTGCCCGTCCTTCCGTAGCGGCAAGGACACCTGCTATTGCGAGTACTGCCAGGGCGATTTCCGCGAGCATCTCGAGAGGAGTTTCACAGAGGAGCAACTGAAGCGTCTCCTGCCGTGTCCGGTGGACGAGTTTTCCATAGCGGAGCACATCAAGCGTATCCGCCCCACCCATCCGGCATTCAAAATCCTCGACGACTCGATCGCCCGCGAGTTCGTGCGTGCGCAGTACGTGGCCGAGAAGGGCTTCATTGCCGACATCGCTGCGTCGATTCACAAGGACGCAGCCGAACAGAATCGCGTCGTTCCGTTCTTCGGCAACCAGGGCGCAGCCTGGGGGGGGAATCGCTTCCCCGTATTCAGCGTAATCACGTCCGAGGTCGTGGATGCGCAGTGCCTGGAGGACTTCCTCCTGGAACCGTATAGCCGCAGTTCCCGCACTGCCTGGAGCGTGCTCCAATACAAGCTGATGCGCGCGGTGTCGTTCGGACGGAAACCCGTCTGGCCTCTGCTGGACACGGGCACGTTCAAGAAATGGCCCACCGGGGCGGAGCTCTTCCCCGCGCGGGCATTGAGCCAGGGCGCGGTTCCCTTGCTCATGTGGTCTCCCAACGCATGGCCGGATGAGGCCACGTATCAGGCGCACGCGGGTTACGCGCGGTTCCTCAATGCCAATCGGGCTCTGTTCCTGAACCGGCAACCGGTGGCGCGGGTGGCGTTGGTTTACTCCGTGCCCACGTGCTTCTGGCGCCACTTCCACACTTACTGGATTTACTGGCGCGCGGGATCCAATCACGGCAAGTGGATCGGGCAGGTGGCGCGAGTGCTGGAGGACGCCCATATCCCATACGAACCGGTTGTTTTCGGCCATCCCGATCTTCTCGATGACGAGGAGCAACTCGCTTCGCTGGATCGGTACGACGTGCTGGTACTCACCGACGTGGACTGTGTCTCCGACCGACAAGCAGAGGCCGTGCGACGATTCAAGAAACGCGGGGGCCGCGTAGTCGTCATCGGCGAGTTCGGTTCGCGGAACGAGGACTTCATTTCCCGGGCGAAACGGCTCATGCCGCCTGGGCTTCCAACCAGCGTTCTTGAGGATTTCCGGAACCTGAAAACGTCGCCCGGAACGGTCCGCGCCGCGCGTACGGCTCTGTGCGAGGCCATCCAGCGGCCGCGTGCGGTCATCGAGACCAACGCGCCACGGACATTGAGCATGGCGTTCTGGCGGGATGCCGCCGGCCGCCGCCTGAGTCTGCATATGGTCAACAGCAGTGTGGATCTTGAACACCATGCGTTCAGGCCCACGACCGGTGTAGAGGTCAGCCTTCGCCTCCCGGAGCGCTTCGACTTCAACCGCATTCGTCTCATCTCGCCGGACAGCCCGCCGGCGGATCTGGCTTTCAAGCGCCAGGGGGAGACCATTTCATTCCGCGTGCCGTCGGTGCGCTGCTACACGATCGCGGTCCTCACAACGGACAACGAACTGACCGCGGCGAACCTGATCGCCACAGCTCGTCGGAACCGCGATCGGGCACATGTGGCCGGGCGAAGTGGATCTGCGCTTGAAGGGGACTCCCGCGATCCCCTCGCGGAGGCCGAGCGCCTCTACCAGGCAGGGCGGTATGCCGACGCGGAAAAACAGGCGAGCACGGCTGTGCAGGCCAGTGCGACGATCTTGAGGAAAGCGAACGATCAATGAGCTGTCCCGTCGCCTCGATCTTGCGGAAGGGAATCATCGACGCATGGACATGAAACTCGGTCTTCACACGTGCGGTTGGGGCGATAGACCAGTGCCTGGGGCCCTGGTCGCCGCGCGGAAGCTCGGCTACGATGGCGTCGAGCTGGCGCCCGCTTGGCTGGAGAAGGCCTATGACGGTCTTGCAGAGATCGACCGCTTCCTCGTTCAGGAAGATGTGCCGCTCGCGCCGGCGGTCTTTGTGGGTGGCCCAAGGATCGACGACGCTGGGCTTGCGGAGTCCGTGGACCAGACCACACGCTACGCGCGTTGGGCCAGGCAGCACGGCGGCGACCGTGTGATTTACAGCACGGTGCAAGGCAAGGATGGGCTTCGAACCAATGAGGAACGCGAGCGCTTGCGCCACGCATGGGACGCGGTTGCCGAAGCTGCCGCGGCTGAGGGGTGCACGCCTCTCTACCACAATCACTATGTCGTGAGCCACGAGGTGAGTCGTGCACTGCTTGAGAAAGATATGGAGCTGATCGATTGGTCCCAGTGGAAGCTCTGCGTGGACACCGGTCACTTGGTGCTCGCGCTCCACGACCCGGTGTCCTTCGTTGAGGAATGGTCTGACAAGATCGCCTGGATGCACTGCAAGGACGTCAAGACGTGCACGTTCCAGGAACCGGAGACGCATCGCCCCATGGCCACTATCGTTCCTCACTTCACCTCGCTTGGTACCGGCGTGGTTGATTTCGGGCGCATTGTGGCCACACTTGCACGAACAGGTTACGACGGCTGGCTTGTGGTCGAGCAAGACGCCAGTCCAGATCCGTACGCGATGTCAAGGGCATCGTGCCGGCACATGCAGCTCGCGATGGGCCTTCCCACGAGCTGAGTGGTCCGAAGGAGAGGCCGTGGCACCGGCGGGGCTAACGTCTACTCGGTAGGACTGGTGGGGTCAGGCCTTGGGCCTTGCGGTCTGCATTTCTGGAGCTCAGTTTGCCGCGGAGATTACAGACCGCGAGGCCTGACCCTGTCGACTTCATTCTCCGACACTGCGGCCTTTGGGACCGTCCCGCCTCACGCGCCCCCCCGGCTCCCAAAGAGCCCCGGCAGCTTGACCTCGAGTTGCAATACGTCGACACCGACGAGTTCTTGATGGCCCTTTGAGTTTAGACCCCAAAGGGCACGGGGAAGCTCGCCCTGAAACGCTGGATCTGGACTGCATTTGTCTGCCCAAGCCCCGGACGTACCCGCAGTGGTGCTCACACATCACCATTCTCGCCCAATTCCTTGCGTCATTCGCAACACCGCTCTAACTTGCGCTCCCGCGACTCGAAAGCGAATTCCTATTAGTCTCGGTATGACAGACAAGGGAAGCGGTCATCCTTAGGGAAACACGATGCATTTCAGAACAATTCTCCTTTCCACGACAGCGTTGATCTTTGCGGTTCTAGCGCAGGCAAAGCCGCATGATGACTATCGCGACGAAATACTCGCGACCATGCCGGCGACTCATCCGCGTCTGTTCATTACCTCTGGGATACTGGAGCGGATGAAGATGGATGCCCGGGAAAAGCCGCTGATCCGCGACGGCGTAAACAGGCTCTATGAAATTGTGGAAGGCTATCCTGATGTCATCAATGAAGAAACTTACAAAACGGCTTTCTATGGACATGACAAATTCGGTGATCCTGCCGCGCGCGCCGCGTTCGCGTTTCTGCTCAGCGGCAAGCAGGCCTACGCGAACAAGGGAATAGCGATCCTGGAAGTCGCGGCGCAATGGTATAGCTGGCGCTATGCCGAGGGAAAACCTGTGGGATGGACTTCCTTTTCCCGTGTTTCCGCCCTCTGCGCGTACGACTGGTTGTATAGCCAAATGACGCCGGAACAGCGCGTGACGATCGGCAAAGAGCTGATCGCGCATATCAAGCAGTCCCAGGACCACCAATGGATCGTTGAGTCGGGCTTGCAGAACAAGGGTGAGGGCACCAACAGGCCGACCTCCAGTTTCTATGGGACGGCCATGCTGCCATGGTATGCCGGAATCGTGTTTTACAGCGATGGTCTCGATGACGCGTTTGCCTTGAGGATGCTTGACAAGGGGCTCAAGGACTACATGACCATGCTTTCACACCGTAACGAAATGGCGGGGGATGACGGTGGGGGCGCGAATAGCTCGCCGGGGTATTCGTTCGGTGACGCGGTTGTAACCGAATGGTACTTCTTCTACACATGGAGAGCGATTACCGGAAGGAATATCGCGGAGGAATTTCCCGGCATCGGGCTGTTGCCGCACTGGGTGCTTTACGCGGCGATCGTGGGAGCGGACGGTCAACTATATGAACATGGCACCGGCGGTTCATGGCACTACAGCAACAAACTAACCATGAACCTGCGATACCTGGCGCAGTACAAGAATTTCTTTCCGGATTCCCCCTGCGGTAAAATTGTCGATTACTTCATCTATCGTTCAGAAGAGTTCCGGGACAATGCTCATGTCTACGCTTCACCCCTCTGGCGTCACAAGGGGTATCTGCCACTGTATCTCTTCTTCTACAATTACAGCAAAGCCGCTGACTACAAATACGACAGACATTTCTTCGAAAAGCTGCCGCGCGCCTGCTTGTTTGAGAATCTCGGTCAGACCTACATGAACAGCGGTTGGGAGCCAGGTTCCACATACGCGATGTTCACGTGCGGAGCCAAGAGTGGAAGTCACAAGCAGCATGACGAGAACCATTTCGTCATATACAAAGGGGGGTTCCTCGCGCTGGACTCCGGTAGTCGTTCGGCTTCCGGTTACAAGGACTGGCTTGATGATATGTGGCACGACAGCAATTACTACTGCCGGAGCGTCGCCCACAACATGGTCACCATCCGCATGGAGGGAGAGAAATGGCAGGGGTGGCCCGACCCGGAGTACGCGGTGGCGAACAACGCCGGCACGTACAAAACCACTGGCGGAATCGTCAGGGCGTTTGAGACAAACAGGCACTATACATACGTAGCCGGTGACTCAACAGCCTGTTACCGCCCGGAAAAGGCCAGAAAGGTCCTCAGGCAGTTCGTCTACATTATGCCGGACCTGTTTGTGATCTATGACACCGTGGAATCTGTCACGCCTGAACAAGTTAAAACGTGGCTTCTACACTCACAGAATGAGCCACAGGTGAATGGTGACACATTCTCGTTTGACGAAAATAGGGGACGTCTCTTTTGTCGTACCTTCCTGCCAAGAAAGTGGAAGCGTGAGACTATCGGGGGCGCCGGGAAAGAGTTCTGGGTCGATGGCAAAAACTACCCGCTCGGCAATACGCGTCTTGAAGAAATCAAAGAGAAAGGTATCAAACCTATCTGGGGAAACTGGCGTGTGGAGCTTCGCGCGGAAGAGCCGACGGCCAAGGTCACTTTCCTGAACCTGATTCAAGTCGGCATGGCTGACAAGCTCGGCAAAATGGTTGAGTCAAGTTATGTCCGTGACGGCGAGCGAGAAGGGGTGAAAGTCACTCACGACGGTGTGGAATATACGGTTCTGTTTGATACAGAGGACGCTCCCAGAGGCAGTATCAAGGCCACAAGTGATGCGACGGAACTTTTCGCGAATGAGTTGACGAAGAGAATTCAGGAAGAAGCGGCTTTCTGAAGAGCAATTGACTTACGAAAGATCAGTAGTGAGGAACTGGGGTCAGGCACATCGACTGAGTGAGGCCGCACGGGTGCCCCCTACATATTTTCTGCCAGCGGAAGGACCTGCGCCATGGCCGACGAGAAACCCAGCGGACAGTGGTCGGACTACGACGAGCGGTACCGCCCACAGTTCCACTTCACTGCCCCCGCCAATTGGATCAATGATCCAAACGGGCTGATCTGCTACGACGGCGAGTACCATCTCTTCTATCAGTACAACCCCCAAAGCCGTAATGCTCACTGGGACGATAAGCCTGTCCACAGTGCTTCGTGGGGCCATGCCGTCAGCCGGGACCTCATCCATTGGGAGCATCTGCCGGTAACCCCCATTCGCTCGGGATCGGGCAGCGGCATTGTGGACCGTGGCAACACGGCCGGCTTCGGCGAAGGGGACGAGGATGTTCTCATCGTCTTCTGGGTCGGCAGTCTCTCCTACAGCAGGGATCGGGGGAGGACGTGGAAGCACTACGAGGGGAATCCCTTTCTGCCGAGGCATGCCGACCCCTTTGTCTTTCGCCACGAACCCACGAAGCAGTGGATCCTGGTTTCCTTCATCCATCCGGACCGTCCGGACGACTTCCTTTTCTATCGCTCCAACGATCTCAGGAACTGGACCCTCACGAACCAATACAAGGGCAAGCTCCATGAATGCCCGGCCGTCTTCGAGATTCCCATCGAGGGTGAAAAGCCCCGGAAATGGATTTTCCACTCGGGCAACGGCGAGTACCTCATCGGCGGTTTCGACGGGAAGGAGTTCCACGAGGAGGCGGGGAAATTCCGGATGGACTATGGCACGTTCTACGCCTCGCAGTGCTGGCACGGGCGCCCTCCGGGGGATGGACGGGTCATCCATATCGCTTGGATGAATGGCGGCCGCTTTCCCGCGAATATGCCGTTCAACCAGCAGCTGACTTTCCCGTGCGAGTTCACACTGCGTCGCCTCCCCGAGGGGCTGCGCCTCTGCCGACAGCCGGTTCGGGAGATCGCGCGGCTCTACGACAAGGTCGTCGTTGCACGAGACAATGCGGTGCTCAAGCCCGGGGAGAATCTCCTGAGGGGGCCGAGGGCGATCTCTTCGATATCGAGTGCGATATCGAGATGACCCAGGCGACAGCGGTGACGTTCACGATTCGGGGCGAGATCATCCGCTATGATCGTTCCGAGGGGAAATTGCGTGCCGGAGCAAGAGAAGCCCCACTGAGACTGTCGGGCCCATCATTACGCCTGCGACTGCTTGTCGATCGGGCATCGATCGAGGTGTTCGCCGATTGGGGTCAAGTAGCCATTACACACAGCTGCCTGCCGAAGCCTGAGAACCAGGCTCTCGCCCTGGAGGTCGAGGGGGGGGCGGCACGAGTCCGACGCATCCGCGTCAACTCACTGCGATCCGCTTGGCGGACAGAAGCCGGTACCACACCTTAGCTGCTAGCAGTTGGCAGAAGAAGAAGCCGGGGGCACACATCCGCACTCGGCCCTCCGCGAGTCCATCTGTTAACACTGCTAAGGAACTCTGACCCCAATGCCCAGAATCAGCCCCGAATGAGTTTCCGAACGGGACGGCCCCCCGTCAGTACGGTCATCGGGCATCCCGATGGGCATCTGGCTTGCCCCCCGATTCGGCGCCTCTTGAGGCCGCCCGTTCGCGTCCGCCGGGCCAATTCCGGAAGGTGTTGTTCTCGAGCGTCACACTGGAGAAGTTCACCAGTCGGATGGCACGCACGCCGGCCGTCATCCTGGCGGGCGGGATGAACTCGTTCCCGGTAACACGCACGTCGGACACATTCCGGAGGAAGATCGCATGCACGGGATGCTCGGACAACTCCCTTGATCGATTCTCAACCGGGACGCGCGCGGTGGTGTCCCACTTGTCGAAGTGGTTACGCTCGATGCGTATGTTCGCAATCCCGTTCCAGCCAGCTTGATGGCTGATGTCTTCGTCAGCCCCGCGTGTCACTTCGATACGGCCGTTCATGCGTGCTGCAATGATCCCGAAGGGCTGGGCGTTCTCCGCGTGCCAACAGTTCTCAAACCGATTGCCGACAATCTCGATGTTCCTCGGGACGGCTCCGCTCTTGTTGTCGAAGTAGTTGTCCGAGTTGACAAGGTAGATCGCGGCGTTCTGGGAACGGACAAAGCGATTGGACAGGATCGAGCCATCCGCTCCTGAACAGAGGACGCCCCAACGCCGGTGGTCCGTGAAGGTGTTGTCCCGAAGAACGAATCCATTGCATTGGTTGCTCAGGTTGTAGATCCAAAACGTGTCGTTTGCCGCTGGCACCGAAAGAGGAGGAACGAGCTCGACATCCTTGTCGCCCCAGGGCCATTCGCTGGAAACGGAGGCTACCTCATGCTGGGAGACCAGGGCGCGTCGACTCATGTCGTAAACCGCGAGCCTGTCGCCGGGTAGAACCGAGAACCACCCCTTGAGTGCACCGATGCGGCAGAGGCGTTCCCGGTCCTCTGATGTTGCTTTGAGGAAGCCAACGGTGTTCTTCAGCACCACGGCGTCGTCACCGATCCCTCGGAACTGGCACCGTTCGATCCAGGGGCCATTGCGCTGGTTGGTGGTGAAGATGCCGTCCGCGGTCGAGGTGAAAAGGTCACTTCCAGTGGGACGAACCGTAATCCCCACATAGCATGTTCGCTCGCTGAATTGATCTGCGAAGACGGAGCCGGGCGAATGGTTGATCTCGATGTCGCGGTAGACCAGCGTGTGACATCGAGTGGCGTAGAACGCACCGCGCCCGTCGGTTCGCCCGAGAAGGGCCAAACGATCGTTGACTTCGAGGACGCGTCGCAAAGGGTCGTTTTCGTACGCTCCATGAAGTCGACCGTGGTCCATTGTCGTGGCGAAGCGCAGGCGATAGAGCCTGTTGCCGAGGCGGGTGGGTGGCTTCGGTCCCTTGAAGCTGATCGTCGTGGGGCATCCAGGCTTCATGCCCCACGAGCCGTCCGGTTGCCGGCGCATTGCGATGGCCCACTGGTACTGCGCCGACGCAAAGCGTGGGCTGTCCGGAAGCAGATAGCCCGGCTCAATTCTCACTTCGTAGAATCCGCGACTTGCGTCAACGATCCGCGTGACAACGCCTTGGGTGATGTTCTTTGGGTCATACGTGAGCCGGAAGTCCCGCAGGATCACGTTGCGTGCCTGGGAGACGGTGAGGAAGCGGGACCACGAAGTGACCGTGAAACTGCATCCCCGACCGTCGAACACCAGGTTCTGCGGTATACTGCTCCCCTCTGTTAACCCGATCTTCAGGACGGTATCTCCATCGCGCGCTCCCACCTGGTAATTGGCTCCGGGAACGAACTCCAGCCGCACTGTGTGATCATCGGACGACTGCTCGACTGCTCGATCGATCCACTCCTGGATGCTCTCAGTCGATGCGCCTGCCGGGACTCGCAATACCACGGTGTCCCCAATCGAGATGGTCTCGGGTGGCGAGAATCCGTTGAGCAACTCGCTCTGCGCGAATACGAATGCAGGCAGCACGGCGATCATCACGAACGCGGACCGATAGCCTACTTTCATTCGAGATCGGGTGTTCATTGCCACTTTGCTGCTAGTACCAAGCTGTCGAAGTCAGAGTACACCTGATTGCCGCCATTGCGGCTGTGGGGGTGCTCCGTCGCCAGACAGGCATACCTGGGGTATGTCTTCCTGGCGGCGGAGTGAGCCCACACCACAAGGGCAGCAAGCGCTTCGCGCCGAGTCGGTTCCGCGCGAGAGCCGCCCCGCCGGGAAACGACGATGCTACGGCATCGCCTCTCGCCCGGCGGGGCTCCTCTCATCCCGGAGCCGTCCTCGTCAGGGCGTACACTGACTTACGCAGCTTGGTACTAGACGTCCCGCATCACGGTCGGCGCGTACGGGACATACCATGCATGTGGAGGCGCCCCCGTGTCTCCATTCTTCAGCGATTCCGCGGAATCTTGATGGAATTTGGGGGACAGTCCGAATGCCCCCAGGCTTCCCTGTAGTCCTGACCGAGACCGAAGAAGGACGTTGCAGGTGTCTTCAACGGGTTAGTCGACGGGCTTGACCTTCGGGTCTGGTACCGGGCCGTCTCCATGCATGATCAGGTCCTCAGGGTACTCGGGCTCGGAACTCCAGTCAACGGTCCAGGGCTTCCGGCGACGGAACTTGTCTTTGAACTTGTTCTCAAGTACACCGCGACTCTCGAGCGTGATCATGCAGGCACGTGTACAGCCCCGTGCGCCGCACACGGCTTGGCCGGTATTGTAGAGATTACGCGGTTTCTTGACGAACGGCGTCCACGGACTGCGCGCCACGTTCTTCCCAAATGTCGACGGCATGTACTGGTCGTTCTCGGACAGCGGTTCCTCGGTTTCGAGGCCGCCACGAAACGCGATGCTGCAGGCTTTGCAGTCGATATCGGCCCACTCTACCTCGTGTCCCGCCAAGGTGACCTTGATCGTGTCGGTCGGGCTGATGGCCTCTCCCGGGCAGTCCTTGACGCAGGCCATGCAGCGGTTGCAGAGCTGCGGTCCGTCCGTGTCGGGGTAGAGCGGGTCCGGCTCCAATTCGGCGTCCGTGATGATGATGCCTACGCGTTGTCGCGGTCCGAACTGTGGGGTCAGCAGCATCTTGCTGTAGCCGATCTCGCCGAGGCCGCACAGGAATGCCGCGATACGCAGGTGGATCATGACGTCGGGAGCCGCGCGCCCAGGCGCCACCGGCCTGGAACTAAGGCGACCGAAGCCTTCGTTGTCGATCATGCGCCAGTCACTCTGGTGTCCCATAGGCACTGCCTCGAAACCATCGTCCTCAATCATCTTGCTGAGGTTGATCACGGTCATGGGCATGTACAAGTAGGTAATCCCCCCGTAGCCCATGGCCGAGTAGTTGCTGAAGAAGGTGCCTTCTTCGATGCCGCGCAGGCTGCCACGCATGACCCGGAAGGCCATGGCGATCACGGAGCGCGCTTCCGGCATGATCTGCCGCGGATCCATTTGGGTCGG
Organism: Lentisphaerota bacterium; assembly: GCA_018676675.1. Classification (GTDB taxonomy): domain Bacteria; phylum Verrucomicrobiota; class Lentisphaeria; order Oligosphaerales; family JABHEG01; genus JABHEG01. The sequence goes on from JABHEG010000101.1 coordinate 54,450, forward strand.
GGCGCCTTCCCAACGTTCGATGTTGCCGATGCCAACGGCATCCGCACCCATGGCTTTGGCCATCTTTTTGATGTCTTCTGAGTTCAGCATGGTGGTCTCCTTTGGGTAGAGGGGCAGTTATCAATCATTGGTCCGTGTAACGCCCCCCCCTATCGGATCTCGAGGACAGTTGCGTCACCAGCGGGTAGCGTGACCGTGAAGGCGACCTGCCCCTCGCGGCGCGTGACCTCAAGGGGAAGCGCGGTTACCAGGTCACGAATGCCCTTCACTTGTTCGGCACCAAGGCGCGTTACGTCGACTGAAATCGTTGCCTGCATCGGTTCAGACCCTTGGTTGTGAACGCTGAACAGGAGCGGCAGTGTCGTGCCGAACCGCTCGACGCTCACCGTTTCCGCATCGGCTTCGGCCCACGGGACGGGCTCCCAGCCGGCTGCGGCCATGCGCCGCAAGATGGGCACATACTTGGCGTAGAGCTCGGCCGTCTCGCTGCCCAGCCGGAAGCGCTTGTCGCCTCCGTATCCGCCCGGCAGTACGCCCATCGGCAGGTGAGACTTGATGAACGGCTCCTTGTAGTGCTCGGGCTTGACGGGGAGTGTGACTACTTGTTTGCGGTAAGCCAGCACGCGTGCCGCCGGGGCGCTACGCTCCAGGCCCCACTCCAGGCCATTCATATCCAGGAGATGCTGCGCGAACGGGAACGGCTGGCGTCCGGTGTTCGCTATCAGCCATTTCCCCTCGGCTTCGAGACGACGTTTCAGTTCCCTGACCCACTCGTACACAATCGTGTCACCCACAATGACGGGTCGAAAATCCGCGGTCGCGAATGTGGCGGGGAAGTCGGTCCAGGCCAGGTGCTTCCGGGAGAAGTCCAACGAGGCGGCGTTGGTGAAATAGTTATCCAGCCCGAACCCGTCCAGCTCCGCACCCGCCCGTCGGTACTTGTCGACAATCGGGCTCAGGACACGGTCGAGTAGGAACTGCCCGTAGCCGCCCGGAATATCAGGGTCGATGTTGGCGAAGCACCGGCCGGTCCACCAGTCTTCGCCCCCCCAGTCTTTGCGATTCACCAGGTAGCCCACCTGGATGTCGCCGTGCGAGTTGAGCGCGGCAGACGCCTTAACCGCCGCAACAGAGTCCCTCAGCCACGTTTCGGTGGCCTCGCGTCCCCTCGACTTCTCCCGGGACAGATAGCGGCGGCGTCCGGTCGCCGTCTCGCGTGCGGACAGCACGTGCGAGCGCGGGTCAGCGGCGTCGAGCAGACGACGCATGGCCGCGGCCGCCTCGGATGCATTGGGACGGCGGTTGAACTGCCCCACATCGGCGAAATACCGGGCTGAGTCGGAATAGAGGAACGAGTACAGGCCGTTCGCATCGTCGAAGGCGATGGCTTCAGGCCCGCTTGGTCCCCAATGGTACAGGAACCCGAGAGCGTCGAGGTTGGCCATGCCGGCGCAGGTGCCCCAGCAGACCCAGCCACCGTCTTGGGGCATGCGTTTCGTGAAGAACTGCGGGAACAGCCGGTAGTACCGGGCCACCGCCGAACGCAACCCCCAGCGCGGGTCGCAGCGATAGACGACGAACGTGTACGTGGCGCGGTTCGGGAACTTCGCCGTTGCCGGTGTCAACCCCAGATCCACTGCCAGGAAGAACCGACGGCAGGCGGGGGCCGCAGCGAGGCGGTGGCAGAGGGGGTAATCCATCGGTATCGCCAAGGCCGGACACTGTTGCCCGGACACACACGCGAACGGGTAGGTTGAGTGGCGACCGTTCGCGCCGGCGGAGACACGCCCGCGAGCACCCAACGTCCGGTTGCCGGTGGCGGGTCGCTGGGTGACGATGTCATCCCACCACAGGGCTTCACCCACCGGGAACGGCAGCACGAAATAGACCGTCACCGCACGGTCGGTCGGTCTCTCGTTCCTAACCGTGACTTCTACGCCGATGTGGTCGGCGGCGGGGGTGTATTCCGCATGCACTGAGAGGTCGAGGTCAGTCGCATTGTAGTCGGCGTGAACATCGTCGCCAACGGTCCGGGTGTCTCCCGTGAGGGCGATGAGATCTGAGTCCCTGGCGACATCACGGACGTAGAACCCCATCAACGTCGGATCCTCGGTTTGGTCGAGCCGTTGACCGTCGCAATTTACCTTGACCAGCTGCCCCGCTTCCGACAACCCCAGCTCGAGGCCGTCCTGCGTTGCGAGCATATGGCTGACCTGCCCGCGGACCGCCACAAGCTGCTGGCGCGGGGTGGGTCGGAGATCGAAGTCCACGAGGTGCTGACCGGTCTGGAGCGCGCGCAGGAAACGCGGCGTCAACGGTGCCTCCGAGACAAACGGCGGAATTTCTTTGGGGAACAGGATCCCCTGGTCCTCCGATAGGTCCAAATCGAGTCGCCACCAACCGGCCTGGCCTGGCCCAACCGGACAGGTCACAGACACCTTTTCGTACTGCGGCAGCTTGCGGTTCAATGCCTCGCCGCCGTCAGGCCGGAGTAGTTTCATGGTTGCCGATTCACCGTTGAACGTGAGCCGCAGTTCCGGCAGCGACCCCGGCACATGCACGTACAGCGGTCGCGCGTGGTCGATGACATTGAGCTGGCGGGTCGCGCTGATGTCAACGGCCCATGCGGCGCCCTGGATATCGAGGCGGAATGCGTTCTTGCCGGGATTGCAGTCCAGCACATAGAGGCCGTCCTCCCGCGGTTTCAGCGTGAACTCCCGCTCCTCCCCGGGCTCCAGTCGCCCCTGGGCCGCGGATCTGCCGTCGGGCCCATACATCCGGTACGCCAGCGCATCCGGGTAGCCGAGGCTGGCGCGGATTGCAGTGGCTGTGAGGCGGATTTCCTGGCCGGCCCGGGCCTCGACGTACAACACGTGATGCTTGCGGAAATGGGTTGACGCGCCGGTCGAGGTCGCCGCTCCCGCGCTCAGGGCGATCAGGATGAGGCTGACGGTCAGTGGACGGATCACAACACGTGCTCCTGCAGTGTACACAAAGAACGAACAGGGAATCTCTTCCCGGCTAAGGGTCGGCGCGGAAATAACTTCACATTTTGCTGCTGTTCATCTTGGTTTCTGGGAAGGCGCAAGCGAGCGGGCATACCCGAAGGTATGTCCCGAGTGAAGCAACGCCGCCAGAGAGCAAGAGGGACGCAGCCCGTACGGGGCGGGGCGGCGGCCAGCCATCTGCGGCGTCTGACGCTTCGCTGCAGCCCTGCAGGCTGCCCGTCTCGCTACGCTCGGCTCTCGTGGCACACATACCTCGGTATGCGTATTCCTCGTGCCTTGCATCTGGCCAACCGGCGCTCCCGCCAAAATGCAAAGTTATTTCCGCGCCGGCCCTAAGGAAGGGTAAGGAGGATAGCGGGGTATGGTTGTGGATGCAAGGAATTGGGCAATCCCCAGAAGCATCCCAGTCTGCAACCGGAACATGCCCTTACTCCCGGACTTCGCGCACCTCGACGTCGTCGAACCAGGCGGTGCCGGTCGCGTTGCGCAGGTAGAGTCGCACGTAGAAAACCGGTTTCTCGCCGAATTCCTTGTCGGTCCGCGCCTCGAACTCGATGTTGCGCCAGTCTGTCGTTCCCCTCATCGCCTGACGCGGAATGTGCAGGTTCGCGCCGGGCACGAACAGGTTCGCATAGACACCGTTCAGGCGCGGCCACTTGCCAGCCTGCTGTTGGGCAACCACGTTCGCGGTCCTGACCTTGCAGCGGAACCGGTAGCGTGTGTCCGGCTTGAGTCCCTTCATGTACTGCAGCAACCCGACCGTGCCCGCCTCCGCCAACTCGAGCTTCACGGCGCCGGCGCCGTCCCAGCGCTCGTGCGCGTCGATCGACACGTGCGGCACGCTCGCGGTCGGCACCAGCCAGCCTTCCGGTGCGTACGGGCGGTCCTTGACGGAACAATCCATGCCGCCACCCGCGAGCTGATTGGGCGGCAGTGGTGTGGATGGTTCGGGACTGAATGTCAGCCGGCCGTGACGCGACGGATCGCCCCAACCCGCCTGGGACCAACTGAAAAGCTCGGGTTCCATCCCTTTCCGTGCCCGGTGCCGAACGACATTGAAAGCGACAGGGCCAAGTTTGACTGGATCCTTGATCCCAAGCGCCTCGAACGGGATGGCCACGCGTGCCCTCCAGCCAGTGTCGTGTCGCTCGTTCACGATCTTCGCGCCGCTGTCCCAGCCCCAGTCCTGCTTGCCCAGCTGCACCGTCATGTCGGCAAGCACGCCACGATCGTTGATCAGGAGCTGGTACTTCGCCTGCGACATGATGCGCTCGTCGTGCAGCGTGATCATGACCTCGACCGTGCTGTCCTTCCACAGGTTCCGATCGTCGGGCTCGCGCTCGGCAAACGTTGCGGAGTTCGCGAAGTCGGGTTCGGCCGCGTCTATGAGCAGGTGGAACGCGTCCGGGGTCCACAGCACCTTGAAGTGCGTCAGGACTGTGAGCCCGTGGTCCACGGCGTGTTTGCTGCGCCACGGCGCGTCGCCCAGCCGTTCATGCGGAGCCTGTTCCCAGGCATCGAGGGGCAGAAGCCCGTCGGCGGCCGGCACAACGTGGGCACGCGAGCAGGTCGTCCGGGTCTGCTTCGCCACGCCGAGCGTTCTCTCGAAATCAGCACGATTCCGCTGCAGCTGCCCGATCAAGTTGTCACGGATCATGGCGACACGCCAGGCCAGCGCTTCGTTGTTCCGCACCAGTTCCGCAGCTTCATCGGCGAGCGCCGCCAGCGCGGCAAGCTCTTCTTTCGTGTAGATCTTTTCCCACATGTCGATGCGCCCGGCGTACCGCGGCCGGTCGCCACCATAGATAGTGAAGACGCGACGCCACAGTTCCGCCAGGCGTATGTATACACGCTCCATCTGCGGCGCGGCCGCCCCGAAGAAGTTGACGAAAAAATCGTCCAGCAGCGCATCGACGTCCTGGTCCGGGTCCCACATCAGTTTGAGAATGACGTATTCGTCCAGGAACCGGAACGTGTGCGCCGTCGACTCGTTCTCGAAAAACGCGCCTTTGATGTAGGGTCGCGCCGCACGCACAAACTCGGCGATCGCGTGCGGCTCCACTTCGGCGGCGCCGGGCACCCGCCCCCCCGGCCGTCCCGCGTTGTTGTAGAGCCACAGCACGAGATCGCCCTTGAGGCGCTTGCTCCACGCCTCGATCAGCTGCATCTGCTCGGCGCTCGAGCCCGGAAGCACGTGGTGGATCGGCCCGCGGACGCAGAGCCGGACGCGCACATTCTCGGGCAGCACGACCGTCTTCGGCGGCTCCCGCTTCGGCCCGTAGGCAAGCGTGCTGACGTACTTGCCCTTCAGATCCTTCACGGCCTCCGCAACCTTGGCAACCGTGGCGAAGATGACTTCCGAATAGGCCTGCTCCGGATCCGCGTTGTGTAGTTCGAGGCAACGCTCGCACTGGCAGTCGATATAGGAGTCGTGCGGATCGACCATGAATTCATTCCCATAGCCGCACTTGTTCCAGGTCTTGAGCCCGCGGCTCGCGGGCGGCTGTCCGGTCAGATAGGCGCGTGCGTCTTTGATGAGCGCATCGACGGTTCCCGGATGCGAGTAGCAGAGGTACGAACCGCGCGGGGTCTTGATGGCGCGGTCACCGTTCTTCTTGAGTGCGAACCAGTCCGGGTGCTTCTCGGCGAAGCGCTCCTCGTACTTCAGGTAGTACGTTGAGTGGCAGCCCTCGGCAAACAGGACGGTCTCATAGCGGTTCCGCAGGCCCCAAAGCGAGCGATCCTTCGTCCCCGCGGTCTCGTGCTTGTCGGCGTCCGGGTACTTGTAGCCGTGCAACCCGAATTGACAGAGCGATCGATCGACGAAGACCGGCTCGTCCTGCACCACCTCACGTTTGACACTCAGCGTGGGTTTCCGCGGCACGACTTCGCCAAACGGGCCAGCCTTGAACCAGCGGACACCGCAGACGTCTTCGAGCAGATCATAGACTGCGAAAAGCGTCGCGTGCTCTTTCTTGTCGTGCAGGTACACCCGCCAACGCTCCCCGTGATCGCGCCCAAGAAGGAACAGGTCATCGCCCTTCACGGCACGGTAGAAGCCGTCACGCGCCAGCGCATCAACATCCAGCCCGGCCGCACGTGCCTCCGGACAATCGCCCACGAAAATCCGCGGTCCCGCGGTGGCCGCCTTCACGATCGCGAACTCCGTACCGGTTACGCGGTCCAGGTACGTCTTCAACTCCTGCGCCGCGAAGCCCGCCACACCCTTGCTGTCGCGCACCACGATCGGCGCCAGCGCCTTTCCGTCGCGGGCGAGTGCGAGCGTCCCCAGTTCCTGCGCACCAGACCGCTCAGCGACGAACGGCAGTGTCCACAACGCACAGGCCAGAACGGAGCGCGAAAGCCCTTTCGAGTAGGGCTTTGCGGCGTCGTTTCGGAGAAGAGTCGGATAGAATTGCATCCAGTGTTGCTCCTGTTTCAGGACGACCAGGTCCTTTGGTGATGTGGCGCGGCCGCATCACGTTGGGTCGATCCCCCCCCCCCCGGGGCAATGCCGTCAACCTAAGCGTCCGGGCGGCGCGACGGCCTCAGATCCTTTTGCGGTTCATGACGTGACGGTGCTTCGTTGGTGTTTTTTTCCTCGGAAAGCTGCGTCCAGGCCGGCGTTCGGTGAGTCCTTCACCGA
>JABHEG010000368.1 GCA_018676675.1 Lentisphaerota bacterium
CGGGCTTGTCCTTGGGCTCGGGCTTGTCCTTGGGCTCGGGCTTGTCCTTGGGCTCGGGCTTGTCCTTGGGCTCGGGCTTGTCGGTCGACTCGGGCTTGTCGGTCGACTCGGGCTTGTCGGTCGACTCGGGCTTGTCCGTCGATTCGAGCTTGTCCTTGGGCTCCGGCGCATCCGTCAAAACGGAGTCCTCTCTGCCCTTCTTCCCTGTCGACTTCCGGCGTTTGCCACCGGACAGTCCCCGCCCCTTTGAGCCGGCCGACTTACCGGCCTTGCCTCCACTCTTTCGCTTCGCCACCCCCGCCTTCATGGAAATGGCAGCAGCGCTTGATGCCGTCGGGGGTGTCTTCGTTGCCACGTCTCTCCCAGCGGTGCTCGTTCCTCCGGTCTCGCTCTTCTTAGCCGGCCCTGCCTTCGCAGGGGCGGCAGCAGCACCTGATGCCTTCGGCGGCGCCTTGGCTGCCTTGCCTCTCCCAGCGGTACTCGCCGTCCCTTTCCCCTCCTTTTCAGCCGACCCGTCGGCTCCGGCCGACGTCTTGGACAAACGCGGAAACACGAACCGCATCCACACCGACATCAGCAATGAAAGGACAGCAAGCAGCAACAGCAGAACTGTACACCCAACCCCGAGAACATTGTGCTTGGAGGAGAACAGAATGAAAATGAAGTAGAGAGATAGAACCGCCCCCTCCACCAGCTTCCACGTGTCGCGTTTCTTGAGCTGCTTACGCTGCTTCTCGATTGCGGCGCCCAAGCGGTTTTCCTGGCTCCTGGAAAGCGATGCTGGAGTCTTCCCCTGGACATCGGCTCCGCCCTGTACCGAGGCCTTCTTCTGTCCAGCCCCGTCAGTGCTCTTTGCTGCGCCTATCCCGCTTCCGGATGCCTTCTTCGATGCCAAGGCCTCGGCCTTCTTCTCAGCCGTTGCCAACATCTTGTCCGCCGTCGTCTTGGCATCGGCAATGATCTGGGCCGCTTCCTGTTCTGCCTGCTTCGTGAGAGCCCCATCGGAGTCGTTTCCTTCGCCCGGCTCTGACGCCCGCTTCTGGCTGGCTGCAGCAATCAACTCAGCCGCTTCGGCCTGGGCCTTTTCAAGAGCTTTCCGGGCTTGCTCCTCCGCCCGGGTGCGGACATCGTCTTCCAGGACCTTCGCCTGCTCCGCAACTGCCTTCTCCGCTTCAGTTCGCTGGTCAGCGATCGCCTTCTCGGCCTCGGCCCGGGCTTTCTCAGCGGCCTCCGCCGCCGCCTTGCGGACCGCTTCAGCTTCAGCAACGGCCGTCGTCCGAGTCTTCTCAGCTTCCTTCTCAGCCTTGCCCCTGATCTCTTCCTCGAGCGCCTTGGCCGCTTCACTTACGGACTTCTCGGCTTGCGTACGCTGTTCAGCAAGCTCCTTTTCCGTGCGGGCACGCAGTTCAGCGGCCCCCGCCTCAGCCTTCTTGCGCACCTCTTCCTCAAGGGTCTTGGCTGCTGCAGCAACATCCTTCTCCGCTTGGGCTCGGGCGGCGACAATCTCCTTCTCCGCGGTCTCACGAAGAGCAGTGGACTCGCGTTCCGCTTTGGCCCGAACGTCCGCCTCAAGCGTTTTTGCGGCTTCGGCGACCGCCTTCTCAGCCTGGACCTTCTGGTCGGCAATCTCTTTCTCGGCCCGGACCCGAATCTCGGTCGCGCCTTTCTCAGCCTTGGCGCGGACCTCAACTTCGAGAGCCTTTGCTGCATCGGCGATGGCTTTCTCGGCCTCAGACCGCTGCGCGGCGAGCTCTTCCGCAGCCCGTTTGCGCCCCTCGGCCAAGGCTTCCGCAGCCTTCTCCTCAGCCTTTTTCCGGATATCCACTGCCGCCCGTTCTGCACTCGCAGTTGCGGCCTTCTTTAGGCCTTCAGCCTCAATCCTGGCCTCCTCAAGCGCAAGTTGCTTTGCCTCAGCTGACAATTGCTCAACCTTGGCATCAACCTGGGTTCGCGCATCCTGGAGATAGGCTTCTGCCTCTCCTTCCGCCTTGCTGCGAATCACCCGGGCCTGCTCCTCCGCTCTCAGCCTCGCCGTTTCCAGAATCAGCTCGGACTCCTTCTCGGCTTGTTGCCTGGCCGTTGCGACCATCTGCTGCATTTCGCGAGCCAGCTGGAAGCCGCTGGAATCCCCCCCGCCGCCTGGCGCAGGAACGGGCACGGACTGGGTCTCAGCCGATGACGCCCCAACCTCGGCTTCGGAATCTGATCGGGGCGCCTGGCCGATGTCGTGAATCGCCCGAGCCACGCGAAGCCCCTTCACCGCCTTGGACGAGCCGGCTTCGGGCTCGGCAGACGCCGGGGGAGCAGGCGCAGCCACACGCGCAGTCTCTTCCGGACTCACGTCATCCAGTGACGGCGCGCCCTGAACGCCCACGGGCATGCCCTCGCTCTGAGCCAGAGCACCGCCGTCGTCCTCCGCCATCGCGATCTTACAGATGGGGCACTTCAGCCCTTGGACCTCTCCTTCCGGGGCGATCTTGATTCCACACTTCGGGCATCCATATGCTACGGCCATATTGTCACTCCCAAGATCCGCGCTCCGAAGCTGACAAAGCTCCGGGCACGCAATCCAAAGTTCAGCCTCAAACGTGCGCCACGCCGGCGCTCTTAGCCACAACGAAACGACAGGGCACACCATTGATGTCAGCGGGTTCTACGGCACCACAATCACCCGGTTCGAGCGTGACGGCGAGCGTTTCGTTGCAGATGTATTCCGAATAGGTAACGACAGAAGCCGCGGCGGCGGCCGGCAGATCGTAGACCACAGAGATGCGGTCCGTCACCTCCAACCCGGCCTCTTTGCGCATATTCTGCAAGCGCGAAACGACCTCTCGGGCCCAACCTTCACTGATCAGTTCGTCGTCCAGGACCGTCTCCAAAGCGACCGTCACATCGCCATCGTTCGCGACCGTGAGCCCCTCTCTCTCTTCCCGGTGAACAACTACGTCACCTTCTTCGACCTCGATTTCTTCGCCATCCTCGAGCAACAGGGCTACGGTCTGCCCCTCGCGAAGAGCGCGAATGTCAGCTGCCGACAGCTCCTGAATAGCTGCCGCTGCAAAACGCATCTTCTTGCCCAGCCGGGGTCCAAGGCGTTTGAAATTGGCCTTGGCACTCAAGTCCACAAGCGCTTCCTCATCAGCCTGCACCAAGACGGCCTTGACGTTGAGTTCCTCGGCCACAACATCCTGCATGGCCTCAAAGTCCGCGCGAATATCCGCGCGGGACGAGACCAGAACCACCGAACGCAGAGGCTGCCTGACCCGCAGGTTGGCCTGGGTGCGCAAAAAACGCCCCAAAGAAACAGCGGTGGTTATGTTGGCCATTCGGCTATCCAGCTCTTCGTCCCGCAATGCACCGTCACAATCAGGAAAATCACACAGGTGTACGGATTCGGGCATCGCGTCTGTGCGCAGATTGCGGAAGATGGACTCGGTGACAAACGGAATGAAGGGAGCGGCCAGCTTCGCAAACGTCACCAGCACAAAGTGGAGGGTTGCGTAGGCCTCTTCTTTGTCCGCATCATTCTGGCTTTTCCAGAACCGACGGCGGCTGCGGCGAATGTACCAGTTGGTCAGCTCCTCGATGAAGCCGGTAAACCGGACGGCCCCACGCTGCAAATCATAGGCGTCCATGCTATCCCGCACCTCGGCGACGGTCGCCTCCAGGCGCGAGAGGATCCAGCGGTCAAGGACATGCGATGGCTCAACCGGCGGAGCTGCATCCGCGCCCGCCGGGCGCCAACCGTCCACTCGGGCGTAGGTCACAAAGAAGCTGTACGCGTTCCAAAGGGGCAGGATGACTGTCCGCATCACCTCACGCACGGCCTTTTCGCTGAACTTCAGGTCTTCTGCACGGACCACGGGAGATCCGAGCAGACAAAGGCGCAAGGCGTCGGCGCCGTAAGCGTTCATGATCTCCATTGGATCCGGGTAATTCTTCAGCCGTTTGGACATCTTCCTGCCGTCCTCAGCAAGAATCAGCCCGTTAACGACGACATTTCTGAACGGAGGCTTCTCAAACAGAGCCGCTCCAAGAACAACAAGGGTGTAGAACCAGCCACGGGTCTGATCAAGCCCCTCGGCGATGAAGTCAGCGGGGAAGTGCTGCTCAACCAATTCCTTGTTCTCGAAGGGGTAGTGATGCTGGGCATACGGCATGGAACCACTCTCGAACCAACAGTCCAAGACCTCGGGGACACGGCGAAGCTCACCTTTCCCTGTGCTCGAAGGGATGACCAACTTGTCAACCAGGTGTTTGTGGATGTCGTCCACCTTCTGTCCGGTCAGCTCTTCCAGTTCGGCCACCGATCCCAGGCACACCGCTTCGCTCCCGTCCTCTGAACGCCAGATCGGCAAGGGGCAGCCCCAGTAGCGGTTGCGGGAAACTGCCCAATCGTGAGCATTCTCAAGCCACTTGCCGAAACGTCCGTCACGGAGGTGCTCAGGAACCCAGCGGATCTCTCGGTTGGCACTCAACAGGAGGTCCTTGATCCGCTCGACTCGGACGAACCACGTGGACACCGCCCGGTAGATCAGCGGAGCTTCACAACGCCAGCAGTGTGGGTAACTGTGCTGACACGTGCTCTGGTGGATCAGTTTTCCCTCGCTCTTCAGACGACGAATGATGTCGCGGTCAGCGTCCTTGGCAGCGCGTCCCGCATAGTCAGGAACGTCCTCGGTGAAACAACACTCGGAGTCAAGCGGGCACACCATGGGGATCCCTTCGGCCCGACAGACAACAGAGTCGTCCTCACCAAACCCAGGAGCCATATGCACGATTCCCGTACCGTTCTCGGTGGAAACGAAATCGGCAGCAACAATCCGGAACGCACCATCGTCCGCAAGCGCCGAGAAGTACGGGAACAGAGGGCAGTAACGTTTGCCCACCAGATCACTCCCTTTGAGCCTGGCCACGATCTCGGGGGCTTCATCGCGGTAGTACGTATCCAGGCGCCCTGCAGCCAGCACATACCGGTTGGGACCATCCGCGACAACGACGTAGTCCACTTCCGCATTCACGGCGAGGGCCAGGTTAGACGGAAGCGTCCAGGGGGTCGTCGTCCACGCAAGGAAATAGAGATCAGGCTCGTCGCAACTTTGGAAGCGAAGCGTGACGGATGGGTCCTGGACGTCTGCGTAGCCTTGGTTCGCCTCGAAGTTGGAGAGCGGGGTCGCACAGCGGGGGCAGTACGGCAGAATCTTGTGCCCCTCATAGATGAGGTCCTTGTCCCAGAGCTGCTTGAAGACCCACCAGATCGACTCCATGTAGCTCGCGTCCATGGTCCGGTAGCCGTTGTCGAAGTCCACCCAACGGCCGATACGCTCCACAATGTCTTCCCACTCTTTGGTGTACCGCAGCACAATCCCGCGACACGCCTCGTTGAAGCGATCAACGCCGTACTCCTCGATCTCATGCTTGCTGCTGATGCCGAGCTCTTTCTCCATCTCGTTCTCGACCGGCAACCCATGGCAATCCCACCCGAACGTCCGGGGCACATACTTGCCACGCATGGTCTGGTAACGCGGGACGACGTCCTTAATGGTGCCGGCCAGGAGGTGCCCATAGTGGGGCAACCCGGTGGCAAAGGGAGGGCCATCATAGAACACGTACTGCTCAGCTCCCTCACGGAGAGCCAGCGACTGCGCGAAGACCGCATGGTCACGCCAGAACGCCAGGATACCGTTCTCCATCTCCGAGAACGAAACATTGCTTTTTACAGAATCAAACATGTGTATCAATCCCAACTTGCATGGGGCTACATCCACCGGCCTCGCTGACGGGGCCGGGAGTCATCACATCAAATACTACCGGAAATCCAGGCCACGGATCCACCCGCAGGTCCGTAGAACGAAAACAGGCCCGCATGACGCGTCAGCGGCCACGTTTGCGGCCAGCGACGGCAAGACCGGGCCTCCGGGAAACTGCGATCTGCAGGCAGCTGAGGCAGAGCTGGTCAGTCGCCTGGAAACTCACTCCTTCAATAATGCCCAAACACTCTACTGAAAGAAGCCAGTCAAGGTCAGCGCATCAGGTCACAGCTGGCAATCGTGCCATATGGTATACGGATGCGCTGCAACTGATCCGTGCCATCCTGGTGTATCTCGATCACGACAGCGTGCTCAAGGGTATCAACGATGGTCGGAGCGATGACCTCATTGTTCGCATAGCGAATCAACCAGGGGCCGGTAGACTGCCCGTCCTCATCATGGGCAATGCGTTTGAAAAACGCCATGTCGAAGACGGTGTCGTCTGCCTGGCCCTCAGCACCCTCGGCGGACGCAGCTTCGGTCCCCGCGGCCAAAGCGCGCAGACGCTCCTCCTCAAGCTCCGCTTCCTGTTCCGCCTCAATCTGTTTCTGTCGCCCCCGGGCTCCCTTGACATCCATCGCGAAGAGGATCACGAGCGGGTAGACGAGCGGCAGAGCCAACCCGATGAGAAAGTGCAGCTTCGGCGAGTAGCGACGTGCACTCGCGATCGATGAGGACCAACACGCCATCCCCAACCACACCGTCAGGATCAGCATGATCGCAATAACAATCTCAATGTCAGGATTAATGCCGGCTTCGACGGTCCGATCGACAAAGAACGTCGTCCACGCAGTCAACACTCTGAGGATCGCCTGCAGAATGCCGACCACAGCCCCAACGTCGTCTTTCACCGCCGCCAGGAACCGGAGCGGCTCATGCACTGACTCAAGCTGAGCAAACGAGCCCACGACCAATAGACTGCCATGCATAGAAAGTCTCCAAAAATCCGCGACGTCCGTGCCCGGACCTCGCCCCCCCGTCGGGAGGTACACGTCTCTGCCCTTGAGGCCTGTACAATCAAGCCCCGGTACGGACGCCGACTTTGCGGCATCTTCCGCCGACACCCCCCGCCGAGAAGACCGTTCCACGGCGGCAGGAAATCGATTCCATACCGGCCTCAGAGGCCACGGCTTTTGCAGGCACCGGACAGCTGCGTAATGTAGCACACGGAGCCCTACCTCTGCAAGGGCACGGAAGCGCACGCGCGAAATGCGTTGACGGCGCCCTGTTGCAGGCACGCGAGTGAACGGCAGAACTGCGGCGGCCGACGCACGGTCGCAGGCAAGGGGGAAACGGGAGGAAGGGACTTAGGCCTCGGACGCCCGACGCATGCGAATCATCACGAACAATAGATACGCCATGAACGCACAAACAAAAACAGTCGTGAAATCGAGGGAAGGCAGGCCAAGGCTGGCGTAGATCGCCCCGACGATGAGAGGGGGAATGCTGGCATACAGGTGAAACGTCAACGCCGATGTGAACCGCCCTCGCCCTCCCCGACGCGGGAACAGAACCGGGACGAGTGAGAACACGGCCGCGTAGAGCAGGACGGGACCGGTGACCGACAGGCCTGCGTGGAGCAGAATAAATGGGATCGCCTGGATGACAAACGTCCGTGCCTGTTCCTCGAACGCCTGTCCCTGCAGGCGGTAGTCGTCCGGCCACAGCTCGTCGAGCTCGTACAGCCCACCGACCTTCATGTCCCGGACGAGGGAGGCGGTGACCACACGATCCTGAGTTCGGCGCCACCAGGCATGAACATTGTGCGGGGCGATCCAGATCCCCCGACTTGTCCCAACGGCCAGTTCCTCCGGCTCAAACGGGGTGTCCTTCTCCGCGAAGTCTATCCGCCAGTTGCGGTACCGGGTGGTCCGCGGGGAATCAGCAGGACGTTCCCAACGCAACGCACCATCCTCGACCCAAAGCACACTGACTTCGCTTGAGAGCCATCGGGCCCAGTCGGTGCTCAGGCCAAGGAATTTGGGGATCCGGGCGACGCCGAGTAACATGCCGCACACCAGGCATGAGCACAGAACAAGACCAAGCGCACGTCGACAGCGCTGCTCCTGAAGCAGAAGAAGGACGACATGGGGGAAAAAGAAAAGGCCAATGAAGATCTGCGACACGGTCAGACGTTCCGCGGGTGCACCACCCTCTCCCCCGGCTCCCGCCGTGGCGCCAGCCTGCTCACCCGGGTCCCGGGGTTGCTCAGGGTTACTCAATCGTCTCGTGCTCCTCAACGGTATTCAGAACGTCAACTGCGTCTCCCACCCGACGCTGAGCGGATGGCCTTCTTCTCTATCGCGCGCAACTGGGTCCCGTGCGCCATCGAATCCACCTCGCGCCAGCGATCGACAAAGAGGATACCGTCAAGGTGGTCTATCTCGTGCTGCAGGCACCGTCCCAGTAACCCTCCGCACTCGGCCTGAATGGTCTGGCCCCCCAGAGTCAAGGCTTTGACCACAACAGAAGCTGGCCTGCACACTCCGCCCTGCACCTCAGGTATACTGAGACACCCCTCAACGGCTTCTTCCATGGCAGATGAGGCTTTCACTATTTCAGGATTGATCAGCGCAATCGGCATCCGGGGGCTCAGCATTCTCTCGCCGGGCGATGCGTTCGGAGGAATGGGCTCGTCAGGATCATGAGTTGCGAGCGTGATTAGGCGGAGACTGACTCCCACCTGTGGAGCCGCCAGGCCGACTCCCCTTATCTCGTTCTCGTACATCGTCACGATCATACGCGCGGCAAGGTCTCTGACAGCCTGAGTGATCTCGTCAACGGGGGGGGCCTTCCGGCGCAAGACCGGGTCACCATACGTCCGTACTCTCAACGGCTGCGGGCGTTCCTGTTCGTTACCCAACTCTAGTGCCATTTCCAGCTATCCTGTCCATTCGGCGAGAGCCCCGAGCTGTCCATACCTGACAGCCTCAGGCGCCAATCCGTTCGAATTGTCTACGTGCCCCTGTCCGGGCCGCGTCATCTCCAGCGCCCCGCAATGGCGGCTCAGAGCCTAACACACTAGAGTGCGTCGGCGAAAACTCAAGTGCCCGCGGGTGCCCACACAGGTCACGCGTATCTCACTCGGGTCTGACCCTCGTCCCCTGGACAGGTTCCTCAGAACACCGACCATCGTCATCGCGTGGTCGAGGCGTTCACCTGTACGGCATGGCTGACGCCCGGATTCCCTCACAAGACAACGGCAAATCCTCCCCACCTGCTGTCGCACGAACCACGATGCATTAAGGTGCCGCAGGTGCCAGTGTGCTGACACTCAAGTACGTTTGCCATATGCGCAAGCTATTCCGGCACACCAGGGCATGACTCAACCCTCGACGTGAGCCACCCCGAACGGAACCCAGCGGCATGGACCGAGAAGCGAGAAACCGATTGCTTGAACTGCCCGATCCCGAGTTGCGGTCACTGTGCCGGATCGAGTGCTTCCGAGGGACCGGACGGGGAGGACAGAAGCGCAACACAACCGATTCTGCAGTGAGAGTCACACATCTCGAGACTAGTGTGTCCGTGGTCTGTGACGAGACACGTTCGCAGACAAGAAACCGTGCCTTGGCACTGCGACGGCTTCGGCACAGCCTGGCCCTGGCCCACCGAGCCCCGCCCGAACTCCCACCCACGTTTCGTGGAAAGCCCGGGCCAAAGTCCCCAGCATATCCCATCTGGATGGCTGAAGTGCTCGATGTGCTGGAACACCACGGTCTCCGGATCAGTGATGCTGCGGCCTACCTCGGGACGACCACTGGGAAGCTCGTCCGGGATTTGGCCAAGGACAACGCGCTTTGGCAGCACGTCAACGCCAGTCGCCAACGCAACCAGCTCTCCCCGTTGCGACAGCGCTGAAACGAGGGAACGCAGAGCCAGCCCGGTAGGTAGGCCATGGGTGTCCAGAGGACAGTGGTTGGCAGACGGGAATCCCCTCGATCGGGAGGCACTGCATGCCTGAAGATGGGGCCGGAGCGGACACCCCTCACCCCAGGCCGTGAATCGTGACGCGTTGATCACCCGCCACAACCCGACCGACAACCGCGGCATCGAACCCAGCGGCGGTGCAGAAGCCGAGCCCCGTTTCAGCGGCCTCCTCCGGAACGAACCAGACCATGCCGACTCCCATGTTGAACACGCGATACATCTCGCTCGGATCAACGTTGCCGCCGGCCTGAATGGCCTGGAAGATCGGGAGTACAGGAAGCGCCCCGGCTTCAATCTCTACCGCTGTTCCTTCCGGAAGGACGCGTGGAATATTATCGTACAGGCCACCACCCGTAATGTGAGCAATGCCGTGAAGGGGCAGCTTCTCAGCAAGGGCCGCCTTGATCGCCTGCCAGTAGCAGACGTGGGGGTGCAGCAACGCCTCGCCAACGGTCTCCCCAAGCGCGTCCAAGTCGGTATCGACGGAATAGCCGCACGTCTCAAACAGGACCTTGCGGGCCAGCGAGAAACCGTTTGTGTGCAATCCACTGGAGGCCAGCCCAATGGCAACATGCCCCGGGCGGATCAAGTCCCCTGAAATAATCTGATCTTCCTCCACGATCCCGGTGATGCATCCGACCAAGTCGTAGTCCTCGCCATACATCCCCGCCATTTCCGCCGTCTCGCCGCCTATCACCGTGACGTCCTGAGCCGCACACGCGTCTGCAACGCCCTCAAGGACATGCTCATACAGCGGACTTCGCAAGGAACCGATCCCGATGTAGTCCAGAAAGGTGACCGGTTCAGCCCCCTGCACGGCAATATCATTGATGCAGTGATTGACGATATCATGGCCAACCGTGTCGTGCTTATCCATCAGCAGAGCCACAAGGACCTTTGTTCCGACGCTGTCAACACTCTGAACCATCACCGGGCGTCGGTACTTGGTGAGATCAATGCGGAACATTCCGCCAAAGCCACCAATCGGAGCCAAAGCACCAGGCTGGCGGGTTGATGCGATCTTACCCTTCACGCGGTCCAACAGGGCGTGGGCCAAATCGATATCCACGCCTGCGGCCCGATACGCGTTGCTCTGTCCTTGGGAATCATCTGCCACGGGAAATAAATCTCCATTCAGCGCTGGCGATGCAGCGTTTCCGTCCTCGTGTCACCACGTTTGCCATCCCTTCCCCCTTGGCTATACTAATCGGCCCCCTGAGTTGCCGGCCGCAATCGACCGTGATGTACGGATAAATATCGCGGAAAGAGCGGCGAAAGCAAGCGGGAATGCGGATGCCAAACGCCCTCTCAGTTGCGGCTAACTGCGATACCGGACAGGCATACCGGAACAGGAACGAACGGCCCGAAAAAGCAGGCCTGACGTCACAGCGCAGAGAAACCACTCAACGGGCGCCATCGGTACGCCGGGAGTGACATGTAGAACACGAACCGCCCGCACACGGTGGATCGGACGGAGCCAGAAGGATATTGATCATGGACAGAGTCGCGCTGGTAACCGGAGGAGCTCGAGGTATTGGCTACGGAATCGCTACCTGCCTGGCAGAGGAGGGAATCCAGCCGGTAATCCTCGACATCCACCCCGCCGAAGCTGTAACGCCGGCGCTTGACGCGCTGAGAAGAAAGGGCGTTAACCCGCTTTACTGCCGGGGAGATGTCACCAGCGATGCAGACCGGAAGGCCGCCTTGAGGTCAATCCGGGAAACCTATGGAGCGCTCCATATCCTGGTCAACAACGCCGGTGTGGCCCCCAAAGTTCGGGCCGACATCCTGGAGGCCGGAGAGGAAAGCTACGAGTGGGTCATGAAGATCAATCTCCAGGGCCCCTACTTCCTGACCCAGGCCGTGGCCAACTGGATGATCGAGCAGCAGAACGACGATGACGCCTTCTGCGGCTGCGTCGTGAATATCTCGTCAATCTCCGCGACCGTTGCGTCGCCCAGCCGGGGAGAGTACTGCTTGTCAAAGGCCGGCGTCAGCATGGCAACGCAACTCTGGGCTACGCGCCTGGGGGAGTTCAGCATCCCGGTCTACGAGATTCGACCAGGTGTGATCATGACCGATATGACCTCGGTCGTCAAGGAGAAGTACGACGCCTTGATCGCTGAAGGTCTCTGCCTTCAGAAGCGCTGGGGTTACCCGGAAGACATCGGCAAAGCCGTGGCGATGCTCACCCGCGGTGATCTGCCTTACTCCACCGGCCAGGTTATCATGATCGACGGCGGCCTCACCATGCCCAGGCTGTGACCTGGGCCTCTATCTTCCCCGACCCGCGCTGCAGTCACGCCAAAGCGACATCATACGTCGCCCCGGCAACGGTTGGGAAGGTAACTGTGCCCTCTCCGAATTCGGTCTCGGCAATGAACCGCCCCTCCTGAGCCACAGTGAGCGGCTCTGCGGACCGCAGCACGCAGGGGCGCCCCGCCATTGACACCACTCGTGCACGCGTCAGAGAGCCTCGCTGCCAGGATAGATCGACCACGAATCCCCCCCGCGCTCTGAGCCCCCACACCGTTCCATCTCCCCACACTTCAGGCAGCGCCGGCAACAGATGTACCTCCCCGAGATGGCTTTGGAGCAACATCTCCACAATCCCCGCTGCAGCGCCGAAATTACCGTCGATCTGAAACGGCGGGTGGGCATCGAAGAGATTGGGGTACATCCCTCCTCTTCCCTTGCTGCCAACGGGGGCCAGTAGGTTGAGCAATATGCGGTACGCGTGGTTCCCATCGAGGAACCGAGCCCACAAGTTGACCTTCCATCCCATGGACCAGCCAGTGGCACCGTCCCCGCGGAAGATCAAAGACTGACGTGCCGCCTCGAATAGCTCCGGATGCGCTTGCCACTGGATATCCTCCCCAGGAAAAATGCCCCATAGATGGGAAACATGGCGATGCTCATTCTCGGGATCGTCACAGTCGGCCAGCCACTCCTGCAGTTGTCCATGCCGGCCAATCTGGTTCGGGGCAATCCGGTCACGAATCCGCCTGAACTCACGAACCGTGGGCTCATCCTCCTCAAGCCGTTCCGCCGCCGCCATACAGGCTGTAAGAAGCGCCCGAATGATCTGATGATCCATGGTCGGTCCGGCCACCAGCCCTCCCTGCTCCGGAGAGTTGGAAGGGGTGCTGATCAGCCAGCCGCTTGCAGCATCCTCCACCAGGACATCGACAAAGAACAGGGCAGCGTCACGCATCACCGGATAGGCCCGTTCGCGCAAGAATGTGTCGTCCTGGCTGAACCGGTAGTGTTCCCAGAGGTGGAGGCTCAGCCAAGCCCCTCCCGTGGGCCATATCCCGTGGTTCGAGTTGTTGATCGGGGCCGTGCCACGCCACAAGTCAAAATTGTGGTGCAGCACCCACCCGCGGGCTCCATAGTGGGTCAGAGCCGTGCGCCGCCCCGACTCGACCAACTCGTCAAGAGCATCAAACAGCGGCTCGTGGCACTCCGGCAAGGCGGCGACCTCGGCAGGCCAGTAGTTCATCTCCGCATTGATATTGGTTGTGTACTTGCTGTCCCACGGCGGGTTCAGTCTCGGATTCCACACGCCCTGCAGGTTGGCCGGCTGTGATCCCGGGCGGCTGGAAGCCAGGAGGAGATACCGCCCGAACTGAAGGGTGAGGGCCGCCAGGTGCGGGTCCGGTGCATCACCGAAATGGGCAATGCGCCAATCTGTCGGCTCCGCTGCCGAGGCCGTACGTCCCAGATCCACAGTCACCCGTCCGTAGAGAGGCTGGTAGTCCAGCAGATGGCGCTGCAGCAACGCATCAAAGCCCATGCCTCTGACCCCGTTCAGACGAGCCGCGCACTGCTCGGTTGGATCCCCTCCCAGCTCCTGCCAACTCACCACATTCGTTGCGGCCGCAAGCAACAGCGTGACACTGTCGCTGCCCTCTACCCGCAACCCGCCCTCGCCCATTGCTATGGAACCGCCTTCAGCGATGGCAAGGACGTTTGCGGCGAAGCGGACACCCCCTTCTGCGACCGCTCCCGACAGAGCGAGACCATCCCCACCGACTGTGTCAACACTGCTGTCTGAGTGGACACTCGTCAGACGAATTCCGCAGTTAATACAGCCCGGTTGATCCGCAGTTATCCTCAGGACGATGAGGCGATCCGGATAGGACGCAAACGCCTCACGGGTAAACGCAACGCCATCATGCACATACGTGACAACACTCAGGGCCCGCTCCAGATCAAGCACACGCCGGTAGCCGGTCACGCTGTCGTGCCCCGGTGCATCCACCCACAGATCTCCACACGGCTGGTAGGCATGTTGGGAAAGGGGAACACTCATGAAGCGATCCATAGCGAGCGCTTCGGCCTCCCCCTGCCGCCCCTCGGCCAGAAGGCGACGCAACTCAGGCAAGACAGCGGCAGCACCTTCGTGTACGTAGTCGTGGGGCTCCCCCGTCCAGATCGTGTCTTCGTTGAACTGAATCTGCTCACGGGTGACACCGCCGTAGATCATGCCTCCCATGGACCCATTCCCGATCGGACAGGCCTCTTCCCATCCCTCCGCGGGTTCGCGGTACCACAGGCACCACTCGGCTTCCGAAGAACCGGCGGCGGGGGCACAGTTTCCGGTAACAGGCGGGGATAACCGGTACTGGGGAGCGGCAACACGGGGTTGGGGGTCTGCCATGCGTCTGGACTCCGTATAGGGATAGAACAGGATCAACTCCCGAACATAGCACGCTCGCCTGGAACTTCCCGCACCAACCAAACCACGTTCCGCAGCCGCCGCCCTGGAGCCAGGGCTGTTTCATCCTGACGAATCTGGCTCGTTCGTGATGGCGTGATACCGTGATAGCGTGATAGCGTTTCCGGATTCTCGTGCTCACGGTCTCACGGTCTGACGCTCTCACGGTCTCACAGAAGTGAGAATGAAACAGCCCTGCCCTGGGGCTCACATCCGTTGCATTCCTCCTCCACGACGCACATATTGGCACAGAACGATGCGCCGGACCTACACCCCCAGGCGACGGATATGTCCTCTCCCCAAATCAAAGCCCTGCTCGTAGAAGACAGTTTCGACGACGCCGACATCCTCATGGAGACCCTCGGTGAGAACGTCGGCACGGAATTCGCATTCACCCACGTGCTCTACCTGCGGGAAGCGGTCGAGAAGTTCAGCACCGAACGCTTCGATGTGATCCTCGTTGATCTGAACCTCCCGGATAGTGAGGGGATCAGTACATTCCGGAAACTCCACAAGGTCGCGACCAACACGCCGATGGTTGTTCTCACCGGGGTCGCTGACGAACAGCTTGCGGTCGAGGCCGTTCAACTTGGGGCTCAGGACTACCTCACCAAGGGAACAGTCGACGGACCACGCATCCTCCGAGCCCTGCGCTTCGCCATCGAACGCCATCGGAACCTGGTGGAGGCGACAACAGGGAAACAGGTGGTTGACCCGGTCGAACAGACGTGGAACATGGGAGGCGTGCCTAAAACGATCGCAGGCTACCACGTCCGCAGGACCCTCGGCGAAGGCAACACCGGAATCGTCTTCCTCGTCGAGAAAGAGAATGAAGACGGGCAGATCATCGGGCGCGCGCTCAAGATCCTGCGTCCGGCCATCGTCCCGGAGAAAGACCCGGACGGCTTGGCCAGACGGTTTCTTCAGGAAGCCGAGATCATCGCCGGTGTGGACCACCCCAATATTGTCCGCGTGTTCGACTTCGGTCGGGCAAAGACAGCTGATTTCCCCTACATGCTTATGGAGCATATCGACGGCAGATCCCTGAGGCACTTCGTGGGTGACAAAGCCTCGCTGACCTACGCAGAAAAAGCGTCCATCGTCCGGCAGTTGGCCGACGCGCTGTCGGCCGTTCATGCACAACATGTCTACCACCGTGACATCAAGCCGGACAACATTCTGGTCACCCGGGAACTGATCCCGAAGATCACCGATTTCGGCATTGCAAGGCGGCCACTGTCCGAGCTCACCGGCCCCCTCGAAATCCTCGGCACCCCTGCCTATATGGCCCCGGAATCGTTTGTCAGCTCGGCCACGGACCATCGAGCCGACATCTTCTCCCTGGGTACGTTGTTTTACGAACTGCTCGTCGGGAACCGTCCGTTCGAAGCGGACAACATCCCGCAACTGGCCCGGAAAATCACGGACGAGTTGCCCGTCGAGCCGCGCAAGATTGTCCCCGATCTTCCACCGCTGCTGCAGCAAGTGCTGGCCCGGATGCTGAAGAAACGCCCGGAGACCCGTTACGTGTCTGCCCAGGATGTCGTGAAGGATCTCGATGCATTCCTGCTGGGGGCCTCATCCAGCGCGGCTGACAATCTGGGCAATCGCCTCCTGGCCCACGTGTTCGGCCGCAACTGGAGCTGACCCCGCTCTCCCTGGATTTTCCCGCACCTGTTCCCCTTCCCACCCCACGCTCCGCCTCGTGCAGAAGAAACGCGCGGAATCCACATTGACCCAACCGATATGCGGTTTATGTAATGAGTTTGCCAAGCGAGCGATGGTTTAAGAGCATGGCCGTGGGCCAGCCATCAGGCCACGATGAGTCAGGAGATAAAGGGCGTCATGGACAAGAACAGCGAACTGCGGATTGGTGTGATTGGTTGCGGAGGTCGGGGACGCCTGGCCCGACACGCCCACAAGCCCGGTCAGGGATCACGGTTGGTCGCCGGCTGCGACATCCGCCCGGAAGCCTTGTCCGAATTCCAGGAATTCTGCGGTGAGGACACGTTCGTGTGCACCGACTACCGGGAGCTCCTCGAACAGCCGGGAATCGATGCCGTATTCGTGACGACCCCCGACTACTGGCACGAAGAACACGCCCTTGCCGCGCTGGATGCCGGGAAAGCCATCTATCTTGAGAAGCCAATGACCATCACCACGGCCGGCTGTGACCGGGTGCTGGAAAAGGCCCGGGCGAATGGTCTGAAGCTATTCCTGGGCCACAACATGCGCCACATGTCCTTCGTGCAGGAGATGAAAAAACTGATCGAAAACGGCGCCATCGGTGAGGTGAAAGCCGGCTGGTGTCGTCACTTCGTCGCCTACGGCGGAGATGCCTATTTCAAGGACTGGCATGCCGAACGCAGCAAAGCGACCAGCATGTTGCTGCAGAAAGGCGCGCACGACATCGATGTGCTGCACTGGCTCTGTGGCGGCTACAGCCGGCGCGTGACCGCACTCGGCAATCTGACTGTCTATAACCAGATTGAGGACCGCCACGATCCCAGCGAGCGGGGAGATGCAAGCTGGCGCCTCGAAAACTGGCCTCCCCTGAGCCAGAAGGGAATGAACCCGGTAATAGACGTCGAAGACCTGAGCATGATGAACATGGAACTCGACAACGGCGTCCTGTGCAGTTACCAGCAATGTCACTACTCACCCGATGGCTGGCGGAACTACACGATCATCGGCACAGAGGGACGAGTAGAGAACCTGGGAGATTCCCCCGGAAGCTGTGTGGTGCAACTCTGGAACAAGCGTTGTCACTACAAGGCCGATGGCGACGTGCAGTACCCGATGGAGCCGGTGACTGGTGGCCATGGCGGAGCTGACCCCGCAATCGTCGGTGAGTTCGTCCGCTTTGTCCGGGAAGGTGGAAGCATCAAGACCAGCGCCATCGCAGCCCGTAACAGCGTTGCAGCAGGCTGTGCCGGAGCCGAATCACTGCGCCAGGGCGGCGTCCCCGTCGTCATCCCCGCGCCGTCCAGCGGCCTCGTCGACTACTTTGGGCAATGGGTGGAGAGCTGATCCCCACCGGCACGCCCAACGCCTCGCTGCATGAGTACGTCGAGATCACTCAGGTGCTCTTCGTAAACACCGCGAGGCGACGTTCCATGCTGTCGGCAAAGCGCGGCCGCCATCCCCAGGACCTCGCCCATCATCCCAGTTGTCCGCTGCACACGAACCGTTCCCAAGGCCACGTGCGTCACACTGATGTTCCGGCCGGCCATCATGAGATTGCTGATATTGCGGCTGTAGAGGCACCGAAATGGAATGGGGTAGGGATCGACCCGAGTGTGCTTGGCTATCGAACGGAACTCCTCGCCCGGAAAATGCTTGGAGCACTCCGGGTTCGGGTAGTGCAAATCAATCGACCATGTCGTGGTGGCACAGGCGTCGGGGAATGGACGCGCTTCGACCACGTCCTGCTCACACAGAATCACGTCCCCAAGTAACCGCCGGCTCTCGCGTTTCCCACCGATGTAGGCAATCCAGGCAAGACGATGCTTCAGGAGGTCATCGCTCATCTCGCTCTGGTTCTTTAGGAATGCCCAATTGCCGTAAGTTACCCGCAACGCGTAGTCGCGCACACGTTCGATATCTTCCACCTGATCCAGGGCCATGCCGGTTTCCCAATCCCAATCTCCGCGAGTGCAGCGCTGCGCCGTTTCCGGGGTGAACTGGACCGCCCACGGACAGTCAGGGAAGGACTGCGGTGTCGCCTCCTCGGCCGTGTACCACTGTACAGACGTCCCCATTACCAGCTGATCCGCAACGTCAGGCGCGCCGGGTTCACCCGTTTCATGGTTGGCTTCACGCCCCATTCGGAAATCCGCCCCAGCCAGGAAGCCGAGCGCCCCATCCCCTGTGCAGTCAGCGAACTGCGCTCCCCGAACCAGCGCCTCCTCACCAGTTGAGATGTCCCTGCCAAGGACCGCCACAATGCGCCCATCCCGAGTATCAGCGCGACAGACATGCATGCCGAGGAGAAGCTCCGCCCCGGGCTCGGCCTCGACAGCCAGGCGTTTCCTTTCGTCCTCATAGTTCGAGGGCAGACCAGCGTTGTGAACCGTCTTCTCAGGATGCGCATCAATGACGGCCAGGACGTGCTTGCTCCGGGGAGCAGCGGGAGCCTGTTTGGCGTCATGAAGGTTCCAATGCCCGATGGGCCCAATCTCGTCCACCAGATCGCCAAGGTTCGGGTAGGGATGCTGGTGGATCTGTCCCGACAGCCCCACTCGGACCTCTGAACTGTTGTTGCCTCCGAGCACCGGCCGATCATGCACCAGTGCGACCGTGCACCCCAAACGCGCCGCACTGATCGCGGCACAGCACCCTGCCATCCCTCCGCCCACCACCACCAAGTCGAAGACCCCGGCATCCCGCGGCTCCCGCGGCATCCTCGAAGCCTCACGGCGGAATCGAGCCAACGGCTCCCCGCCACCAGGCGGAACAGCGGCAAGATCACGACAGAAGGCGATCGCGTCACAACGTCCGTCGAAGCCAGTGAGATCCTGCAAGACAACAGGGACCTCCCCCGCAGCCACGTCAACGGTGCCCCCATCCTGCCAATGCCACTCAGCGCCTTGCGTACCAAAAACCGGCGCCAACGCGTCACCGTCGATCAGCACACGGAAACGCCCGGGGCATCCCACAGCACGGCGTTGTTTCGGAATGTCAGGGCCTTTCCAGGGCCCAACCCAATCTCGGGTCCGCACCCAGACCCGGTAGGGACCTGCTTCAGAGAAACTCACACGGGTCTCGGCATCGGCGACCGGCACGCCGAGCCCGTGGGCCAGCAAGAATGGGGAGCCCATCGTGTCCATCGATTGCTGGTCAATCACCCAGCCCCCCTGGTCACGAAAAGACTCGGCCTCAACAAACACAACCGATTGGGACATGACACGCGCTCCAGGATGAAACAAAGCTAAGATCCGTCGTTCTCAGAGCCCGGCCCGGAAATTCCCGATCAACTGCGAGGTCCGCAAGGCCTTGGCGTACAGGCGGACATGATGGACTGCGCCACTCAATTCAGGGCCAACGCGCAACACATCGCTCCCATTGCAGTCCCGCAGGTCCCGGCTGAAACGCCCCCAGCCAAACTGACGATGTGTCCCGCCGTCACAGAACATCCCGTCGATAACGAACGAGACCACCTTAGGCCCCCCGTCGACGACAACCCCGACGTGATGGCACTGGCCGACCTCCAGAATCTCCGGGTCGCACTCCCACGCATTCTCCGTTCTTCCGTCGTTGAGGATGAGCCGGAGCGTCCCCTTTCCGGTGACTTCAAGGGACAATCCATGCCCGGATTCATCCCGGTTGTCCAACACGACCTCTCCTCCGACAACGTCGTTGAGAGTAATCCAGCACTCCACCGTGAACCCGGCCCGCACATCCTTTGTCCCAAAATCAGCCCGTTTGGAGTCGCGGGTGACCAGTTCGGGCAGCTTGGGCATGGGCAGTTCACACGGGGACTCAGCGACCGCTTCGGCCAGGAGAAGGCCCTCTGCCGTCACCTCGCGCGTTGTCCCCTGCTCCCAGAGAGCCTCGAGGAGTCCCAGATCAATGTCGTGAATTCGGGCAAGGTCCTTCTGCGTTTCAGTGAGGAACACGCGCCCATCGTCTTCCACCAGGTCCGGGTAACTCATCCGGACAAAAGGATCGTCGTCGTAGAGGATGATTTCGGGCTGTGACCAGCGAATCTCCTTCCCCTCCGCAGTGTCCACTTCCACGCCACCGCTCAGCCATACGGGATTGCGGTCTTCATACCAATTCCCACCATGGTTGTGGAACCAGTAGAGGTACTTGCCGTTGGTGAGGCGCCAGGCAAAATTGGCAGCCCGGGGATGTTTCATCAAGCGGCCATCGGCATAGGCCTTGTACCTGGGTTCCGTCCAGGTCCTTCCCTGGTCACGGCTGTAGCAGCAGGCGGGATGCCCGTCGATGGTGCGATAGACGCAGTAGAAGCTCCCATCGCTGAGCACGGAGTAGCTCTGTTCCTCAGCGATTGTTCCCCCGCCGGGCGGAGTCCGCAAACCGGCATCACCCTCGGGCAGTGTTTCCCAGGTAATCCGGGCTCCATCTTTCTCGGTCAAGAGGCCCTCACTGCGCACCAAGACACCTTCGGAGCGGGTAAAAAAGCCGTTTCCAAACCCGCCAACCTTGTGCACCGAAACGAACCCCGCGTTGCCGCAGATGAACGGTTTGCCCACGTTCCAGAAAAAACGAATGTCGCCACCGTATACGTTCTCACGGTCAATGGCCATCTCGCGCATCGGGACGTCATAGCGTTCCTTTGACCACGTCTTCCCGTGGTCATCCGTATACTTGAAGACAAAATGACCAAGCGAATCGACCCGGCGGCAGTAGCCGTCCTTGAAGGGTGGGTTGTCGGCTTTGACCTGGCGGATATTGTCGGTGTTGTGATTGTAGAACGCATACACCCTCCCCGACGGGACCTTCAGCAGGACAGCGTAAGAAGCCTCAGGGCCGTCCACCGGCTCCAGGGCCACGGGGGATTCCCACGTCTGCCCGAGGTCCGTACTGCGCAACGAGACCACATGCTGCCCGGCCTGTCCTTCATGGCCGGCGCCAGTGGTCATGATGCAGAGCCAAGCCCCATCGTCAGTCTTCACAATGTAGGGTTGGTCACTGTAGTTCTCAGTCGGTATCTCCAACCCACTGCGGATATGCCTGGAATCTGGAATGCATGCGTTTCCTGCGCTCGTCGTGCTCACAATCTTCATCTCCTGACAGTCTGTGCCGTCGCTACTGCCGATCACCCCGTCAGCTGCCCCGGGCCAGCTTCCCTGTGACAGTGAGTGTCCGGCCTTGGATGTCGTCCACGGAAAGGTCGATCAGAGCTTCCTGCTCTGCCGTGTCATAGGTAACAGCATGCACTGTAGCGCCTGCCCCAGCCACGGCAACGCTGGTCAGGGCCCCACAACCGCGGATTGGTACGCGCTGGCGACCAAACAGCTCCAATCCCAAACTGAATGTCTCTCCCTGAAACCGTAGATCAAGAACGTTGTAGGTCCCGCTCCGGCGAACACAGGGACTCTCCCCTTCCTGTTCAGAGCAATGGACCCGGCAACGGCCGGCCTCATCAAGCCGAACGCCAAAGTACGCATGGCCGTCGTCCTCCCAACGGGCAACGATCCGCCCTCCCTCGCACCTCAGTGCCGGCACGCGGCCGCCCTGCCCCAATGGGAGAGAAACTACCGGTGGTCCAGCCATCCCCCACTGGCTGACAGACACCGGAATTCCGGATGTATCCAGACACCAGTCGTTTCCCTGCCGCTGAATCGTTGTGTATTGAGAGTGGATCCATTGAGAACACGTCTCGGACATACTGCGGGCGAGCATGAGGCCATCGCTTTTCCCGAGCTCAGACAAATACTCGCACCAACGCGCCACCGAAGCCCCGTTGTCCCGAGGCGAGGGCGTCAGCAGATTGGGCCAGTGGATCCCACAGATCGACGTTGTCGGGATCCCTTCGGGAACGGTATCCCAGACAAACCATGGAATCCCGCTCGACCCCCGGTCAAGTACCAGAACGCCGTGTTCGAACCCGCCATCCGGTCGCTCGGGCTGTTCGCCCGCAAAGGTGCAGGACGAATATGGCGTGGACGCATACCGAACACCGGCTGACGCAACGAGCGCTCCGGTCGATTCCGGATCCGCGTTGTCCCAGTAGAAGCGGAAAGCACAAGGCACAAAACTGGGAGGGAAGGACATCCCGGTTGCCGGCCCGAGCCCGTGTTGATCAATGAGTCGCGTAAAGCAGGCAATGTGGGTCTGAACAACGTCCCACGGCCAGCGGTCGTCAACGTCCTGCCCAAACCACTCCGCGCGGGTCCGCTGCCCCTGTTCCCAGTGTTCATGCCCAACCCCGTGGAGGGCCAGTTCTATATGAGCGCTGCGCGTACGGAACACCTCGGCACACTCGCCCATCCAGGGCCCAACCCGCGCCGTGTTGTCCCAGGCCGCTCCGGATTGGGTGGCAGTCGGACATCCCGCACAGACATTGTGCATATCCCACTCGCACATGACCATCGCACACTGAGGCCGGATTCCGAGCGCCTCCCCCAGGTCCGCCACAGCCTCGTAGTCCAGGCGGCCAAGCAAGCGGTCAACCCCGGCCCGAAAAGGCCCTCCCGTCTCTGATAGGTCCCACCCCTCACGCCAGCCGACATCGTCAACGACAAGTTGGATAGGCCGGGGCACGGTCAATGTAGGCAGCATCGTTGGGTCACCTCGGTTGGTGGCGCGATATTCGGTATCTGCCGTCGGCCTCAGGTGATGCGCACCTGAGCACCGTTCAGATACTCGGAACATACCCTCTCTCCCACGGAGACGCCCGAGCGGATCAGACCTTCGTGCCGCGTCACGGGAGACGGTTGTCCGGGGCTCCCGTGCCGTGTATGGTGACACGTCTCCACCACCACCCGAACACGGCCGCCTCCAGCGAACCGACGAAAGACGACAGTTTGTCTGCAAAAGCTCCCCCGAGAAGCCCACTATTCGCCCAAATCTGCGCGGCGCTGATCGCTCTGACATGCTGCAGGTTGCCCGGCGCGGACCTCGCCGGACTGCAGAAGGGCCTGCTCCTGCACGTACCGTTCGAAGCAACCCTCTCCCCTGCCCTGGCAAACGGCTCTGGTGAAATTACCTGCCCGGGAGCCACCTACGCGGACGGAACTGTCGGGAAAGGCGTTGTCGTCACCGATGCCGCGGTGAGCGTCCTGGGGGAAGGGAACTTCCGGCGCCCACTGGGGACTGTGGCGTTCTGGGTCGCCCCGGCCTGGTCCCCCGCCGACACGTCTTACCAGGGGCACCGCCAGCTGTTCGACGCCACGAACTTCGCGATCAATTACTACACCCCGAAGCGCGTGGCGTTCTTCATGACCGGCAAGACCAGGAAGGGGGTCGGGTACCGCTGGGACTACAGCGTGACCAGCACAGGAATCCGCGATTGGGAGCCCGGAGAGTGGCACCATGTGGCCGCTACATGGAATGCCGCCACCGGTAGGAAAACGCTGTGTCTCGATGGCGCGGTAGCGGCAGAAGGGACAACCCAGTGGCTTCGCGACGACCTCTACATGGGAACAGTGCCGATCCGGCTGGGCCAGAAGGAAGCCCCCGGCATCTATGATGAGTGGATGATCTGGGAACGCTGTCTCAGCCTGGACGAGATCAAGCTGCTTGCCGCGCATCCTGAACGGATCGCTGAGTCCCTCGAGGCGCGAAGTGCCTCGTCCTCAGAACCCGCGCCCTGGCCAATCGACATCGGGATCGTGACCACAGTGCCGCCTGCTGCCACAGTTCTGGCGCCCGGAGACACCTTCACCGCAGACATCCCCGTGCGCAACACCACATCGACGCCATTCGCTGGACAGATCCAGTTCGCGCTGCTCGACTTCTGGGAAGCGACCCGGGGCCGGGAAACACGGCGGATTGTGGTTGAGCCGGGCACGTCTGACACGCTGACTGTTTCGTTCCCAGCACCCGTTCGAGGCGTGTTCAAGGTAGCGGCTGAGCTGACACAGAGAAAGAACGTCTGGGTACGCGATGTCGCATCCTTCGCATGCTGGCCGAAGCCCACGCACGCCCCCTCCCAGGACTCGTTCTTCGGGAATCACGTCAACGCCTGGTTCGACGGAGCATACCTGGATCAAGCCCAGCGCCTGGGCCAGGGATGGATGCGCAATCACAATATGCTCCAGGCCACGTGGTGGGTACGCGTGCAACCTGAGCCAGGGGAGTTCCAGTGGACCCACGATTTCCAGATTGATGCCGTGAAGACCCGCGCCATGCCTGTTCTCGGACAGCTCTTCACAACGCCCTATTGGGCGGCCGTCGACGGGCCAGTACCCAGGCCGAACGCAAGAGCCTATCCGCCGCCTCTGCCCCCGGACCTGGATGCGTTACGAGCCTACGTCGGCGCCGTGGTTACCCGGTACGGTAACACGACCAAGCACTGGGAAGTGTGGAACGAGCCTGATGTCAGCATGTTCTGGCGAGGCTCTCCCGAGGCATTTGCGGCGGCATGTCAGGCCGCGTGCGAGGCTGCGAAGTCCGCCGACCCGGATTGTGTCTTGATGGTCGGGGGATTCACCTCTCCTGCCTGGGGCTGGCACGAACGAGCCGCCAGAGCCGGCGCCCTGAAGTCCGCCGATGCGATCTCCTTCCACTATGGATGCCCACTGAAACCGGCGGAGGAGG
The DNA here is from genome assembly GCA_018676675.1 of Lentisphaerota bacterium. Taxonomy (GTDB): domain Bacteria; phylum Verrucomicrobiota; class Lentisphaeria; order Oligosphaerales; family JABHEG01; genus JABHEG01. The sequence continues at coordinate 24,688 of JABHEG010000368.1, forward strand.
TCCACGCCGAACTCCAGACCGTCATCAATCACTTCCAGCGACTGGCCCGAGAGTTCGGCCCCGGTCACGACCTTCCTCTCTGGAGCACGGAAGGCGGAACAGGCGACACCACATGGCTCCGGGGGATGGATTACGTCGGGCTGCCTCCCCAACGTGTGCGCAAGCCAATGAACTGGCATGAGGGCGCAATCGCCACCGTTCGTGGCGAGGCTATCCAACAAGTGCTGGGAATCGAGAGACATTTCATCTACCTGCAGAATGCCATCAAGCCGGGCCCTCATGCTTACGAGGGGACCTCCATGCTGGATGTCACAAATGCGCCACGGCCCAAACTCATGGCGCGAGTGGCCATGGCCGCTCAAGTCGATGGGGCGACTGTAGCAGGCTGCATCACCGTCCCGGAGGCCCGCCTCTGGGCTGTTGTCTACCGGAAGCCCCCCCCCCTGGGGCAATGCCGTCAACCTAAGCGTCCGGGCGGCGCGACGGCCTCAGATCCTTTTGCGGTTCATGACGTGACGGTGCTTCGTTGGTGTTTTTTTCCTCGGAAAGCTGCGTCCAGGCCGGCGTTCGGTGAGTCCTTCACCGA
>JABHEG010000240.1 GCA_018676675.1 Lentisphaerota bacterium
CGTCGGGCCAGCGCTTTGCTACAGGCTTCCTTCAGACCCCGCCTCACGACGACGCCCTTGCCCTTCGCTAGCACTTCCCCCTGACGGGTGTGCAAGGGACTTTCACCCTCAAGTAGTGCGCCATGCCGGGCGCACACACATGGCTCAGCGGCGCGTCTTCGCGTCCGCTGGAGCCGCTCGTTCGGCTTTCGCCCTCCAGTCGACTCCGAGCTTGGCGGTGTCGACCGTGTCGCCCTTGTGTTGCTTTGACACGATGGCAAAAGCCCTCTTTCCCAGGTCGAAGACGTAAACCGTGTATTCCTGCCGGAAGAAGATCATCGCGCCATCCGCTGACCATGAGAGATCCTGTATCGACCAATTCGGCGGAGCAGCGCGATTGTGGAAACTGCGTTCGGAACCGGCCTCGGTATCGATGATTGCCAGGGGGATGCGTTCATCGCGCCGCTTCTGTCCGGAGCAGGCTATACGGCGGCTGTCAGGTGACCAGCATCCGTTCTCGACAGGCGAGTATCTGTGGGTCTTGCCGGTGGTGCGGTCTTTCACATAGAGGCTGACGTTGCTGATGTAGAGGCTCCCCACCGAGGACCGTACAAATGGGTGCGCCGCGACGTTGACGATCCACTCGACGGGGGTGACCACCGCCTTGGCAACTCGCCTGTGGATGGGCTTCGCCAAGAACTGCTCTTTTGTGCCATCAAGGGACGGGACCACAGAGTACTGGCCCCGGGCGTGACCAACTGCGAGCACCGTGATCGCAACCAGGACCACTGCGAAACGCGTCTCTCCTTGTCCCTGCCTTGTCTGCATAGTTTATATCACCGCCGAACGGTGGAGTCACCTGCCGAGGATACGAGGTCAGGTGAACTCATTCGTTATCCGCCCCTTTGCCGCGCACCGCCACCCGCAATTCCTCTGTGTCGACGCAACCCTCCCAGAAGCTCCACCACGGACAGGCCTCTCGAGTTGTCCGCAACTCGCACTTGACCCGGTGGACTCCAGGAGCGTCGAAAACGTGCGTGAGATCGACGCTCATGGACTCGGAAGGCTGAAGCAGCCCACCCGGATACTTGCCGTGCCCCAAGGCCAGACCTGTGTGCGCGACGCGTGTGACCGTCCCATCGGAGGCACGCTGCACAGATGTGATGAATTGGTCGATGAATCTTGGCCACGGCAGATCGACGGGCTCGGGAGAGACATTGGTGATCTTCAGCTTCAGCGTGATCCTCTCGCCCGCGACGGGATCTGCGGAGGGCGGCAGGAGCTCGGCCTTGAGCACCGGGTCGTTCCATGTCGCCGATCTGCCCTCTGGCGCTGCACGTCTGCTCTGGCTCGAAGCACACCCTACGCAGCAAAGGAGGCCCACGAAGAGGAGTCCCGGCCACATGGATGCCTCCTTCTCTTCTCGGATAACATTACTTAGACAGCTGATGGCTTTACGCGTCTTTTTGGGGGTCTGCCGCCCTTTACCACCCCAAAAGGAGCTGGCGAAGTAGTTTCGCCTATGCTCAAATGGGCCCACAAATAATTGTTATCACGCTGGCGCTATATCAATACCGGCACCGTCGGGCATTGCTTGTTTCATTCGTTCTCGTTCCCTTTTCTGACAAGCTCTGACAGTTCCGCAAGGGCCAACTCGTTGCGCAACACGCGTTCGCGCAGGTGGAGTTCTGAAGATTCAATACGGGTGCAGATGACGCATACGCTGACCACGATCAAACCGGCCACATCGCCGCTAGTCACATGTCTTCCGGTGATCATCGCAGTACAGATCCAGAAGAGCACAAATCCAAGCGCAGCGTAAACTGCAAAGGATGTACTGCGAAGACGCAGAGCACCTTTCTTCAGCGACATTGAGCAGAAAACGAGGAGCCCACATCCGAATAGAAGGCAGAACGCAAGGCCTGCGAACTTGTGCCCCGGAATGTGACTGACGGTGTCATACCTTGTGAAACCCCAGGTTGCGACCCCGAGTAACACCAACCCTACAGGCATACACCAGAAAGCCAGGAACGGTCGCTCCCACGCCTTGAGTGGCCGTTCTCTGGTATGGATGATCCTTTCTCGGATTCTCTCTTTCAGATCCTCAGGATACGGATCCAACCCAAGAACTTCATTTCGGAACTCACTGTTTCTCATTGCCAGAGGCCCCCTGTCTCAACACGTCACGAAGCGCTTGCTTCGCGTAATGGATTCTGGACTTGACGGTTCCGAGTGGTACACCCGCTATGTTGGCCACTTCCTCCAGAGAGAAACCCTCGAGAAAGTGCAGTATCAGGCATTCGCTATGAGGTGGACTCAGATGACTCAACCCCCAGTGAAGTTCCTCCGCATTCAGCGTCGAGGGAAGATCATTCACGTTCGCACAAGCTGCATCAGCGACCGATCCGTTTTCTGGTAGGCTCTCGAACGAAGGTGTCTTGCGGAAGTGACTCGCCGCGTGAGTCCGGGCAACCCTATATAGCCATGCTGGAAAGGCAGCGGGATCACGTACTGCACCGATCTTCCGAACGACGTTGAGCCATATATCTTGAGTCACGTCTTTGGCCTCGTCTTCCGTGTTCACAAGACGGCGAACATAGTAGTAAAGGGGTTGTTCCCAGAGCTCAACAAGTTTCTCCAAGGCCCCAGCCTTGCCCAGGCGGTGCTGAACAACCAGGAGTTCGCTTTCAATCAGTGCTCTGCGTGGAGCCATGTGCCATCCTTCCTGCAGTGTCTACTATAGAGGACGCAGAGAAATGGAGAGAAGTTCAACAGTGTACAAATTCTACATCTCGGGACACGGCCATGAGGACCGCTTGGCTGAGCACGGGAACGATGTCCATTTGTCACGCAGAACATACCGGTGAGCGGCCAAGGTTACTTGGTTCGTTCGACCGACTCGTTCGATTCCGTCTTCTTCCGCTGTTTCCACGCAGGCGTGGGCTCAATACGCCATCTGAACTCAACAGGGCGGGACCACCGGCCCGCCGTATCTCCCGATTCTCGGCGGACCCGCCAGAAAAGCCTGCCTTCAGGTATCACGAGGTCATGCGTCGATGACTTTGTCAGTTTGTCCACGACGTTTTCGCGGAAGGCTTGGTCCCGTGCGATCTGAAGTCGGTAGGTAGCATCCTCCGGAATGATGCCCGTCCAGATGAACCTAACCGTGTTGATCTCATGGGAGAAGCCGGAGTTGTACCATGGGTGCATTGGCATGGGAGATGTGCCGGTGTTGAGTTCTCCCAGGCTTACATCCTCGGGGCGGCAGATATACCAGTTCTGGTGGGTATGGCGACCGCCAAAACGCATCCGGGCAATTGAGCCGGAAGGAAGAAGGGGCGCGCCATCGCCCGGTGCAGGACTATTCCCAATGTAGACGGCACCGTGCCACCGAAGTCGCTTGGCTTGCCTTGCGAGCGGCAACCACCTCAGATCGGCATAGCCGACACTGGGAGGCTTCCTACCCCAGAAGACATGATCGACCAACGTCCCCGCCGTGGTTTCGGCGGAGGAGAAGAGGGCGCACTCGTTGGATCGACCCCGGAAGGCCCGGTCAGCCCACTCCTCCCGGCAACGGATGCTGGTCGTGGATTCACGTTTGCTACTCTCTTGCGATGGTTCACCGAACTGGACCACGAGAACCCTGTTCGCCCCCAATTCCGTTCCTTTCGGAAATGCGAAGACGTGATTGTCCTTGTCCCGCAGCGTCCATCCTGACAGGTCTGCATCATTCGTGCCACGATTGATGACCTCGACCGCAGCGGGCGCGTCAGCGTCGGGTAGGAAGGAAGCGATTTCGCTAAGGAACAGATCAGCAAGTACGCCAGAGCTCAGTGTTCCTGTAAAATGAGACGCCCGTTTTTTTCCCGACCGATGGCCGCACCGGGCGGGCAACCGGTGCAATTGTAAGCAACCTCGGCAAAGGGCTTACAATTGTGGAAACCACCTTACATCCTGTTCTTTC
>JABHEG010000346.1 GCA_018676675.1 Lentisphaerota bacterium
CCCGCCTTCGCGGGCGGAGTTATGCCGGCTTTCCTCCTTGATTGCAGCGACCGACGCGGTATCCGCACGTCCGTAGCAACAACGAACATCAATCAGCCCTTTTCAGGGCTTCATTTTTTCATTCTGAACCTGCCACTTCCTCTCTCGTTGCGGAACTATAGCCACTTGCTGAGAACGTTCTCTCTTTGCGCGTGTACAATAAAGACAAACGACGAACGTTTTCTAGATGGTTCCACTGCGCGTGGCTGGGAAACGGCCTGGTGGTGCGGCACGTGGATAGGCTTGTTCAGCTGGATTTCCCGGAACTTTCGTGTAAATGAACCGTTTGGACTTTTCGTTTTCCGGTACTGGAAGATGAGGCAGAATGGGTTTTTCACCTTTGAAACGACGCTTCTCCACGTTCGGGGGATGGCTATTCGCCGTCGCGCTGGGGCTCCTGCTGGCTGCTCCCGGCGGGATGAGTGCTGAGATTGTAGTCGCCGATCTGACCTATGCTGTCCAGAGACGGCCTCGTCGGGCCACGAATGACTACGCGCTGTCCTTCAAGGCCAGCCCTGTTTTCGAGCGTTTGGACGTGGTTTTCTGGATGACGTCGTCGTCCGACTTCGGTCGTTTGCGCTGGGACGCTGACGGATACCATCTTCTGCAGACGCGGGGCGGCGTTGAGGAGGCGTTGCTTAGGGGGACGGTACCGTTGCCTGTCCAGGCCCTCTCCGGCGGCACGCTGCTTCTGCGCAGCCGGCCACACTGGTTTGAGGTCATCGTTTCCGGGAAACGCATCTTCCGTGTGCTTGGCCCGGGGGGGGCGAAGGGGCAGGTGGCCTGCGCAACGGGCCCGGGGTTCCCCGAAGTGGCCGAGGCGGGCTACCAGAGCGTTGAGGATGTTGTGTTCGGGGACGATTTCATGCGAACGGAGGAAGAGACGAGTGATTTCGGCCTTTGGGAACCGGCTGGTGGGGAGTGGCGACTGCACTCGGTGATGGAGGAGATTCGAGCTAATCCGGATGCCCGTATCCGGGAAGGTCGTGAGCCTGTCGCAGACCGGAGTTCGAATCCATTTTCGCTTTCCGGCAAGGCGGCGGGAGAGGCCTTCATCTCAACCGGGCACCCGTTCTGGGCTGACTATCGGGTGGGCGTGTCGGTCAAGCCGGTGAAAGGGGCGTTCGGGCTCGCCTTCGGAGTTTCCGATCCGAAGAACTTCTGGTTGCTGAGATGGCGCCTTTCGTCACTTGGCGTGTTGCCTGGCCGCCTTGAGTTGATCCGGCGCGACGCCGGAGCCGATGAGTTGGTGGCGGATGCATGGGTTGCCGGGCGAATTGAGAATTGGTACCGCCTGGAGGCAAGAACTCAGGGCGACTTGATCGAGGTCCTGGTTGACGGTTCAGTGGTTCTCACCCACCGCGATGCCCGATCCACCGGAGGCCGTATCGGGCTGTACGCGGCCGACGGAGAGACGTTTTTTGACGACGTGTCCTGCGAGACGTGGCATGAACTTCGTTTTGACCAGCTGGCTTCTCTGGAAGGACAGGGGCAGGCGGTCAAGGGGCAATGGGATGTCGCCGAAGCAGGAGGCACGCTCGTTCTTGCCGCAACCGGGGAAGGCACCGGGCCAGCAGCCGGCGAGCAGGTCTACATGCTGGGAGGAGCTGACTGGGAACGTGGCTGTTTCCGGGCACAGGTTTCGCTGGAGAAGGACCAGGAACAGGTTGGACTCTGTTTTGGGGGGAAGGACACGGAGAACGTCTGGCGCGTGGGCTGGAGACGCGATTCCGAGGGCGCCCTTTTTCTCCAGCAGATTGCCTCAGGTGAGGTGACGGAGACCGCGACCTTTCCGGCGGCGAAACTGCCTCTCGATGGAAGCACGCACGAGTTGCTTCTGGATCTGAGGAGCGAAGGGGACGTTCTGTTTTTTGTCGACGGTGTTCTTGGCCTCCGTGGGCGGGTGGAGGGCGACCGCGTGGGGCGCGTTGGGTTGTTCGCCCAAGGCGGAGGAAACACCCGCTTCTCGGGCGTACAAGCCTATGCCGAACCGACCCGGGACTGGGAGCATCCAGTCAACGTGGACATTTTCGTTGATGATCCGTTCATGCAGGGGTGGGCGTCTCCTCGTTGGGCGTGGATCGAGCAGAAGAAGACGGATGGTACGGCCTATTCGCCCAAACGCTACGTCCATAAAGGCGATTTCTACGGGGCGTTCCGGATCAGTGCTCCCGTCAGCGACGGCGTAACGCTGCGTTTTGGAGGCGATGAGGTGAACTGGGATGAGGGGTGGGCCCTGCGCTTTTCCGTCGATCCAGAGAAGGGAGTAGGGAAGGCCGATGTGAGCCGACCAGGAATGCCGTCACATAGCCGAAGCTTCAAGCTGAAAGCGAAGACGATCCTTCCGGGGAAGCAGATTGTTGATGAGAAGATCGGAGCGTTGCCTCGAACGCCGGACACGGTGAGCTACGGGACCTTCAGGTTGGTGCGGCATGGACACCTGCTGTGGGTGAGTGTTGAAGGGGACGACCTCCTGACGCTCCACAGCGACGTGCCTCTCACTGGCCGGGCCGTTGGGTTGGTGGTCGGGGAATCCCTGGACCACGTTCACGTGTCAGTCCAGCGGTCACAGGTCCGGGATTACCTTTTCGAGAAGGCTCCGGTTGATTGGCTCAAGGTTGGTGAGTGGGAAGTCACGAACCGTTTTGCCTGTGATCCACGCTGGTCTCACATGAATGGTCGCAGCAGGGGAGTGGCAGCCCTCTGGAACAAGTTCGCATTCAAGGGCAATTACACGCTGGAGTGCTACGCCGGGATGCGGATGCGCCAAGGCGATCTGCACGAGGGGGGATTGCGCAATTACTACCCCCGGGTTGGGGATATCAATGTTGCATTCGCGAGGGAACGTCGGGAGCTTTTTTCCGGATACAACGCGATCCTCGCGGCCTGGGACCCGATGTGGTCGGAGAGGCGGACCCAGTTCTGGCGCCGGGGAGATGTCCTGGAACAGACCGAGCGTGAGTTCATTCCGCGTGGTCGGGAGAAGAGGCCGACCGCGCGAGCGATCGAGGTCGAGTGGGATCCGGGCGGGAGGCCTGTCCATGGGGCGTGGTACTACATCAAGGCCCGGAGGACTGATGGACGGTTCGACGTCTGGTTTGACAATGTACCGGTCTTCTCAGTGACCGATCCCGAGCCGTTGCCAACCAAGTGGCTGGCTCTCTGGACGCAGCACAACAGCATCGTCGTTGCCCGGGCCAAAATCGGCTATGAGACGATGGAAATTCCGGATTTTCGGACTCCAGCGCCCCCGCCTGATCCGTCTGTGGCTTTGCCCTTAACCGGCCCCCGGCCGGACGTACTGTTGAGTTCGCATCCGGGGCGTTTCTTTGACTTCGAGGATGGTGTTCAGGGGTGGACGCCAATGTCTGGCGATCAGAGCGCCGAAACGAGCATCAGGGAAGCGGGACCTGAGGGAGGCGACGGGCATGTTCTGGCCTTGCGGAATCTCCATGCCGGGGGAGACTTCGGCGTTCGCCTGCCGGTCCAGGGCATTGACTTGGATCGTGTGCTCCGGATCGAGATGGATGCAGCTGTCCCCGCTGACGTCAACGTCAATCTCTACGTGACGTTCGAGGATGAGCCCTTTGAACGAGTTTTTGTGGCGCTCTCCGGGCCCACGCACGAGGGAGCAAATTTGGTTGCTCTGGGCACATTCGATGGAGCGACCAGCGACGACAAGTGGCACCATATGCGCTTCGACGTTGGGAAGGCGTTGCGCCGTCGGTTCCCATGGCGGGAACGTCTTGTAGTGAAGGACATGGTCTTGGCCATGCTGCACGAGGGGTACCTGAATTCAGGTCTTAAGGGCAACCCTGAGGGAGCCGTGTTCGCCCTGGATAATGTTCTACTCACCGGCGTGGGAACCAATCGTGTTCATCTCGGTGGCGCATCGTCAGAAGACAACGGGGACGCAATGCTGCTGACGGCTCGGCGAGAGAGGGGCGGCAGCTCGTCGACATCGACCGAGAACGCGGCTGCCGGGGAGCTGGCTCTTGATGAACCAGGAGCCTGGTTTGTGCAGGGAACGAAGACTGAGAGTGGGGCTGCCGCAGCGTCACGGCCCGTTCCCGTGTGGGCGGCAAAGGCGCTGAGCGTTGCCTCCACGGTGCCTGAAGACGGCGCCCTGTGGGGAGGGGAGCCAATCGTGGTGCGTTTCGATCAGGCCACGGTAGCTGAACTCGTCCCGGAGGCGCTGTCCCTGAGTGTCTCGGGGAAGACCATTCTTCTGGACAGCACAAACGCAACGTATGACCCGGTTGCGCGCCAACTGACAGTCGATCCTGCGGCACATCTGAATGGAGTGGACGACGGCGAGGTGTTGGAGCTCGTACTTCGTTACGGCGACACGGCGACACGTGGACAGCCGGAGCCGGAGGACGGGAAGGGCGACGTTGCCGATGGCGCGAAGAAGGGAGCAGCGACGTTCTGGCAGCAAGCGTTCACGTGGCGCGTGACGGTTGCGCAAACCGCAGACACGTACCCGCCCAGTCGCCCAATCCTGACGAGAGATGACTACACGCGGATTGACTTCGATACTGGATTGGATGGCGTTTCCCCGTTCTCCGACACTAGCCATGTGCATATCGAACGCATTGCTCGCAGAGGCGAGATTGCGGGGCACGCCCTGCGGATCCTGAACCGGGTTTGCGGGAGTGATGTCGGCATCCGTCTGTTTCGGCGTGACTTCCCCGTTGGGGCTCATCCGTTGCTGGTTTTTGACTACCGGACCGGTGAACACGCCAGAGCAGATTTCCAGATCGGACGCCGTGGAAAGCCGTGGACGATCGGCTTCACTGATCGCGAGGAAGGGGAGCAGGCGTTGGGGAGCATCCCTGGAATTGAACGGGACGAGAAGTGGCATACCGCACGAGTGGACCTTGCCGGGATGATGGACATCAGTGCCTCCAAAGCGTTCAGCAGCAAGTTCACCGCCCAGGGGCTCGCATTGGGAGACTGGGGCCATATGGCAGTGCCTCCGGGGGTCTCGTTTGAGATCGACAACATCAATCTCGTGCCGGCGGTGAGCACCCGGGAGCCTTTCGAGCTTGCCTGGGCCGCGACGGATGTGAGTGGAATCAAGGGCTACAGCTACGCGTGGGACGCTTCCCCTGAGTTCGTGGTGGACAGGATCGCTGACGGGACAGAGGGAAAGGCATCTTTCGGGACGCTTCCAGAAGGTGAAGTCTTCTTCCACGTGCGAGCTCTTGACGGCGCTGGGAATTGGGGCGACGCCTCCAAATACATGTTCCTGGTGGACAACGCCCCTCCGGAAGTGGCATCGGTGACTCCCGCGAACGGCGCTCGTTCGGCCAGTTCCACTGTCACCATCGCGTTCGCAAAGGACGTCACACGGATTGACCCCGCGACCGTCAAGCTCCGGCTCAACGGGAAGAAGTGTTCGCTCTCGGCCTACACGACCAAGTGGGACGGTGCGAAGCGAGCGCTGTCGTGGGATGTACTCAATGCCTGGCGCGTGACCCGGGAAGCGTTCCCGGACGGTAAAGACATGACGTTCCGGCTCGAAGGCGTCCAGGATTTTGCCGGGAACACGTTGACCCCCTACGAGTGGACCTGGCACGTGGATCACTCGCAGGATAAGACAGGGCCCGGGCCACCCCGGCTCTTGTCCTACACTCATGATTTTCGTTACTATGACCACTTCACTGACGCGACTGGGTACTGGCGGCCCTATGGCCGTGGGAACAGTGCGGAGGTGTCAACGGTCGTGGATCCGGATACCAACGATTCCTGCCTTCAGGTATCGCGAGCGGAGAAAGGACGTGTTTTCTCCGCCTACCGGTACCGCGGGAATCTCGGGCTCAGTGACTACCCGTTGATGGCTTTTGACTGCAAGATTGTGCCCGGTGCGCGGGTTGACGTGCTGCTGTACATAGAAAAGAAGTGGCGGCCTGTCCGTATGACCGGACCGGCGAACGGGGATGAGATCGGGCGAGTTGAGGAGGTCAAAGATGACGGCAAGTGGCGTCATATTGCGGTCGATATCGGGGCGATCATCAAGGAGGAATTCAAGGATGCGGAGGAGCTTCCGGGGGTGCGGATGGTTGGCTTCGGGGACGTCAGTGGGAAGGACGACGGGGGCATGACTGGCCCCCAGTTATTCATCGATAACTTCGCCTTTTTGGGGGCCGCGTCTCCTGTTCCGGTCCTCAGTTGTTTGGCGGCCGATATCACCGGTGTGCAGGGGTTCGAGATTTCGGTTGACCGCGAGTCGCGCGGCGTGCCCGTTGGTGAGATGTCGACCCTGGCCCGACAGGCTCCGCTCGCAGCTGTTGATGGCCCTGGTGTGTGGTTCATCCATGCTCGCGCCCAAGACGGCGCCGGGAACTGGGGAGCGACCGCTCACTACCCCTATTATTGCCCTAATCCCGTGCCCAGACCTTCAGCTGACGGAATCGAGGCAGACGGGACATGGCAGGTCGTTGCAGAGAGGCGACGTTCACGTTCCTCGTTGCAGAAGGTGAGTTCGGTGAGTGGCACGAACCGTCTGCTGGTGGCGGAACTCTACGGGGCCGCCCGGCGTACCGTGCGCCTGCGGGCCGACTTGCCGACCCCGGTAGCCTTGACAGATGAGATGGTCCTGGCAGCCGACTTCTACCATCACGCGGATGAACCCATCGAGGTGAGCGCGTATCTGACACCGAAGGCAGGGGGGAAGAGCATCAAATCCGAGCCTGTTTCGTTGAGCCCAAAGGACTGGCATCGGGCGATTCGTTTCCGGTTCCCCAAGGGGCAGATTCCGCAGGGGGTGGGAACGGTGAAGAGGATGGTCGGGCAGATCGACTTTGCGCTTACGCCCCAAGCGAAGGTCCGGGACGCTTTCTTGGTTGACAGTGTTGCCTTTGCGTCTGAGAAGGCGCCTGTTCCCGCAACGCCCAAGTGATCCCCATCAGGGAGTGAGGTCGTGGGGCGATGCCTCGGCCAACGGGGGTTCCGCCTAGCGTGAGAACACGTCACTCGGTAACCGGCTCATACCGTCGATCACGGCGTTACGTCGAGACCGCCCCACAGAGCAGGAGACGCGAGGCGTTCGGGATGCATAAGGTGCAGAGAACCAGGAATGCATTCAGGACGACCGGTGCAGCCCTGGTTTACCCCATCGTCCTTTCTGCAGCCGACTGTTCTCCCCGATCCTCCACTGCCTGAAGGGCTTCCTCCATTGCCGGCCGCAAACGTTCAGCTATGCGCGAATGACCGAGATCGTTGGGGTGTACGCCGTCGCTGCTCAGACCATCGCAGTCTTGCGACGACAGCAGCGTCTGGCCCTCGATCAGGAAGAGGAGGCCCTCTCCCTGGGCAACACGCTCCGCAACCGCTTCGCGCACGACGGTTCGCGTGTGGCGTGAAAGATCAACGTATTCCTCGTCGCAGAACTCCCGGGACGAGAAAATGGGGGTGATGCAGACGATGGGCGTGCTGGGATGTGCCCGACGGAGACGGGTCAACATGGCGGCGTAAGCTTCACACGTCTGCCGACCATAGGACTTCCCCAGATCCAGCAGGTAGCAGCAGGCGTCGATCTGGGTGACGAGGCCGGTGACCTCTGCCTCGGCTTTGCCCGCTCCACCGAAGCCAAGGTTGATATGGTCAGTGTTCATTAGGCGGCTGAGAATCGAAGCGTATCCCATCCCCGGGCGTGCAGCCCCGATGCCCTGAGCAACCGAAGACCCATACAAGACAAAGGGATGCTCTCTGGCAAACCGCTCAGGTTCCCCGCATTCGGCGTTGCCGTCGATGCCGAACGCCGCGATCTGCAGCTCATGTCGCAGTGGCAGATAGACCGTGACCTCCTTTGGTTCACGGCGCGCGCCGGTGAAGCACACGACTCCATCTTCTGCGTCCCTGGGCACGGACACTGTACCCCAGAAGCGGTCGTCAACGTAGACATCGAGTTCGGGTGCGGGACGCGCCGATGCGTAGAGGACCCGCAAGCGCAGTTCTGACGTATCGGAGCGCAGGCGTAGCCTTGCACCGGAAGGAAAGCGCATCTGCCGCAGGACTCCATCGGGTAGTGACGACGCGGCTCGCCGGGGTAGACGCCATAGGTACGGGAGGTCCTCGTCGAGCCATGCGAGGCCCGAACATTCAATCGAGCCACCCGGAAATGCCATCCATCGTATGCTTGTCATTCCAGCTCTCCAATAATCTTCCTCTTGCGGAGGGGGAACGACTGGATGTGGGGCCGGAGTCCCCGACGGTCCCACACAATCTGCTGGTTGGCTTCCTCTGTCTCTTGTCTTCCCCGAAATCGCTATCGAGATCGCTATCGAAGTCGGCGCCCGTCAGGGCAAGATCCCTGGTTCTTCTCCGGTCTGTTCCGGAATCGATCTCGATCCCGACCCCGATTTGGATGTGGATGGGATCGCGCCATCCGGCGCTCATGTCATCATGCAGCCAACGACGGATATACGAAAGGACCATTCCTCGAGGTGCTATTTATGGCTCATCCGGTAAGTGCGTACTTCTTGATGTGTAGTGTCCTGAGCTTGAGAGTGTAGAACTTCATATTTCTGTAGCCGTAAGCCTGGCGTTTCATTGTCTGGGCTTTGTTGTTGAAGCCCTCCAGCGGCCCCGTCGAGA
>JABHEG010000369.1 GCA_018676675.1 Lentisphaerota bacterium
GTGTGTGGTGGAGGTCCGCACTCTTCCCTCAACAGCTCAAGTAGTCAAGAAAACAGGGAAACAGGTTTGTCTGGACAGAACCGAACTGAATAGCAGGAAGATCAAGCACGGTTCTGTCTCAAGGACTTTTGACAGAACCCCGCGCAAGTAGAGGAGATGCGCATGAAGACACGTCTTGTCACAACCGTGGTCGCGCTCGGCATGTCCTTAGCCGCCGGTTGCCGCCATTCCACTGTCAGCCGCGTCCCCGCCATGGTCGAGCCCGAATTCACGGGCCCGAGCATTTCTGTCCGGTTGGACGCGAACCCGGCCGTGTCGGCCGACGTGACCTACTTGTCCGCGCATGACGAATCGAGAACCAGCTTCGTGAAGCGGCAGGACAGCGGCGGCTGGCGCGAGGAGCGCATGATGTATTTCGTCGCTGAGGACGAGCGGTTCAAGCAGGGCCGGACGCCGCTGGTCAAGGTCGTCATCGACTACTTCGACGAGGGACGGGGCCTGGTGGTGATCAAGTACGACTCGAGCGACAAATACGTCAACCCCGGGAAGAACGCCGGCGTCTGGAAAACCGAAAAGGCCATGGTGCTGACCGACTCCCGCCAGTGGCGCACAGCGGAGACTGTAATCGCCGACGCGAACTTCGCAAACCGCTGCAACGGTGGCGATTTCCGGCTCGAGAGCCGCACGCCGTTTGTCGTCCGCGCGCTGCGCATCGTGGCCGCCTCGCCGGAAGACCAGGAGCGCAGCCGCGTGGCTCTCCGCAATGCCCCGCCGCCTCTCGAGGCCAAGATCAAGCCCTTTGCCCTAAACATGGACGAGGTGCTTGCCCAACTCCGCCCCTACCGGGGGCCAAGCAAGCCGGGCACCGACGCCTCCACCCTCACCAACAAGGTCATGTGCGGCTACCAGGGCTGGTTCGACGCCCCGGGTGACGGATCCGGCCAGGGCTGGACCCACTACAATGGTCCGGTCGGGTTCCAGCCGGGGAGCTGCTCCATCGACCTCTGGCCCGATGTCTCAGAACTCGACGACGACGAGAAACACGAAACGTACTTCCGCCACCGCGACGGCAGCACCGCCTACGTCTACAGCCCCATGAACCGCAAGAGCGTTGTCCGCCACTGCCAATGGATGGCCGAGGCCGGCATCGACGGCGTCTTCGTGCAGCGTTTCGCAAGCGTCACAGGCAATCCGAAGGCGGTCTACAAGAACAACACCGTGCTCATGAATATCCGCGAGGGCGCCAATCGTCACGGCCGCGCCTACGCACTCATGTACGATCTCTCCGGCGGTCAAGGCGCTGCCGACAGGATCATCGCCGACTGGAAGTCCCTCGTGGACGGCATGGCCCTGACCAAAGACCCCAACGACCGCGCCTACCAGCGACACAACGGCAGGCCCGTGGTTGCACTCTGGGGCCTCTTCGCCAATCGCGAATACTGTCTGCCCGTGTACGAGCGCCTCCTCGAGTTCTTCAAGAACGACCCCACGTACGGCGGCTGTACCGTCAAGGTCGGCGTCAACAACGACTGGCGTTCGGGCAAAGGCCCCAACCACGATCGCGTCCGCCGCATCATCATGCAGGCAGACATCGTTTCGCCCTGGACCCCGGGTCGTTACGGCACCCCCGAGGGGGCCGATCGGCATATGCAGACCCACAACGTCCGGGACCAAGAGTGGTGCGACGCCCGGGGCAAGGACTATATGCCCGTCATCTTCCCCGGCTTCAGTTGGCACAACATGCACCACGGCAACGCGGCTCTCGGTGCCATCCCACGGCTGCAAGGCCGCTTCTTCTGGCGCCAGGCCGTGGCCGCCAAAGCCGCCGGTGCGCGCATGCTCTACATCGCCATGTTCGACGAGGTCGACGAAGGCACCGCCATCTTCAAGTGCACCAACGCCCCACCCGTCGGCGCCAGTCCGTTCCTCGACTACGAAGACCTGCCCAGCGACTACTACATGTGGCTCGCGGGACAAGCCCGCCTCCTGCTTGAGAACGAGCTTAAGCCCACGCGGCGGCCCCCGCCACGGCCAGGACTCGTCATCAACTACAAATCCGAGGATGGTACGGGCTTGCCCGAGGGACTCGACGAAATCTCCGTCGTGTTGGCTGACCCGCAGGACTGCCGCGGCCTGCGCCTGAAGCCGCAGGGCGGCGAATCCCGCAACGTCCCCACCGTCAAGGGCGGCCGTCCTGCCTGGGTCAGCACGCCGATGCCCGACCCAAACGAAGGCCGCAAGATGTACCTCAAGGTCGAATACGCCGGCTTCCGCAACGGCCGCGCCCCCCGGATCCGCCTCGCCATCGACTACTTCGACAACGCCGACACTGAGGTCCGCGTTGTTTACGACTCCGCTGACAAGAGCTGGAACCCAAGTTCGAGTCGCCCCGGCGCCTGGAAAGAAGCCGGCCGTTTCGCCCTCCGCGCATCGAACACCTGGAAGACCGCCACCTTCGACATCCCCGACGCCCTCTTTGTCGGCCGCTGCAACGGTTTCGACATCCGACTCGAGTTCGCCGCCGGTGTCGACCTCGCTCTCGGTGCCGTCCGCATAAGGAAGCTGCCGCAATGACCCACCTGCCCATCGGGAGCCCAGCAAAGCATGGCCTCCGGAGCATTGCCAAGCGGATGAAGGGCTATCTTATGGGCTACCAGGAACGCGTTCACCACCTGAACCACGACGAAGCGGCTCGCACATCGGCCATTGTCTGAGGCAGATCGAGGAACAAAAGCATGACTACATCTCGCCGGGACTTCATCCGGAAAGCAGCACTCCTGAGCGGGGTCGCTGCGGCTCCGACCATCATTCCGTCATCTGTCTTTGGGGCAGACGGAGGCGTGGCGCCCAGCAACCGCCTCAGTATTGGCCTAGTCGGCATGGGGAAGATGATGTGGGGCCATCTCGGTGGCCTTCTGGGCCGGAAAGACGTACAGATCGTCGCCATCAGCGATGTGGAGACGATACGCCTCGACAAGTGCGTGGAGAAGATCAACAGTACCTACTCGGAGCGTTTCGGGAAGGACTACAAGGGCGTTCATGTCTGCACAGACTTCCGTGAACTCAACGCGCGACCGGACATTGACGGCGTCTTCATCGCCAGCCCCACGCACTGGCATGCGATCCAGTCCGTCGACGCCATGAAGAACGGGAAAGACGTCTACTGCGAGAAGCCGCTGGCGTTGACCATCCAGGAAGCCGAAGCGATCAAAGAGGCCTCGCGCCGCTATGGTCGAATCTTCCAGACCGGCAGTCAGCAGCGATCCGACTACAAGTTCCGCTTCGCCTGTGAGCTCGTTCGGAACGGGGCGATCGGCAAGGTCAAGATTGTCCATGTCAACTGTGGAGGACCAGCCCGCGACTGCTACCTGCCACCACAGCCAACACCCGAAACACTGGACTGGAACCGCTGGCTGGGGCCATCTCCCGTGCGTCCGTACCATGACAAGCTCTGCCCGGTCGACGACTACGAGTCCTGGCCCCGGTGGCGCGATTACTGGGACTACTGCGGCGGCGGAATGTACGACTTTGGGGCCCACCATTTCGATATCGCTCAGTGGGGGCTTGGCATGGACGGAACGGGGCCCGTTGAGATCGTTCCCAAGGAGGCCAGCGAGCACAAGAAGCTGACGTATGTCTACGAGAACGGCATCTCCATGACCCACGGAGGGGCGACCGGCGGCGGATCCATTCAATTCATCGGCGAAAACGGCACGGTGAGTGTGGGGCGCGGGTTCCTCGAGACCACGCCCGAGGAGCTCATGAAGATGAAGTGGGGGCCGGCCGATCTTCGCCTCTATGAGAGCCGCGACCACAAGGGGAACTGGCTCGATGGCATCCGGACGCGTCGCCCCTGTATCTGCACGGCCGAGACAGGTTGCAGCACGATCACCGTCTGCGCTCTGGGGAACATTGCCTATCGCCTCAAGCGCACGCTCAAGTGGAGCCCGTCGGCCACGCAGTTCCTTGACGACCCGGCCGCCGACCGCCTGCTCTCCCGAAGCATGCGGGCACCGTGGACCATCACCGTCTGAACCCCTCCCAGGAAAGGGCTACTCGATAATGACCAAGCAGTTGCACCCTCTTCTCGCCTTTCTCATCGCCGCGGGAGCAGCGACCGCGGCCCCCGCGGGGCTCAAACCACCATCTGAAGCCGAGATCGCGAAGATGGAAGCCGCCATGCCGTCCGAGGCCACGGTCAAGACGGCAACACCACGTAAACTCCTCATCTTCTCCCAGTGCGAAGGCTTCAAGCATTCATCCATTCCCTTTGGCGAAAAGGCGTTCGAGGTTATGGGCAGAAAGACGGGGGCGTTTTCCACCGTCGTGACCGATGATTGCGCCATTCTCGAATCACCTGAGTTCGACACCTTCGATGCGATTGTGATGAACAACACCACGATGCGACTCCCGTTGCTCAACATCGACACCAAGGGCATGGACGAAGCCCAAAAGGCGGCTGCCGACGAGCGCGAAGCCAAAGCCCAGGCACGTTTCCTGGATTTTGTCCGGAACGGCAAGGGACTTGTAGGTGTCCACGCGGCAACCGACTGCCTGTATAAGTGGCCCGAATACGGCGAGATAGTGGGCGGCTTCTTCTGGGGACATCCGTGGAACGAGGATGTGGGTGTGAAGCTCGACGATCCCGGACATCCCCTGCTCAGTGCGTTCAACGGCCAGCCCTTTGTCGTGGCCGATGAAATCTACCAATTCCGCGAGCCCTATTCGAGGGACACACTTCGCGTCCTTCTCAGTATCGACGTCACGAAGACCAACATGAACAAGGACTCGATTCGCCGCAAAGACGGTGACTTCGCGGTCGCCTGGATCCGGAAATACGGGAAGGGACGCGCCTTCTTCTTTTCCCTCGGGCACCGTCATGAGATCTTCTGGAATCCTCCGCTGATGCAGTGCTACCTGGACGGCATCCAGTACGCGTTTGGGGATCTGAAGGCGGATGCAACACCCAGCTCACAGCTCAGTGAGCAATACCTGGCGGAATCGAGAGCCAACGCCCTCTCCAGAGGACTGGTCAACGTCTTTGCCGAGCTGAAAAAGTACACGTTGGGCGGGAGCGACAAAGCTCCGCGACAGGTGGCGAACATGGTCGTTGAGCACCAAGTCACACCAGGGCCCTCCCGCGATCAGATCGGCCAACGCCTGACCGAGTTGCTCGCAGCTCCTGATGCCACGATGGATGCCCGGGAGTTTGCCTGCAGGCAGCTTCGCTTCATCGGTAGCGAGACGGCCATACCGGCTTTGATCGCCGTCCTCACCGATGACCGCCTCCGGCATCCGGCTCGCATGGCGTTGGAGGCGATTCCCGGAGCTCCTGTCGACACCGCCCTTCTCAACGCTCTCCCGGGTTCCGCGGGGCTGGCCAAAGCGGCCCTGATCGACTCCATGGGGCAGAGAGGAGTGCGTGCAACCGCCTCCGCCCTCGCAAAGGAGCTTGCCAACAAGGATCCTGTCGCTGCGGAAGCCGCGGCCAATGCACTCGGGCGCATCGCCGGTCCAGAGGCAGCTCAAGCGCTGCTGGCGACCCGGGAAGATGCGGTACAACCCCTGAGACTCCCCGTCGACCGCGCCATCCTCGCCTGTGCGGAGTCCGCACGTCAAGGAGGCGAAACGGCACTGGCACATACCTGCTACAAAGCACTGGCTGGTCCTGACGTAGCGGCACACATTCGCGGCGGGGCCATCTATGGCCGGGCGTTGATGGATGGTCCCAGTGCCGCGGGGAAAGCAATAGGAGCCTTGCGTTCGGAGGAACCGAAGATCGCTCAAGCCGGGGCCCGTCTCGTTATCGAGCTCCCCGGGGAGTCAATCGTTCCCGAAACCTGCGCTGTGCTCCCCGCCCTTCCAGCTGCCAACCAGATTCTGGCGATCGATGCTCTGGCCGCCCGTGGCGACCGTCGCGCGCAAGATGCAGTGTTGGCTCTGGTTAACGCCGAAAATGTAGACGTCCAGACCGCGGCTCTGCGGGGTCTGGAGGCCCTTGGTGACGCCAGGTCCGTGATGCCGATCGTCCGTCTGGCCTCCGATGAGACAGCCGCCAAGAAGGTGCAGGACACGGCCCGCCGGGCCCTGAACCGGATGAACGGTGCGGGTGTCGACCAAGCTCTAGTTGACGCAATGGCGACCGCGGACACCGCAGTCAAGACCGAGTATGCGAAAGCACTTGGGGTGCGGAAGGCCAGGATTGCCCTGCCCGTGCTCTACCAGACCGTTCTGGCCGACGACCGCAGCCTGGCGAAGGAGTCGTGCAAGGCGATTGCCGCTCTGTGCGAGACGTCCGAGCTCCCGAAAATCGTCGAGCTCATCGTTAAGACCACAAGCAGCAGTGTCAGGTCTCAGCTCGAGAACACGCTTGTGAACGTGGCAAGACGTACGAAAAATGAGGAGACGAGCGTGTCGGCCGCGCTCGCGGGGCTTGAGCGCGCCCCCCCAAAGCCCGCCCGAACATCTCTGATCACGGCCCTTGGGAAAATCGGTGCAAAGCCGGCTCTTCCGGCTCTGAAGGGGGCTCTGACAGATCCCGACCTGGAGATTCAGAGGGCGGCTGTAAAGGCATTGGCAGACAGCTGGCCAACGGCTGAACCCATACTCGCTCTGCGCGGGGTCAGCCTCAGCGCGGAGGATCTCGTTCTCCGCGTTCTCGCGTTGCGTGGCTACGCAAGAATGCTGGCGATGCCCAACACACGTCCCATGTCAGAGACGCTCAAGCTCTATGAAGACGCGTTGGCCCTGGCAAAGGGAGACCAGGAGAAACGTACGTTGATCACCGGATTGGGCCAGCTGGCTCATCCAGATGCTCTCGCAGCCGTGAAGCCCTTCCTGCAGGACAAAGCCGTGCAGGAAGAAGCCCTGATGAGCGCGGTCAGTATCATGCAGGACCTCGGCGGGAAGTCCATGACCTTCGCCGCCTCGGTGAACGCGAAAGACGGGCCGAAAGCCGTGGATGGTGACCCGAAAACACGCTGGACGAACGGCAAGCACATGACGGGCGGTGAATGGTTCCAGGTGAAGCTGGCATACGAGACGCAAGTCAAGGAGGTCTTCCTCGACGCCGGCCCCACGGGACACGATCAGCCTCGTGGTTGGGAGGTCTACGTATCACGGGACGGCGAAGACTGGGGTGAGGCTGTCGCCACGGGCGGCGACCCGAAGAAGAAGGCGTTCACGATCACGTTCCCGCCCAAAGATGGCCGCTACGTGAAAATCGTACAGACCGGGGGAGGCGCCAGGAACTACTGGTCCGTCAACGAAATCCGGATCAACGGACTGCCGGACATCAAAGAGGTCTCGCAGATTCCTTCTGACAAGTGGAAGGTCTCGGCGGCACGGTCGGGTGGCGATGCGGCCCCGGAAAACGCGATCGATGGGGACAAGACCAAGCGATGGGGAACGGGCGGCGGGATGAAGCCGACAGACTGGTTCATGGTCGATATGGGCGAGGAACGCACGGTGCACCGGGTCGTCATGGATGCCGCCAAGTCCCGCAATGACTACCCTCGGGAGTATCGCATCTACAGCTCGCTGGACGGCCAGGACTGGTTTGGTCCCATCGGCGCCGGTAAAGGTGAAAAGGCCCTCATTTCCGCGATCTGTCTCCCCACCAGGGCGCGTTACGTCAAGATCGCTCAGTTGGGGAATGAGAAGAAGATGTGGTGGTCGATGTATGGCCTCCAAATCATAGGCGAGTAGGGCGACAGATGAGCGTCTCAATCCAGGAATTTGCCCGTCTGGCGAACACTTCCGTAGCTACGGTCTCCCGTGCACTCAACGGCAAACCGGGGGTGAGCGAGACGCGGCGTCAGAGCATCTGTGCGCTGGCTGAACGTCTGGGCTACCAGCCCAACCAGTTCGCGCGGAACCTGCAGGCGCAGCGCAGCAGCACCCTCGGCTTCGTGTCGGCGAATCTCGACAACAAGACACACCAGGCTCTGCTGCGACCGCTGGAGGCAGCGGCTCGGGACAGAGGCTATGAGATGCTCATCGCCGACTCGAGAATGGACGCCAAACGGGAACGGGCGAATGTCGAGGCATTGCTCCGCTACCGGGTCGATGGCTTCGTGCTGTGCCCGGTCTTTGATCAGGACGCACGGGCCGACACCGACTTCATTCGCGAGCTCGGCCTGCGCAAGACTCCGTTCGTTGTGGCCGGCCTGATTCCGGGGATACCGCTGGACTCGGTGGACAACGACGAGGTCGGCGCCGCCCGCGAGCTTACCCGGCATCTGCTGGAACTCGGGCACTCACGCTTCGGGATCATTGACAGACCGGAAGCAAACCGCGTCAGCAGTGCCCGGTTGCAGGGGATAACCGAGGAACTCGCAGCGGCCGGGCACCGAGTGGCCGAGCCGCGTCCGGAAGGAACACTCCGGATACTGCGCGCGCCTTCGCAACCAGCAGAAACGGTGGGGAATTCGGTCCTCGCGTGGTTCCGGGAAGAGCTGCCGCCCACGGCGCTGATCTGCCTGCAGAATCACCTCGCCATGCGCTTGCCCCGACCTCTCACGCAGGCGGGGTTGGTCATCCCGGAAGACGTTTCATTGGCGACATTCGATGACAGCGACTGGTGCCGCTTCGCCAATCCGTCAATCACAGCGGTTGCCCCACAGCCGATGCATGCCGCGGAGCGACTGTTCGGGGCGCTGATGGGACGGATAGACGATCCGGATGCCCCACCGGCCGCCCACACTGTTCCTCAGCGGCTGTCCCTGCGTGAGTCTACGGGGATGCTCACGGAGTCAGGTGCAACAGTTTCAGGTCGAACGGCTTCAGCCTGAACGTCGACGGCTGCAAAACTCCGGTCACCAGGTCGCGACAGGGCGTGTCGATGCCGATACCAATGCTCGCGTCGCTCTTACCGAGATTGTTGATCAGCAGAAGCTGTCCCCCTTCCCACTGAGCGGTGCGCCAGACGCAGCCGGGCTGCCCGACCGCGTTGGTCTCCTTCAGTGGCAAGGCCGGCGTCAGTCCCACAGCCTTGAGCTGAGCAATGAGGGTGGCTTCGTCAGCACCCTCGATGCGGAGGATTTTCCCCTTGCCGGTTTTCAGGGCGGCAACGGATCGAGCGTATTCGTCCTGCTTCAGGCTATCCGCTCCGGCGACGAGAAGAGCTCCGCCCTGCCCCAAATAGCGCTCCAGTGCCTGGCGATCGTCAGCCGTCACATGATCAGCATGGGTGACGATGAGCACGGGCCAGGCGCTCAGCTCGGCCTCGGTGGCGTCATTGAGGATGCCCCCGGTAGCGAAGCCCAGCGCCATGCCACTGTGGTAAAGGGCTCTGTAGGCGTCGTACACGTGCCCCATGTACGCAGCGTCCTGAATGGCACACGCCTCGGAGTAGAAGAAGCGGACGTTCCTCGGCTGCGTGGCCAGGGCAACCACTTCCGGCGCAAAAGCGTTCAGCTCTTTCATGGTGCGTCCGTAGGCATCCATGACCAAAGGCTGGGCGAGATTCGAGGCGTAGAAAGCGCTACCGGACCTCTTCGACAAGGCACCGTCGGCGTTCCGGCTCCAGTACCAGGTCTGGTTCATGCCTGTGCCGTGCAGGTGAGCCAGCCAGAGAGCACTGCGGACGTACTCCGCAGGCATGTCGGGAGCACGGAGATTGGATGTGCTCAGCCCGTGCCATTCACTGTCAAACACGACCTTCTCAGGGCTGATTGAGCGGAAGAAGTCCAGGGGCAGAGCCTGCGCTCGCCAGTTGCAGGCGTAGCGGTCAGGCCAGGCCTCCTTGTTCCTCCAATGCGGCGTTATCACGATCCCCGCATCGCAGCCGATGATCCCCTGCAGGCGCACCAAGGCTTCGAAATCCAGCCCATGGTCACGATCGCTGCCGGAAAACTGACCGGGAATGAGTTTGATGTGCGTCTGCGCCGTAGGATCGTGTCGGCGAATCTCGCGCTTCAGGAAGGAAAACCAGTCGGTAATGCGAATCATGTTGAAACGGCACCAGTCGTACCAGATCGGTTTGCCGCGCAGCGTGGCATCGATCGGGATCTCTATGGTCACCTCAGCAAAGGACGCGAACGTGCTCTCCCAAAGCGTGTTGAGCACATTGATCGTCTTGTGGCGCTGCTCCAACCAGACACGGAACTTGGCTTTGGTCTTCTCGGACACCGGGTCTCTCGCCCATCCGCCTGTGCTTGTGTACCAATGGGGTTCGTTGGTGAGCAGGTAACCGGCTTGACTCACCTTCCGACCGGCAAACTGCGGGACGACATCCGCCAGCATGGTCGCCCACAGCTCACGCGCCACCGGGTGGTCGGTATCGAAGCCGGTGTAGTGGTGCTTCCCGTCGGTGATCTCCGGGACCTTCTCCAGTAGCCACCTCGGAACATGCTTCTGCCCCATGAAGACGTACCCCATCGGCTCGTCGTCGTCCGGCTCGTAGCGAACGTCAGCCTTCTCCCCTTCGGCCTTGATGTGCGGCAGGTGGATGTAGTGGCCGCCAATCACACCATAGGCACGGTTCAGTTTCTCGTCGTCAGGCTGCCAAACGAAGGTGGAGGGGAAAACCGCCCTGCCCTCCTGGCGGTAGTAACCATCGTGCTCCTCAAGCGCCGTCATGTCGATCTCCACGGTTGGGCGGCGCGTCACCTTCCCCTGCATCACATCCGCCAGCTCGCGCTGAGCCATGGTCAGCACCTGCACGAGATCGCGCATTTCCCGATCAGGCAGTTCCCTGGCAAGCCGCGGAGCATCCTTCTTCACCCGCCACCAACTGGCGATGTTCGCCTCCAGTTCCTTCAGGTGTGCCTTGTCCCAGGCGATGTAGGTCAGGAACAGCTCAGCAGTGGTGATGGTGACCCGCTCGCGCTCCCCCCCGATGCCGGCCTCAGCAGCCCGGGCGGTTGCTGTCCTGAGAGCGCCAAGGCGCAGAACCGCCTCTTCGCGCAGAGATGTGTAATCCAGAGTCTCCGGCCCGATGGCCTCGGCCTTCCCAGCAGCTCTGGTACCGCTGACACAGCCAGCCATCCCACATACCACCAAAACACCGGATAGAAGGGAAAGGTGTCTCATCAGGTTCCTGTGACCGCTATCTCGCTGAAAATCGTGTCTGAATTCGAACCGCCGTAGCCGTAGTGGGTAATCGCAGGGATGTCACCGGTGATCTTCGCCGTCACTGTCTTGCCGCCAATCGTGACGGAGATCTGTCGGGCTGCCAGGTCAAACGCGACGCTTGCCTCCAGAAGGCCTCTCCTCGGAAAGTCGAACTTCTCGGTCACCTCATCGACGTGTGCCCCGGCGATCGTGATGCTCCTGCGCCCGCCGAAGTAGAGCTGGACCTGGATCAGACCTTCGGGAGAATTGCCCGGACCGAGCACCAGAAAGCTGTTGCCGTGCCTTCCTTTGATGTTTCTTGCCCCGGCTTTCCTGAAGGAGAAGGTGAATGTGCCCTTTTGCAACGGCCGCAACGCTTTTCTCACTGCGAACCCCGCACCCGCACCCGCGGCACTGAAAACACAGCCCTCCGGGGCAGGCTTGAGCGCTCCGTCAATCAACTCGAAAACGCTGACATCCACCGGTTTGGCTTCAGGACCGGGCTTGTTCAGGGGCGCTGGTGCGGGCTCTGGGGTCAGGACGGACCGCGCCTTCTCGCTCTCCCTGATGATGTCCGGCTTGAAGCTCTCGAGCTCTGGGAGGTGGATCATGGCCAGCGAGGCGAAGGTGGGGTAATTGCAGACACACCCCTGACCAAAACTGGGGGCATTCAGGATACCGTCAGCAGGCAGGAAATTGGCCGTGCATCCCGCTCGAACGGAATTGAAATTGATCCGCGTTTTGGTCTCGTAATCAAAGACCTCCGTTGCGGCATTTCGGTAGGTGAGGAGGCTGCTGTTCCCAATAACCCGGGAGCACCCCCGTTTGAAGGGCAGCCAGCCGCCGACGTCAATGACCTTCCCGGTCTTCACGTCCAACACACCGGCCGCGTTGGCGTAGTCGCCGGTGGCTCCGAAGATGATGTCATCTGCGACCAGCGGCATGGGCGCCAGGTGCAGGGAACCCGCGCCTCTTGAGTAGTCCCCCATATGCTCCCACGCCTTACGGCCATCAGCCGCGTGGAACACATAGTACGTTTTCCGATTGACGACGACGATCACCTTCTCGTGCTTAGCATTATAGATAACGGCCGGGGCGATAGGGAGGAGCCAAGGCCTCTTCTGCTTCGGGCTCTGGTCCGGGACGGTGGCGTGCTTGAGGGATTTGGACCAGGCCTCCTTGCCGCTCTCCAGATCCAGGCGGTACAAGACCGACTCCTTGTGGGGTTTCGTCTCCCCTCTGTAGACGTCACGGGGTGCGACGTAGTCGACCCCGAAGAGTGCTCCATCTGCGAGCGCGTACGCGATGCTGGCCCGAGTGCTCTTCCGCTGCCACAGGACCCGTCCGCTCTTGCGGTCCAGGCAGGCAAGCGTGTCCCCGATGACGCAACAAAGGTGGTTCCTCATCAGCCTGACTTCTGTCCACATCGCGGAGCCGTCTTCATGCGCAAGCTCTTCGGGAATGGTGAATACGCCGAGCTTGCTGCCGTCCGCTGTGGAGACGAGGTGAATCTCTTCTTCATAGATGATGTACAGCGTGTCCGGGGTCGTGACGTAATTCCTCTCGTAAGGGCGCGAGTAGACCCGGCTGTCCTGGTACCGCCACTTAACCCGCTGCGTCATCGGCATCTCGATCTGCCAGAGGAAGTTGCCTGTGTAGACATCGACGGCATTCATATACTTCCCGCCGATCAGGAACATCCTGCCGTTCGACACCAGGGGGTAAGCGGTTCGGAAGTGCTGGAAGTGGAACTCCGGGGTGTAGAAGCGATCGATGGCCCCGGAGAGCCACAGAAGGCCGAGGGGACCTTTCACAAGTTCATCCCGATTGGCAAACGTGTTTCCCGGGCCGGCTGTTTCGTGCGTCCAGTCGTCATAGCCCTTCGGAGGAGACGTACGCCGGAACTCCAAACTCGCGCCACGAACGCGAGCGACGAACTCCGTTCTTGCGGCAGCGACCCTCTGCATCACGCCCACAGCCTTGCCTTCGGCCGGAATGCGTAACAACCCGGTGAACGGACGGACGCTATCGAGGGCCAGAGCGCACAGCCTCGGGAGCGATGTGGAAAAGGACGCCAGGTCCTCAGAAACGACCAAGTTGGCCCAGTATTTCGACAGCAGCAGGTCTGCGGGGTCTGCTGTAACGATCTGAATTTGCCGACCGTAGAGCCCACGTTCGGCCAGGGAGCGGCGCATGCGTTCAGCATGTGACCTGTCCGGCTCGATCACCACAATCTGGTGTTTGCCGGCTTTGAGGAGTTGCCCGGGAATTGTGCCGGCACCCCACCCCAGCACCAGGGCATAGCCTTCGGGGTAAGAGGGGTAGTGCTCTTTGCCGTGCACGGCGTTCCTCGCCACCGGCTTGTCGGGCTGGTCGGTCGGCTTGCCTGCGCCGAAGCAATAGATCTTGCCGACACTGGTCGAAACAACCAGTTTCCCATCGCTTACCAGTGCGTTCACCGGAGCGCCGTCGACCTTGGCAGTAAACACGATCGCCGGCTTGCCGCCCGCCTTCGGGGGAGGCTTGACGACGATGACTTCGCCCGGAATACCGGCGATGATGCGGTCGCCGGATGCGATGATAACCTTGTGCGGGGTCTTCAGCTCCCAGGCAACCGGGAATTCGAGTCTGCGCAGTAGGTGGTAGTTATTCAGAGTGAGTCGCCACCGGGGCTCGGTCATGTCGCGAGCCACGATTCGGTCGAAAGGCGGATAGCGGACATAGGTTTCGCCCCGACCAACAAGGTACTTTGCCGGATCGTTCAGAATGGAGTTGTAGAGAGTGTTCCCGCTCAGCACGGGCTCCGTGTAATGGACTTCATTGTGGCTCATCCGGTAAGTGCGTACTTCTTGATGTGTAGTGTCCTGAGCTTGAGAGTGTAGAACTTCATATTTCTGTAGCCGTAAGCCTGGCGTTTCATTGTCTGGGCTTTGTTGTTGAAGCCCTCCAGCGGCCCCGTCGAGA
>JABHEG010000189.1 GCA_018676675.1 Lentisphaerota bacterium
CCGACGGCTCCCCCAGCCCCCCACATACTGGTGTCGCGAACGCCAGGTGACCAAGCCCACCTGACCTTCGCGCCCCCGGTGGCCACCGCTCGCGCGACGGGCGACCACGTAGCCGGTGGCTGTGACACCCTCGTTTGTCGTGGCGGGATTGCGTTGTCCAAGAGTGGATTACGCCTTAACTTGACGCGCATGCGCAGGTCACGGCTCTGACAGCAGAAGATGACCGCTTCCGCAGGTCACGGCTCTGAAAGAAAGCGAGGAATTATGACTGAGGCTGATAGCGATACGTTTGCCCTTTCTCTCAAACCTGATTTGGCTGCGGCCGAACGTCGGTGGCTGGCGTTCTGGGAGCATGACCTGATTGACCGGCCGTTGTGTGCGATCAGAGCGCCCAGGGATGGTGTGACCGGGGTTTCAGGGCCCTCTTACATGGCCGGGCGACAAGGAAACTACCGGGAGGTGGCCGAACAAGCTTTGGCTGCGGCCGAGACGGTTTATTGGGGGGGAGAGGCGATTCCGTGTTATTCGCCGAGCTTTGGGCCCGATCTGTACGCCGGTTGGTTGGGGTGCGATCTTGAGTTTGCCGAAGAGGCGATACACACGAGTTGGGCGGTGCCATGCGTCGAGGACTGGGCTGACGCACTCCCGATCCGGCTCGACCCGGAGAATCCCTGGTGGCTCAGAATGCTGGATCTCTGTGCTGTTCTGGCTGACACTTTCGAGGGGAAGATGCTCGTAAGTCACCTTGATCAGCACAGCAATATGGATGCGCTGCTGGCGATGCGCGGCGGCTCCGGGCTGTGTCTGGACCTGATGGATGTTCCTGAGTTGATTGACCAGGCCATGGCCGATGTCCGGGCCACCTACGCTCCTGTCGATCAGGCGTTGCGGGATGCCGGGGGCATGGTTCGAGCCTGCGGTCGCATTCCCGTCTACCACCCGGAACGCACAAACACGATCCAGTGCGACTTTGCGGCGCTCATTGGTCCCGAGCACTTCCGGCGCTGGGCATTGCCGGCCCTCGCGGAAGAGGCGGCCTATCTTGGTCGCTGTATCATGCACTACGACGGGCCTGAGATGCTGGTTCATTTGGATGACGTCTGCACGATCCCGGAACTCACCTGCATCCAGTGGCAGCCCGGGGCGCGTAATGGCCCCTTCAGCCGGTGGATGGAACTGCTGAAACGGATCCAGGCGAAGGGCGTTGCTGTCTACGTGCCTTGCAGCGTCAACGACATTAAGATGTACCATGCCGAGCTGGATCCGGCCCTGGTGTATTACCAGTGCAGTGCTCCGAGTCAGCGCGCGGCGGACGATACGTTGAGATGGTTGGTCGCGAACACATGATCAAACGCAGCAGGTGTGGCGGTATGATGAAGAAAGCGATCCGTTGGAGCGGCCTGTGGGTGTCGATGAGCGTCGTGTTGCTGACGGCTGTCCCTGTGCGGTCGGCTGAGCCATCGGCGATGCACTTGGAGAAGACGGATGGTGCCCTGCGCATCACTTCCCCCGCATTGTCCTTCGAACTGGCCTCGGAGGGAGCCGGCATGGGGCTGCTGGGAATTGTCGGCACGGCTGCTGGGGTGCAGTTTGTCAGACGGCCCGACGATCCGGTGACAGCCGGCCTTTGGCGCGTCGTTCTTACCAATGATCGGACCAGGCCCGACGACTTCATCACCGTGCTGAACACCACGCCGGGGTGCAAGCAGACTGCCCGCCTGGAGGAAGGCACAGTGGTGCTCTCCTGGCTGGGGTTTGACGTGGGCGCCGAGAAGGCCGTGGTGGATGTCGAGATCCGGATCGCGCTGTGGGCAGATACGGCGATGACGGACTGGCGTATCCGGGTGGCCAACCGTAGTCGGAACTACGGGATCTGGCATGTCTACGGCCCGGTTGTCGATTTGGGGGTGATCGGCGAGTCCGGGGCGGACGACTACCTGATCATGCCCCCTGCGGAGGGGCGTAGTGTCCGTGACCCCATCCATTGGGATCGCAACCAGAAGAACCAGCGGACGATGCACGATCTGACCACGGACCTGATCCCGGTCAAGATCAAGAACGACCAGCCGGCAACCGGCTTCGGGTTCGGGGCACAGGAGCCCTACGGCACGCCCTATGCCACGGCCCGCGGACAGTTCCAACTCTGTGGATACTACGAGAAGAAGGGGCACTTCTACTACCCGTCTGAAGAGCCTGGCCCCGGTCTGTATATGGCGGCGCATGACAGCCACGCGTACCCCAAAGTCTTCTACGCTACCAACCACGAGAAGGACGAGTTGCTGCGCTTCGCGGTAGGCGCGTTCCCGGACGACAGTGCCAAGCCGGGGCTGGACTACGAGCAGAAATGGCCGTTTCTCATCGGCGCGTTCTCCGGGGATTGGTTCGATGCGTCCACGATCTACCGGGATTGGGCATTGCGTCAGCGCTGGGCGCTTAAAGGACCGCTCCACCGTCGTCGGGACGTCCCCGAGTGGGCCAAGACCATCACGGCCTGGATCCGGCTCGATTCCGGCAGGAGGCGCGGGATTGCGCGCATGCTTCCCTTTGCCGACGGGTACCGTAAACGTCTGGCCGGCACGCTCGCCATCCAGTGGTACGGCTGGGACGAAGCATCGGGCAGGACCAAGCGCTCAATGTGCTGCAAATTCCCCCCGATTCCTCTTGCCCAGGATGGCTTCGCGAAGGCGGTTCGGGATTTCCAGAATCAAGACATGGTCGTCTACCCCTATGTCAACACCCGGATCTGGGCAGACGGTTTTGCGGACGAGAAGGAGTACCTGGATTTTGACATGGCCAGGCCGTACGTGGAGACAGGTCCGGACGGGCACATCCATCAGTGGGCGCCGGGGAAGCAGGCGGGCATGTATGCGAAAATGTGCCTGTTCACCGACTTCTGGCAGGACTTCATGACCGACGTATGCCGCCAGGTTGTGTACAACTTCGGGGTCAAAGGTCTCTACCTCGATCAGTCTGCCGAAATGTCCTACGGCGGGGGATTCTACGACTCGCAGGGCTGCCATAACCCCACGCATGGTCACCCCCTCGGTGTCAATCGTGGTTTGTTCCTCGCCGAGTATGTCCGACTGAAGAACATCTACGAGGAGTGCCGGACCATCCAGCCCGATCTGTGCGTCTGTGGCGAGGGCAACGCCGAACCTTTCAACGATGTGTTCGTCAACAAGCTCATTCACTACGAAATCTGGCCGGGGTACGTGCCCATGTGGACTGCCGTTTACCACGACTATGTGACGGCATTCGGACGGACTGCCAGCCTGAAGGCCAAGAGCCCTGCGGACCCGATGCCGCAGATGCAGATCGGTTGGCAGCTCGCCCTCGGTACCCAGATCGGTCGGCTTTGGCCGGCGAATTTCGAGGATCCTGCGATCCAGGAGAATCTGGGCTACCTGGTCCGTGCCTGCGAACTGCGCAGTCGCTATCACAACTACCTGACCCTCGGGCAGATGCTCCGGCCGCCCCTCATGAGTCTCGTTCCGGATGTTACCACAGCCGAGTTCAGGCGTATCAACAACCTGTGCACATTGCCGGCGATCGTGGCGGCGAGTTGGCGGGACCCCGACGGCAAGGTCGCCGTTGTGCTCACCAACATCAGCAAGGCCCCCGTTGAATTCACCTTCGGATTCGACCCGACAGAGTATGGCTTTGAGCCAGGGGGGACACTTGTGCAGACGTTTCCGGACGAGGCGAGGCTGTCCGCCGTCAGGGGGACGGGCGGCAACGTGATGTGTTCGATGACGCTGGATGGGCTTGCGGCTGTTGTGGTCGAATTGCAGTGAGTTCACTACTAGTCCGCCCGCGCTGACCTGTCTGATTTGTCCGAGAGTTGCTCGGAACACATGCTGGACGACGGTTGAAGGAGTAGCCATGCAGGATCGAGTGATCTGTTCCTATGGAGAATCGACGGTGTCGTTCGGTTCCTCAGTGAACGTGCTTGACGAGAGCGGAACACTCGTGCCGTTGAGCGTTGACGTTGGCGTCGAGGCCGCCGCAGACTCGGTTGAGTTTCCCGCATGGGGCTCCGGTAGCGTCCTGCGCAGCCACGGAGGAATTCCGGGGATTGGGGTCACGTTCGAGTTCGTTGACGGCAGTGGGGAGCCCGTACCTGTGACCGTCTCGTTTGAGGAGCAGTCGTGACACCGGTGTGTCGGCGAACTCACCGCTGCGGGATGGGTTGGTATTGACTTCGCGTGCCGAGATGTCACGTTCAGAGTGTGATGAGAACGTCTCAAAACGACCTCGCCTTTTTCAGAATGGATTGACAGCTGACATGCAGACAGCGCGGCCAGCGTGGTTATGGCTGAGCCTGGTGTTGCTGGCTTTGCCGCCGGCGGTGGGCCTGGCGGCTCCATCGGCGCCCGATCTCACGGTTCGGTCAGTGATCATCAAGCTCCGACCTGTCACGACAGGAAGGACGCGATCCGCTGCAGACGGACTTGAGGAATCTCGCAGACGGGTTGTTGCTGCGATGGGACGGGCTGGCCACGACGTATCACTGATGCCACTGTGGCAGGGGCGGCCCACGACACGATCCCGGTCCCTGTCCCGGGGGCGAGGCGAGGAGGAGGAAGCGAATCGGGCCAGGGAGGCCCTGAGCCGTTTCCACACCTGTGCCTACGCCGGCCCCGGCTCTATCGCGGGGTTGGTTGGCCGGTTCGGCGCCCTGCCGGAAGTGGAATACTGCGAGCCACGGCCGATCCGCCGCCTGTCGCTCGTCCCCAACGATCCCCTCGTCGGCACGTACGGGCACGATTACTTCCAGTATCAGGGCTTCGAGGCAGCCTGGGACACAACACAGGGGAGTTCTGATGTTGTGATCGCCATCGTTGACAGTGGAGTGGACTACACGCACCCGGACCTTGCCGGGAAGCTCTGGATCAACACGGGCGAAATCCCGGACAATGGCGTTGACGACGACGGTAACGGCTACATCGATGACGTGAAGGGATGGGACTTTTGGCAGAGCGGTCCTCCTGACGGCCAAGGCGTCTCTGACAACGATCCGACGGGGGACTACTCTGATCATGGGACCCACGTTGCGGGAACGGCTGCTGCGGAGACCAACAATGCGGTGGGCATTGCCGGGACAGGCTTCTCCTGCCGGTACATGGCTGTGAAGGTCGGTGGAACTGAGCAGAATCCTGATGACATTGCCTTTGGCATCGAGGGGATCATCTACGCCGTTGAGCAAGGGGCTGACGTGATCAACTGCAGCTGGGGAGGCGGCCCATACTCACGGGCCGAAGAGGAGGTCATCGCCGCGGTAACAGCACTCGGATCTCTGGTGGTCTGCTCCGCCGGGAACGAGGGCTCGGAGGAGCGTTCATATCCCGCTGCGTATGCCGATGCCCTGGCCGTCGGATCTCTGGATATGCCGGGAGGCACACTCTCCGTCTTCTCGAACTATGGGACATGGGTGGATGTGCTGGCGACAGGGAACGGGATCCAGAGCACGCTTCCAGGGGATGCGTACGGGGTCAAGTCGGGGACGTCGATGTCGGCGCCCGTGGTCAGTGGATTGGCCGGTTTGCTGATGGCGTTGCGTCCCAGTTGGTCCCCCCAGCGCATCGGCGGACAGATTCGCGGGGCAGCTGTCAATGTGGACGATGCAAACTCATCGTTTCTGGCTCACAGACTCGGAGCAGGGCGGATTGATGCAGAGGCGACAGTTGGCTCGCCTCTGCCCTGGCTCAAAGTCCTGAGCGCCGTTCTTGAAGACGGCAGCGGAGAGGCACTGTTCGCCGGGGAGGAGGGAGTCTTGGAGGTCGTGGTTAGGAACAGCGGGAGTGCGGCGCTCGACCTTTCTGCGCGGCTCGGGGCGTTGACTCCGGGGGGCACTGTTTTGAACGACCACGCCGATATCGGGGGCCTGGCTGCCGATGCAACAACCACCATCTCGTTTGCGGTTCGGTTGGAGGCTGACTTTGACGTCCTCGCCACCGCCGAGTTTGCCCTGGTGGTTGAGGAGAGCGATGGGAGTTACTCAGATTCTGTGATGGTGACGGCGGATTCCGTGGTGGGCGGAACATTCTCCACGAGTAAGTTGAGCATGACCGGGACCTCGACCGGGGCATTGGGTTTCGTGAACGCTCTGGAGGGCACAGGCGGCATTGGCTTTGTAGCCAGGGCGGATACTGCGTCTCCGTTGTCGATCCTGTTCGAGGGGGCGTTGATTGTCGATGTCGACGGGACCATCGCCGACCAGGCTCGGGAGGCGGACGACCTGTCGCGGGACTTCGCCCCGCTCTCAGGGTTCACCGTGGCTTCCCCCGGGGCGATCTCAGATTCGGATGGTTCAGGGCGTTTCACCGTTCGTTCGGATCTGAACACGGCGGCGGTCGATATCCTCCTTGAGACGTTCGTTCTCGATCAGTCCGGGGTCGATCAGGCGGTGTGGGTCAAGTACACACTGAGCAATCCCGGGGGCCATACGTTGCACAACATCTATGTCGGGGTGTTCAACGACTGGGACATCGGCTCGGCCCACGGTAACTCGGTGGCGCGTGACCCCGGAACGGGCATTCTCTATCTGTTCGATGAGGAGCAGGCCGGGCTGCCCTATGTCAGTGTGGTCCCGATGGTTGAGCCGTCTTCATTGCTGGCGATCAAGAATGCGGCCACCGGCAGCGGGACAGCGTTTGGCCTGTACGATGGCTTCACGGACGCGGAGAAGGCAGCATCACTACGCGCAGGAACGGCGGCGGTTGCTCAATCCCAGACTGATGTTTCGGCTGTCTGCGCATCCGGCCCTTACACGTTGCCTGCCGCGGGGAGCGTTGTCGTTGGGTTCCTTTATGTTTATGGCGATACGTTGGCGGGTCTCAAGGCCCAGGTCTCTGCCGCACAGGCCAGGCAGCTGTTCGTGCCGACAACGCCGGGAACATCCGGCCCGGTCAACCAAGCCCCAACGGCCGAGATAACGGGACCTTCTGATGATGTAGTCGTGCTGACGGACCACACGGCCGAGCTGGTGCTCGAAGCCGTTGCCAATGACGATGGAGAGCCGAGCACGGGCGTACTGCAGACCTCATGGTCAGTGATCAGCGGGCCGCAAGGGACGGTTTTCGAATCATCGTCTGCGCCGGCAACTGCAGTGCGTTTCCCGGGGGCAGGTTTCTACACGTTGGCGTTCGTGGCGGATGACGGGATGATCGATGCTCAGGATCAGGTACTTGTCGTCGTGGATCCAACGGGCACGTTTGCCGTCGATGGGTTGGCCCATTGGAGCTTCGAGAGTTTGCTCGGAGGGGAGGTCCCCGACTCCTCGGGGAACGGTCGCGATGCTTTGGTTTCGGGAGGGTTCTCGCTGGTCGCTCAGGGGCACACAGGCTCTGCGGCTGACGTGAATGGGACGACCGGTGCGGCGGCGTTCGCTGCGCCTGCTGTGGACGCGTTTACCATCTGTGCGTGGGTTAACCCGCGCTCAGCTGGGAACAGCATCTTCCCAAGGGTTGTGGACATGCCGGCCTACACGCTTTACCTCGGTCGGGATGCTCAGGTGCCGGACACCAACGACACGTTGCGCCTCCATGTCGACGATGGCGAAACAGGTGGTGTGTGGGCCACCTCAGAGAACACCGTTCCGGACCAGGGATGGTGTCATGTCGCCGTCTCGTTTGATACCGCGACGGCCGATGGTGAGCCCTCTTTCTTCATCAATGGTGTGCAGACGGCTGCCGAACGCATTTCCCCAATCACGGGTACCATCGTGACCAACCAGGGCACGGGGTACATCGGCAATAATGCCGAGAGCACGCGAGCCTGGGATGGTCTGCTCGACGACGTCCGTGTCTACGGGAGCATTCTGTCGCCGGACCGTGTCCGCGTCCTCCATGCCCTGTCCACTCTCAACGTGGGGCCCAGCGTCGAGGCCGGACCGGATTTCGGGGTCGAGATCCCTGCTGCCGCGTCGCTGTCCGCGGTTGTCAGTGACGATGGGCTTCCCGCCAGTCCCGGGGCTGTCAGCATACACTGGACGCAGCGTTCGGGGCCGGGAACTGTGGTGTTCTCCCCCGTGGATCAGACAGTTTCGCAGGCCACATTCTCAGCTCCCGGGACGTACGTCCTGGGGGTGACTGCCGACGACGGGGCCATTGCTGTCCGTGACGAGGTAACCGCGACGGTCCTCTTCACTCCTGAACTGGGTTTCTCCGGAGCGGAAACCCGGGTTTCTGAAAGCCAGGGCAGTGTCAGTGCCACGGCGTTCCTGAGCGGCGCCACTGACCGGCAGGTTGAGGCGACGATTCAGGTCTCCGGTTCCGCCACCGGTGGGGGCGTGGATGTCACCCTCGCGGCCACCTCGATCGTCTTCGCTCCTGGAGAGACGACGGCGACTGTTTCCCTCTCGATCATCGATGATTCGGATACCTGGGAAGGGGAGGAGTCGTTCTTCCTGACCCTTGCCGATCCGCTGAACGCAACCATCGAGGACGGAACGCATGATGTCGTGATTGTGGACAATGACGAGTCCTTCGAGATCACCGTGACACGGGGTGGGCAAGCTGAACAGACGTTGACCTTTGGGGCGGTCACCGGAGCCACCAACCAAGGCACGGATTCCTTTGACGTATTGATGGATTCCGGACGCGGTGGCCGAGCCTGGCCTTCGCCAGTTGTTCTGTCGCTCATACCCGAGCAGCGTAACTTCAGTGCCCACACGGCGACAATCGGTGGACGTCACACACGAGGAACTCCCATCTTCTTCCGGGAGCCTGCGATTCTGGATGGGGCTGCGCGGTTCTTGACAGCAGACATCCGGGCCCTGCATGAGCTGCAGCGTTGGCGTTTGGTCGCGGAAGATGCGGTTGAGCTGAGCTGGGATTTCTCACAGTTACCGATCCTGGCGGGGCGGCAGATGCTGCTTCAGCTTCTGGAGGATGAGCGTCCGCTGGGGGCGCCGATCGATATGTTGGCTGCGACCTCGGCCACCGTGACCGGTCCTGGGGAGTTCAGTCTCGTCTACGGAGCTGCCGACACGGCGGTGGGGGTTGCGTTGCAGGCGGGCTGGAACTTTGCCGGGATCCCGCTGTTGACGACTGCCAGGTTCACTGATCTTTTCCCCGGCCCGCCTCACACGCCGACCATTCTGGCGATCTGGTCGTACCGGAACGGCACGTACCTGAAGGGGAGGCCGCTTGATAGGCCAAATCCTGAATGGGCTTACTGGATTTACGCCGCAGAGACCGGCGCCAGCCTGCCGTTCTCCGGATTGCCCCCTGATGGGATTCTCCGTCTTCAGACGAAGTGGGAGGGAGTCAGTCCACCTGTGAGTGTCGACGGTGCTGATTTGGGGGATGCGTCGGATGCGATTTGGCGCTGGGATCCCGCTGGGAACGTCTACCGGTCGGCCGTGGACGACCTACTTGTTCCGGGAGCGGCCTACTGGATCCGGACGCCAGTCGCCGGTCATGTCCTTGACCTGGCCCCGGCTGGACGGGGGCACTGAGTGAGGGGTGAGAAGTGAGGGGTGAAACGCAGATGGAGTTGTGCATGACAGTGAAGAAGACCAACATCGTGATGATCCTGGTTGATGACATGGGCTACGGCGACTGCAGTTGCTACGGCCAGAAGGCCTGGGCGACTCCGAACCTTGACCGTATGGCGAGTGAAGGCATGCGGTTCACCGACTTCTACACGACCAGTCCGGTCTGTTCCCCGGCCCGCACCTCGATCGTCACCGGTCTCAACTCCGGGCATCTGCCCATTCGCCACCTCGGTGATCCCTACCTGCCCGATCATGTCATGACCATCCCGAAGCTTCTCAAGAGGCAGGGCTACGTCAGCGCGTGTGTTGGCAAGTATGGCGTCGGGAGCGGACAGCCGGATGTCGACCCGATCCGCAAGGGGTTTGACTATCATTACGGCTACAATTGCATGCGCCACGCCCACAATTACTTCCCTCCGTTCCTGCGCGAAAACGGATTGCGCGTCCCGCTCCGTAACAAGCCCCCCGAGGGTGACACACGGCAATGGGAGACGGGGGTAGGTGTCGCGGAAGTGAAGATTGACTACTCGGCGGATTGCATCGAGGCTCGGGCCCTGGAGTTCATTCGGGACTGTGCGGAGAAGCCGTTTTTCCTCTACTACTGCCCCACGATGCCGCACGCCAATAACGAGGGTGGAAACACGCCCGACGGCATGGAAGTGGACACGTATGGCGAGTTCGAGGAGCGCGACTGGGCCCCGAACGAGAAGGGCTTTGCCCGGATGATCCAGCGTATCGACATCTCGGTTGGCAAGATCATGAACACGTTGACGGAATTGGGGATCGCGGAAGACACACTGGTTCTTTTCACAAGTGACAATGGTCCGCACAACGAAGGTGGCCACAGTGTGACCCGGTTCAACTCATCCGGGGGTTTCCAAGGCTACAAGCGCAGCCTCCACGAAGGCGGCATCCGCATCCCGTTCATAGCCTGGCAACCTGGCACGATCGCGCCGTCCACGTCGGACCACCTCGGTTACTTCCCGGATCTGTTGCCGACGTTCTGCGAGATTGCGGACGTCGAGTGTGATTGCCCGACTGACGGCGTCTCGCTCCTTCCGCTCTTGACCGGGAACTCCGCCCAAACGCAGCACGATTGCCTCTATTTCGAGTACCAAGGGCAGCTCGCTGTGCGCAAAGGCAACTGGAAATACTACGCCGATGCTGAAGGTGCGGAAGCCCTCTATGATTTGGCGACAGACCGGCACGAGGATCATGACGTCAAGGCCGAGAACGCGGACGTCTTTGAGGAGCTCAAGGCCCAGATTGGGTGTAAGCACGAAGACTACGAGCCGGTGAATACGCCGGTGTACTACGATCCGCCGTGCCGAGTCTGACGGAGTCAGCCCCGGACATCCGCGCGGTTCGGGCGAAGCAACCGGTGGCTCGGTCCGCCAGGGATTCATGGATTTTCGCGGTGAACGATATTCTGTCAATTCTGGCTCGATCTTCCTCCGCGGCTCAGCGCCTCTGGGGAGAGCGAATCACATACCGAGTCGCTCCAGCGGACCCCGCAAAGCTCATGCGCTGAGGAACACGCTTGGCCACACAAATGAAGACAAGCGCCGCAACCATTGCCATCATGCTGTCATACTGCTTCGCGGGATGCGTGGGCCCCCGATTGGAGTCAGTTGGCAGCGTGGAGGAGTATCTGCGCAACGCCGGAGTCGACCCACAGAGGGTTGCCAGAGTGGAGAATGGGTTCTACGTGGACGTTTCCGGCCGGAAGGTACCCGCCCCGGACGGTAGTTTCCGCATCTCAGCCGCGTTCACGCAGATCGCTGATTTTCGCCTGCTGAAACCTATCCCTGTGGTGACACTGAATGCGGGCGGAACGAAGGTATCCGATCTGAGTCCACTGCAGGGCATGCAACTCCGCGAGCTTCGGCTGTGCGGAACAACTGTCGCTGATCTCTCCCCCATTCGGGGCATGCCACTGCGTGTACTGGACCTCTCCGGGAATTTGGCCGTCACTGACCTCTCGCCGCTCCGGGGCGCTCCTCTAGCAGAGCTACACATCGGCCACACGGCCATCAAGGACATCGTTCCCCTTGCGGACATGCCACTCAAGTGGCTCACGATGGGGTATTCCCGAGTGGCTGACGTCACACCACTGGAGGGTGTGCCACTGGAGATTCTGGATCTTGGCGGGTGTCCGGTGACGGACATCACAGCTCTGAAGGGCATGCCGCTAACGCACCTCTACCTGCAGAACACTCCCATAGCGGACCTGTCGCCCCTCAGGGGCATACCATTAACTCACCTCGATCTGCGCGGGACTCCAGTAACGGACCTATCGCCCCTCAGGGGTATGCCGCTCAGGATTCTCCGCGTCAGGGGGAGCAAGGCGTGTGACCTATCTCCTCTTGAAGGGATGCCTCTTAGAGAACTCGATCTGACCGACACAGTGGTAAAGGACATAGGTGCCCTTAAGGGTATGCCGCTCCGGTTTCTCAATCTGACTAACACTGATGTGGAGGATATCACTGTCCTTGAGGGCATGCCCTTGGAGTCCCTTGGGCTCTCTGGAACACGAGTCGTAGACCTCTCACCGCTTGAGGGCATGCCACTGGAGTCCCTTGGGCTCTCTGGAACACGAGTCGCAGACCTCTCACCGCTTGAGGGCATGCCACTCAGGTGGCTATATCTTTCCAACTGCCACGCAATCGCTGACTTGTCGGCATTCCGTGCCTCAAAGCTGGGCAGTTTGGTCATAGAGAGTTGCCCCAAACTCAAGGATCTGTCCCTCCTGCAAGACATGCAGCTGGTGTACCTGCGCTGCTCGCCCGAGGTGGCCCGGGCGAATGCTGGGGTACTTCGGAGCATTGGCTCCCTCAGGGAAATCAATGGCGTGTCACCCGGGATGTTCTGGGCTCGTTACAGCGAAGGTCGGCAGGACGGACAGCCGAACCAGTTGCTTCGCCGTACCCCGTAAGGACGGGCGGATGTGACCCCACCGGTCCAGTGAGCCATCCGTTCTGTCATTGATGATGATTGCGTGATCTGAGCCTGAGACCGTTGACCAACGGCAGCGGGTTGGGTGCCAGACCGGATACAGGTGGACGATTCGCCTCAAGTAGCCCCACGACTTGGGGGCGCCGCCGAAGGTCTGTCGGGCATGTCAGAGGGTGTGGCCGGGAGTCCGGATCCTGAACAGGGCCGCGACTTTCGGGAGCGGTTTCCGGTGGCGACATCACGCGGCGACCGCTCCCGTTAGCCCGCATTTCTCATGGGCAGGACATTGTGGCGTTTGTTTCTCGCTCTGGCATAGACCATTGAGGATCAGTGGTCGATCCTCGGGCGAGACACTGTGTTTCGGAGACGAAAAGGCAATGCCCACCCGTTGGGTAAACCTGGGGCACGCCGATCCTCGCTCTCACCGCACGGGGCAGTGGTCACCACAGCACCCGCTTGCGAAAGCAAGGCTCGACGCACCCTAAGTCTATGAGAAATGCGGGTTAGTCGCGGCTCTGACGGTCACCCCAGGCCGCGGTTCGTGCTGAGGTCACAGATGAGGAGTTGTCCAGTGATGACTTGCGTGAAGAGGGCGGCGTGCGATGGCTGATCTGGCAGGTGTGGGACCCGCTTTCCACGAGGTGACGAACGAAGGTGAGAAGGGGCGTGTGTTCGCTTGTCAGTTCCTGAAATGGGGCTGCAGCGCGTTTTCCTGGGAGACTCGGCGTGGTGTGAGTGCGCCTTCCGCTCCCGTAGTCCTTTGGCCGGTCCGGGCGGGGCGCCTTCGTCGATCATCTACCTTCCGGCTTGGGGGCATACGGTTCATTGCTGATTGCGACGCAGTCCAGCCATGTCCCCGACCGGCGCGTGGTCAGCACCAATGTATGCTTGCCCGGGCGAAGCTGGAACCCGCGCGCCGTGGTGCGCACGTTCTTGCGTTCGTGCGGACGCAACAGGTCCCAGACCCACGTCTGTACAGACTTGGATTGGTTGGTCCAGCGCCGTGATTCGTCGCCGTCCATGGCGTACATGAAGCCACCAAGTTGTCCTGTTGGGGTCAGGAAGCGACCCAGTACGTAGTAGTCTCCCGCCGCTGGTACGTTGAAGGTGAAGGTCCAGGATCCCTCCGCAGTGCCTGGTGTCTCGTACACGTACCCGGCGCCGGACGCGCCCGCACCTGTTCGAACGGCAGCCGGACCGGTTGCCGGGACGTTTTCGGCTTCGAAGAAGCGGATGAATGGCCTGGCGTGTCGCACCCGCACAGCCACGGTTAGTGATCGGTTCAGTCCACGTTCAGTTCGGAACGTCATCACCGCCCGGTGCGAACGCGGGGGCAACCTCGTTGCATCGCAGCCAAGGACGACTTGCACTGGTGTTCCGGTTGTACCTTCGGCAGGCGTGCACGTCAACCACGTTTCGTTGGGACGGGCGTGCCAGGTTGCGCCGGCCCGTGCAGGAAAGCTCAGGGTGACGGCAGCCGTCCTGTCGACCCCCGTCTTCCCCGCGGTAGCCGTGAGCGCAACATGCTGGGGCCAGACGGTCATCCCGGACGGTCGGATGGGCACTGCACCGAGGGTCGTCCCGAGCTCGAACGCACCGAGATCCGGGGCCGTCCCCGTCATGGGGTGATCAACGCCGGCGATCGCTGCTCCTTCGTCCACGCCGGCTGAGCCCGGGCGCAACCGGTAGTCGGCCCGGGGCGCGTCTTCGAACACGAACATCCCTGATGCCGGGGGCGCGTGCCAGGGATCGGACGGGTCGTGGAAGGTCCCGGGGCGAGCCGAGAGGTTGTTGTGCGCATAGACACGGCGGTCTGACGTAGCGTACGGCTCAGGTCGATTCGGAAGGCCTGCTCCGCTACGTCCCACCACCGTGTTGAAGAAGATCAGATTCAAGCCGTGATTGAGCTCATGTCGGCCCATCTTGAAGGCCGTCCCCGTCCGGAGGAACTCATCCCCGGGATGGGCCACGAGGTTGAAGAACGCGTAGCCCGGGCCTTTGATACACGGGGCGAAGCTGATGCTGCGGTAGGTGTACTCCATGCGGTTATCCCAGAACCGGACATTCATCTGGCCGCCGTCGAGTTCGACGGCATTGTCCTGGCTATGGCTCATGAAGTTCCCGTGAATGTCGGTATCGCGATATGGCCCACCGAACGGCGATCCGTTGCCGGTGCTGCCGATGATGTCGTTGTACCAATGCTCTTCCGAGCCGACGATGTCGTTGTTGCGGACGACATTGTTTCGCGAGCCATTGTAACCGAGTGTGGTCGCCTGCGGTCCGACCGGGTGACCGTAGCGCCAGCACGTCGCAGTGCCGCAGGGCGTGTGGATGAAGTTGTCCTCGACCACGATTCGACGCGTGAGCAGGCCCAGGTGGATGGCGTCTTGGCAGTTGATTGTGCCACCACTCGGTGCCACGTAGAGTCCGACCGCGTTGCGCGTGCCGGCTACTCCCCACCCGGTCACCTCACAGCGGCGAATCCTGATGTCGTGCGAATCGGTGACCAGAACGCCATGCTCGGTTCCACCACGCACGGTCACCCGTTCCAAGACGACAAACGCGGCCCCCTCTATGCGCACCGCATATGGGGCGTCCGCACCCACGGCGATGGTGGTGGATTCGCCTGGAGGAGGAGCGTATCGGATCCAACCGTCGGGCTGCCCTCGTGCCCGGATCGTGAGCGGCTCGCCCACATCACCGGCGGACAGGACGCGTTCTTCGGCGATCGGCAAGGTCTCGGACCAGGTTCGTTGGATCAACCGCGGAAGGACACCGGCACCGTCGGGATCACGTGCGGTTAGTTCTATCTCGTAAGTCGTGTCCGGTTGCAGTTGCAGGAGGCTGCCTCGGAACTCGGCTTCCTCAGTCGAACGGATCAGGTCCATACCTCGGTGCCACGCTTCTGTGCCGTGGACTCGGTAGCGTACGCCGCATTCGGCATTCGCGTTTGCGTCGTGGGCAAACGGCGTGTACAAGCTGATCGAACGGAAGGTCGGAACGGCCTCAATCGCGAGGAATCGTACTCGTTCGGGCTTCCACTCATCCGGGGCAGGCTGGGCTACGACTGCGGGCCGGAACGGTTCAAAGTCTCCCCATCGGCCACTGGGCCAGGGACAGACGAATTCCTCAGGCCGACGTGGACGGTCTGAGATCCTGATCTCATCGACGTCTCCCACCAGCCCCGTAAGCAGGACCAAGGGCCCTGTACCGGGCGTCAAGTCGCCGTGGGCTATCCATTCTTTCGGCCGTTTGATCGATCGGACCTTCCGGCCGTGTATGTAGAGGGCCAGGGCAGATCCGGACTCAACGCCGGGCGCGTAGACGAACGCGACGTGTGCCCAACGAGTGAAGATCAGCCGGTCGTAGGTCAGGGCCGCGAATCTACCGACAGCGGTACGCACATGAAGGTACGGGCGACAGCGCCCCAGCGGATCCACGTCGAGGCCTGCCTCGAACGAGCCGTGGTGTGCGACAAGGACGTACTTGCCCGGTCCCATCGGACGCTGCGGACGCAACCAGGCCTCGACGGAGAAGCCCCGGGCAAACGTTGTGCCGGGCATCACACTCAGTTTGGTTTCGCCGTTGCATGTCAGCGCCCCCCCAATGATCCCGTCATCTGACCACGCTGTGCCGATCGCTGAAACGGTTGCGTGGCTCGGGGAGTCGTTTACTGCATCTCCGTCAAGGTGTAGCAGCACAGTGGTGGCCGGATCGGCCGAGTAGGGCGTGGGTCGGAATGTCGGTGTAGCCCAGGTTGAGAGGGCCAGCGGGAGCAGGGCAAGTGTGTAGACGTGTCTATTGCGGGCGTACCGTTGCATGCCTCAATCCTCGCTCTGCCGGTTCGGTCCGATCGTGAAC
This sequence comes from Lentisphaerota bacterium, assembly GCA_018676675.1. GTDB lineage: Bacteria > Verrucomicrobiota > Lentisphaeria > Oligosphaerales > JABHEG01 > JABHEG01. The sequence continues at coordinate 16,316 of JABHEG010000189.1, forward strand.
GTGGTCCTATTCCGTCGAGGCCTCACGTTTCGTTCGACGTTCGTCATCCAGCTTGCGCTTGAGCTGTTTGGGCATGCGGATGATCGTGGGGGTAAGTGAAATCGCCAGGTTACTCCCGTTGAACACCTTACTGATGCCAAAAAGGCGTCGGTACACCTGCCGTGTGTTCCGGCCCAGGCCGCCGATCTGCACTGTCTGACCGCTCCGGACAATCACTTGCGTGCTGACTTCCTTCACGTCAACACTCATGTGTTCCTCCCCGCGCATCGTGACCCGTGGATAGACTTCGATCTCGACGTGGTCGTTGGGCAACACCCGCGGCTTTACGTAGAGACTTGCTCCAAGCTCCCTCTGGACCAACTCCGGTCGCCACCAGCCATGGCGGACGCCGTAGTCGAAGATCCAGACCGTGTCGTGAACCGTCTCGCCAACCCAGATCCGTGCAGGCTTACCGTTGCCGGCCATGACAAACTGGTTGGTGTACTCCTGAGTCGTCTCGCTACCGGCGCCCAAACGGATATCCACGCGTCCGTCGACGCGCGTATGGCCGCGATCATGGACATTGCCCCCGATCACGATCCTGCTGGTCTCGACCGGAACTCGGTTTCCAGTCCTGCGCCCCGGGCGAGGCGCACCGTCCACGCGGATGGTACCGTTCCCGCGGGTGACCCGCACTCTAGGCTCCACATCAAAGGCCGACGCCGTTCGCTCCGACACGTCGTCGAACGTCACGTCGATCCGAACATTCACCGGCTCGACCTCGACTGCCAGCAGTATCTTCTTGATCCGGGCGATCTTTTCCGGGAAGTCGTGGATGATCAGCATGTTGCGGGACCGGGCGTAACCTAGCTTTCCATCGCGCGACAGGAACGGTTCACAGATCTCCCGGGCCTCAGCGTAAGACATCCCCTGGAGGGGGGCAAAACCCACATCGATTGGGCGCTTGATCTCGACTGCCGTCGTCAACAAAGCCCCGACAGTGAGCAACAGGATCGTGAGCTGTTTTATCAAACCTCGCTCCATGGTAATCGTCCCTTCACTCCACCTCTGCCGCCTCGGCCGGGAACGCGTGGATACGTCCTTTGTCGGTCGCGATCAGGGCGTAGCGCTTGCCGTCTTTCTCAATAGCGTCGATGTGTTGGGGGCGCCCGGGAACGCTACCGCACCGGATCGTGGCGCCCCGGTTGCTCAGGACGGCCACGGTCCCGTTCCTACAACCGGCGACGATCACGGGCATTTCGCTTGCCGGCGGGTGGACGATCTTTATGACTGCAGCAGGTGCAGGTGTACGTGCTGCCCAGATCTTCCGGCATTCATGGTCCAGTGCAAGGATGAGCCCGGAGGAGGTGCTGACGACGATTTCGTGCTTGCCATCACCATCGAGGTCGGCTACGTCGACGTCCGTGATGAACTTCCCGAACTTGCTGCCAGGCTTGAAGTTCGCCGTGTGTAGTGCCTCGCCATCGGTGTCCCAGGTCACGATTCGATTCCACGTGCCGAGGATGTCACACACGATTTCCTTGACGCCGTCTCCGTCCAGATCTTCGTAGAACAGATGCCGCCGTCTCGTTCCGCCGGCGCGGAGCCGCCGGCCGACTCGGGGCCGCCGGAGGGTTCGGTTACTGATCACACCGACGCTGTTGCGCAAGCTCATCTCCTTGGTTGCCCAAAGGTTGAGCGATCCCTCACTGCCGTCCGCGATCAGGAATGTTGCCACTCGCCCCCACTTCTGAACGATTCGCTTCAGGAACTGCCCGTTCTCGTCAATGATCTCGATGGTGCAGGCACTGCCGACAAATGCCTGGCTCTTGCCGTCGATGAACACCCCGGTGTGGAGCCCGTGGATGCCGCGATGCGTTGGGTGCGCGTTCTTGAACCAGTGAGTGGCGATGGCATTGCGGGTGAACTCGGCATCCATCTCGGAGACGAACTCCCACTTCCGTTCGCCGTCGGCAGCGAAAGCGATAACCTTCTCGTCCCGGCAACCAAGCAAAAGGAGCTGGTGTTCGGACCACCAGTGTATGACCTTGATTTCTCCTTCTGTGGTGGCACTCCACTCGGTCTGTCCGTCGGCGTTCAGTGCATGCACAGTGTTGCCGATGGCGGCATAGATTCGAGGGCTGTCTACGTCTGGGGCAACGACCATGTCACTCACATCGCCTCCGATGGGAACGGTGAATGCAGGGCTCAGCGACGGCATGGCGGGCAGATGCTCAGGAGCGTCCGGCGACTGCCAGGAATTACGTCTCGCGGAGGCCATCCGGGTGTCGTTGGCCAGAACCGAGGCAAGACCTGCAAGCATCGACTTGTCCGGCTTGGCGCCTCGCAGGTGGTGTCGCCCCTCAGATACGGTCAGTTCCGTCACGCCATCGGTGACAGACACGTGCACGGGCGCTCCGTCCAGAGTGACGCGTTTGGGCGCGGCAAGGCACAAAGCGAGCCGCGTTTCGCGTGTGGTGTGGATCTCGAGGCGACCCGACTCAAAGTCCCACCAGACCTCGACCGGGGTCTGCGCGCGGATCAACGTGTCTTCGCCTCCGGCTGTCTCCAGATCGTGCCCATAGAGGTGATCAGCGGCCAGGATGGCGAGGCCGGCCCGAGTGCTGCCGGCGCTTCCCAGGACGACTCTGCCCGGCGTCGGCAGCCTCAGCGCTGCGGTGTTGTCACCGGAGCGCATGCAGAGGGGGGCCGCCTTCTCGGGAGCGATGAGTGAAAAGAAGTTCAGCTGTTCCCCCTTCCGGGCCGCTCTGATGAAGCCGACTCGTGCGAGAGGGGCACGCTTGCCGGGGGTGATGGCATAGTTCTCGACAACGCCGGTGGCTGGATCGGCGGGGATGATGTTGTACCACGGCGCCTTCTGAGATTCGTGATCTTCGTTCATTCGCACCAGAACGCGTTCGGCGTTCCACTCGGGATACGGGCCTTCCCAGCCGATCTCGACATCAACGTTGTCGCTGTCTGCGGCCATGATCAACTCGTCCACGATCAGGGCGTAGCGGCCGATTCGTTGCACCAGTGAACGGCGCCAGTGACAGTGTGTCATGTCGGGCACTTCCGCGATTGCTGTGACGGCATCGCCAAGAACACTGTGGTGCAGCAACCCGGCGGACACCGGCATCTTCTCGGGGACCTGCCCATCGACCGTGACACTGATCTGGTTTCTGAACTCGGTCAGAACGGTATGACCATTCAGGCGCAACTCAACAATGGGAAAAACGTGGTAAGGATTGCGGCCCTTGCCGTAGAGTCCGTCGAGGAGCAGAAAGTCGCCGGTGCGGTCCGGACGACTGCGGAAACTCATGAACTGGAAGGCTGATTCGAGTGGGGTCTTGAGTTCGCGGTGCTCCCAGAGCGGCTTCGGGACACGATGAACGAGCCACTTGCCGACCAGCGCATCCGGCTCTTTGGCCGCGAGTTGTCGGTCGGGCCAGAAGGACTGGCCGACTCGGAACGTGTCCACATCCACACCCGTGCGTTCGCGATAACGGATCCACGCTCCGTCATTCCGCAGGTAGGCCGCTTTGTGCAGGTACCCAATGGCCGCGTAATTGAGGGACCAGTGTTCAGGCCGTCCGGATATCAACGTTTCGTGGCCGTTAAGAAGCGTCTCAAGCATGCCGTTTTCAAGCGGAACGCGGTCGCCACTGAGGAGCATGTAATTGAGCACTTGTTCCATGGACGTGCTGTACCAGAAGTGTGTATCGAATTCCCCGACGACGCCGGCACGCTCGTGCAGCGGCGCAAAGACACGTTTGGCGACCATTGCAGCGTATTCCCAGGTGGGGTCGGGGTAGTCCCTGCAGAAGTAGCGCGCCACGGTGTAAAGACAGATCGCGCCACACTGACCATGTCTGCTTGAAACCAGCCTCGGCGGTTCCTTCGGACGCCACATGTGCTTGCCCGTGTAGTCGACGTTGATGCGCATGGGCAGCTGCCGGGCCAGAGCGTTGGTGACCTTCAGTCGTTCCTCATTCGTGAAGACCGGACTCTCTTCGATCAGGTCCCAATACAGAGCCATCATGTGCGAGTGGTAGTGGCTGCGCCCGTTCAGGGGGTCGTTCGGGTCAGTCGCCTTGGCGCCGTCGATGGCAAGTATCTCTTTCCTCGCGGCTGCATCCGGGAATGCGTACCGCAGGAATTCGCGTGCGTAGTGCTCGTTCCCGGTCATGTAGTACAGCGCCATCAGTTTGCTGATCATGTTCCAGCCGAAGTTGCCGTTGACATAGGCGGATGATGCCTCCCAAGCCTGGAGTTCCGACAGATTGGGCTGGGGGTTGACGCCTCGGCCCAGCTTGATGTCCGCGAGCCGGCCGATCTTGAGCTCGCCAGGTCCGCCACCCGCCTCTTCGAGTTTTTTGGTCAGTCGCTTGGCTGCCGCGTGCACACCTGACGCATCACTGCCGCCGACAAGGACGATGTTGTGGCCGGCACCGAAGGGGTTGTGCAACGTCCGTACGACGTGCCCACGACGTCCCGGATAGCGCAAGTCGAGCAGTGCGTAGTGGCGGTTGTAGAGTTCCTCGATCGTGCGGTTCGTCGAGCGGTTTCCCAGGACAACCAGGGTGCTTGTTAGCGGGACCGCGGCTGTGGGGGAACTGTCCGTGACCGTTGGGACGAGAACGCCGGTCATCTCCCTGATCACGTCGGCAATGAGCTTGGCATCTCGGGCGTAGGTGCCACCCTCAGGGACGACGATGGTTGCTGCGGGTTCGCCCGTCGCGACCAGTATGGTGCTGAGGTGCAGGGCTTTCAGTTGTGTGTATACCGGCGCAGTTGGGGACGGCGGGGGCTTCGGCAGTGATTGGGCGGCGGCAGCTGTCAACGTGAGGAGAGTCAGCCACGTCAGTGTACGCATGTACCGGTTTCCTCTATGGCGGAACAGGGAGTCGTCTGGACCATACTCCCACAGGCCGCCATTCCCAGGAGGGACGTGCACGGCCGGATCAGCTGCTCCGATCCCCAAGGGGTGAGTCTCGGACGAAGGCAATGCCTCAGTTGCGTTGGGGGAGAACTCCAAGATGGCTCGACGGAGTCTCTCCCTCCAGGGATTCTCTGGGCCATCTGTGTCCGATGGAGGGAGAGACTCCGTCGAGCCGCCTCA
>JABHEG010000370.1 GCA_018676675.1 Lentisphaerota bacterium
CCTTACTTGCTGGCTTGCACTGTTCGGCGCCCACCTGAGACACTGCCAATATAGCGCTAACCGCCTGCGCCGCAACAGGTGCCATGGCATTCTGCCCGCTTAAGTTGACGGCATTGCCGGCGGGGGGGCGTGCGGCCTACTTACGGCAGAACGAACACTTTGAACTCAGCTCGAGCAATCGTCTTGCCACTGGAGGTGAAGGTCCAGTCGCGCGTCTTGCCCTCGGAATTGCCGATACCTACATCGTTTCCGGCTCCGCTACCAAAGCGGTTGAAGCAGATGATGGCGTGCTTCTCCTGCCAATTGTGAATCTGCATGCAGCCGTAACCGGGGGACTTGTCAGGCGACATCTGGTCGCCGAAGTCGAGCACGCCTGCGTCGGCGTTGGTGATTTTGGCAGCGTTGTTTCCGCCATAGTTGCAGTCCCAAAACTCGATATTGCAGCCCTCGGCGAATGTCCCTTCGGTCACATTCGGCGAATTCGTCTTGACGACGGCGTTCGTCACTTTGAGCTGGAAACGCGCCCCGCTGGCCTTACTCGGAACGCCAATTTTGGCCACATCATCCGTGAACGGGTCCATGGAAACAAACGCATAAGTTACCTTCGCACCCATTCTCTGCAGAGCCATGAAATAGGCTACCTTCTTGAACGGTCCCTTGACCTGTTCTGAGTTATCCACGTCATAGAGAAACCGCGTGTTCCCATCAGCAAGACGTGAGGCGATCGGGTTCCAACCATAGACAAGCTTGTACTGCTTGGCTTCCTCGGGACACAGTTTGGCGAAGGCGTCGAACTTCGGGATGAACCGGAATGGGGAAGCGGGAAGCCCACCGGCATTCGCCAAATTGACGCCCACAGGGTTGTTGGCCCAGGCATAGTGCAGCATCACCGCTTCTTTCACCGTTGGGGCACTTACCACCACGGTGTCCTCACCTTGAATCACGGCATCCGCTCTGACCGCCACCCCGTTCATTCCGGTGAGCGCGAACCCCACGATGTCGCCGCCGCCTTTGACCGCCAGGGGAGCACCACCGGTGTCAAAGGTTACGTACGCCTTGCCCCCGCGGAATTCGCAGGTCTCGTAGACAGGACCACACCAGGCAAACCCGGTCTTGCCGTAGGTCTTGTGCAGAGCCACACGAGCCAAACGGTCACCGACATCCTGCTTGTTCTTGGGATGGATGTCCTTTTCGTCGCCGACATCGATCGTGATGGCCATACCCGTGTTGGGGACCTCCTTGGCGGTGTTCATGAACGACTCGCGAATGTCTGGCCAACCACCGTTTTCGACCGGGCTCTTCCAAGGGGCCTTGAAGTTGGGAAGCTGGACGAAGTAGTAGGGGAAATCATAGCCCCACAGTTGACGCCAGGCCGTGATCTTGCGTTCCATCTGGACGCGGTAGTGCTTGCCGCGGCCGGCATTGCCCTCGCCCTGATACCAGATCGTGCCGCGGATGGCGAACGGAACGATGGGGTTGATCATCCCATTGAACAGGTTGGCCGGGTGGTTGCGGTCTTTGCGCGGTTGCCCCGGAGCTCGTGGACGCCGCGGCGCCTTGCCCTGTTTGCCGCCTTTGTGCCACTCGCCCCAAGCCTTTCTATCGATCGCGTACTGCTCCGTGGCCTTGACCGGATCGTAGACCTTGTCCCGTTGGTCCCAGGATGCTCTGATGGTCTGCACAACCGGATCGTCCTTCTGTACGTCCCACGGCGTCCAAGCCTCGATAACGGTGCCACCCCAGGAGGAGTTGATCAGGCCGATGGGGATGTCAAGATTCTGGTAGAGCTTGCGTCCGAAGAAGTAGCCGGCGGCGGTAAAACTGCCCACGTTGGCAGGGGAGCACGGGGCCCAGGGGGTCACTTTGCAGTTGTCCTGCGGCTCGACTGCCGGCACCAAGTGAACCTTGAACAGGCGGATCTTCGGGTAAGTCGCCGCCGCCATCTCCTCCTTGGCATTGTTGGAACTGCCCACGGTCATTCCCATGTTCGATTGCCCGGAGCAGAGCCAGACCTCGCCCGAGAGCACCTCTTTGTACTCAATCGTGTTCTTGCCTCGGACGGTAACAGTGAACGGGCCGCCGGCACCCGGTGTCTTGACCCCGACCTTCCACGTGCCGTCGTCTCCTGTGACCGTGCTCGCCGATTTCCCCCACGACCCCGTGACCGTGACCTTCTCTCCAGCATCAGCCCAGCCCCAGAACGGCGCTTCGGTATCGCGCTGAAGAACCATGTTGTCGCTGAAAATGGACGCCAGCTTGACGTCTGCCCTCACGGCGGTGATCAGAACGGTTACTCCCAAGACCCAAGCGAAGCGCCTCATGCAATCATCCTCCGATTACCACGTGTCACAGATGCAAAGACGCATTGTAAGGGATGTGAAGGGTATGGTCAAGGTGAGACGGAGTAGTGTCTGGTCCCCAGGCCCCCCTCCTGGGGCCGCCGAGCACCACCTCGGCATTGCCTTCTGCCTTCCTGGAGGGCGTGTCGTCCCCGACCGCCGTGCCTCAGGTTCTGGGCCTGTAAGACGGTCGCTGCGAACATTGACCCTCCAAGGGTGAACGGTTTTCCTGGAGGGCGTGTCGTCTCCGACCGCCCCAGCAGAAGATGCCGCCCGGAGGGCCGTGCGGCCTACTACAGAGGGCCGGTGCCTCCATTGCTCTCCCCTGGATGCCCGAGGGCCACCTTGAAGCGGTCGCCCTTCTGTCCTCCTGGAGGGCGTGCCTGGCCTCCGTAGCCACTTCGGCGAAGGAGGGTCGTCCCCGACCGCCACAGCAGAAGATGCCGCCCGGAGGGCCGTTCGGCGTACCAGCAAGAGATGCCGCCCGGAGGGCCGTTCGGCGTACCAGCAAGAGATGCCGCTCGGAGGGCCGTGCGGCGTACCTTGGCATGGTGGTCTTCTGTCTTCCTGGAGGGCGTGTCGTCCCCGACCGCCGTGGCAGAAGATGCCGCCCGGAGGGCCGTTCGGCGTACCAGGAGAGGATGCCGCCCGCGCTTCTTGTACGGCGGATGGCCTACTTTGGCAAGACCCCGCGCGCCTTGAAGTTCACGGTGACCTTGCGCCCTTTGATGATCTTGATGCCCTGGGTCACTCGGTGATCGTGGGATGTTCTCGCCATGCATTCCCCCGAAGCGGCCAGTTCAGGCTTCCTGACCACGCCGGCTTCCCCGGGGCCAACCGTCTCAAAGCGTTCGTCCAGCACACAGTTCCAGCCCGGGATTTTTCCTCCGTCGCCGATCGTCTCGAAGTCACCGTTCACCAATTCGGCTCCCTGGACGCGGAAATCGTCGTAGTACGTCCAAACCAGGGGGGTGGCGCCGAGAGATTGCGTCCCCATGACTTCAAGCCTAACGGTTGCGTCCGCCTTTGGCATGAACTCGAACTGGCACTCTTGCCATTGATCTGCTCGGGCGGCCCCAAAAGCCGCGACCAGACGGTTCCATTTCCTGGCCCAACTCGGGGCTGTGGCCCCCGTTCCGGGCTCCATGCTCAGGTTCTCGGCACCCCTTTCTCCCTGGACGTCGACGCGGATGGCAGAAGTGGGGAAAACGGGGATGAACGGAACGCTCCCGAACGCTTCAAGACATAGCGCATAGGCGCCATCAACATTCCACGTGTCGGTGACAACTCGCTTCCGCCAACCGACCCAATGGTCACCTGTAGGCGTTCGCACCGTGATGTGAGCCAGGATTGGCCAGTTCGTCTCGCTGAAGTCGACACCCAGACCTGCCAGCGGGATCTGCCACTCGGCTGACCAGGCGCCCCTACCGAGTCGTGCGGCAGCGTAGACAACTCCCGCTCCGGCCAGAGCGGCAGAATCCTCGGCCAGGCCGCTGTCGGTCACGCTTTCGAACGAACCGTCGGCGTATCCACGCAGCACAACAGGTGTCATCCGTGCAGGAAGGTCCGCCGTCCGGGCTGGCGCAAGCGCGATCTCGACGCCATCATCTCGGCCCCACCGATGGCCGCGCGTCGCTTTACGCTTGGGGTCGATCGTGCTGTGAATGGCAACGTAGAGGTTGGCGGCGTCTGCATTCATCCACACGTGGCTTGTGAAAGGGGCTTCTCTCTCGTCTCGTCCCCATCTCACCACGCCCGTAGCCTCCGTCCTTTCTCCCCATTCGCCCGGAGCGAGATCACCGTCGATCACAGTCGGTGTTCTGACCGTCGGGACCGTGACCGGGATGGGTAGCCGTCCCTGGGCACGCGCCGACGGGGCCACGATGCGAGGCATCGGAGACACGTTGGGCCCGAACTTGACTGCCGGGGAGGCGCGACGCGGGTCGTCGTAGAGGCCGAACGTCTCAAACGGGATGGGCTCAAAGCCGGGGACGGCGCTGAACACGGGGGCGTCAGGCCGAAGGCGCAGATCCAGCCGCTGCCGCTCCACGAAGCCGGGACCGGCCTCCAGATCGACGTTGTTCTCGATCGTGCAGGTGTCTTTGATGTTCGCCTTGTCCGAGACCTTCAGTGTGCCGCTACCGGCGGAGGCGTTGTTCCGGAAGACGTTGCCATGCGAGCAGTGAGCCAGGATGGGATCTTCATCCATGGGGGCAAGTAGCCGCGGGTAGCGCTCACGCCAGAGATCACTCTTGAACAGGTCGAGCTTCTTGAACAGTTTGGTGAACTGGATGCTGTCCCGGGCCTTCTTCACGTTCGGGGCACAGAAGCTGTTGATGCCTCTGGTTGAGAGCATGAGGCCCGTGTTGCAGTTGATGGCCAGATTGTTCGTAACTGTGTGATCTCGGTTGCTCACCACAATCCCGGGCCCTTTGCAGGAGGAAACGATGTTGCCGTGGATCGTGGTCCCGGTCGTCTGGTCATCCATATAGATGCCTTTGGTGGCGCTGTGCCCGGGCAGGGGCTCGCCCGTGGTGTGTATGAGGTTGTAGCGCAAAATGGTGCCGCGTTGGCTCCAGTCGTAGTGGCACGCGTAGATGGCCCCGGCATCGTTGGTATTCAGGCACACGTCATGGACAATGTTGTACTCCAACAGGTGATCGTTACCCTTGAAAAAGAGGGCTTGGTGCTGTGCTTGGTAGACCAGATTGTGGCGAATCGTGTTGCCGACGCCGTAGATCGCGGCGGCCGGTCGGTAGGTGTTGACGATCAGGCCAAAGTGGTGGATGTGGTTGTTCTCAATCACATGGTTCCCGGGCGTCAACGATTCATACACGCCTCCTCGCGCGATCACCCCGCCCTCCCCGAGGTCGTGGAAGTCACATCCAAAGACCGTTCCGTCGGTGCCTCCATCGAACTCGATCGCGGTGCTGCCAAGATGTCGCAGTGTGCAGCCGGAGACGGTTACCCCCGTCGTGTTCTTGAAGACCAACGCCCGTTCACGACACGCCTCGAACACCAATCCCTCGAACCGGATGCTCGAGATGCCCGTCCCAATGACCAGGCCGTCGCAGGACGCCAGAGTCACCGGTGCGGTCTCTGGTTTGGCCTGTGGCCAGAGATAGAGGCGCCGGGTCGTGCGATCAACCACCCACTCGCCCGGACGATCGATCTCGCTGATCGCATTGAAGGCGTAGAATGGTCGCCCATGCTTGTAGCCGAAGTGGTGAGATTTCGGATCGAGGAGTGAAATCGTCTTCTCCTGGAGATCAATGGCTTTCAAACGCATCTTCTGATCGGCCCAGGCGTGGAACCAAAGGCCGTCGAACCACAGGTCCGGTTCATCCACCCAGCGCTTGAGGCGCTCGTCCTCGAAACGGAAGATCCCATCGCTGTAGCAAACCCCCACATGCCCTCTCTCCCAGCTGTTCCCAAGGCATTCCCCCATATTCGTGTAAGTGTTGTTGGGCCAACGGGCCACTGGAAGCCGTCTCTCCTCCTGGAACAGTGCCAGAGGAAACTCGCGTTTGCCGCGGTATCCACACCCCCCGTTGGCAAAGCCCGGAATCTCCTCAAGGAGTGTGCCGGGGATCTCGGCGCACACGACGTTTGCCCCGGCTTTTGAGTCGAGGCGATCGACGATGGTCGGATCTGACACGGATTGCCAGGTCGTGATCGTCTCTCCCCCAGAGATCGTGGCGGTGCCGCGTCTCTGAGCTCGGTAGATGATCGGTGCGTCCGTGCCGGAGTCCTCGGCCATCAGCTCGAACACGTTCGTCCGTCGATGGACTCCCGGCGTGAGCTCGACAACGACGCCGTCGCTCGGGAAGGCGCCCGTTGCCTTGAGCTCACGAATGGCGTCCCGGGCGCGTTCAAGTGTTCGAAACGGCCCGTCTGTCTTGCTCAACAACCGTTTGCCGGCTCGAGTCCCGGACCACGTGTCGTTGCCGTTGGGGGAAACGAATAGGTGCAGAGGTGCGGCGTAGGCGCAGAACGCGCAAGCGTACGACGCGAGGAAGGCGACAACAGGTAGGTGACGAACGGCGGCGTTCATTGGCGTTCTCTCTCTGTAGGTGCGCTACTGCTCAAACTGAAATCGGGCAAACATGCCGGGGTTGTGAAAACGGCCCCGCATGATGGGGTTGATGGAGCTGAACATGTCCTTGGTGCCGTGAGCTGTGAAACGCGTCAAGCAGACGTTCCCACGCACGTCCAGATCAACGGTGGCCCCCTCCTTCAGCCCCAGTGCGGCGAGAGGCAGACCGAGCTCCAGCCTCCAGGCACCGTCCTCCACCTCCACCCGGATGTCCGCCCTGCTGTCCCACGACGTGTCCGGGGGTTCGCCCGGGGCTGGATAGAGGTGTTGAACGACCTCGCCTCGCATGTTGACCATCAGCCAATGGTAGATCTCGTCCTCCTGAGTCGCATCCAGGAAGATCTCCACGTAGTCGACCTTTCCCTGGCGTTCCAGCATATCCCGGGCCTCTCCGTGAGTGATGTCGCAGGCAACATACAGGTGACCGTCACGATAGCGTGTCCGCACGCGCCCCGGCTGTCGCGTACCCTTTCCGTCCACGTTGTTCCGGAAATGCTTGCCGCCTGTACGCAACCACTCTTTCTCATCGATCCTCCCGTCCACCACAATGGGACGCTTCCCTCTGCGCACCAAAACGATGTCGGCGCCCTTGTCACGAAGGGCTTTGACGTCAGACACATACACCTGCCGCTGGGCCTCCATGGCTCCCAGGAAGCGGCGAGAGATGCGCTCGATACGGGGTCCGTACTCAGTCCCCTTGGCAACCGTAAGCGCTTGATTCAGGAGCATTCGGTAGCGGGTCAGCGTCGCACTGTCGAAGTGGACTTCCCAAATCGCCACGGCATCGGCCCGAGCGGATGCCAGTGCCACGCAGCGCTCCTCTACATCATCGAAGAAGACCGCCATCGGCTCTGCCGCAGGCCCATAGAAACTGCGATGGTAGTCCGCCAGCAAGGCATCGACATCAGCCCGGGGGTCCCACATCAGACGAGAATAGACGTAACGATTGACGTGGTCGAACATGATGTTATCAAAGTCATTCTGCATGAACATGTAGCGCCCATGTTTGGCCAGATCTCGGAAGACCGTTGACGCATGCCGTGGCAGTACCATCGGCACCCCCTTCAAGCTGCCCTGATTGTGACGGAAGAGCGAGTAATGCCAGAAGAGCATCGGTTGCTTGCTCATCCTGGACCAGCGTTCGATCAGGTCAAGGAACTCAGCGTAGCGTTTGGGGTTGGCCGACATACTCATCCTGCTGCACCCGGACAGGGCCGCTATACCCACAACCACATTATCGGGCAACGAGGTCACGCTCTGGGGAATCTCCCAGTACGTTTGGTAGGCGAGACAGGTGAGAACCTTGTCCGGAAAACGGGGTTTGACGGCCCTTGCCACCCGCTCAATGAACTGCCAGACATAGTCAGAATGCCGGTGTGGGAACGGCATGTCTTCGTGCAGGAAGCGTTGGCTCTCGGGCGAGTAATCGACGCGGAGTCCGTCGTTGGGCAAAAGCGAAAAGGAATCGCCATAGCAGCTCGCTGGATCCCACCCTCGATTGAGCTCGAATTTCTCATGCGATCGCAGGCCTCGCGCTTCCGCGGGTTGCCCGCTGAAGTAGGCCTCGATGTCATTCAGCGTTTCCTCGAACACCCCTGGGCTCGTGTAGTTGAGATAGTGGCGCTGCTTCCTTCCGCCGGTCATGCGCTTGCCGTCTCTCTGGAGTGCGAAATAGTCCGGATGTTCAGCCGCAAACCGACGTGACCATTGCTGCCGGTGTGGACGGTGATTGAAGGCCATGTGTCGCGACGAGCTCCGCATGCGTACCATCCAGAGCCGTTGGTTACGCCCGTGCCAGCCTAGCTCGTTGTATTCGTCCAGCTTGAACACCCCCATCTTGAGGTATCTCGGGCTGGGAAAGATGATGCGTTGGTTCATGCGCAGCAGGAAATGGGGCTCTTCGCGGACATCCAGTGCCGGTAGCGCGATGTCACCGGTCTTGGGCACGACCATCCCCGCATCGCCGGGGAAAAACCAACGCACCCCGAGCCGTTCCAGTAGATCGTAGGCCCCGTGTAGCGTTCCGCGCTCGAAATCCCAGGCCAGATCGCCCCATGCTCTCACGCGGTCCGTGCCGCTGGCGTTGTCCGGCAAGGGCCCATCGAACACGGAAAACAGGATTTTGGACCGACCTCCGCGGTCATCCTTGCCGGCTACGTACAAGCGTTGCCCGATCGTCTTCAGCACATAGCCATCACGTGTCAGGCCGTCGATTGAGACTCCGGCTTGCTTGGCGAGATCCTCGCCCAAGACGATCGCAGGGGTTGCCTTAGGAACGGCCCACACAATCGCGAACTCCGCACCGGTAACTCGATCGAGGAAGCGTTTGAGCTCTTCGGCTGCAAACCGCACAGGGCTTGGGGCATCTGCCGGAGCCACAATCACAGCCCGGGGCGTCCCGTTGGCCGCGATGGTGATCGCATCAAGGTTGGCGGCAGGGAACGTGGCGGCCAGAGCAAGGAGAACTCCTGTGCTCACGGAGGCAGCATGCGGATGGCATCTCACGGAGAATTCTCCTGTTCTGTCCTGGCTCAACTTCCTGGCAAGAGAGGGGACACCCCGAATGCCCAACCTCAGCTGTTGGCCTGGACCAGGGCATCGGCGTCATCACTGATCTGCTGGATCTGGCGTCGCTGTTCGTCGCTCAAGCTGCAGGGATTCTCCGCCTCGGCCAAGGTCTCCAGTGCCTTCTTGCTGGCGCCGGAAATGATGTCATTGGGGTGATTGTTCCAGGCCGAAAAAGGACGGAAGTCGCAGAGCGAGGGGAGCCAGCAGGACTCGCGAAAGAACTGGGCCGTGTTCATCGAGGCAAGATAGCGTCCGCCTCTCGGAGCCGTCTCCAGGATCTCGTCAAGTCCCATGTGCTCGTCATCGATATTCACCTCGCGGAACATCTTCCGTGCGTACTCCGCAAGCTCGAGATCGATGATCAGCTGCACAGGGCTGCCAACATCACTGAAGGCAAGCGAGCCGACGCCGAACGAACGGGCACCCATGGCTGTTGCCAGACCAAAACTCATGGATTTCTCGAGGATGGACTGAGCGCAGACGGTACCCGCTCCAGCCCCACACCAACCCCACCCGTGACTCCGACGATTCCCAGTGTAGAGGTAGTCGTGCATCTCGCGGCCGGCAACGAAATGCAGGAAGAGATCCGGCCCAATCTGGCGGGGGAAGCCGTGACGCATGTCGGTCATGGCGCTGCTTCCGGTGATATTCTGGGGCAGATCGTCGATGGCGAGTCGCAACGCACTGATCGCCAGTGACTCGGCCGTGTTCTGAATCAGCGCTCCAGCCACGGTCACCGGGGTGGAGGAGCCGGCCACGGGCATGTGTCCGAACTGAACGGGTTGGCCAAGCAGACGCCGTGCGTCCATCGCGATGTCGATGTTCTCACGATCAAGCATGAACGGCGATGTGACCCATCCTTTGGCGGCGAAGACAGGGGCGGCCTTAACAGCATCAAGGGATCCCAGAGCGACCTCGCAGGCAGCGATGAAGAAGGGCAGCATGGGAGCGCTGTAGACAGAGACCAGATAGGGCCGACTGCTGTTGAGGAGAATGGTCGTGAACGCCCGCACATCAGCCGAGCCGATCGGGCAATCGGTGGGGATGAAGGTCGGATGTGAACGTTGCGTGATCCCAAGCGCTTCGACGAAGTGACACCACTGTGCGAGGTCCGCAGTGGTCGCTTCGCGCAGGAGGTTGGTTTCCGGATCGCAGATGTGCAGCGCCTGGCCGTGCGTGAAGACGCTGACCTCCGGAGGCGGCGCTGCCGACACTGCCGGTGCCTCCTGAGCCTTGCTCTTCTCCCGGGCACAACGGCCCAACACCTTGTCGATCACCGTCTCAGGAAAGGACACCTTGTCACCGTCTACACAACACCCGAATGTGGTCAAGTGATCGAAGACTTCATCCGTCCCCTGAACGATGAACGGTGTCTTACGCAGCACCTCAAGCGCCTTTTCGAGTACGCGCTGCAGTTCGCCATCGCTGAAAAGGGAGATCTCGGTCTTCACCTGCAGGTGCATGGCGTGCTCCTTGTGGGGTGTCAATTGTCTTGCAGAACACCTGGTGTCTTGGGCCGGCCGGTTATGGAGAACCGGCTCCTCCAAGGAAGCCGGCGCGAACTCGGACAGATCCGACGGATCAGACAGATCGGACAGATCAGCCCAAGCTCGTTACCGGCTGGCCTTAATCAACCTGATCTCCGATGCCTCCAACGTAAAAACGTGCTCCCTCCCCTGCCATTCGAGGCGAGTGGGTTGGGGCACGGCAGACGCGTTGACCGCGACCGCGACTTCCGAACCGTCCGGGGATCGGAATGCGTTCACAAACACGTCTCGTTTGTTGGGATCCATCGGCACGGACGGCTCGAACTGCCTGGGTGGATGAAGCATCCGTCCGAACAAGAGATAGGGGCGCCCTTCACCATGGAAGAGCTCGACCCAGCGTTTGACCAAATCGTGCTCGGAAGGAAGACCGGAGTGCGTTACCGTTCTCCAGCCATCCTCGTCTCGCTCTTCCAGTTGGAGTTCGTCGATCCACAGACGGCACTCTCCGGTCACGTGGATCATCACGCGCAGGAAATCCGTCTTTTCCGGGATGGTAAACTCAACGGCCTGCTTCCGCCAGTCGCCCGGAGGGCCATAGGGGAGCCGCCATGAACCACAGGAGGAGAGGCCGTGCCGAAGGGCAGCAATCAGGACTCCGGCATCCGCGTGGTCCAGCCTGTCCACCTTTGCCCGGCAACTCAATCGATACGTCCGCCCAACGACCAACTGACGCGGTCCGACGGACACATTCTGTGAGACCTGAACGATGTCGTCAGTCCCCGCGTTCTCCAGACGCAACGCAGGGCCAGTTCCATGGGAGACCGCGTCGTCCTGAGACGCCTTGCCGTCGTAAGTCTTGCCCTGCCACCCCTTGACCTTCTGCCATCCATCCGGCACACCATCGCTCCAGACATCGAAGGCCCCATTTGCGAGCATCGGGGCGGGAGTGATCGGCCAATGAGGTACCCAGTGAGGGATCTGGCCGGTCACGATGCAGTGAGCCAGATTGCGCAGGTTGCCTGCCCGGGGATTGCTCTGGAAGACCGGCAGAAACTCGTGGTAGAGGTAGCCGAATACGGAGTCGGGAACATGGCCTGGCTTCTCCGGTTTCCAGACAATCTGGGCGTCCCGGTAGTCCTGTACCTCAATCAGGTGATTGAAGTACTCCTGAGGCTCCTCAATGGACAGCACGGCATCAGGCTGGATCCTGCGGCACTGCTTGCCCAGTTGCACAAGCTGCTCGGTGAAGGCTTCGGTATCCCATACCCCCGGGCCAACCGGATGCCCGTGGTGGGTGGCGAAACAGTTCGCCCGCCCCGGAGCGGCAGCTCCCACGACCTGGTCCACCTGAACCATATCGCAGCCGCGTTTCATCAACTCAACGCAGTTCGCGGTGAACCACTGTCGCGTCCAGGCGTCTCCCCGGCAGAGGACGGCATTGCGCCCACCACGCAGCCATCGAAGTTTGCGGATCAGGGGCTTGCCATCACGATTGAGTAAAGCATGCGGCTCGCCTGTCTTGCGGAACCCATCCCAGTCCTGCCACTCGAACGAGTCGTCCTCCTGCTTGTTGTACTCGACATTCCAGTAGTAGCCGGAAGGCCATGGGAAGGCGTGCCCATCGACCGCCTTGATCGCGGCCACGATCCTGGCAAACCCCTCTTCAGACGGATACGGCGGGAAGTAGTCGGGTGAGAGCCAACTGCCATGTTGCTCCCAACCCCACAAAGCCACAATCAGCGGCGTGTCCGGGAAGTGGACCTTCCAGTAGTCGTTCAGCCAGCTCTCGACGCGCTCAGGTGAGCCCAGCCAGTGCCGAGAGAAGCGAATCATGGCCGGGGCCGAGCGCAACCATGCAGGGATATCCGTTCGTTGATGGTACGGCGTGCGGCACCACGCCTGCTGAAGGGCCCATCTCTTGTAGATGTCAGCTGCATCGCGCCAATCAGTAGTGACCTCGGACCGGGCGCTGCCGAAGGTCCGAAGCTCAATCGGGTACCCTTGCTCAAACAGGCTGCCGAGAGGGTGGAATGCACGGCGCTGCCAGGAGAGCCGGAGCGAGTTTTCCTCACGCCGAAACTGGACCACCTTTGGGTAACCGCGTGGGTCCCGGGAAGCGGAATACATCCCCCCGGATGACGCGTACCAGCAGGCAAACTGAGCGCACAATTTGCCCGGCTGATCTGCGGTCAGGGTCATTCCTTTCTTCCACGCGCTCGGCCTGTGGAATACGCCCCCCTTGGTCAGACCGGCTGCAAGTGCGTCGGTCTCAACGTCCGCACGCAGATCGACAATTGGGTAGATGACGCGCTCAAGGACCGCTTCCTCACCACCCTCCAGCGAGATCTCCCAGAGGGTTGTGTCCGGGGTGACATCGACCACGCAGGTGGCGGCGATGCCCCGACCTGCGATGTCCGCAAATGTGATGGTCACACGTTGCCCTGTCACCGCCCACGCAACAGCGCCGGCGTTCTGACTGGAAACCCAGCTCAACGCGCCGGTCGTGTCGCCAGGCTTCGACAGGGCCAGGAGGAACAGCTCGCGATTGGCATCCGCTGCCACGAGTTCGAACTCGTCCCCCCTGCCGCGGCACGACGCAATCGCGCCATGCTCAGTCTTGGACAGCCGCATGACCGTGTTGGTAGTGGTCAAAGCAACGCCTGTGTCATCTTCGACCACAGGCTGGGCGTGGGCACAGAGAATGCACAGGAGTACTGTAAAGGCGAGTCTGATGGCCATTGAGATCCCTCCAGAGGCCGAGGACTCGGAGATTGTCTTCGTTGTCATGGGGCACCCTCATATCGACGTCTGTGTACGTGCATGTTACCCCCAATTGGACGTACGAGCAAGAAGCCATGGACGGGTCGTCGTGCGTCGTGCCGCCTTTTTGCTTTCACCCGGGGCCGGTCCTATGTTTGGTCTGATTGTGAAGGCACTCGGATGTGAATAGGGGCTGTGACAGACGCGAATCATCTGCCAGCCTGCCGCCGTGTGCTTTGCCCCGGCTAGGGCCGGCACCATCCCCTGAACGAGACGAGGCACCACTCGATGGCTTCCGTAGAAATCCGACTTCAGTCTGCCACTTTCCTCCCCCTCCTCATCGCTGTATTCACGCTGCCGATCCTCCTCCACGCCGCCCCGAGTGTCCCCACCCCGATGGTCGCCCACTGGACGTTCGACGACGCGTTTGGGACACGCTGCCGTGATTCGAGCGGGAACAGCTGGGATGCCGTTCCCGCAGACGCTCGGAATGCCGGTGTCACGCGCGTGGAAGGCGTGTTCGGGGATGCCATGCGCTTCAGCGGCAGGCACCGACTTCATGTCCCGGAAGGTCCAGGCTTCCGCGATGTCCACGCGATCTCACTAAGTGCCTGGGTCCGCCCGGAGAAGTGGGACAAATACAACGAGATCTTCCGGAAGGAGGATGGTGCCACGCGCGTCCTCTTCTCGTTTCAGAACGAGGGCAGCATCCTCTCCCTGGGCCTGAATATCGGCGGCTATATCGAGTGCGATGCCAAGACCGACCCCGAGGCCCTCCTCGATGGGAACTGGCACCACTGCGCCGCAACCTTCGACGGCTCCGCAATGCGTGTCTTTCTGGATGGAAAGGAGATCGGGGTATCCAAGCGGACCGGGACGATCACCGCTGAGGGCAATGCGTCCGGGTGTATCGGCTCATCCAATGGCGGCGAGTGCTTCCAGGGGATGATGGATGACGTGCGGATCTACGCCACGGCCCTGGCCGGCGAAGACATCGCGGCCCTCCATCGTTCGGGACAGAAGGCGTTAGTGCGCCGCTCCGAGCCGATTGCAGGCAATGAGCCAACGGTCGGGAAGGAGCTGCTGGCCCACTGGCCATTCAACGAACGCGGCACGAGTGCGGTGATCCATGACGTCTCCACAGGAAAACCGGAAGCGATCAAGACATCGCAGACGTCTGCACGACTACGAGGCGTCCATGGCCACGCGATGGAGTTCCAGGGCGAACCCAGACTGCCCGTAAGACTCCCCCTTGCAGCACCAACACTCCCCGCCATCAGCTTCTCCGCCTGGACTCGTCCAACCGAACTCAGGGGCTACCGCGAGATCTTCCGGCAGGAATGCGCAGAGCGCCTGCTCTTTTCCTTCCAGGGCAACGGCACGATCCTCTCCCTGGGGCTCAACGTCAATGGCTATGTGGAATGCGATGCGACCGTTCGTCCGGCTGACCTGACCGATGGAAGATGGCACCATTGTGCAGCCACATTCGATGGGCAGACGATGCGCGTCTATCTGGACAGCAAGGAGATCGGAGCGCTCGAACGCAAGGGAGCAGTTTCCATCAACCAGACGGCTACGGCATTCATCGGCTCCAGCAACGGAACGGGGGAGTATTTCCAGGGCGGGCTCGACGATCTGCGGGTCTACGCGTCTGCCCTGACAGCGCAAGATATTGCCAAACTCTACCGAAGCGGCGTGGCCGCCTTGTCCACCGTATCGGATGAACTGCGCGAACGGTTGGCGTTGATCTATACCAAGGAAACGACGTTCGCCGCAACCATGGCGGCGACGCGAGAAGCAATCGCGCGTCCGGGAGTCGTCCTCGACCGTGAAATCGTGCGTGCCGTCCAAGCCAGACTCCGTGCGGACTTCGCAGAGGATCTGGCCCGTTTCCAGGAATGGACCGGAGCGAGTGCCCTGGACTACTTGACAGCCCGTGGCAACGCGTTCAATCTCGAAGCGGCGGAACGCCTGGTCGGCATGGCCCTGGAGTACAAGCCGCTCACCGAACGACAGCTCGCCCGTCAGACGCCGCAAGAACGGGCCCGCTGGGCAGAAGCTGACGCCCTTGGAACCCGGCTGGGAAAGCTCCGGGACCAAGGGAAGGACGCTCAGTTCTCGCCCGAATGGGTCGACGTGATGGTCGAGGCTGCCCGTCGTATCACGTTCCGGCCGGTCGAGCGCGAAGCCGTCGCGCCATACGTACGGCCTGCCACGCCCGAAACACGCAACCTGCCCCCGGACGAAGCGCAGGAGGTCCTGGAACGAGATTGGCTGCATCAGGCCAATCGCAACGCGACGCCGGAACGGATTCTGCAGGAGATCACCTGGGCCCGCAAACTGGCGGCCCGAATCTCAGCCGCCACAGACGACGCTGTGGATCTCTCCACTGACCTTGAACAGCTGATCGCCTTGGAAGCCAAGGCCAGGGAAACGTCCGGCAAGGACACCGACCTCTACGTCGCCGTCCGTGCGGTCAAGCGCCGGATCATGTTCGCCAATCCGGCACTCGATTTCGACAGTGTACTGTTCGTGGACATGCCCTATCCGCAAGGCAAGGAATGGCGCCATGAGACGCGCCACCGGCTCGGTTACCAGGCTGTGCCCGGAGCGCGTTTGCTCACGCTCAAAGGGCTGGCACCCAATGGCCGGCTAACTCAGCTCATGCCGAAAGCCCCTCTGCACGGCGCATTCTGGCGCCCCGATCTCTCCTTCGATGCAACACGTGTCCTGTTCTGCTTCAAACCGCATAATGAGAAGTCGTTTCATCTGTACGAAGTCGGGGTGGATGGGACGGGCCTGTCCCAACTGACGGATGGCCCCTACGATGACCTCGACCCCATCTACCTGCCGGATGGCGAACACATCATGTTCTCGACAACGCGCAGCCATACCTACGTCCGCTGCATGCCCCCCACCAACGCCTATCCGCTGGCCCGCTGCCGCCGCGACGGCACCGGCATCTACCTCATCTCTCGAGCAAACGAACCGGATTACCTGCCCACCGTGATGGACGATGGCCGTATCATCTACACGCGTTGGGAATACACCGACAAGCCTCTCTGGCGTGCCCAGGGCCTGTGGACGGTGAACCCTGACGGGACACAGGTGAATGCCTTCTGGGGTAACCAGAGCGTATGGCCGGATCTGGTCAAAGACGCCCGCAGCATTCCCGGCAGTCGTCGCGTGATGTGTACGGGAAGCGCGCACCACAACTGGTTTGCCGGCTCCGTGGCCATCATCGATCCGGACGGTGGCCGCAACTTCCCGCATGGTCTGGCCAAGGTGACTGCCGACCTTGCGTACCCGGAATCCGGCAACGGTCCGGTGGACCCGATCGAGTCGCCCGATTACCACAGTAGTGGCAGCTACTCGGCCTACTACTCGCCCTTCCCGCTGAGCAAGAAGGACTTCCTGGTCTCCGCCTGCCGAAGCGGCAAGTTTGTCCTCTACCTCATGGATGTCGATGGGAACCGTGAACTGATCTATGAAGGGAAGCACAACATCTTCCATGCCTTGCCGCTCCGACCACGCCCTTGCCCTCCTGTCATCTATGACCGCGTGGCCTGGCCGACTCCCGAGCAACGACACCAGCCCGAACCCGGGGTCATATACAGCAAGAATGTGTACCAGGGCATGCCCGACACGGTGCGCGGCAAGGCGAAATACCTGCGCATTCTGAACATTGAGCACAAGACCTACACATACTGGCACAAGCGTCCCTACCTCTCGACTGGACCAGTCGTTTCCGCGGTTCAGTCAGACGGTGTCAAACGCGTGCTCGGAACCGTCCCAATCGAACCCGATGGGTCGGTTGCGTTCCATGCGCCGGCCGGCCGAGCCCTGCACTTCCAGCTGTTGGACGAGCACTACCGGGCGTTGCAGACGATGCGCAGTTTCACCGGCGTCATGCCTGGAGAAAGACGCGGCTGCGTGGGCTGCCATGAACTGCACAGCGTTGCGCCGGAGCGAACCACGCTGGGAGCTGCCTTCACCCGCGAGGCGAGTGCCATCACGCCGCCCCCCTGGGGAGAGGCCAGCGTCAGCTTCCCGCGCTTTGTGCAGCCCGTGCTCGACCGACATTGCGGGCGCTGCCATCAAGGTGAAGGGAAGGCTCGGAAGACGCTGGACTTGACCGATCGCCCCGGGTTCTCGATATTCAGCCAGCCGTACGTGATCTTGACCGGGCGCCCAACCTGGGGAAAGCCCTACGAACGTCCCAAGGAGCCTTCCCCCGGGTGGGGAATCGCCAACATGATCATGGTGGAGGGATACGACAAGAAGGACCCTGTGGCCTACCAGACCCCCGCCCCGATGACCAGCCTCTCGTACCGAAGTCGACTGGTGGACATCGCGTCCAGCGGCAAACACCATGGCGTGAACGTGGACGAGAAAAGTCGGCGCCAGCTCATCGCCTGGGTAGACACCATGTGTCCATACCGCGGCGCTGAAGAAGTCCGCGAGATTGCCGATCCCGAGTTTCAGGGCATCGACTGGCTGGCAGTCAGACCAAAGGTCAAGACGGCCCCGACCATCGTTCGGCCAGGTCCGGTGGATTGAGTGAGTCCGTCGGGCATGTCCGCTCCCGTAAGCCGCGGCTCGGACGGAATGGCGCCTGTTCTTACAGAGCCGCGACTTACGGGAGCGGTCCCTTCCGGCAGAGCCGCGGCTCGGACGGAATGGCGCCTGTTCTTACAGAGCCGCGACTTACGGGAGCGGTCCCTTCCGGCAGAGCCGCGCACAACGTAAGCGGTCCCTTCCCGCCAAGGGAAAACCGCTCCTGTTAGTCGCGGCTCGGACGGAATGGCGCCTGTTCTTACAGAGCCGCGGCTCGGACGGACAGGGGCAGGGATGGCGACGGATAACCTGGAGATACAGACGTGCCTCAACGCTTCCCAATCCTGTTCGCTGTGCTCCTGATCGCCCCCGTTCTGCTGGGGGCGCAGAAAGCACCGGACCTGTACGTCAAGAAGGCAACATTCGCCGAGACAATGCTGGCTACACGTGCGCGGCTTCGCGACTACAGCCGTGAGACGGGTTTTCTTCCGTACGTATCCGGCCTGAACCGGAAGGGAGGCAAACCGCGCCTGATCACCGTCGACGTCAAAAATGCGGATCGGCTGTTTCTTGTGGCGCATCACGACGCTCAGCGTTGCTCAATCCCAGCCGTCTGGGGCAATGCCAGACTGATTGCCAGAGACGGGACCGCGACGCGCCTGGCCGACCTCGAGCCAGTCTCCATGAAGGCGCTGCGGAGAGCATTTGCGCGCTACCGGAAACCAGGGCTTGCCATCGGAGAGAAAACGTTCGAGCATGGCATCTACGCCCTCGCTCCCGCAGAGATCAGCTACAAGCTGGACCGCAAGTACGAACGTCTTGAGGCCGTCATCGGGATAAGCCACAAGGCTGACCGGAATGTGGGCATCCGGTTCAAGGTGCTGGATCGGCCAAACCGTGACGATGTTCATACCGCCGTCTGGCGCGGTATCAGCCGTGACTACCCACGCCAGGCTCGTGAATTCCCGATCGACGAGGGAGTCTTTTGGCTGGGAAATGACAACACACAAGGCTTCGAGCTGCGTCTCATCGACTCCCAGGCCCGACGAATGGGTGCCCTTGGAGATGGCGTTCGGGTGGCCATGAACGCGTTGTCCAAGGCCAAACTTCCCTATGATGATCCACGCCGACTGCAGCTCCTCGATAAGGCAATCCGACTGCGGGACATCGCCGCATCGGTCAGCCGGGTCAACGTCGATGCCATCGAGCGCATCCTTGACGCAGCACCAGAGGGAGAAGCCCGGAACCGGAACGAACTGGTCGCGCTGAAGCCGCAACTGTCAACGATCCATGCCGCCATCAAGCGTCTTGATGAAGATGCCTTGGTCAACGTTGGCGAGACCGCCACTCGAGCCCAGGGGGTACTGTGCAGAGCACTTATGGCC
This sequence comes from Lentisphaerota bacterium, assembly GCA_018676675.1. Lineage (GTDB taxonomy): Bacteria > Verrucomicrobiota > Lentisphaeria > Oligosphaerales > JABHEG01 > JABHEG01. The sequence continues at coordinate 19,193 of JABHEG010000370.1, forward strand.
GCGCTCGGAGCCGAAGAAATCGTCTTCACTGTGCGCAATCCGGGGAGAGATGGACACTGGTACGCAAACTTCGGCTATTGGTGCAGCGACCCCGGGAAGAAGGTCTACGGCGAAGGCGGCAGTCGCCTGGCCAAACTGAACCTGCGAACAGGACAGGTCATCGACCTCCTGCACGACTCCAAAGGAGCTTTCCGTGACCCCCAGGTCCACTACGACGGCAAACGGATCCTGTTCTCGTACCGCAAGGGGGGGACGGAGCACTACAACCTGTATGAGATCAACGCCGACGGCACCGGCCTGCGCCGACTGACCTCAGCTCCGTTCGACGACATCGAGCCAACCTACCTTCCGGATGGCGATATCGTCTTCTCCTCCAGTCGCTGTAACCGCTGGGTGAACTGCTTCCACACGCAAGTTGCTATCCTGTACCGGTGCGATGCGGATGGCGGCAACGTCCGGATTCTCTCAAGTAATGTGGAACACGACAATACGCCATGGCCACTGCCGGACGGACGTCTGCTCTACACACGCTGGGAGTATGTCGACCGGAGCCAGATGGCGTTCCACCATCTCTGGACCATCAACCCGGATGGAACCGGGCAGATGGTGTACTTCGGCAACCAACATCCCGGACGCGTCTTCATCGACGCCAAGCCGATTCCGGGCACCCAGAAGATCGTGGCTTCCTTCTGTCCCGGTCATGGACGGCGGGAGCACGCCGGAGCGATCACCATCGTCACGCCTGCATCCGGGCCCGACGAGCCCGCCTCCGAGACCTGTGTCAACAAGGAGCCAGTGTTCCGCGATCCGTACCCCATCTCCGAGGACCTCTTCCTGGTTGTGCGTGACGAGAAGCTGCTGGTCATGAACGGTGACGGCGCCTGTCAGGAGCTCTATCGGGCTGAGAGACACATCCATGAGCCGCGGCCCCTTCGCCCTCGCAGACGAGAACACGTGATCCCCTCGCGCACGAGCTGGGTGAAGACACACGGGCAACTCGTTCTCCAGGATGTGACCGTCGGGCGTAACATGGAGGGCGTAAAGAAGGGCGAAATCAAGAAGCTGCTGGTGCTGGAGTCTCTGCCCAAATCGGTCAACCACAGCGGCGGCCCAGACATCCTCAGCAGCCTGGGAACGTTCACGCTCGAGCGCGTGCTGGGCACCGTGCCGGTGGAACCGGACGGATCCGCGAACTTCCTGATCCCCGCAAACCGGCCGGTTTTCTTCGTCGCTCTGAACAAGGACGACCTGTCGGTCAAGCGCATGCAGAGCTTCGTCAGCGTCCTCCCGGGGGAGACGACGAGCTGCGTGGGCTGCCATGAGTCACGGGTAGAGGCCCCAGCTCCTCGAGGCATGGGGCCGGTGCTGGCTGCCGCGCAACGACCGCCCAGCCGTATCGAGCGCTTTGAAGGCTTGCCTGACGTTATCGACTTCCCGAGCCACGTTCAGCCGATTCTCGACAAGCATTGCGCCGGCTGTCACAACTACAGGAAACGCGCGGGCAAGGTGATCCTGACGAACGATTACGGTGAACGGCGAGGCACTCGGAGGTTCACCCAGGGATACTGGACGCTGCTCCTGCGCAGACAGTTTGCTGACGGCGGGAACCACTACGCCAATCGCCCCCCCCGCACCATCGGCACTGGAGCCAGCCCACTGATGCAGAAGATCAACGGGAAACACCACGGCGTCACGCTCTCCGAAGCGGAGAAGCGGCTTGTCTGGATGTGGATCGAGGTCGGGGCACCCTATGCAGGGACATACGGCGCCCTGAAAACAACGGTTGGACCGATGGTCTCGGGCGTCTCCAGGCGGGTGATCGGGAAGCGCTGCAACTCATGCCATAGCAAGGACGGCATGCGCATACCGACCGACGTGCGGGGCATCCGCCCCCACTATTACCGCGTCCTCCCCAAAGGCGTGGCACGCTTCGCCACCCCTCTTCTGTTCAACCTATCCCGCCCGGAAAAATCGATGGTGCTCCTGGCTCCCCTGGCCAAAGAAGCCGGGGGGTACGGCATCTGCCCCGGACCGGTCTTCAAAGACACAAGTGACCCGGACTACCAGGCCTTGCTGGGCTCTATGAAAGCGGCCTCGGAATACCTCAAAACCGCAACGCTTTACCACATGCCCGGATTCAGGCCGAACGAACACTACATCCGCGAGATGCAGCGCTACGGCGTACTGGCCAAGGCTTTCGATGTCGAAAAACAGCCTATCGACGTCTTCCAGACCGACCAGGTCTACTGGCAGACCTTCTGGCACCAGCCGGATGTGCGCTGAAGGACCGCTCCTGTTAGTCGCGGCTCGGACGGACAGGGGCGCTGCCTTGGCAGAGCCGCGCACAGCGTAAGCGGTCTTCGCCTCCAAGGGACCAACACTCTTGAGCTCCGGGCATCCCTGCTATTCAGCAGGGCAAGCCCTGCCCGGCTCTCTCCGGTTCAGAGAACCGGCCTCCAAGGGACCAACGCTCTGGAGCTCCGGGCATCCCAGCATCAATCAGTACATCATGTGTTCCCGGTATACGTCGAGGGCGAAGCGGAAATCCTCGTAGTCAACATTGGTCGATATCGAGTGGTCTGAAGCGTAGACGTAGCTGGCCCCACGCGCCTTCATTCCCTCAATGAGCTCGGATACTTCACGGCGAATCAAGTCTCGGTCCCCGGTCTCCAGAATGCGCTCATCCAGTCCGCCGATCAGACACAGCTTGTCTCCGTAGTTTTCGGCAATCCACAGCGGCCGGTTCCCCGCCTTCACTTCCATCGGGTGCAGACCGTCGAAGCCGGTCTCGACGATCAGGTCCAGTAGCGGCTCAGTAAACCCGCACGTGTGCAGTACAACGGGCAGGTCGTGGGAATGGAGCAGCTCAACGACCTCGGCGTAGTACGGAAAAATGAGCTCTGTGTAGATGTCCAGGGAACAGAACGTCTTCTCCTTGTAGCCCAGGTCTTCATAGAGCCACACTCCGTCAGGCTTGCCGCCTTCTTCGATGAGTATGCTCAGGCACTCCTTGTACAGATCCGTGTAGACGCGGCAGTAGTCATGGACCCAATCGGGATCGAGAAGGAGGCTCTCGTAAAGGCAAATGTCCCCCATGCTCGCACGCATGTTCTCCCAGATGAACTGATTCCCGAAGAAAGACCAGAGCCCCTGCTCGCGGCGCTGCTCGATGGCGTTCTTCACACCCTCGATCGCGCCTTTGACCCGTTCGCGCGCTGAACCAACGACGTGCGGCCGGTAGTCGCGTTCCCACACCTCCCGACTCGTCATCCGGAAGTCGATGTGTTCGGGGGTGCCTGACTTATTCTTCCAGTACTTGAGCGCCCCGCCGGCGCCGTTCCGGCGAATGATCCAGTCATCGGTTTCATCGACCACTTCAGCTGGCCCCGAAATCGGTTGCCAGTTGAACCAGCCCCCTGCCCCGACCATGTCAAAGCCAAAATGGTCGGCCGCTCCCACGGGCGCCCCCTTCTCGTTCGCGGGATAGCCCTGCGTCACCCATTTGCGCAGCGTGTCCGCCCAGGGGGAGTCGTGGAGACCGACGCGATCAGCCGGTTTCTTTCGGAGTAGACAATCAACGACATCTCTCGGAGTCTGCATAGTCTGGCTCCCGTGTAACTGCTGAGAACGAAAGAGCGGTGTCAGTTCTGCCCGATCTTCCCGAGCGCCTCGATCGCATTCGCGATCTCGACTCGGCGCTGAGCATAGTCCCTGGCGCTGAGCTTCTCGGCCATGGCGGGCACTTGGGGCGCCGCGTCACGACAGCCGGCGAGGACGGCTCCCGCCGCGGCCACGGCCTTATGCCGTGGGGCACGCTTCCTGGCGGCCGTGAGGCTCTGCTCAAGCGTAGCCAGATAGCGCAGGTCGTCGTAGCCCTCGCGGAAGCACTCCCACTCGAGGGTTGAGACCATTTCAGGCTTGTCGGGGTGCGGCGCTGCGTAGGCAAAATCATGGGTATCCGAATCCAGATCATCGAAAGCACTTCCGCCGAAGTGGTAGTACGTCCACGGCACATGGGCGCTGATCGGGCTCTGCCAGAGCCAGTAGCCGTTGCAGAGGCGGACCCATTCGCTGGTCACGGCGATTTCGCGGATGTTGTAGTAGTTCCAGGCTTCGTCACCATCCTTGGCCAGTTCGTCGGCCAGCTCCTGCCAGGCGTGTCCTTCAGCCTGCCAGGAATCGAGCGTGTGCCCGTGGTAACAGCGCAAGTCCACCCACGGCGCGATCTTGTCGACCATCTCCTGCTTGCGATTGTGGAAGGTGATGTAGATCCGATTGTCTGAGAACTCGCGCGTGAGTCGGGCGATGGCTTCCCAGACCTCGTAGCGACCGCGCCCGAAGACTTCGTCCATCCACGCGTACATGAACTCGCCGGCGCCCATCTCGGTCTCGAGATCCGCCAATGCCTTGAGCGCTCCCGCGTAGGCCTGCCTGAACTCGACACTACCCGCGATTTCCGCGGCACACTCAGGCGTCATAGCCACCTTGATACCCAGCATCCTGGCCAGCGTCAGCGGGTGTGTCCCGATGATGAAAGGCGGACCGATGCGCTCGCCCCGCTGAAGCTCGACCGCGTCGCGAATAGCGTCGGTGTCGTATGTGATTGAGCCATCCTTCTCTTTGTGGTAGTGGATTGACGCATGCCAGATCACCACAGACCCGCCATGCTCACGGATGTCGGCCATCTCACGCCGGATCTGGTCGTCTGTCTTGCCCCGGCCCCGGTAGTAGCTGCCTGCACGCTTCTCCGGTGTCGCCAACCCAAAGCCCGGAACGCGAAGCCTGACCGGAAGCGACGCGAGATCCTTCCCTTGCGCAGACAGGATCAGGTTGCCCTGGAAAAGCCCCGCCGGCGTCCCATCGGGAACGTGCACAGTGACCACCAACTGCCGCACATGCCCTTGGGCGATCTGTTCAGGAGCTTCCCGCCACAGAAACCGCCAGTTGTAGACGGCATCCTCACGCAGACGTCTGTACTGCACGCGTTTGAGGAGTCGCTGTGTCCAGCGCACGTCAACGCACTCGGAGGGAAGCACAGCGGGACCGCTCAAGCTGTCGACACGAACGGCAGGGCTCGCAATCGCGCCGTTTGCGAACAGCGCAACCGCCCTCGTTTCATACTCCCCGCGGGTGGCCAGCATGGTCAGCTCAGTCGCGATCGAGTCGGCTTGAGGCTTCACTGTCATGTCGGGGGGCTCATCGATGCTCGACGTCAGCCAGGCGACCTTCCCCGGGCCCACCGGCCCCGAGAAACCGGGCAGGTACGGGTCGACCCGCTGGACCCGGATCGGCTCCAGGACCTCTTCTTCACGAGCGACAGCGACCTTCCCGGTAAAGAGCCGGTAGCGGGGAGACTCGATCTGAATCACGAGTTCTCCCTGAGCTACGTTCCCGATTCTGAACTCCCCGAAACGATCCGTCCGGGTCAGACCAATGGCCGTCCGGATGGGGACCCCCGCTGCCGTCGTTCCGTCCTCGTTGAGGATGGTGCCACTGACCTCGGCGGTTCCGCTGACGCCCTCTGCCGGCTCAGGCGGGGCTCCGCCAAAAGAAAAGACGCCGAAACGGTTGGGGATGCCGAAACCGCCTCCAGTCATGGCCCAGCTCGTGAGTTCTTTGCCAGGCGTCTCGTTGCGGCAGACGTTCGCGCGCCAGGTCGTGTCTGTTCCCGGTGTTTCCGCCCCCAAAGCGGCGAAGGGAATGGCCACCTCCACCGACCAATCATCCGGGCGGACCTCACCGACGCTCCGCAGTCCTTCGCAGGTCCAGTCCCAGTCAATCTGGCGTCCTTTGGGCCAGCGGAGATCGCAAACGGCCCCCAGCGGGTTGAGGGCGAGCTGGTAGTACGGAGTCCCGGCCCCCCGCGGCTGGAGAAAGACCTCGACCGCATCTCCCTTGAAGACCTGCTTTTCGGGAGCGCCTTTCTCCGGTCCTGCGCGGAATGTCTCCTGCCCCTTCTCCAAGGCCCGGCACGCGAGGTACAGGAACTGACCGTCATAGGCGGCTTTGACTTCGGTCGGGTAATTCGGTTTGCTCCCTTTGTCGGAGGTCCTCAGATCAGCGGCAGGGAGGCGTTTCCACACAGCATCGTTGAGTTTGCCATCGATGGTTGGGGCGTCGTCGACTTTGGGGATGGTCAACGTACGCAACATCGCTGTGACCGAAGCCTGGATGGGGGTGACTTCGGCCGTAGGAGCGGGGCGTTCGAGGGGGATACCGGTCATGAACTCAGTGCGCGCGATTTTGGAGACGCGTACTTCGTCAATCATCCCCAGGAAGCGCAGTTCGCCACGAAGGGATCCACACCCGAAATAGACAGGGGTCTTGCCGACGGGAAGCGTTCCCGGGTGCTTGCTTTCAGCCGCCAGCTGCCCATTGATGTAAAGCCGTGACGCTTTGCCATCGAACGTCCCGGCCAGGTGTACCCATTGTTTCAAGGGCATCGGGGCGGTGATGCTCTTCCAGTCCTCTTTACGGCCGGGGTTGACTTTGACAAACCAGGTGAGGGTCGCCGCACGTCCAGCGATGTAAAAACCGTACATACTCGAACGGCCGACAATCCGCTGCAGGCGTTCCTCGCCGCGTTCTTCCAACCATGCCCAGCACTCGATCGTGAGCCCATTTTCCGGTTGGGCATCCAGGGGAATGGCAACGTCAGGGGCGCCCTTCTCCCCAAAATCGACAGCTTGGCCGAAGCGACCGTCGGTCAGCACACAATCATTCGACACAACCGGTGCCTGAGCGCGGGACGCATCTTTGAGGGGAAGGCTGTCGCCCTTCAGCAGCAGCACTGTCGCCCAGTCTGCAACCGGGGCTTTGGGATCAACAGGTAGCGGGGGGACGTCAGCCCGGGTGAGGAACGCAAACGAAGCAAGACAATACAGGGCCGTAGAACAGCGGAGCTTCATCGTTCTTTCTCCATCCGTATCGACGTGTTGAATGGGGAGCAGAGTCCTCCACAACCTAGTGTGGCGACACGCAAATGCATTTACATATGCACTGGCTATCCCGGCATGCCAGGTGCGCTCGGGCTCGAAAGGCGATGCCGTCGCATCGTTGTCGGGCCCGAGTGCGGCTGGAGGCCGGAAGAGCCGTGCCGCAAGGCGGGATGTTGACGCTTCGCTGCTGCCCTGTGGGCAGCCCGTCTCGGCTTCGCCTCGGCTGCGCTATCTTGGGCCAGGCGCCCCCCTGCCGGGGTCGGGCTGTACCTTCGGGTACACCCGCTCTCCCGGCAGAGCGACTCTGGCACCAAGATAGCCGCAACATATGGCAACGGATTTGCGTGTCACCACACTAGTCGCAGCGGGCCGGTGTGCCAAGGGGAAGAACTGTTCCGGAGGGGCTCATGCTATATTGTGGGATCAACCGGCTCCCGGCCGTTCTGGTGGTGTGCGAACAACGAGAGGACTCTGAGTGACTGATCCATACATGGCGTACGATGTGATCGTTGTTGGCGGCGGCCATGCCGGCTGTGAGGCAGCGTTGGTAGCGGCCCGACTTGGGGCCCGGACCTTGCTTCTGACCATGAACAACGACCACATCGCCCAGATGTCCTGCAACCCGGCAGTGGGAGGAATTGCCAAAGGACAGGTTGTACGGGAGATTGACGCTCTCGGCGGGGAGATGGGCCTTAACACTGATGCCTCGACCATTCAGTTCCGCACCCTTAACCGGTCCAAGGGACCCGCCGTCCGTTCCCCGAGAAGCCAGTGCGACAAAGTCATCTACCAGCGGCGCATGAAGCACGCCATAGAGCGCCAGGAACAGCTCTTTGTCCACCAGGCCAAAGTCGTCCGGATCACAGTCGATGGAGACGCAGCCACTGGCGTGGTCACCGAGTTCGGCGACGAGTACCAGGCTCGGGCCGTTGTGCTGGCCACCGGAACATTCCTCAACGCATGCCTGCACTTCGGTCTGAAGTCAATGCCGGGAGGCCGAGCAGGCGATGCTGCAGCCATCGCTCTGGCCGCGTCACTGCGCACGGACCTCGGCCTGGAGATTGGCCGGCTGAAAACGGGGACTCCGGCCCGCGTTCTTGGGCGAACGATCGACGTGGCTTCCCTCGAACGCCAGGATCCCGACCCGGACCCGGTTGGCTTCTCGTTCCGCAGAGCCGATGACAGCCTGCCGCATCTGGGTGGTGAAACCGTGCCGCAACTCCCGTGTTACCTGACCATGTCGACTGAGGAGACAGCCGACGTGGTGCGGGCAAATCTCAATCGCTCGCCGCTCTACGGAGGCAAGATCGACGGAATCGGGACACGCTACTGCCCTTCTTTCGAGGACAAAATCGTCCGCTTCCCGGATCGCATCAACCATCATATCTATCTGGAGCCCGAGGGTGCCTTCACCGACGAATACTACCTCAACGGCATCTCCACGAGCTTGCCCGTCGATGTCCAGTGGGCAATGGTCCGGTCGCTGCCGGGCCTTGAGCAGGCGCACATCTCGCGCTACGCCTATGCCATTGAGTACGATTTCTGCTTCCCGCATCAGCTCCGCCACTCGCTTGCTCTGAAACGTTGGTCCAATCTCTTTCTCGCCGGGCAGATCAACGGGACCAGTGGGTATGAGGAGGCCGCCGGTCAGGGCCTGCTGGCTGGTATCAACGCGTCCCGGCAGGTGCTCGGCACAGGTGATCCGATCGTCCTGGGCCGCAACGAGGCCTACATCGGCGTCATGATCGATGATCTGGTTACCAAGGACATCGTCGAGCCTTACCGGCTGTTCACGAGTCGAGCCGAATACCGCCTCCTGCTGCGACAGGACAACGCTGATCGACGACTCATGCCCCTCGGCCACGAGTTGGGACTCATTCCCACCGAGACTCACAGGCAGCTCGCGGAACGCGAAACAGTGATCGCCGAAACCAAGGGCATCCTGCAAAGCCAGCGGCATGAAGGCACTCTCCTGTGGGACCAACTACGGCGTCCGGAGGTAGGCTACGCTGATCTGGTCGGTGCCCCGGTCATCGAACCGCGTGCCGTCGAGCAGCTTGAGATCGAAGCCCGGTACGAGGGGTATGTAGAACGTCAACTGGCCCAGGCTCAGGCACTCGAGAAACTGGAATCATGGCGGATCCCGCCGTCGTTCTCCTACGACATCGTCGGGCTTCGGACCGAAGCGAGACTCAAACTGGAAAAGGTCCTGCCGGCTAACTTGGGACAGGCTTCCCGGATAGACGGCGTGACGCCGGCGGAAATCGGCCTCCTCCAGGTCCATCTCAAGCGGCAGCAGTAGACGGAGCCAGACCATGCCCCACCTCAGCCGCCGTGAGTTTGTGAAGCTCGCCGGGACCGTTGGCATGACCGCGATGGCTGGAGCGGGGTACGCAGTCGCCCCTGAGGATGCTACGGTCCGGATCCGGAACGTCGAGTTCCTGTCGCCGTGACAGGGGGTGGGGGAAGGTCTGGGAAGGTCTGGGCAAGGGTCCCCGGCGAGGAGAGAGGCGTAGCGTCAACGGCGCACCGGTCTGGGGAAGGGAATCAGTGAGGTGGGGAGCTTCGTCAGTCCGCCTTCTTCTCCGCGACCTCTCGCTCATGCTCCTCAAGCATCGGCTGGACGTGTTTGTCGAAGCACTCCGGGCAGATGCCATGGCTGACATCGGCCTGCGTGTGAGACTGGATGTAGCTGTCCACCTGTTGCCAAAAATCATCGTCATCTCTGACTTTGTGGCAGTAGACGCACATAGGCAGGATGCCACGGAGCTGCTGGATCTCCCCGAGCGCCTCCTCAAGCTCAGACACCTTCGTACTCAGTTCTTTCGTCCGTTCAGAGACGGCCGCTTCCAGTCCCTCAATGTGGCGTTTGAGCTCTTTCCCCAAGTCCCACTTGGTGGTCAGGGCAAGTGCCATCTGTTTGACCGACACAACGTCGAACGGCTTGCGCAGGAACTGGAGCTTATCGCTCACGCCAATTTTGTCGAGAATCTGCTTCCAGGAGTAGTCGGAGTATGCCGTACAGATCACCATTTCGGTATCGGGGAAGTCTTCCCAGATGGCCCCGATTGTCCTGATTCCATCCCATCCCGGGGGCATCCGAACATCCACGAAGGCGAGTGCGAAAGGCTCTCCCTTCAGCGCCGCCTCGCGCACCATTCTGTAGGCCTCTTCGCCTTGGTGTGCGTGTGAAAGCACATAGTTCAGCTCGTCGTCCACGTCAGAGCTATCGGGATCGCCCTCGGCGCCGAAGAGGTCGGTCATAGCGGCCGCCAGTCTCTCCGTCGATTCACTTTCCGGCGACAGAATTTTGGCAAAGTCATCGTGGATATCGGCAGAATCGTCCACGATCAGGATTCGCTTGTTCTGGCTACTCGGCATTCTGGCCGTCCTTCTCATTGGGACCGACGACCGGGAGCCTGATGAGGAACGTGCTGCCCTCTCCTGCCCCCGCGCTCTCAGCGCAAATCTCTCCACCAATCTCCTTGATGAAATTGGCGCATGTGTGCAGACCAAAGCCGTGCCCACCGGGCTTGGTTGTGAAGCCGTGGTTGAAGATCGTGGTAAGATTCTCGGCGGGGATACCAATCCCGTTGTCTCTGATCTCCAGCGCGATGTCGCCGTCGGCTCGGCTCCCAACAATCCGGACCCTCCGTTCGCCCGGATCCACGTCATCCCTTGCCTTCAGGGCATCCACAGCGTTCTGGACAAGGTTGATCAGGATGTAGACAAGTTTTGTCTTCTGGGTGGTCAGGGTGATGTCCTCGGGACAGTCGACGGTGACCGCAATCACATGATTGCTGAGTCGCGTCTGATTCAGCGCGAGCGCATCACTTATGACATCACGCAGCGCCACCTTCTGGTAGAAGAGTCCCGGCCGCGCATAGTCCTGCTGGGTGCCGATCACTTCCCGAAGAAGCCCCACCTTGCGCATCAGGCGGTCCGTCTCTTCGAGGATCGTGTCTCGTTCCTCAGACAGTGCGGCCTCGGTAAATCCGAGGACCTCAAGGGTCTTGCTGCCCTTCGGATCATCAGTCAGAAAATCGGTCAAATCTCCGGCATGCTCGTTAAGCAACCCGTTGACCTTGCCAAGAGCCCCAAGCGCGGGGCCACGCACGTTCGAGGAGATCAGCTCACAGGAAACATTGATGCTGTTGAGGACGTTCCCGACGTCGTGCAGTACACCGGTGGCGATCTCGGCCATGCCGGCCTTGTGCGCCGCGTTCAGCAGATTCCCCTGAGCCTCCTGCAAGGCGTTCTCGGTCTTCTTGCGGACGGTCACGTTACGGATGTAAAAACAGAGCTCCCCTTTGGACGCAGCCGTCAGATGAATGCTGTTTACCGTCACTTCGGCGGGGAAGGTCATGGAGTCCTTCCGGTTGCAGTGACACTCGATGAACACGCGGCGCTTGTTCTCGAGTTTCATCGAGATCCACTCCAGCATGCCGGTGTCAGCCCCCGAGAAGAGATCGGTCACCTGAAGGTGCCCAAACTCCTCGGATGACAAGAGGAACAGCTCCTGGGCACGCTCGTTGGTGCGCAGGATTCGCCCGTCCAGCCCCGTAAAGAGAATCGCGTCATACACACTCTCGAAGAGCTCGGTAAAGAGGCGGTTGCTCTCTTGCTCGTCCGGGATCGCTTCAGTCACGGGGACGAGCCCTGAACGGGGCTTCCGACTCGGCGTCTTCAGAAGGTCTCGGACGTTCTCCGTGGCCTTCTTGATGTCGATCCGGACCGTTTCGCGTTTGCCTGGTTCGTTACTACTCACCTACTTCTCCTGGCGGGTACCCCGCAACAGCAGCGCACAATCAGAGGAACGTCCCTGAGGACGTCTCCCAGCCCTTCTGGCCCATCGTCACCCAACCTGACGACAACGCCTGCAGCTCAGCCTGATACGTTAATCAGCCGAGGCACGAGTTTCAAGCTTGAGTACACGCCTGAGCATACACGCATCACTTGAGCCCAATGCGGCGGCGGGCGTACCATTCGCCCGCGAGGCAGACCGCCAGGAGGACGAACAGCAACCACGAGTCGCAGAGGTACAGACGCGACGAGGTCGCCGGCAGCCTCGGGCTCAGAGGAAGCTCGCGAATGCTGTCCAGCTGTTTGTAGGTCCAGAACCGTCCGCCGGTGATCCGGGCCATGTCCCGCAATGTCTCTTCCCGATAGCGCGTGTCTTCCGTTTCCCGTCCCGTCTGGCGGGCCACAAAATGGGCCTTCCTCGGGGTGGGTCTGTCTCCGGGAAAATCGACCCGATAGTCCACCATGTACTCGCCGGGTTGGTCCGGAAAAATGAGGCCGGTGTAACGCCCAACAGCGGCGGCGCTGGGATCCAGCACGACCGTTTGCGTGGCTCCGTCAGGCGACGTAACATCACACGACACACGGGCATCCGCCGAGGGCCGAAAATCAGTCCCGAGGACTTCCACATCAAGAGCGAGTTCGTCGCCCACCGTGCTCTTGACGCCATCGCATGCCGGGGCAACACGCTCCTTACTCGTGGAGCCCAGCCAGCCGAGGAGCTGGCCCCAAAACGCGTCATGCTGGTCATGTCCCGTTGAGCTGCTGAGCCGCCAGCGCCAGCTGCTCTCGAACGCAACAAAGGCGACCCGACCGCTACCGTAGCTCTGCGCAATCACCACAGGTCTCTCGGACCCTTTTGCCACAGCCGCCGGCCGGGCTCCCCGCTTCGTTTCACCAACGAAAGACAAGAGGCTCCCGCGCTCAATCTCGAGGCCAGTGGGACGATCAAGGACGTCCCCCGGGAGGACCTCAAACAGGAAGTTCGGGTTGACTGCAAAGCGCAGAGGCTTGCCGGCAGGCAGGAACTCGGATCGGGCGATCGGGAGGGCATCAGCGACAGCCTCGGGAATACCGGACAGCGGCCCGAAGAAGAGTACGCCTCCACCACGATGCTCCACAAACGCAAGCAAGCCGTTGACTGTTTCCTGGTCACACAGGGCAAAGGCTCTGGTATCTACAAGCACGGCATCGAACTGGTTGTACAGCCGTTGTTCTCGTGGGTACCCTTTGCCGCTGTCGCGCTCGGGCAGGCCGTGAGTGTAGTAGCTTGCCTTCGCCGCACGAATCACGCAGGCCAGAGACAACTGCTCATTCGAATCGGCCAGAAGCTTCAGGAACTTGTACTCCCAGCCGAGATAGGCCCCGAGATAGAGCAACCGGAAAACGTCCGGCTCGGTTACGTCGACCCCAACGAAGTCGACATCGTTGTCCCGCCTGGCATCGCCAGAAGTCGGAGTGAGTTCAGCACGCAGGGTCTGGAAGCCGGCCCGCCAGGGAACGGTCGTGAACGTGACCTTCGCGCTCCCACCAGCCTGGACCTCCACCTCCTTGGTCTGTGTCTCCGCGTCGCCGGTCAGCGACACCCCGGCCACAACATCCCGACGCATGGTGTTCTCGATCACGGCTTCTACCGTCACCGGTTCACCCTTTACGGCTTCTACCGTGTCACGCGGAAAACTAATGCGCAGATCCCCGACCTCCCCGAACTCGCCAACTCCGACACAGGACACCGGGATCCCGCGCCCACGGTATACCTTGCAGACCTCTGCGACCGGCTCACCGTGGTTCTCGTGACCATCCGAAAGCACAATCACTCCCCCCAAGGGGACGGTGGAAAACTCATCCAGACACTGACGAAGTGCGTCTCCAAGGGCGGACTTTCCAGGCAGGACGTCGAACGGCGCGCCGTCCGAAGTGGCGGCGGCCGGCTCCGGGGAGCCCTCCCGGGAGCCGCTGGCTTCAGTGGCTGCCGCCACGTGATGGGGCACGTGCAGCTCCTCGCTGAACAGAAATGTGCTCAGCCGATAGGTCTCAGCGAGACGCCCCCGGAGGGCTCCATTCGTGCCCTCCTCAAACACAGCCTGCACCCTCTCGATGCGAGCCGTCCGGCCGTCGCAGTCGCGGACGGTCATGCTGTGTGAACAGTCGGCCAGAAGAGCGACCCAGAAGGCGTCTCGATCAGGTGTATCGACCCGGCGATACGGCTGCAGAAGAAGGATAAGCAACAACGCTGCGGCTGCCGCTCTGAGCGTGCCGAGAAGCGCGGCGTAACGCCGGCCGACGACCCCGCGGAAGCCATGCATCATCCAGAGCAGGCCAGCACCACCGGCGATGAGCCAGAGACCAAGAAAAGGGAAGGAGAATGGTGTATCAAAACCCGTCATTTGGTGCGGCTGAGGTCCTTGAAATACTGTTCGACGAGTCGCCGGTAACGTTCAGGTGGGGCCGATGTCCGTTTTGACAGGTCATACCGTTTCCGCACTTCAGTCGTGAAGAGATGCTTCTCAATGACCCGGGCGGCCGCTTTGAGCAAGGCCCGAAGTCGCTGGCTGTCACCGGTAATGTCCCCCGCGCCCGCCGGCATCCCCATCTCGTCCCCGATCTCCTGGAGGGTGGGATCCTGGAGTTGGGCCGACAGCCCGTCGACTTCCTGTGACATACGCTGTTGCAGCGCGTCCAACTGTCGTTTCGCCGCTTGGCTGCGACTCTTGCCCAATTGTTCGGCTCGTCGGTCGGCAGCCTGGAGCTTCCGCAGCGCCTGAGTGAGTTCCTCACGCGACATCGCGGGGAGCTTCTTGGCCGCGTCGCCAAGTTCCGAGGACAGCTGTTGCAGTACGTTTGCCGAGTCTGTCTGGTAGCGCCGAGCCCGATCAAAGCGCCTGTAAAGCAGTGAATTTGCCGCACGCGTCATCTTTGCCGAGAGGTCACCTTCTCGCGCTCCCTGGGTGGCTTCGGCAAGAGCCTGGGCAGCGTCCGGGTACGCGTCTTCCAGCTCGGCGGAAGCCCGTTCGATATCAGTCAGCAGTTTCCCAGCCGCCTTATTGAGCCCCTTCTGCTGGTCACGAGCCGCATCCCGGGCCTCTTTGCTGACGTTCTTCTCCGCACTCATGCCGCGACTCTTCTCAGCGGCCTGCCGCTGCATGTTGGACAGCTGCTGAGTCAGCGAAGCTAACCGAGCGATCTCATTGGCGGATTCCTGTCGGTGGCTCTCCTCAAGGGCGCGGGTTGCCTCAAGCAGGAAATTGTGAGCTCGAGACCCATGTCGCTCCCCCAGGTCAAGCTGATCAGCGTCCAGACGTTCCGCCCCGGAAGCCATCTCCCGCGCCGCGACGTCTGCGATTCGAGACGCCTTCACTGCCTCGGGCAGCTCCTTGATCTGGGCAGACAGTGCGCTGGTCGCTTGCTTCAATCCGCTCTGTTTCTCTGCGAGGGCATCGTTCAGAACTTCGGCGGCCGCCTTCGATGCCTGACGACGAATGGCCTCATTCAGGTTGGCTTGCTGCCGGCCGAGCTTGCGGAGCTCTTCCAGCATCTGCCGCATGGCCGCGAGCTTCTCCTGATGGCTCTGCTGGGCTCCCCCCTTCTCCCCTTTCTTCTGCTCTTTCTGCTCCTCCTCGCCCTCGGAGTCTCCCTCTTCCCCTTCTTTGCCACGGGCGGCATTCTTCATCAATTCATTCTCGACCTGGACCAGCTTTGCAAGCGCTCTTTCCTGCGACGGAAGAGACTCTTCGAGGAGCCTGTTCCCGATCAATCCCTGCGCCTTGGCAATCTCGGCGACGGCATCCCCAAGCAACTCAGACAGTGCATCGGGCGTTCCGCCACTTGCCTCGAGCATCTCGTTGACCTTCCGCTTACCCTCAGTGTGGAGGTCCTTCATTGCGCGAAGCAGGTCATCAGCCAGCACGCCCTGATCGTCACCTTCGGCAGACATGGCTTCCCAGGTAAGCCGAATCAGACGCTTCGTCTCGGCGATCAGATTGCTGACGTCCATCTGCTGCTGTTCGCCCTGGGAGTCCTGTTCCTCCGGTTTGATATCGGGGCGGACCTCGATGAAATAGATCTCTGATCGAGCCTTCTGCGGGTTGGGCGATCGGTTATCCTGCACGACGAACAAGTAGGAGACCACATCACCGGGCGTCAGTCCCATGCCATCGATGTCGAACAGATGGGCCACGTTGAGATCGGTCACAGCGGGTACTGCCACCGGCGCGGCATCGTCTCCCGCTGTTCCCTTCGTCGGCGCACTGTGCAGAATGACTTCCTGCCGCTCGCCACCAGAGACCGTGAACATAAGCGCAACCCGACTGACCGCGAAATCATCGCCAGCCCGAGCTTCAACATCGAGCTTCGCCCCCGGCTTCACCTTGACGTCCTCTCGTGGAACAAGAACATCCACAACCGGAACAAGATCCGGCTCCGCTTTGATCGTGAACGGTTGAGTAGCGGCACTCCTCCCGTGTGGTCCCCGCAACTCAACAAAAGCCGTGAAACTGTCGATCAGCGTGTGCTCGAAAACGAGACGATCAGCTCCGTGTGGGACAAAGGCCTCGCGCTTCTCCGCCTCCCCCCCCGGCGTCCCTGCCTGTCCCGAACGGACAAGCGTGGCCGTGATCCCCGGAACAACATCAAGGGCAATCTTCACCTCGCTGCCCACCACCGCCGAGCAATCCCGAAGGGCATCAAGCACAAGCGGCTTGCGTCCAGTGTAGGCAGGAGGAGAAAGTGCGATCTCCGCACGAGCGAATTCCGGGGGGCGGTACGCGTGGATCGTGTACCAGCGGCTCGCCAATCCCGGAGTGAGTATGCGGTATTCGATCGTGCCGATAACATCGTAGAAGGTAAAGAAATGGTGCCGCCCATTGCCGCGGTTCATGAGGAAGCGATTCGTCTTACCGTCCCGATAGACAATCTCAGCGGAGTTCCCCCAGCGCCGGACGTCGACCTCAACCCGGAGATCACTGTGCTCAGGCAGTTCCTCGCTCCCGGGGCTCACAGCCAGCCCGGAGTTCGTACGTTGAAGCGCATCAAGGAAGCGAAATCGGGCTTTGGCGAGGATTTGGGCGTGCAGAGCAAAGACACCCAGAGCGACGAAGATCCCCAGAAGGGTAAGGATGCGTGGCCACCGGAGATGCTCGGGGAGGACGGCCTGAACAAAGTCAACGGCACCCGAGCGTCGGTGTACGTCCTGAAGGAGGGCTTGGGCGATGGGATTCCGATCGACCTCGGGTACGGCCTCGACTTCGACGGCACAGGCGACCGCATCCATGAACTCGGGGTGCGCGTCCTCAACCGCCAAAGCCAAACGCTCAGCCCGCGGTGTCCTGAACACGCTGCAGAACCACTGGGCCACCACATGAGCCGCCCCCAGCAGGACCGCGACACCGACAGCAGCCAACGCCCAGGTCTCCCGCAGGGGGAAGATCCGGTTGACGGCCTCGATGAGAAGGACGCCGGTGGACAGAAGCCCCAGGCCCGTCACGCACCCAAGCACCAGCCGGCGCCGTTGGATGAGAGCCTTGGCCCCCTGAAGTCGAGTGGTTATGGAGCCGACCGTGCGATGCTCAGCAGCTTGTTCCGGTCCGGTCTGCAAAAGGAGTGTGTCCAAATCCTGTATTGGTTACCTCGGCAGGGCGCTCGTTTCCCTCGAGCGTTGATGCTCGTGGTGCCCCTACCACCAGGGCAAGCTCGTACTTTAGTGTGTCAGCCGCATTTTGGGAACTCGCGCGAGCACGCCACCCGGTTCGCGTGGTCGTGGTCGCATCGCACGTCTGTAGGACGTTGAGAGCGGGACGATGGTTCCGCCCTCCGCTCCCGGGGGCTTGGAAGAGGACACCGCGTCTCACCTGCGCCGGGCCCTCGCTTTCTGTACGTTCAGGCAGAACGGGGGTACAGTCAGGCGACTGCGAACCTCAAAACGAGCTTCCTGGAAAGAAGCGAATCGCACCAAATGGCCGAGCATCGTCGTTGGCGGCCCGGGCGGAGAATCGCGAAGAATGGTCCGCCCGTAAGGGTTGCCAGGAAACAGAAAGGGCCCATTCGTCGAATGATGAACACCGAGCCAGGAAACAGTGCCCGGCCTGCGGCTTACCGATCCCTGGCGCGGGAGCATTCCGGCCGCCTCGGTACGTACGTCTGTACGCACCAAGGTCC
>JABHEG010000334.1 GCA_018676675.1 Lentisphaerota bacterium
GCCCCGCAGGGGCCCACACTCCCAATCCCTCTTTCCGGTATCCGTGGAATCAGTGTAATCCGTGGTCAGTTCCTTGGGTTGTTCTCAGGGGTAACGTGGGTGTGTCATTGGCACTCGCGTTTGCCCCGTGAACGCATACAGATTATCTATCAGCCTCTGGATGAACCCTACGAACACGCGACCGCCAAAGTCAACCGAAGGCGTGATGACAGCCCGACCATCCTGGAGGCCACGCGCCGCTGTCTTCAGCTCATGAAGACAATTCCCGGTTTGCGTACTGAGGAAGACGGCGCCAACGGGGCTCCCGAACGGCTGGAGGATCTCCACCAGTGGGTTGACATACAGACCTACCATGACGGTCCGGTCCTTCGCCGCGGGGCCTACGATCCTGACGCCTGGGACGCGTTTAAGCGACGGCTCAAGAGCGAGAACAAGGAAATCTGGTTCTACAACATCGACATCACGGGCTTCCATCCTGAGGCCTTGCGCTTTGGCTATGGTTTCGGGCTGTACGCTGCCGGGGCAACGGGAATGATAGAGTGGGCCTACATGACCGGCTATCGCCCGGAAGCACCGAACCGGCTGTACGAGCACAAGCTCCCCATGGCTTACCGGTATAACCGAACTGACCGTGAACCGGGTGGTCCCACTACCGCCTGGGAAATGGCGCGTGAAGGTGTGGACGACTACCGCTATCTCCATACATTCCTCCAGGCAGCCAACGGTGCTGAGGAACGTGGCCATCGTGCCATAGCGACTATAGCCAGGACGGATATAAAGGCCCGCCTCGCGATGATCGACTTCAATGGCTGCACCGGGACGGCCTCCCAGGGCGAATGGACCGGGGCAAAGGGCCGACTCCCCACAGGTGAGGCCTTTGTCTCCGGGCAGTTCAAGATGCGGAACGGCTTGGCATTCCGGGATTACACAGCTATCCGGCGAGCCCTGGCCGATTGGACGATCAAGCTCCGTGACCTGTAGCCGGACGCAGGTGTTCGGTTCACCCAGTTCTATACCGAGGGTCCTCAGGCGCCCGTAGGCCCCTACAACTCACCGAACGCTTTCCGTGGCAAAATAGAGAACGTGTCCATTCGTCTGGACTGCCCCATCAAGGAGATGCTTCCACAATGCAAGCCGCTGACCTGAGCCCCGGATTCTTCCAAGGAGTCGTATCTGTCGAAGAAGGGGACGGCTGGCTCAAGCCCTGGCGCCTGCCTCACGCGCAACGTCGGCTCTTCCCTACCCCGGATGACGGCCTGCTTCTGCGGGCTGAGATGGCCAGCTCCACCCGCCTTCGGCTGACCACCGACTCCGATGCGCTGGCCGTCAATTTCCTGCCTCTCGGAGCCCGGCCGGAGGTATGTGAGAAAGAGGGAGCCTTGTTCGACCTGACCATTGCCGGCGAGATCGTTGCCACAAGCCGCGTCCCAGTCGGAGGAACCGAAGCCAGGTTCAGTGGCCTCCCCGCAGGAGAGAAGACGCTGGAGGTCTGGCTACCTCCCGAGGTCCCGATCTCGCTCACAGGGGTGAGTATCGTTGCCGGCGCCACCTGTCGTGTGACGGATGATCCCCGCCCGAAGTGGGTCACCTACGGGAGTTCCCTGACCCACTGTGTTCGAGCAAACAGCACGTCGCGGACATGGCCTGCCATCGTGGCCCGCAAACATGGCCTCAATCTGACCAGTCTGGGATTTGGCGGACAATGCTGCCTCGACCCGATGGTAGCCTTCACGATCCGCGATCTCCCGGCGGATGTCATCACTCTCAAACTGGGAATCAACTGTATTGGCGGAGCTCTCAGCCCCCGCACCTTCCCGGGAGCTGTCCTGGGACTGGTTGCCATCATCAGAGAGAAGCACCCGACAACGCCCATCGGCCTGGTCTCGCCTATTGGCTACCCTCCACATGAGACGACTCCCAATGTCGTCAACTACACCATCACCGGTATGCGACGCGACATCGCCGATGTCTGTGACCGGCTTACAGAAGCGGGTGATGAGAACATCTTCTACTACGACGGCCTTCAGGTCTTTGCTCTTGATCTCATTGCGGAGTATACCACGGACCAATGCCATCCCAACGGAGACGGGATCGAGATCATGGCCGACAACTTTGATCGGACCGTCATGTCGGACCTGGTCAGGCGCTATCCGGCGTTGGGGCGTCGCGAGTGATTGAGTGGTAGAGGCGCGGACGCTCCCCGGCTTGACGGGGGGGCGTCACACCGATACAGGGTTTCCAGGACTGGAAGCAACACAGTACAATGAAACAGCGTGAGGAGCCGCGTGAAAAACAAGATACGAGTGGGTGTCGTTGGTGTGGGCCGTGGGAAGACCTTCATGCGCCCTGCGGAACCGGTTGGCATGGAACTGGTGGCTATCTGTGATACATGGGAGGACCGCCTCAATCGTGTCAGCGATGATCTGGGCGTGGCCGCTTACACAGATTTCAGAGAGTTCCTCACCCATGACATGGACGCCGTCGTACTCGCAAACTACTTCCACGAGCACACTCCGTTCGCCATCGAGGCCCTCCACGCAGGCAAACACGTCATGAGCGAGTGCGCTGCCTGCCATACGCTGGGAGAAGGGGTGGCTCTGTGTGAAGCGGTGGAAGAGACAGGCTTGATCTATATGTTCGCCGAGAATTACCCCTACTCTGCGGTTAACCAGGAGATGCGCCGCCTATTCCGGGAAGGTGAGATCGGGGACTTTCGGTACGGGGAAGGCGAATACGTCCATCCTGATCCGGCCCGCGTCAAACTCGCTCGGTCCTGTGGGAAGAACCACTGGCGGAACTGGATCCCTGCCACCTACTACTGCACCCACTCGCTCGCACCGGTCATGGCCATCACCGACACACGTCCTGTGAAGGTCAATGCGTTTGTCGTCCCCTACGACTTCAACGACCCAACCCAGATCATGGGTATGAAGTCCTTTGATACCGGTTGCGTCATCGTCTATCGCATGGACAATGACGCCGTGGTCAAGTGCATTCACGGGCAATTCCGAGGGCACGGGAACTTCGTTCGGATCCATGGAAACCGCGGCCTTATGGAGGGGTGTCGCCATGGTGATCGAGGTCGGCTTCGGCTTTGGCACGACAAGTGGGAATGCCCTGAAGGAACACCCCAGGAACAGGTCTACAAACCGGACTTCCCGGTTGCTAAGGAGCTGGCCGAGAAAGCTGGACATGGTGGCGGCGACTTCTTCACCTGTTACCATTTCGCTGAAGCCATTCGTTCAGGCAGGCAGCCTTTCCTGGATGTCTACCGCGGCGTCACGATGAGCATTGCGGGGGTTCAGGCCTGGCGCTCAACGCTCAATGACTCATGTGCCCTCCCCGTTCCTGACTTCAGGGACAAGGCTGCCCGCGAAGAATATCGCCATGATGATTGGTCGCCTGATCCGCTGCGCGACAACGAACACAGATTCCCGTGTTCGGTTCTTGGGGAAATCCCACACACACCGGAAGCCGAGGCATATGCCCGGAAGATATGGGCCGAGCAGGGATACACCGGCGAGTAGCGGCTTCTGGTGTGGCCCTGTGAAGACGAGAATGCTGGACTATGTTCTCGCGGATCCCAAAGGCCCACCCGGCGCGGGTGAGACCACGTATCACAGAAGAACAATTGGCTTGCACCATGCCCATTACCGTCATTCTTGTTGACGATCATGCCGTCTTGCGTGACGGGATGCGCGCCCTGCTGGACGCGAACACCAACGTCAAAGTGGTTGGGGCCGCGGCAAATGGTCGTGATGCCATAGTCCTCTCCCGGGAACTCACCCCGGATGTCGTTGTGATGGATATCACAATGCCGCAGCTGAACGGCATCGATGCCACGGTGGAGATACTCCGCGACTCACCTGGTACGCGCATCGTCGTCCTCTCCATGCATGTCGATTCTGAGCATGTTTGTCTTGCCTTGAAGGCCGGAGCCCGAGGTTATCTCTCCAAGGAATCCGCCGGCCATTTGGTATGCGAAGCGGTTGAGACGGTGGCGACAGGCCAACGGTACCTGTGTCCGCACACGTCACGCGTGATGATCGATGACTATGTCAGCGTTCCGGGGAGTGATGGTCACGTTTCTCCCCTGGACCAGCTTAGTTCTCGCGAACGGCAGGTTCTTCAGCTTGTCGTCGAAGGTCGGACGAGTGCCAGAATCGCGAAGACTCTCTCGCTCTCTCCGAAGACCGTGGAGACGTACCGTCACCGCATCATGCAGAAGTTGGACATCGGCGACCTCCCTGCCTTGGTGCGGTTCGCCATCCGCCAGGGGCTGACGCCGCTGGACCTCTGACAAGCTCAGTGATCACGGTGTCTTTTGCTTACCTTCAGGGCGCCCCCCCTTCCCTCTTTGTCGTGGTTTCCCTACACGATGTGTAGAACTCTCCCCCACTGGACTGCGACAAAGCCGGGCAGCACATTGTCTTCCGGAGTTACTGAGGACGGGTACGCATACGCTCCGGGTGAGCCAAGAACGGAACGCCCGAGGAGCAGCGAACCGAACCGGACTGCGGATCAAGCGCCCTGCCCGGTGTTACATACGCCCCTGCGAGACGGGCGTGCAGGTGTCACAGAGGGCCTGAGATGCCCTTCATCGAAGAGGAGTGCCGCAATGGCAATAGCCGTTCTTCTTGCCGATGACAGCACGGAGACTGACCACAGATTGGAGGATGTCCTGCGAGGAACGCGGAGCATCGAGGTCGTCTCAGCCGTTGGCACGTACGTTGAAGCGGTTCGGCAATGCCGAGACCTCCAGCCGGATGTCGCCATCGTGAGTCTCTCGACCCCGGAATTGGGCA
Organism: Lentisphaerota bacterium; assembly: GCA_018676675.1. GTDB lineage: Bacteria > Verrucomicrobiota > Lentisphaeria > Oligosphaerales > JABHEG01 > JABHEG01. The sequence goes on from JABHEG010000334.1 coordinate 4,806, forward strand.
ATACGGAAGTCATTATTGAGATCCAGCGGCACTGTCCGAAGGTACGTTCGCTTGCCATTTCATCCCGGGTCGATCGGGAAGAGATAGGCCGTGTGCTTGATGCAGGTGCATGCGGGTACTTGACCACGAAAAACGCATCCCGAATGCTCACCGACACCGTCAAGCGCATATACGCAGGGGCGACAGTCCTGGGGCCTCAGGCCGCTGCCGCCATCACATCTCAGGGGCTCCTGTCCTCAATCTGAGGGCTCAATCCTTCTCACATCGCTCTCCCGGTGGCAGGAGCCCCTCTTTCCGCTACATTCCTCTCACGTACCCACTGTTCAAGAAGTTCAACCCCGACAGCCCATGGACCTACGACCAGTTCCGTGCAAAGCTCGCCGACTCATACATTGGTATGAGCTTGCTCTACGACACCGTCTGTCCAGGGATGCGAGACAACGAATTCAACAGGCAGATTGACGACATCCGGTTACGCTTCGGAATCGGGGCAGAGGACGTTCGGTTTCATCCCTACTTCGACGATGAGGATCGAGTGGTCGCGGACAACGCGAGCGTCTGGGTGTCCCTACACTCGAAGAAACAGCGTGTTCGTGACGGCCGTGAACACCTCGGAGGATCCGGTACAGGCGACCCTGATTCTGCCCCCTTCCCTGCTGTCCATTCTGACGCCGTCCCGTCCACTCCAGGATCCCTTCACCGAAAATACTGTTACAGTTCATGATGGCAGGACAACAGTGGACATCAACTCGCACGGGTATGTGGTCTTGACCACCTTCTGAGCAGTCTGCCCAGAGGACATCCGCGTCCAGGAGTCACTGGAGCTATGCCCCTTCTCTGAGTTCAAACAGGAGTGAGCGCAGTCACGATGAAAGTGCCCCCGAGTGTTCTGTTTATTCTGTCTGATCAACACACTGCACAGTGTATGGGGTGTGCCGGGCATCCCGTTGTCCAGACGCCTAATCTCGACCGCCTCGCAACCGACGGGGTGTGGTTCCGCAACGCCATTTGCCAGAGCCCCATCTGCAGCCCGAGTCGAGTCAGCTACCTTTCCGGACAGTACTGTCACAACCATGGCTACTACGGCAATGCCGGACCGAACCCGGGGGGGCTCCCCAATCTACTGGGACACTTCCGCCGCTCCGGCTATGTGACCGCCGCTGTCGGCAAGATCCATTGTCCGGAGTACTGGATCGAGGACGATGCAGATTTCTTCCGGGAGGTGTACGACAACTGCAGCGTTGGCCGAGCCCCGGAATACACCGCCTATCTGAAGGAGAAAGGGCTGCTGGAACTCCGTGATGACGGCGCTTACCCGGAAATGACCGAACCTGGACAGCTCAACACCGATGGACGAGCATCGAGCCTTCCTTACGCCGACTCGGTCGAGGGATACACTGTCCGGCAGTCGATTGCTTTCATGGAAGATGCTGTTGAGAACGGGCGCCCGTTCTTCGTCCACGCAAGCCTTCCGCGACCGCACTCGTCCTACTGCCCCTCGGAGCCCTTTTGGTCCATGTATGACGACGTCGACCTGCAGCTTCCCCCAAGCACGGACTACGACATGTCGCTGAAAGCCCCGACAATGCGTGAAGAGCGGGCGATGTTCGAACGTGGAGACTGGACGGTGTTTGAGCCACGAACGCATGAAGCTGCCCGACTCCGCAAGCTCCAGGGCTACCTTGGATGTGTCAGCCAGGTGGATCACGCGGTTGGCGAGCTCCTGGACTGGCTTGAGCAGGCCACCGTCGCCGACAACACGATCGTCGTCTATGCCAGTGACCATGGTGATTACGTCTGTCAGCACGGCCTGATGGAGAAAGCTCCGGGGATCTGCAGTGACGCTATCACTCGCGTGCCCTTTTTCTGGCGTTGGCCGGGACAGATTGCCTCGGGGTATACCTGTGAACAGCTCGTCGAAGCGGTTGATGTCTCGGCGACACTCTGTGCATTGACCGGACTGGATCAGATGCTGACCAGCGACGGCAGGGATCTGAGCGCTCTGCTGGCCGGTGGAAGCGAACCTGTTCGTGAGATTGCAGTCACGGAGCACGCCTGGAGCAAGAGCGTGCGCAAGGGGAAGTACCGCTTGGTCTATTACCCGCCACAGATGTTCACGGAACAGTACCCGGACGGATTCGGGGAACTCTATGATCTCGAAGTGGACCCCTGGGAGATGAGCAACCTGTATTTCGCCCCCGAATCCCGTACTGTTGTCGACGAACTCACAAGAGATCTTCTGGCCTGGCTTATCACGACGACGCGAATCAAGACAATCGCGCCGGCCAAACGCGACGAAGACTCCGGTTGGCAGGTGATGAGACGTCACAAGACCGCTGTCCACGCGGACAGTAAGATCAGCCCACGGGGGTTTGCTGACCTCTGGAACCGCAACTATCTCTGACCGCGAGATCGCAGTAGCGACGTGTCGTCAGGGCGGCCCGGACACCTTTGGACGGCGGCCAATGCCCCACCAACTCAATCGGCAGGAGAGAACCATGATAGGGATTGCCACCCCTGGCTCCGGGTCCCCCGTTCTCGACGCGGCGGCACGCATTCTGGCGCGTGAGCTGCATGAACGTTTTGGGACCGATACGCAGCCTGTGAGCTCGGCTGAGGGAAACGGTCCGACTATCGTTCTTTCTACGATAGCTGATCTCCCGGAGGAAGGCTTCAGGATTCGCCCGGCGAGTGGTGGGGGCGTGCATATCGAGGGAGGCGATGCACGGGGCGTGCTGTATGGTTGCGGCCGTTTCCTGCGGGGTTGTCGCCTTGGGCCTCGGGGCATTCAATTCCCGGCATCCGAAATCTCCAGCTCACCGGGGAAGCCGATCCGCGGCATTTACTTCGCCGTCCACATGCACAACACCTACCATGTTGCCCCCACTGAGGACGTGACCCGTTACATCGAAGAGTTGGCGTTGTGGGGAATCAACACCATCGCAGTCTACTACCACATGTTCCACTACAAGGGCATCGACGATCCGGCGGCCTGTGCCTTCATCGACCGCCTCAATGCCATTTTCGAAGCTGCGCGTGCCGTGGGGATGAAGACGCTCGTGCTCGTCACTGCCAACGACGCCTATCTGAACTCCCCCGAGCCACTCCGTTACGTCGGGGACGTTCCCCGCAACTGGGGCACGGAGCTCTGCCCTTCGAAGCCGGCCGCGCGCGAACTCCTTCTGAAGCAATTCCGGGAGGCATTCGAACGCTTCCCGGACGTCGACTATCTCAATATCTGGCCGTACGACAGCGGCGGGTGCTTGTGTGATACGTGTGCGCCATGGGGTGTCAAAGGGCTCTATCCCATCGCAGAAGAGATCGCCAGAGCCTTTCGGGAAACGCACCCGCAGGGGAAGGTCGTGCTCTCGACATGGTACTTTGACTACAACTGCGGGGAGTGGGGGGAGTGGGAGACGTTCTTTGATAAGAACGGAAGTGGGGAACTGGAATGGGTTGATCTTGTCATGGCCGACGGCGCCTATGTCAACGGCTACTTTCCCCGTCAGTTGCTGGAGCATCCCATTTCCAAGCCGGTCATCGGCTTCCTTGAGATCTCCATGCGGACAGGAACGCCCTGGGGGAGCTTCGGAGCCAACCCGATGCCTGGGCACATCGCTTCTGAGTGGGCCCGAATGAAGGACACCATCCAGGGCGGAACACCGTACTCCGAGGGGATCTTTGAGGACGTGAACAAAGTCCTCTGGGCTCAACTTTGCTGGGATCCGGATCGCGGGGTTGACGCGATCCTTGAGGAGTATGCGGCATACGAGTTCTCACCCGACTGCGCCGGAGAGGTCGCTCGGGCCTTGCGGGGCATGGAGGAGGTGGGGCGCCGTGAGCCCATCGCCGAAGGGACCAACGAGATCGTCCTCAAAGACACCACCCAAATTGATGGCGTGTGGGCAGCGATCGATGCGGTTGATCGCGCCCTGCCCCTTGAGCGACGCACCAGCTGGCGCTGGAGGCTCGTTTTCCTGAGAGCGTCCATTGACGTTGAGCTCAAGCGAAGCAACGGGACCCCGACACCAGGGCTGGGACGAGCCTACGATGAGCTGTTCAGACTCTATGGACTCGATGAGGACGCCATGTGGTTCGTGCGTCCATACGAAGTCGTCTGGCAACAGGACACGAATGGCGAACGGGAACTACACTTCCTTCAGCGCGGGAAGCAGATAGGTGAGATATGTCACTTCCGTGCGGCTCAGCACGAAGAAGCGGCTGTTCTGCCGACTGGCCGAACAGGCCCGGTAGGATGAGAGTAGGATGGGGGCCGTTTAGCCCTTGGAAGAAGTACGCCCCAAGCGACGTGGCAATGAGCCTAACCGCTTGGGGCGTTGCTATTAAAAGATGGAGCCAGCGAACGGACTCGAACCGTTGACCGCCTGATTACAAATCAAGTGCTCTACCAACTGAGCTACGCTGGCACATAACTCACGAACGAAGCACTCAATATACGCAGTCCCGAGGCAATATCCAGCAAAAAGGGACTGCCGTTTCACTAGATTTCTGTACCTAACTCTCCCCAGGAAGAGCCAGGCCTGGCGGGAGAGGGGGCATTGCCTTCGGCGCCCACTCGCTCAGAAGAGGTCTCTGCTCAACCGGTGCGTGGCCGGTTGGGGCTGCGTTGCTGAGCCAGGAACTCGAACGCGCGCCAGTTCGCAACCGTGATGTGAATGAGTTCACGATGTGAGAGGTATCCCCCGAAGCGTCCAGCCGGGATGCTGTCGCCGGGACCAAGCACTCCTTCGAAGACGACGGGTCCATCGAACTCGATCTCTTGGAGGGCGAGGCAGGCTGCCTGCCAATCGATTGTGCCCAGGCCTGGCGGGAGGTGCTGATCCGCTTTCGGCAGGGAAAGGTCACCCACATTGTCATGGAAGTGCGTATCGCGTAACCAGTGACCAGCCTTGCGGATTTCGTCGCTCACCGAGAACCCGGCCAGATGCGCGTGTCCGGAATCCAGAATGATGCCTACATTCGGCCGGTTTGCAGTCTGTACGAGCTCAAGAATCGGGGTCACGGAAGAGCAGAAACGGCTGTGCCAGATGTTCTCCAGGACAACGGTAATACCAAAGGCTCCGGCGATTCGCGCCAGTTCCTCCAACGCCTCGACGTAACACGACACGAAGTTCTCCCAACCAACCCGTAAGACCGTCGCATCGATATCGTCCATGGAGACATCCCGCATGGCGCAGGCGTGATAGACGGCTGTCTCGCCTCCCAGTTCCGCAAAGCGGGCCATCTCACGCTCGTGAGCTTCGCGCAGTTCCGCAGGCATAGCCTGGTCGGGCTGCGCGAGGACAGGCAGACCCGAATGCATGGAGCAAACGGCCAACTCGAAATGCGCACAATCCTCCAGGAACAGCGCGATCTCGTCATCCTCTGTTCCCACTTGCCACGGAACGCCGTCCATGCCGATGCGCGAGATGTCGGCATCGGCAAGCAGTCCCATGATATCACGGCGTTCCGGCCCACGGGGGTTGATGTAAAACGCAAGTTCTTTGTGAGGCATGTTGCTGTTTCCGTTTCCCGGTCTGTGTCAGGCGCTTCAGCCGGATGCTCATCGCAGACCATCGTACACGGTACCGCAGCCCGCTACATGAAGCAAGACGCCCCGATCTTGCACGAAGGAAGGACGGATGGCATAATAGACGGCATGCAAGAAGGTGGGCCATACCATGCCGATTCACCGGCTGTCAGATTTCAGCGGTTGTTTTGTGCCCTGCTTTGGCTCAGCGCCTTGACGTTGGTAGCATTCGTGGCGCTTGCCCTTCTGCATGTCGCCGAAGGTATCGTCTCGCATCTCCACACGCCCAAACGTATTACAGCGGCGATTGAGCCCCAGGCAGCCCTGGCCAGAGAGCAGGCCGTTCGTGCCCCTGCCTTGATTCCGCTCGCGAGAGAGGGGGAAGAGATCGCTCAGGCGGAGCACGTATGGGGACGTGAGGAGGAAGCGCACGGCGCCGTTGCCAGGCTCCTCCAGCACGCCGACCCCGATCAGGCCATTGTTCTTCTGAGACGAGCGATCAGTGGCGACGACCAAGCCATCGACCTGGCCCGAGCACTCTACCCTCGGAACCGAAAGACGTTCATTGACGTGGTGGCGGAGGAACAGGAGAAACTGCGGCAGTACTGGGCCGGATTGTCCCCCGGTGACCGCCAGGGACTCACCAGCGACGGCACCGGCGAGCGGGGGAACGCTCTTGAGCAGGCACTCCGCGAGACAACCCGGGATCCCCTTGAAGCTCCAGGCTACCTCAAACTCCTGCCCGAAGAACTACTGCATTGCTTCATCTCCAACATCGATGCAGGCGTTGCACAGTTGCCCGACGGTGGGTCTTCGCTCTATCCGCTTCTCCGGGAGGAGCTCCTGCCTGTTACCAGTCTCACCGCGCGGATTTGGTCCTCCGATGCCCCCTACGAAGTCCAGTTCGACGGTGGCTATGCCGATGCTCGGGATCATCTCAATGACTCGTTTGATCGAGCCGTTCTGGCACCCTCCCTACAACGCTTCTTCAAGAGCATGGAACGCAGGTATGGGACGTCATCCGACGATGTTCAGGATTGGTTCAAGGCCACTTTGGGGCAGCCTTTCTGCCGGTTCCTGACCCGTCTCCCCGACCCGTTAGGTGAGCCCGAAATGCGTCGGGCCTGGCGGTCTGTCCCCGACCAGGTTCGTGTGCTTTGGAGCCGTCAACTCCTCGCTGAGTACGGGGTTGACGAAACGTGTGCCCTCCCGCCCTGGCTGCCGGCCGGGAACACGTGGTTCAGGCTCTCCTCTTCCCCCATGACTGACGCTCATTACCGCTTGATTCGCAAGCATCCTGAGTGGCGCGCCGCATTGCGGGGGCTCGACTATCCAGCTGCGGCTCGGACCCTCACTGTGATCTGCCATCACCTGGGTGCAGGGAGCTTGGTCCAGGAGTTCCGCCCTCATCTCCTGAAGCCCCTCCACAGCGAACGCAGATTCATGATTGGGAACCTCATTGACTGGGGCAAACTGCGCGGAATGCTCGACGTTGAGCAGGCCATCCCAAAGGCGCTCCAGCCCAGCTTGGGGAGCAGCACCGGACAACGAGGCCCCAAACCACGATGGCATGTCGGCCGCCACACCACATGGGGCAGCGTTCCGGCCAGCGAGTTTCGAGCCGCTTTGCGGAAACTTGCTGACACGGAGAGCGATCCCAAACGGCGGTTGCGTTTTTACGAGCTCGAGGGACTGTATGCCGAGAACCGAGCGCTGGATTGAATCGTCTCCACGTCTGAACACATCCAGGCCGATGTGAGATTCGAAGGATGAACCATGAGTGATGAAAGCCACAGTGTGGAATTCACGTTTGTCGATGACCGAGGACACACCTCAGAGCATGTCTTGAACACGGGACAGTTCCTCCTCGGTCGATCCGAAGAGTGTGACATCTGCTTCCCGGAATCGGCAGTCACGGTTTCCCGTAAGCACGCGCGCCTCACTATTTCCCCCGACGAGGTCGTGGTGGAGGATCTGGACTCACGTACAGGGACGATGGTCAACGGGCGCTTTGTCCGGCGCCACGTCATCGAGCGAGGGGACGCCATCACGATTGGTCCCTACACATTGAACCCCGACCTCCCCGAGCAGGTGCGCTCAGGACCGTCCGCCGTCGTGGTAGCTCGCGAAGATGGAGTCGAGCGCGACGCGGAAGAGCTGGAACTTGAGCTTCACGAAGTACGGACGGTCACGGAGACACTTCTCGAAGAAATGGGCAAACGTATCATCGGGCAGCAAGACATTGTGCGTTCGGTGTGGGCCTCAATACTCACGAAGGAGCATTGCCTCATGGTTGGCGTCCCGGGGCTGGCCAAGACGCTGATGGTGACCACGTTCGCCGAAGCCCTCGGACTCAGCACTACCCGGATTCAGTTTACGCCTGATCTGATGCCGTCAGACATCATCGGCAGCAACGTGATTCAGGAGACCGAGGATGGGAAACGACAGTTTGAGTTCGTTCAGGGGCCCATATTCACACAGTTGCTTCTGGCTGATGAGATCAACCGAACCCCACCAAAGACCCAGTCCGCGTTGCTCGAGGCCATGCAGGAACGGCAGGTGACCGTAGGCAATCGATCCCTTCTCCTCCCCTCCCCGTTCTGCGTCATCGCGACTCAGAATCCCATTGAGCAGGAAGGAACCTATCCGCTGCCGGAGGCACAGCAGGACCGGTTCATGCTCTGTGTTGTGCTCGACTACCCCAACCGAAACGAAGAAATTGACATTCTGGTCCGTACGACTCAAGGTGTCAAGACACAGGTGGATCAGGTTGTCACCCACGCCCAGATTCTGACCTTTCAGAAAGTGGTCCAGCAAGTCGCCATCGGCGAAGAGCTGGCTGCCTACGCGGCGGACCTCGTTCGGGCAACGCGGCCAGCCCAGCCGGAAGCGAAGCCTTGGATTACCGACTGGGTCGATTGGGGGGCCGGCCCGCGAGCCGGCCAGTCACTGTTACGAGGCGCCAAAGCTCTGGCCGCAATGGATGGGCGCCCGGCGATCGCCCGGGACGATATCCTCGAAATGGCCCACGCCGTCATGCGGCACAGGATCGCCTGTAACTATCGCGCCAGGACACAGGGCATGGATGAGGACGGCATCATCACCCGCCTCTTGGAAGAAGTGTCTGCTCCATGAGGGATGGCACTCCAAGATCCGCAGCGTGCTCCCCTCGGCGCTTGCGAACTGCGTTCTGGCCCTTCGGCGCAATGCGGCGCCTGGCGGGCTCGCTTCTCTTTGCCGGCGTGCCCCTCCTGTCTGCGGGGGTGACAGACCAGGATGTTGCCCGGCGTATTGGCGAATTGATCCAGAGCGTGTCTGCCCTGCAGCAACCCGACGGACGCTGGGACTACCCAGGTTACCCGGTCGGGGCTACGGCGTTGGCGTTGATGGCCCTGCGACTCGGAGGCATCCCTGCTACTGACGGGAGAATCCAGGCCGGGGCCCAGTACATCATGGTCCACACCGATCAGAAAGTGTACAGCGAAGGGCTCGTCCCATGTGCGCTCGAGCTCACCCAACCCAACGGCTACATGGGGCGCATAAGGCAGTCTGTCGACTACCTTGTGAGCGCCCAGGCTCAGAACGGAGCCTGGACCTATGGGGTGAGCAGCACACCGGCTCGGGGAGGCCGACAGAAGGGCAAGAAGAACGTCTATGTCTCCTATGACAACTCCAACACACAGTTTGCCATCCTCGGGCTCGCCGCCGCCGAGCGCTGCGGTCTCGAGATCCCCGACCGAACCCGGGAGCTCGCCATCGAGCATTGGCGCAAGGTGAAGAGCTCGAACGGAGGATGGTCGTACCGGAACGAACCCAAGACGTATCCCGCGATGACCTGTGCAGGGATCGCCAGCCTCGACCTTCTCGGTGTCCAGCTTGCCCGCAATGGGAAAGCCTGTGGGGAGTACAAGTACGACGATGCCCTCGCAGACGCCCTGAACACCCTTAACAGGCAACTCGATGACGGCATCCGGGCCATTACCAGCCGCCAGCCTCACTACACGCTATACGCCCTCGAACGCGTTGGCATGTTGCTGGATCTGAAGACGATTGGGCGAACCGATTGGTACCAGCTGGGAGCCGACTACCTGATCAATAACCAGGTACAGAGGAAAGTGGCTGAGGATGCTCTGTCACTGCTCTTCCTGGCCAAAGGCGCCATCCCGATAGCGATCGCCAAGTGGCGCTGGGGACGCGACTGGAACAATGACCGGCTCGACGTCAAGCACTGGGTTGACGGGGTTGGGGCGCTGGTTAAGCAAAAACTCGACTGGGTACCTTCGCGTCTCGATAGCCTCAACGCTCCTGCCGCCAAGGCAAGCATGGTCTTCGTGAATGGGCACCGTCCGATCTCCCTGGAGCGGAGCGAACTGATGTTTCTCCGGGCGTATCTGGAAGAAGGTGGAACGTTGGTCGCTGAAGCGTGCTGCGGCAAGCGCGCCTTCCTCGAGTCATTCAACCGCGAGATCACCACCAAGCTCTTCCCGGGAACCGATGTGAGTTTTCGTCCCATCAAACCGACCCATCCGGTCTGCACAAGCTACTACAAGCTCACCCCGCGAGACATCGGGGGACGTGTCCTTCGGGCGGGCTGCCAACGTCGCCGCGTCATCCTGCTCACCCGAGATATCTCCTGTACACTCAATGGCGAGGCAGCCCCTGAACGCGAGACAAGGCGGGTCACTAAGGTGGCTACAAATCTGCTCGTCTGGGCGATGGCGTCACGGGCTGCGGCCGGGAAGCTGGACGGCGTCTCCCTTGCACCCGTACGAACGGAATCTGAGCTCCTCACCGCGGATCAGGTTAGACGCAAGGGAGCGATGCATGGGAGCCAATTCCGCCAAGCCTTTGGACGTATCAAACACAAAGGGGATTGGCTCGCGGATATCTCGTTCTTCCAACGACTGAACAAACTCCTCAAGGTCAGAGACGACCTTCCCGTGTTTGACACAGAGGTACATGTGGGGCTGGACAGCGCCGATCTCTTTCACGTGGCCATCGCTTTCATGACAGGTCACGATGCCCCTAACCTGGGAGAGGCACAGCACATTGACCTGAGGACGTATCTCCAGAACGGTGGCTTCCTCCTGGCATCGTCGTGCTGCAGCAGCCCGAAGTTTGATGCCGGTTTCCGACGAATGATGGCCCATGTCCTTCCCAACGATAAGCTGGAACCAATCCCCGAAACGGACCTTCTGTGGACACACCCGTTCGCCTGTCGGGAGATGACGGTCTTCGGCAGTGAAGCCTATGGGAAAGCCTATCGCCCGCAGTGGGGGCCGCTGCTCGGAGTCCGACGTGGCGGCCGCTGGATTGTGCTCTACAGTCCCGTTGATCTCTGTTGCGGAATCGAGGGAGACCTGGACCCTGATGTTGTCGGCTACCGCAAGGAGGAGAGTTTCGCCCTCCTGGCCAATGCGCTTTACTACGTGTTGGCCCCGTAGCCACTGAGAAAGACTGTTTCGTGAGCCAAGCCGTGGACAGAACACAGTTCGACCCGGATGTCGTTCGCCAATTGGGGCGCATTGACATCATTGCGAGGGTGATCGTCAGCGGCGTCCGCCGCGGGTTGCATCGCAGTCGCCGGCGTGGCTTCAGCTCCGAGTTCAGCGACTTCAATCCCTATACTCCCGGCGACGATCTCCGCCTTCTCGACTGGCGCCTTTACGCGCGCACTGATCGCCTGTTTGTGAAGCGTTTTGAGGCAGAAACGAATGTCGAGCTGATGCTCCTGCTGGATGCCAGCGCGTCTATGGCGTGGCGTTGGCAGGACACGATCAGTAAGCTCGAGTACGCAGCCAACCTGCTGGCTGCATTCGCCTGTCTTCACATGCGTCAGCAGGATCAGGTCGGGCTTCTGGTCCACGACGCTACATCGCTGCACCACCTTCCCCCGCGCTGCCGACGTGCCCAACTGGAAGCGATATTCTCAGCCTTGGATGAACTGTCGCCAGGGAACGCAAGTACTTTCCCCATTCTGGTGGACAGCCTGGCCCGGCTGCGTCGACACCGAGGCATCGTCATTGCCTGTTCAGATCTTGAGGAAGAGGAAGACTCCCTGCGGGCAGCGCTTCGAGAGTTGGCCGGAACAGGGAACGAGATCATCCTCTTCCACCTCCTCGACGAAGCGGAGACCACACTTCCATTCGAAGACGCTACTCATCTTCGTGACAGTGAAACAGGAGCCACGATCCCGGTCAGCGTCCAGCAATTCCGAGATCAGTATGCGGAAAGCCTGCAGCGATTCCGGCAATCGTGGCAGGACGAATGTGAACAATGCGGAATTTTGTACATGCCTGTCCATACCGCGATGAACTATGTCGATGTAATCATCGAGATGGTCGAGAAGCGAAATATTTGAGGCCCGGTGACTCATGACGGATTCTTCATAGGCCCCCCCCATGTTTGGACTGCTCTTCTCAACGGCGATGTTCGGCCTGGCCACCATTGGTTGGCCTGTGTATCTGCATGTCCGCAAGCGCAGAGAGCAGCAGATCCAGATCGTCCCATCCCTGCGCATCTTCGGGTTCACGTCCCAACGCGCGAGGAAGATGCGCCTTCAGCAGCTCGTCCTCCTTCTTGCCCGTGCCGCGATCCTGATTTTCCTGTTCGCATTGGTGGCACAGCCCTTCGTCAACTCGAAACGGAGGCTGAGCTGGCTCCCCCTGGCCCCGACGGACCAGGACACGGGGCCATGCCTTGGGGTGGTAATCGATGACAGCGTCTTCTCGTCACACACACGCGACGGGATCTCCCGGCTGGAGACGGCACGTTCGCACCTCGTTCAATGCCTCGAGACCGTTCCCGAAAACGTACATGTGAGCTTTGCCACGACGTCTTTCGGCCACCCGACACCTCCCATGTCTCCTGCCCATGCGGCTCGTTTTGTCGAGACCCTTCGCTCAGTTCCCCGTTCGGGGAATGGGACGGAAGCACTGCGTCAACTCTCAACTATGCTGGAAGGACGCCCCGGCCGTATCCTCGTCCTTGCCTCCCGCGACCGTGCCCTTTGGCCCGTTGGCGATCTGAGCGAGGAAACGGTCGAAGCCCAAACCCCATGCCATTTCTGTGACCTGACCTCGCGCCGCCTGCCCTCCTTCCTGAGGTCCGCGGGCCCACCGACCAACGGGACACCAGGCACCTGGCTGTTCCGGCTTGGTGGATCGCCCAAACTCCTTCAAGGACGACGCATCACGGTATCCTCAGGGGATCGTGTGCTCGTGACAGGGGTCGTGGCGCTTGCTCAGGCGATGGCCCGGAGCTTGCGGCTGACACCGCCGGCAGACGTTCCTGCCGGGCCGTGTGCGGCCACTATAGAAGGTGACAGCAAGCACCCATGGTTGACTCGCTTCTTCGCCCCCCATTCGGCCGCTCTGGATCCCGGACACACCCTCGTCGTTCTCCGACCAGAGACCGAGGGCGCGCTCCTTGCGGACAAGATCCTCTCGGCCGCTCTATTGGCTGTCCGTCCGGATCTGAGAATCCAGCATAGTCGTCCGGACCAGACGAACGGTCTCCCGCAGGCAGGAGCAGCCACCATCCTGGTGGATCCCCCTGCCCTTGCCTCTTCCAGTCTCGATTGGCTCAAGGAGTCCGCCGGCAGAGGGCACCACGTTCTGCTCTGTTACACGCATGCCCCCGCCGCCGGGAGCAACAGCGTCATTCCGGGGCTTAGCGTGGCACGCGCTGTGTCGACTGAAGAGAGCGACGAAGGGGCGCTGCATCTGGATGGAGGCGGGAACGTGTCACAGGACTTGAACGAACTCATCCTGGGAGGACTGTTGGGGTTACCGGCAGAAGGCATGCTGTCATTTGACTCTGACCCTCCTCTGATCCCCATACTGAGCACTGCGGACGGACGCCCGGTGATTGCCCAGGGCCGGCCTCCTTTGCCCGGGACGTGGCTGTTCTTGGCGACTCCTGTGGACTTGGCGCCGGAAGGCCCGGCTCTCCATCCCCTGTTCCCACTGCTGCTCCGGCGGATGCTCTGGAGTGGCGATTCCTCCAGTGGAAACAGAGGAAATGTCCCGGATGTGAACGCGTCTGTCGACCTTTGCGGATGGCTGGGAGTTCCTCGAGCCCAGGGGGAGCTCGTGGCTCCGGATGATTCCCGCAGCACGTGGGACTGTACCGCAGGAGATAAGGCCGCCTTCATTCCTCCGCTTCCCGGGATCTACCGATTCGAGGATTCTGCGGGACTGGTGACTACCCATTGCGTCAATCCGGCGGTGCCGCCGCAGACCGACGATATGGAACGCGACGCCTGGGAACAGCAGCACGCCACTTACAAAGTGAACTGGTCCGACGACACTCCGCCCCCCGCTGAATGGCTCCAGGGGAACGACGCAGGGATCATTGGTGAGACGGCGCGCAGGTACGACTTGAGCGCAATCGCTCTTGCCCTGGTTCTCTTGGCTTGCGCTGTGGAGTCTGCTGCTCTCCTGATCGTGTGGCGGCGGCCGCAGCCTTCCTCATCAGCCGTTCACAATTTTGGGTAAACAGTGATCCGAAGCAGAGGAGAATAGTGTTCGTGAGAAAACCCAAAGCTGCCTTTCTGAACAACGGTCCCCAGATTGACTCCGTGTACGGGCAAGGCCGGCGCACGCGTGTGGCAGATCTGACCGATGTGTACCCGGATGTGGTTTCTGCAGAGACGTTCGAGGACCACCGGGCAGCGTTGGTGGACGTGGAAGCCGTTTTCTCAACGTGGGGCATGCCGGCTTTGTCAGCCGAGCAGATCGCCGAAATGCCGGCGCTCAAAGCTGTGTTCTACGCGGCAGGATCCGTTCAGAATTTCGCCCGTCCGTTCCTGGAGCGGGATGTCACCGTAGTCAGCGCCTGGGTGGCAAACGGCATGTGCGTTGCTGAGTTCACGCTGGCGCAGATCCTCCTGTCCTGCAAAGGCTATTTCCGAAACACGCAAGATTGCCGGTCACCTGAGAAACGCCGTGGTGGGGGCGTTGTCCGGGGGCGGGGCGTTTTCGGGGCAACGGTCGCCCTTGTGGGAATCGGGGCCATTGGGCGCGCAGTGGCCGCAATGCTTAAGCCGTTCAACACGACCGTTCTTGGAGTCGATCCGTATCTACCCGAAGATCAGGCTCGCGCACTGGACTTGGAGATGGTGTCCCTAGAGGAGGCCTTCGAACGGGCCTACGTCGTGAGTAATCACCTTCCCAACCTACCGACGCTGCAGGGCGTCTTGACGGGGAAACTGTTCTCCGCCATGCCACACGGGGCGACGTTCATCAACACCGGGCGTGGGGCTCAGGTGCAGGAGGATGGACTTATTCGTGTGCTCAACCAGCGACCGGACTTGACCGCCCTTCTTGATGTGACCGCACCGGAGCCGCCCAAGCCGGAGTCAGAACTCTACACCTTGCCCAACGTGCAGCTCAGTTCCCATATTGCGGGAGCCATGAACAACGAGGTTGTCCGGATGGCCGACACGGCCATTGAGGAGTTCATCTCCTGGCGCGATGGACAGCCCCTTCGGTACTCCGTGTCCCTCGAGCAGCTTGAGATTATGGCCTGATTGAAGGAGAGTGCTTTTTGCCGGTTGACCTGCCATGGTTCGCCCTGTTCCTTTCGGCACTTGGACTGCTTGCCGTTGCTGCCTGCGTGGTGTCCCGTCGGGTCGCACGGCTCGCAGGCTCAGGGCCGGCCGTCGTCGGGGTCATTCTTCGACTGGTGATCCTCGTACTCCTTGCTTTGCTCGCCTGGTTGGTGTTCTATGGGGCGGAAGAGACCACGTTAGACCGGGAGGCCGAAACACGGAGGGTCGCACTCCTCAGGGATGAGTCGACCAGCATGAGCTTCCTGACCCCTGCCGGAACGCCGCGAAGTGCCTTGGCGGCAGAGGTCATGCTGCATGCGGATGAAGCGGTGAAACGGGCAGACTCGGCCTGGGAAACAGCTCCGTTCAGCTTCGCCGAGAATATCGTTCCAGCTGACGAGACACAGGTTCTGGTCAAAGACGGAACTGCCCTTGTGAATGCCCTGTCGCAGGTGCTGGAGCGCGACTCCTTTGATGCCCTCTTTATCGTGTCAGACGGTGCATCGACCGACGGTCTCCCACCACCTTACCTGCTGGACTGGGCTCAAAACCGAGGGACGGTCCTGGCAGCGGTTTGTGCGGCTGATTCCGCCGCCCCGACCATCGACGTGGCCGTGGTTGAGAGCCAGACGGCTCGAATCAATCCTGAGTTGGTGACGGCCCGGCTCAATCTGCTGCACGGTGGACAAGGCCCGGTGACGGTCATCCTCGACATTGATGGGCAGGAAACGACCCGTCATGAAGTCATGGGGACGGGCCTCACGAGCATCACCTTCCCGGTTGCTGGCATGTCCCCGGGATGGCACGAGTATGCTGTCCGCATTCCGCCAATGCAGGGCGAGGCGACCACGCTCAACAACCTGAGACGCGGGGTGTTCCGCATTGCGTCCCATCGTATCCTCCTGGTCTATAGCCGACCCAATATCGAGTTAATGGAGCTGTCGCGTTTCCTGAACACTGAACACCCAGGAAGAACGACGGCTGTCAACGCACGCAGCCAAACGCTGCTGACGATTGACCCGAACGATTATATGCTCCTTATTCTCGCAGATGTCTCCCCGCAGGCGTTGCCGCCGACCATCATGAAGCTGGTCCGCCAAGGGACGCCTACCACCGTTATTCTGGCTGGCCGTAACTTCTCGCGATGGACTGCAGCTACCGCGCCGACAGTGCCATTGATGAAGCATCTTGACCTCACCCATCTCGGCGGCAAGGAAGGCGGAGGGATCGTCCAGTTGCGCCCGGGGGTACGCGCTCCTGCTTTTGACCTTGAGGAAGGACAGGATTTGCCTCTCAATCTGATCCACAGCGCCGAACCCACCCAGAGTGCGCATCGTGTTCTCAACGCCTGCATCGGTGATCTCGCACTCCCACTGGTCCTGGCTGATCGCCGGACCAATCCACGTTGTGTCGTTGTGGCTTGCGACACGACGTGGAAGTGGCGACGACATCCGGATGCCTTCGTGCGTCGCCACTACGACATCGTCTGGGGCGGCGTCATTGGCTGGCTTGCCGGAGGCTATGAACAGGCGGGAGGGCTCCTGCTGGAGGCGACTGCGGCAACCGCCCCGGAGCAGCCCCCAAGCGTGGTTGTTTCGCCGGCTCCCGGGCGTGATGCCGCTCAGATCAGGGATCTGACGGTTACTGCTTACGAGGGATCCAGAGTACATGATCTGGAGGTGGAGGCCCAAGGCAGTGAGTTCCGAGCTGTCTACCCACTTCAGCCGGTGGAGCATCGCCCATACATCGTTTGGCTCAAGGCCACGGCGCAGGACACCAGTGGGAATCCGTTGGAGAGCGAACGGGTACCGCTGGCGGTCCCCCTGAACGTGAGTGAGTTGAGCGATTCAGCCATCCGAGCTGATACGCTGAGAACTCTTGTCGGAACGCACCCCGAGCGTTTCGGGTTCGCCCCCGACGCCGAACGCGTTATCGGCGACCTCCTGCAGTCTCTCCAGAGCAAGGCACCGGAGACGGACCGGCGCGACCGCTCCCACGACCTCGAATTTGCCCTGGCTCTCATCACCTTCTTGCTCCTGGGTATCGAGTGGCTCATTGAGCGGCGGGCAAACGCCCGGAGCGGACTGAGCTAGCCTCAATGCTGTTGAACTAGCTTTCTCACGGAGAAGACGGCCGCTGAGGACATCGGCCCTCCGGCACGTCCTGCCCTCGGAAACGCTCTTGGAGCGTCGGCGTCCCCGACGACCGCGCCTTAAGTCAACAGTATTGGAGCTAGGAGCCTGTCGGACGGCTTCTTTTCTTCTGGCTGAAGTGTGGGGCACGCGAACAAATGCGTGGTGGGGGGAGTCAAAGGCAAACAGAACAGAGCGACTTCGTCTCGCGGCAGATACAGGAGAAAAACGATGAGATACACGGTGTTGGGTGTTGGTCTGGAGGCCATGGCCCTCCTCTGTTGCGCCGCTTGCTCGGGGGCGGAGACCAGTGTCATTCCAGCGAAGGAGGCCCCCCTTCCTGAGAATGCCACAGCCGCCGTTTTCGGAGGCGGGTGTTTCTGGTGCACGGAAGCCATATACCAACGCGTAGACGGTGTGCTCAGGGTTACCCCAGGATACGCAGGGGGAAAGGCCCCAAAGCCCAGCTACCAGAGCGTCTGCAAGGGAACGACCGGTCACGCCGAAGTCGTTCGGATCATGTATGATCCTGCGCTGGTTACCTTCGAGCAACTTCTGGACGTCTTCTTTGCTACCCATGACCCCACCACACTCAACAAGCAGGGCGCTGACGTTGGTACGCAGTACCGGTCGGTCATCTTCTGCCAGGATGAGACGCAAAAAAAGCAGGCCCAGAACAAGATAGACGCGCTGAACAAGGCCGGCGTGTTCCCGAAGCCTATCGTGACGGTGGTTGGCTCTGCCGCCACGTTCTACGAAGCAGAAGACTACCATCGGAACTACTTCGGCCGGAATGGCGGGCAACCCTACTGCCGTGCAGTCATTGCTCCAAAGGTGCGCAAGTTCGAGAAGAGCAAGGCGGACATACTGGGGGCAGACTGATTCACTCCTCTTCAGCCTGTATGGCGGCTGGTGTTGAACGACGGAACCGTAGAATCGGAGTAATGCAAGATGCCCAAAGTAGCGTTCATCGGGGCTGGGAGCTACGGCTTCACTCGCCGCCTTGTCGGGGACCTGTTGACTTACGACGCCATGCGAGATGCCGACCTTGCTTTCATGGATGTCGACGCTGAGCGTCTTGGCAGAGCCGAGACGATCGTCAGGGCTCTGTTGGAGAACGAGGGAATGGCCCCGGAACGGCCCCTGTTCACTCACGATCGCGACCAGGCCATCGAAGGGGCTGATTTCGTGGTCAACCTCGTCAAGATCGGCATGCTTCCTCCGTCCTTTGCGGACATTGATGTGCCCAAGAAGTATGGCTTGAAGCAGACGATCGGTGACACGTCGTGCGTTGCCGGCGTCTTTCGTGGTCTGCGCACCATGCCATGGGCCGTCCAGCTTTGCCGTGACATTGAGAAGCTCTGCCCCGCGAATGCTGTCGTCCTCAACTACACGAACCCGCAGGCTCCTCTGGTCATGGCGTGTGCCCAGACGTCGCGCGTTCCGTTCATCGGGCTCTGCCACAGTGTTCAGGGCACCACACGGGCGATCGCAAAGTATCTGGACGTTCCTTACGACGAGATGGCCTTCGAAGCTGCCGGAATCAACCACATGAGTTGGGTGACAAAGCTTGAGCACGAGGGACAGGATCTCTACCCCAAGCTCCGGCAGTTGGTTGGGGATCGTGGGATCTACAACCAGACCGATGGCGAGGATGATTCGGTACAGCCGTTCCTTGGCCCAACGCGTCTGGATATGCTCAACCGCATCGGGTACGCCGTCACGGAGTCAAGTACGCACTTCGCTGAATATGTTCCTTACTACGCACGGACAGATGAGTTGATCGAGACGTATCGGGTCAGTATCGATCAGTACAAGCGGAACATGGAGAACAAGTCGAAGGCGGCGGAGGAGTTCTACCGCAAAGCTCAGAACAACGAACTGCCGGCCGTCGAGCGCAGCGTCGAGTACGGATGCCGCATCATCAATGCCATGTTGACCAACGAGCCGGATTGCGTCTATGCCAACGTCATGAATGACGGACTGGTCACGAACCTGCCGCGGTTCGCCGCTGTTGAAGTCGCCTCACTTGTTGATCGGAATGGCGTTCACCCTTGCCGTTTTGGTGATCTCCCCACCGTGTGTGCCGGCCTCTGTCAGATGGAAGTGGCCGTCCACCAATTGGCCGTGGAAGCCGTTCTGGAGCGCGACCGCAGCAAGGTCTACCATGCCCTGATGCTGGATCCCCTCACCCATTCGGTCATGGACCTGGACGACATGAAAAATCTGGCGAATGAACTCATCGACGGCCAACAGGAGTGGTTGGGGGAGGTCTTCCCCATGAGTTGATCTCAGGGGCGTAGGCTAAGCGATCATGGTGAGAATTGGGGTCGGCCGCCACCTTATTCACCCGCCGTATTCCGCTCCGGACTCACCGATGGCGAGTGCCGGGGCCAGGACATGACGGCCACTCAGCCGCCGTCGACCGATGGAGCAGAGGCGGGGGTAACGACTGCGAGGGTGTCTCCCAACTGCACGGTGTCGCCAGTCTGAACCCGTAACTCGGCAAGAGTCCCGGCACACGGGGCAGCAACATCGTTCTTCATCTTCATGGCTTCGAGGACGAGGACGGTTTCCCCTTCAGCCACATGCTGCCCCGGCCCCTTGCTCAAAGCAGAAACCACGCCGGGCATGGGGGCGTAGACTGCCAGGGCGGATGCCTGTGATGCAGCGGCGACCTCCTGGGGATGGACGTCTGGCCCAGCTACTGTTTCCGGGACATCGTCGTCCGGGTGTGTTCTGGCATAGTCAAGTAGCCGTCTTGCGGATACCGTTCCCGCCTTGTCCCCCAGGCGAACGGACAGCCTGCCGTCGTGAAGATCGTGAATCTCAACGTCGTAAGTTGCCCCGTGGATCTGTACGCTGTAAACCGCCATGTGTCAGCCTCCTACGCCAGCTAACCGCGCAGCCAAACGCCAATTCTCGCGATCCTGCACCGGCTCGATGACAGCTGGAACTCCGCGCGACAGATGCAGGTACGTAGCCGCGATGATGGCCAGAATCTCATCCTCGCTGAACACGTGCTCGAAGTCAAGCTCTTCATTTCTTCGAACGGATTCTCTACTCACAATTTCTCTCCAACTGCCAGAACCGCTATCATCTGGCCTGCGTGGACAGGGGGGACGTTCAGGTCGGCATCACGCCGTGCTTCTTGTTCGGCAGCTTCTCGCGCTTGCTGCCGTGTACCCTCAGAAAGTTCACGAGTTCGGCCCGAAGATTCTTCGGATCAACGACCTCATCTACGTATCCACGTGAGGCAGCCATGTACGGATTGGCGAATGTATCCCGGTAGTCTTTGACTAGTTCCTCTACGCGCTGCTCAGGGTCCTCCGCTCCGGCGATCTCTCGCCGAAATACGACCTCACATGCGCCTTTGGGGCCCATCACCGCAATTTCGGCCGTAGGCAATGCCAGCACCAGGTCAGAGCGCAGGTGTTTTGAAGCCATCGCGATGTACGCTCCCCCGTAGGCCTTCCGCACGATCACGGTGGCCAGCGGCACGGTGGCCTCGGAGTAGGCGTAGAGAATCTTCGCGCCATGCCGAATAATTCCCGCATGTTCCTGATCCGTGCCTGGCATATAGCCGGGGGTATCGACGAAGGTAATGACCGGGATGTTGAACGCGTCGCAGAAGCGAACGAAACGGGATCCTTTGTCCGATGTATCGATATCGAGCACTCCCGAGAGATGTCCCGGGTTATTGGCCACAATGCCGACCGGCATTCCGTCGAGACGAGCGAAGCCAATGACCAGATTTCGAGCAAAGTTCGGTTGGAGCTCGAAAAACGACCGATCGTCTGCGACGGCCCGGATCACTTCTGCCACATCATATCCCTTGGCCGGGTCCTGGGGGATGATGCTGTAGAGGTCATGAGTCTCACGATCGTGCGAATCGGTCAGGGGACGGACTGGCGGGTCCTCAAGGTTGTTGGCCGGCAGGAACCCCAGAAGCTCACGGACCATATGGAGGGTCTCGGCATCGTCCTGCCCGACGCGGTGAGCCAGCCCAGTGCGGGACTGGTGCACTCCTGCCCCGCCAAGCTCCTCGGCGCTCACGTCCTGGCTCAGAACAGTCTTCACGACCTGCGGACCAGTGATGAACATGAAGCTGGTACGCTCAGTCATGAAGATAAAATCGCCCAAAGCCGGCGAGTAGACTGCGCCCCCGGCGCAAGGCCCCATGATGACCGTGATCTGTGGAATGACACCTGATGCCATCGTGTTGCGGTAGAAGATCTCTCCATACCCCTTGAGAGCGTCGACGCCTTCCTGGATTCTCGCTCCCCCCGAGTCGTTGATCCCGATAAGCGGAGCGCCGACCTTCAGCGCGCGATCCATCACTGCCGTGATCTTCGCAGCATGAGCTTCCCCGAGGGAACCGCCCAGCACTGTAAAGTCTTGGGAAAACACGAAGACGAGTCTGCCGTCCACCGTCCCGTAGCCGGTCACAACCCCGTCTCCCGGGGCTTCCTTGCCGTTCATGCCGAAGTCAACGGCACGATGGGTCATCAGGGCCCCGAGTTCGTGGAAACTCCCGGGGTCAAGGAGGAGGTCAAGGCGTTCCCGAGCGGTGAGTTTCCCCTTCCCATGCTGAGCTTGGACGCGAGCTTCGCCTCCCCCTGCAACAACAGCATCGGTCCGGGCTCGGAGATCACGAAGGGAATCATCAATGGCCATTCGACTCTTTCCTGGGGCGTTCTCCCCGATTCTGCATCACGTACTGCACAGCGGGGCGCTGCCAATGGCCGAGCCCTGGGCATCACTGGTGCCGGGGCCACGGTCAGGCCGTCTCAAGGAGGCGTTCAAGGCACAATAGGATAGTGAGGGAAGCGCCAGTCTGCAAGAGGGCCAAGCGCCAGAGGCGTCGCTCTCAGAAGAAGCCCGACACCACTGGGCCCTGCTCCTTCCGTACCCGTAGCCAGTTGGGCTCTTCGGGAGCGGGGGCAAGCGGACCGCGGCAGTTTCCCTCGCGTGCATTCCACACCGACTCGTCGGCCGTGTTATATTCACAGTGGCATGGCCTGTTCGGCGTGAGGTGACTCCGAAGGGCCTGGACAGCTCACGAACAAGACACGGTTCGAACCCGACCAGAGCGACAATAGCAGACATCTTCTCTATGTCCTGCTTCCCTGGAGGATGCGAAAATGGCACCCGCGACGATCAGCGACTATCGCGTTAGCATGAGTATTGACGGACTCCGTGACGACTTTGATCATCATCTGCGCTACACACTGGCCAAGGACCGCTACACGGCTACCACTCATGACCGCTACTATGCCTTGGCCCTGGCCGTCAGGGATCGCTTGATCGAGCGTTGGATCGCTACCCAGCAGTCCCACCATGACGCCAACGTTAAACGCGTCTACTACCTCTCCCTCGAGTTCCTCATCGGCCGCCTCCTTGGAAACAACGTCATCAATCTACAGATTGAGGATCTGTGCCGCGAAGCCATGTGCGGGCTCGGGCTCGATTGGAATGACCTCCGAGATCAGGAGGTGGATGCTGGACTGGGTAATGGAGGACTCGGGCGGCTGGCAGCCTGCTTCCTTGACTCGATGTCAACCATTGGCCTCCCCGCGATAGGATATGGTCTCCGGTATGACTATGGGATCTTCCATCAGAAGATCGTCAATGGCTACCAATACGAGCACCCTGACCCCTGGCTCAAGTTCGGTTACCCGTGGGAGTTGCCTCATCCGGAGTTCTCCTTCGAGGTGCACTTCGAAGGGCGCGTTGAGCACCGCCCCAACATGGACGGTCCCGAGTGGCAATGGGTCGACACAAAATCAGTCGTGGGTATGCCTTACGATCTGCCCGTTGTCGGCTTTGGGGGAAAGACCGTGAACACGCTGCGCCTTTGGTCGGCTCGTGCCGCGGAGGAGTTTGATCTCGATGACTTCAACCGGGGGTCCTATGTGGAAGCCGTCGAGAATAAGGTCCTGGCCGAGAATCTGACCAAGGTTCTCTACCCCAACGACAATGTCTTCGTCGGCAAAGAGCTCAGGCTCCGCCAGCAGTACTTCTTCGTTTCCTGTTCTCTACAGGACATTCTCCGGCGTTTCCGGGCAGATGGAAACGAGTGGGATGCACTTCCTGACAAGGCGTTCATTCAGCTCAATGACACCCACCCCTCCCTGGTCGTCCCTGAACTCATGCGCATCCTGCTTGACCGTGAGGGGCTGGCGTGGGACGACGCCTGGAGGCTGACAAGCGCCTGCACCGGGTACACAAACCACACCATTCTTCCTGAAGCCCTGGAGAAATGGCCCGTTTCCATGCTTGAACGCCTGTTGCCCAGGCACATGCAGATCATCTACGAGATCAACGCTCGCTTCATGCGCGTGGTCGCTTCCCGCTATCCCCTGGATCTGGATCGCCTCGGGCGTATGACGGTCATCAGCGGCGAAGGTGACCATGCGCAGGTTCATATGGCCCGCCTCGCGATCGTCGGAGCATCGTCAGTCAATGGTGTTGCCGAACTGCACACGAAGCTGCTGAAGGAGAAAGTACTGCGGGACTTTGCAGAGCTCTGGCCGGCGAAGTTCAACAACAAGACAAACGGGATCACGCCACGCCGCTGGCTGCTGAAAGCCAATCCCCCGTTGGCCAGCCTCGTCAGCGGAGCGATTGGTGACGGTTGGGTTACCGACCTGGAACAACTTCGAGGCCTCGAGCCCTATGCGGATGATATCGCCTTCCGCGAACAGTTCCGGGCGGCAAAACGGCAGAACAAAGTGGCCCTCTCTAACTACATCAAGGCCCAACTCGATATTGCCGTCTCGCCGGACTCGCTCTTTGACGTTCAGGTGAAACGGCTCCACGAGTACAAGCGTCAGCTCCTTCTCGCCCTTTACGCCATTATCCTCTATGGTCGCCTCAAGCGCGATCCGGAACTTGACCTCGTTCCGCGGACGATCATCTTCAGTGCCAAGGCGGCTCCCGGTTTTGCCATGGCCAAGCTCATTATCAAGCTGATCCACCAGATCGCCGAGGTCGTGAACGCCGATCCACAGGTCAGAGACAAACTGGCGGTCGTCTTCCTGCCCAATTACCGCGTGTCATTGGCCGAACGCATCATCCCTGCAGCAAACCTGAGCGAGCAGATCTCTCTCGCCGGCACGGAGGCCTCGGGGACGGGGAACATGAAGCTCCAGCTCAATGGCGCCCTCACGATCGGTACGCTGGATGGCGCGAACGTGGAAATCCGTGAAGCAGTCGGCGAAGAGAACATCTTCATCTTCGGGATGACGTCGGAAGAGGCGGAACAGCACCGGGCCCACTACGATCCCTGGGGAGTCTACCATGCAGACGAAGAGGTGCGAGATGCACTCGAGCTGATTCGCCGGGAGTTCTTCAGTATGCTGGAGCCGGGCATCTTTCAGCCGATCATCCGGGCACTTCTTGACGATGGCGATCGCTACATGCTCCTTGCCGACATACGCAGTTATGCCAACACGCAAAGCCGTGTGTCAGATGTCTACCGCACCCCCGAAGAGTGGGACCGCATGGCCATCCTGAACGTTGCCAGGTCCGGGCGGTTTTCATCAGATCGAACGGTCCGGGAATACGCCGCCGATATCTGGCATGTCGACCCCTTTGAGCTGCAGAATCAGTGACCCTCTCTCTCGGCACCGGATTTCAGTCACACGCCTTCGTCCAGGATGAATGGCTTTGAGGTGAGATCAGGAAACTGCGCTGAAGCCACTCCGCATGGCCGTCAACGTAAGCAACATTTGCGCCGTTACTGTGTGTTCCCGACACGTACTGTGCGCTTGCCCCGCCGGTGAAGAACGGAGGGCCAAAATAGGGGCCTGGGCCCGAAACGCGGCGATCCCCCAGCATGAACAGATTGTCCGGATCCTTGATACTCCTGAGCGCAACCGCGCCTCCGCGTTGGTTGCTCCAGGCGTAGCCCAGTCCCCAATTCTGAGCTTGGTTGCCGTAGCCGCAGTAGTTCCAGCCATAGTCCAACGGGTGCCGTATCCCACCCGACACATGCGCCGTGCTGGAGATGGGCGCCTTTAGCTCAGGGCAGTCTTCAACCGCGAAGTCCTTGTGGTACTCGAAGAGCAAGGCATACCACCACTGGTCCGCGCTGGCACTCATACGGCACATCGGCAGATACTCGTCGTGGTCATCCGCGTACATCAGACCGGTCAGCGCCATCTGCTTCTCGTTACTCATGCACGACGTCTGATTCGCTTTCGATTTCGCCTGCCGCAACGCAGGCAGAAGCATCGCCGCCAGAATCGCGATAATAGCGATCACAACGAGCAGCTCAATCAGCGTGAAACAACGTTTCATTCGGGGCACGGTAGATCCTCCTGGTTCTCAACGTAACTACCCATTCGTGACAGTACCGTAGGCGCTCCGCTGGAATGAGGCAAGACTTTTCTCTTGCACAAACCAGTCCATCCCGCTATTTTTGAGTAAGAAAAGTGAGCCCGAAAAAGGCTATCGCGACCGAATCCGAACCTGAACGCGGAGAAATAGCGCAATGAAGACGCGTCTGTTCACCCTTATTGAGCTCTTGGTAGTGATCGCCATCATCGCGATTCTGGCGGCGATGCTTCTGCCTGCGTTACGACAGGCGAAGTCACGGGCCAACCAAACGTCTTGCGCAAGCAATCTGAAACAGATCACCACTGCAGGTTTCATGTACACCCAGGACTGGAACATGTACTTCCCTTCCCATGGCTGCGGCTGGAGTCGGCGCGCCCCGATGGAGGTCTGCTATGCCGCCAAACTCTATTCCTATCTAAGTAACAGCATTGAGGTGTTTGACTGCCCGTCAGAGGTCGCGCCGAACGTGCGCGCACAGGTGGGCCGCGATGGGAATTCGTACGGCAACAATTTGCGCTACATAGCCGGCCGCAGCCCGAGGCGGAGCATTATGGTTCAAACACCGACAGAGACCATCTGGTACGGGGACGGCATGCGGGGATACCTTCGAGCTCCCGCGTGCTGTGGGGTCAGCACCACCGCGCCGCTCTGCTCCAACCCTCCGGGAGTAGACAACATAGCCTGGCGTCACCAACACGGAGCGGAGTTCTCGTTCGTAGACGGTCACGTCGAGTGGTGGCGCCGAAGCGCCTCGATCTGGATGACCAACTACTACTGGGACCTCAATTGAGCGCCCTGTCACTTGCCCACCCAGTGGTCCCCTTCGAGACAACGTGACTTCCCTTCTACAAAGGCCCCCCATCCGACGCGTCCGCCCCTTCTCCTGGACGGACCGGCTCGATTCGTGCCTCCTGCCTGCTGTCGCGTCACTCGCGCTCCTTCTGGCATCGTGTGGGAAGCCCGAGCGGAGGCATGAAGTCCCCCGCCCCCAGACCTCGCTGCCATCAGCTACCATTCGCCCGAATCTCTATCCCCAACCCAGCCACTACCCAACAGTGTGCACGTTGCCCGAGCGACGTCAGACGGTAGCAGACTACCTCGACGCATGGCAAGGGCGTCACGAAACGCCAGAGACGTTCCGCAAGAATCGGAAGGCGTTCCTGGAGCTCTACGCGGACGTCTACGCGCAAGCAATGTCGAGCCCCCCTCCCGGCGAGCGAGAGCTTCGTCTTCTCTTCGATATGGCCGGGCTTGCCCATACCACCGCCATCAACCCGACAGCGGTCAAGGAGGCCCTGGGCTGTTGTGACCAATCCCCGCCTCTCGGCCAACAGACCTCTTCCTCCACACCCCCTGGCCTTCCCGAACGTGTTGACCGTCTCTTGCGGGCTGTCCCGATCAGCGCCTCCGACAGTGAGACATTCTCCAGCCGTATTGCCAGGCAGACCCGTCAGGTCGTCCTCACGGACCAACTTGTCGATTGGTCGCCAGCTTGCCCGTTGGATGTGTGCGGGACGAGTGAGCCGGTGTCCCGGACCATCGTCCTGACATCCGCCAGCTATGCAGAACAAACTCCAAAGCCGGATTGGTCCATGGCGGCAGTTGCTGTCCATGAAGCCGCTCACGTTGCCTGGTTTCATTCCGAGGCCGTCGCCGGCGATCCACGCCTCCTGCTTTCGCTGGCAAACGAACGGGAAGCCTGGCGCCAGACAGCCGTATTTCTGCGTGGTCTACTGCGTTCGCCTGATCGCCAACTCCAGCCGTACGTACGTGTCCATGGCGCAGCGATTCGGGCCATGCTCAAACAGGCCCGCCAGGCGATCCGGGACGCGAATTCGGCCCTGGGTAGGTCACCCGGTGATGAATCCCTGGTGGAAGCACTTCCTGAAGGGATTTCAGAGGCCGCTCTGCGTGGCACACTCCGTTAAAGCAACGTGGAAGGGGCTGCGCGAACCAGGCTCCTCAGCGTTCCGCCAATCGTCTTGCATGGACGACGTCTCTCTGTGCCGCCCCCTGATCAGCTCTGCGTGAGCCGGACCTCCGCATCTTGCTCTGCGGACGCGTAGATCCCCTCAATGATCTTCATGATCAGGACAGCTTCCTCAGGGGGGGACATTACGGTGCCGCCGTTTTGGATGACGTCGACGTAGTGCTTGGTTTCGGCCAACCCCCAGGCCCCCCCGCCCTTGATCTTCGGAGACGTGTCCAGCGAAGTTCCCTCGAACTCGCCGTAGAGTGTCAGCTCGCCGTGTCGGTATTCGAGTCCGCCACGGGTGCCGTACAGTTCGACGAAGTTGACCTCGTGGGCAATGTTCGAAGCCCAGCTGAATTCCAGCTCGAGCGTGCAGCCGTTCTCGTAACGGACGAACCCGACGGCCAGGTCTTCGACATCGTAGGTGAAGCCAGTGGCAGGATCGGGGGACTTCTTCGAGGAGGCGGCCGACGGGCCGCGGTGATCAGCGAACTTCGAGTACGTTTGCCCGGATGCGCTGGTGGGGGTGGGGAAGCCCATAATGTAGTTGCAGACGTCGATGAAATGGACACCCAGATCAATGAGAGGCCCACCACCGGACTGGGCCTTGGTCGTGAACCAGCCACCCTTCCCCGGGATGCCCCGGCGTCGTTTCCAGCCGCACTTCGCGTGGTAAATGTCGCCCAGGTGGCCGGCATCCACATACGTCCGGGCAAACTGCGCCCATGGGGTGAAACGGTTGTTCAGGCCGATCATGAGGTGCTTGCCTGCACGTTCCTTGGCATCGACCATGGACTGCACCAGGCCGGGGGTCAACGACGCGGGTTTCTCGCAGTGGACATGGCAGCCTGCGTCCAGAGCGGCGACAGTGGCCGGCGCATGGACATGGTTTGGCGTGGCAACACTGACCAGGTCCAGGTCCTCCTCATGGAGCATTTCGACGTAGTCGGTGTAGGACTCCTCAGCGTCGAACTGATCCGCAGCGGCCTCCGCCCGTTCAGGGATGATGTCGCACACGGCGATGATGTCCACCTCCGGCATCTGGGAGTATGACGTCAAGTGCTTGCCGCGCCCACAGCCGCCGGCGCCAATGATTCCATACCTGATCCGGTTGCTCATGTAGTCTCTCTCCATTCGGCCCAGACCAAAAGTCCTCTACAGCACCCCGAGATTCGTCGGGCGCTACCTGCAGAGGAGATCTCTCCTGCCCTTTTCGCCCTACAGCCTCCAGGCATCGGGTGAACTACTCTTCCCCACCAAATACACGTCTCACCGCTTGAAGGTACCCATAGCCATACTCACGATCGGGTTGCAGGTAGCTGGTTTCCGTCCACTCGTTCCAGGCGTTGACAGTGACAAGCGGGTGCATATGCGGCCGCTCATCGACGAATTGCTTGAGCAGGCGAAGCCCCGCCTCGATATTGGCGGGTGTGTTTCCGCTGATGATGGCGGGATGCAGTTCTTTGAACCGGGCATTGCTGTCCCAGCCGACGGAAAGGTGGGGATAGTAGGGAATGTCTGTGATCGTCTCGATTTCCCGGTACTTGTCCAACGCCATCTCCACCAAGGCGGGGAAGTCGTTCTTGACGGGTAGGAAATGGCACCACTGGTAGTGGGTGACGCTATCGAACTCCAACTGTTTCAGGGCTTCGAACTGATTCACCACCATGTCTCCGTCGACCCCCGAGTAGTTCTGGTTTCCTCCCCGCAACGTGCATTGCAGGTTCAGCCCTGACGCCCCGGCGCGTTCGACTTCCTTACGGAACCAGCGGAGTGCCTTGCCTGTTTCCTCGATTCCGCCGAGACCACTGATCAGGTTGGCCAGGTCATAGATGCAGAAAACGGGTTCGCCGTCAATGGTGTAGTAGGACGGGTGCAGGAGATACCGATCAATGACCCGGTGACAGATCGTCTCGAAGTCTGTCCGATCAGTCCAGCCCTTGTAGAGCACGGTTGCGTGGTCATCGGCGTTCCGGATGTCCCAGGCATACTTGACGTCATGGTTAGCCCACATCAGGAAGAACTTCACCCGATCGTTGTTCCTGGCTTTCAGGTAGCCTTCATTCAGGCAGCCTTCGAGAAACGGGCGTCGGTCGTACCAGTACCAGTCGTAGATGAAGACATTCACACTATGGTCGGCTGCTGCGCCGATCTGCATCTCCATGACGTACGGATCGGCTTCGTTGAGGTATCCCCAGAGCGGCTCGTGCACAGCCCGATGTCCCTCGAACTTGGGGCGTGCCTGGCGCGCACGCTCCCATTCGCCCATGCGTTCCGGGAACGCCCACCGCATCTCCGGGGCGTCGCTGTATGCCGGCCAGACAAAGGCAGCTACATCGTAGTGGTTGGTTCCGTTCTGATTCATGGTCAACTCACTCCTGTATCAGGCATCAATCGGCCCGAAATTATACCTTGGCCTGTACCCGAGAAGTCGTTTGGCTTTCTCGATGGTATACCACTCGGCATCCGGACCGATGGCCAAGTCGCCACTGAGAACAAGCGCCCCCGCCCCCGGGCAAGTCGCGTCCAATGTCCCAACGTGGTCCGCCCTGAAGGCTGAAGGATCAACCCGGCTCAGAGGGGAGTCGGCTGTGATGATGAACACCTCGTGCCTCATGGCTTCGGGAGCACCCAATGCGAGAGCGTGTGCCTGAGCAACGTCGCGGACATCGACACAGGCAGTCAACAAGGCCACACTGCGTGGATCGTGCAGTTCCGCCGGGCGGATGCCGCCGGGGCGCAGAACGATGGTACTGATGCCATGCTGAGCTGTACTGTACCGACACATCTGTTCCCCAAGAAGCTTGGTTAGGCCATAGAGTTCTGCCGGCTCGCGCTCCATCTCCTCGTCCATCGGGAGGTAAGCCGCCGGAGGGGCGTGGTGCCCGTTCGCCCAGATTGATGACGTGAATACCACTCGTTTGACGCCGGCCCTGGCTGCCCCCTCAAGGACATTCTTGGTGCCCGTGACGTTGACCTCGAATCCCGTGTCATCGCCGAGCTCGGCCCACGCTTTGCCGTGGAGTGCGGCGACGTGGATCACTGCATCCATGCCGACGCACGCTTTTGCGACTTCCCCGGGATTGCGCAAGTCTCCCTGGATGAAGCGCAAGCCATCCCCGGGATCCTGCATCTCGAAATGAGCGACAGTGTACCGGTCCCTCAGCAGCGGGCCCAGCGTGCGCCCGACAAGGCCGCAACCGCCGGTGAGCAAGACATTCTTGATCTGCACGGATCGATCTCCCCGAGTTGCGTGGAACGTCAGTGTCCGATGTCGTTCGGTGTCATCATCCAGCCGTTACCTTGTCCCAAGAACCGTGTAGCGCTACGTCACGGGACCACTATTGAGTCCATTTTCTGTGTTGCCCCGGTGGAGCCCCGTATCCTCGTTCGTCGTGAGGGCTCGCAGCGTTCTTCTGTCTTGTCGGCGTCCCTACGCATGCCCACGCGACTGCCGCTAGGTCTACGTCGCTCAATACAGCGGACACACGCTCCATCGCGCCGTCTGGGGATAGTCCCTCAACCGCCCCGCTCCCCACTGCCGCTGACGGCGTGTCCTTCCCTGGAGCTTTGCATGGTCCCGACGGCAAAGTAGGGTAGGCACTTCCGAAACCCCACTCGCTGCGATGGAAGACAACCAAATGCTCGGTCTCACAATGATCGCATTGCTGGTCACCGCCGCCCCTGCGGGGGCATCAACGAGAGACTTCCCCGAGTACACTCCCGTTGACCGTGAGATCACCGACCGGGCGCTTCTGGACGCCCTTGATTCCACAGGCCAAGCACTTGGTGCGGTCGTGGAAGCTCGGGAACGCAATGACCACGAGAGTGCTCGAGCCCTGCTTGCAGGGCACTTCAGGCAACGGCGCACGCCCGTTCTACCCAAGACCACCTTCCCCGGGGGGCACGCCGGAAACTCGATGGTTGTCGTCCAGGGCTCAAAAGCCCACCAGAAGGAAGCCGACGAGAAATGGCTTCGGCACATCTACACAAGTCGTAACAATGACGAAGGGACTACCGAAACGTACCAGTTGGGGACGCCGGTCGACTGGTATGCCAACCCGAGCACGTGCTTCACGTGGATGATCTACCTCAACCAGCTCAACGTGGTCTCCAAGCTCGCGGGTGTGTGGCGGGACACGGGCGATGATCGCTATGCACTTGAAGCCGGACACTTGGTAGAGAGCTGGGTGAAACAATGCTGGCGCGGCTACTGCTATGTCCGCGACGGCAAGATGACGAACTCGGGAATGGAAGTCCGGAACCGGCTCTGTAACTGCATCGCCGCCTATGATGTCCTGCGGACCTGCCCAGCCCTTACCCCTGAGATGCACATGGCGTTCTGGAAACTCTTCGTTTCCCATGCCCGGGATTTGGTTGAATGGGCTCCGGGAGGATCCCACAAGAACGCCCTGGTGGCGTATCCGGGACTTATTGCCGTGGCGGTCATGTTCCCCGAGTTTGCGGAGTCCGCAGATTGGATGGAGGCCGGGCTGCGTTCGCTGCGCGACAGCATTGTAGATCGGGTGACCCCTGAAGGAGCCTGGCACACCCACTCCACAGCATACCAGTCGGTTCCATACGCGTGGTCCCTCCGTTCGCTCGAGCTTCTCCAGGCCAATTCCGACGAGAAAGAGACCAGTCCAACAGCAGACCTCATTCGCATCCAGATAACCAGGATGATGGAGTTGCAGTTCCAGACCGCTCTCCCAAACGGCGGATGGCCGAACGTTGGGGACAGCTATGGTCGCCATGACTGGGGGTGCGCTCTCAGTTCCGTCCTCGATATGTATGTCTGGCTCCGCTTTAACGGCGACCAGCAGGTTCTCCTCAATCGCATTTCAGATCCGTATGAACGGATGCTTGCCGCTCTTGCAGCTGCAAAGGGAGCCGCCCTCCCCCTTCCCCTGGAGGCGTCTGTGGGGCTCACCGGCAGCGGCTACTACACCATGCGCAGCGGTTGGTCCGGCAGGCAACAGCGCTACCTGTACTTTGATCTGACCCCTCAAGCTTACGGACATGTCCACTACGATGCCGGTCATGTGGAAGCGTACGCATACGGGAAACCTCTGGTAACTGACACAGGGGACTACTTTCTGGGATGGGGAGCTAGAACTGCCCTGCACAACACGATCGAGGTCGACGGTGGAATGCAGACGTGGGGGGCAGAAATGGTCCCCTGCGAGTGGTTGACGATGCCCTGGTTGGATGTCGCTGATGGGGCTCATTGTGGATATAGTCATCGCGGCATTACCCACCGTCGGAAAGTGCTCTTTGTCAAAGGTGATATGGATGGCTTTACCGACTATTGGCTCCTCACCGACCTGCTCACCGGCACGGGAGAGCATACGTATGAGCAGTTTTTCCATTTGGCCGGTCCCGATCCGGTCACGTCACCAACGGTCGACCTCGACCCAGAAACGCTGGTAGCCAGCACATCACATGCAAACACCGCAAACGTCACCGTCATTCCAGCCTGTCTGGACGGACTGCAGGGCAGTTTTTTCGAGCCGATCGAGTCAGACATGGACCCCAAAGCCAAAACGGAACGAGCCGCAATGCTAGGGTGGATGGTCAGCACGGGAACGTTCCAGCGCATCCCATCCCCTGCCCTGGTCTACCAGCGAACCGGTGTCCCACCACAGAGCTACCACACGATGCTGCTGCCGACGCCAACAGGAGCTCATGCCACCGCAACCCTCGACCTCCTCCCAGTGACCCGAGCTGGTGTTGCCATGCCGACGCACGAAGCGGCTGGATTGCGTTGCAGTGTAGCTCTGACCAGACGGGTACACGCGTCGGCGGAAACTGATTTGGACTTTGGCCCAAATCTGGCCCGAGGGTGTCCTGCTATTGCCAGCATAAACACTGGTTCCTTCGGTACCGCCGCCGGGGCGCGGTTGACCGATGGTGCGCGGGCTCCGAACACGGTCGGCGGTGGCGCAAGCTCAAGCCCTTATCAGCCTGGGGTGCCATTGACGGCTGAGTTCGTGATCGATCTCGGCAAGAAGACGGCCGTGAATCACCTGATTGTCCACGACGGTATTTGGAATGGATCCAAGACGCTCTACCCCGCGTCCGCTATGCGGATTCGGCACGCCGTCCTTGAGGGTGCTTGGACGGATCTGGTGTCCGCTCAACAAGTTCGAAAGGAACCCTATGCGGTACACGTGCGCCTCGAAACTGCTGTGGTTGCACGCTGGATCGCTGTGTCTGTTGATCGCCCCGAAGGAGGCCGAATTGCTGTCCGTGAGATTGAGGCCTACCGCGTTGCGGATGCCGAGCGCACTCGTATCAAGGCCCTGCAGGCGCAAACGGTCACCGAGCGCTGGAGCGACGTGATACTTGTCTCTCACAGCACACCGGTGATGACCAGGTACGGAGACTTCACGTTCGATGGACAGTTTGCCGTTCTGCGCTATGATGGGGGAGGACAGCTCACCAAAATGTCCTGCGTGCGAGGCACGACCCTGATGCAGGGAAGCAAGACGGTTATCAGCACAGACACGATCCGCGACCTCGTGACCGCTACATGGAGCAACGGTCTGCTTCGCCTCGAAGGCCCGGCTTGCGAGGGTGTGAAGATCGCGACCGGGAGCGCGATCGAGATCGCTGTCGCAGGACACAAGATTCCCTGCAGGCCCGAGGACGTCTTGCAGATCCCCGTGTCACAGTCGCCTCAACTCACTATCAACGATGCAAATGTCGAACTCCACCCTCCTCAGAAGGGGCTCGCGGGAGGCCAGCCATGGGCTACAATGACCTGGCACACAGACTCCCCAGCCACCTCTCAAGTCGAGTTCAGGTCCACAGAAGGACCACTGCGCCGCACACCGTTTCTGCCCCACTTGACTCGATCGCATAGCTGCCGAGTCGACTTCCTGCTGCCTGACCATACCTATGAGTTCACTGCCATCTCCTGCTCCCCGTCCGGGGCCCGAACCACACACCCCATTCCGTCCGAGCCGTGACCAACGGGAGCGGTCGTCCTGAACGCGACTCCGGCAGGGCCTACCTCGCTCACTACAAACGAGCCCCCGTCCCCAGCACAAAAGCGTTCGTAGTGAGGCTCGTAGCGC
Source organism: Lentisphaerota bacterium (assembly GCA_018676675.1). Classification (GTDB taxonomy): domain Bacteria; phylum Verrucomicrobiota; class Lentisphaeria; order Oligosphaerales; family JABHEG01; genus JABHEG01. Next base: position 39,415 of record JABHEG010000334.1, read on the forward strand.
GGCGGAGTGCCGTTCTCCCTGTCCTCCCGGTACTCCTGAACGAGGGTCCCCCTCAAACCCACTCGACATCTGCACTCGGTGGAGTCAAAGTGTAGCAGAACCAATTCCTTGAGCACATCTCCCATCCCGGAGGCTACATACCGTGGAAATGCGAACCGTGTGGAGCGTCACCATTGCGTTGATCATGGGGACACAGTCTCGGGGGCAGGACACGGTCTTCCCCGCAGAGTCGGGGACCATTCCGGTGGCCGGCTGGGATGTCGTGCCACACCAGATCATCCGCGAGCCCTTCCTTGCAGGTGTGGTGGCATTTCATGAGACGTCAGTCTCCGTGCAGTTCGGGGTCCGCTCGGGCAGCAACCCACTCCCCAAACTCGCACGCAATGTAGCCGCACCATCGCTCAACCCGCGAACCGGGGTGTGGGAGTACGTATTCAAGGTCGATCCCCGGCAGGTCCCCGCCGGCCCAATTCACCTCACAGCCGTGTGCATCCCCGAAGGCAACGGCAACCGCCCGATTACATTGCCTGAGCTGCCGCTCCACGCTGCCCCAGCGCCCACACCACCCGCCGCCCCTATCCACGTTGACGCAATTGCAGGAAACGATACCGCCACGGGGACCCGAGATGGTCCAGTGAGAACTCTTGCCGCGGGCATCAGGAAGGCAGGTGATGGCGGAACGGTGCTGTTGGCTCCCGGAACGTACTCCCCCGACAAACTTCGTGGCGGCAAGAGCCGGGAGTATTGGACCACAATCCAGCCTGCCGAAGGCGCTACCCGTGATGAGGTCCGGGTTGGCCGGGGACGCCCGGGCATGGACAAGCTGCGATTTCGGAACGTTGCGTTCGTGGTCGATGTGAAGAGCGCCAAGTACTACCCCATCCTCTCCGGAGAGAATGGCATGACAGAAGTCTGGCTGGACAATTGCGAAATCCGCAACCTGCAGGGCCGCTGGGCCGGCGGCGTCGTGATGTTCGGGAATCGGTATCGCGCATATGTCACGGGCGGAGTGACCACCGAGATCCGCCGTGGGCCGGGTGCCGTTCTCATGCGAGACCATCGGATCGTCAAGATCGCCGAGGATGTATTCACAGACTCAAAAGTGGTCATCAATTCCAGTGCTGATGGCGTCGATGCCGGCCCCACCGGTGGGCATGCTGACTTCCACCAGTCGCATGTTGGCAAGAAGACCCAGTTCAAAAGTGGCGTCATCCTCTACAACTGCAGCGGAGTCAACTGTAAAGCGCAGGGCTTCTTCGGACACAACTTGAAGGACTCTGCGTTCGTCAACTGCCTCTTCGAGAAGACGCCGGACGTTCCCATGCTTTCACAGTACAGCGGGATGCTTGACCATGTGCTTTTTCTGCATTTGACGCTCCCCAATCAAAGCTGGCTCTGGCGAGGGGGCCTCAGGTCACGCAACTGCTTCATGCTGAACTGCATCCTGCCCGGCATGAGCACCCACAGCAAAGAAGGGGCGGATGTGAGCGGTGTCTCCATCAGGTCAAATCACTTCCTGAGGCCAGGGCGAGGAATGGGGACGGACATCAGCGAGGGAGATCCCGGATTTGCTGCCCCGGGGAAAGCGGACTACCGACTTTCGCCGGAGAGTTCCCTTTGTGGGGCCGGGCGCCCGCTTCCCTGTGTCCCCGTGAACGCCGCGGGAGAGGCCTGGCCGGACGGAAAGCCGAACCGGGGCTGCTTCTAACTGACGCGAACGAGCCCGGAGTTCTCCCAGACCATGTTCGAACGCTACACGCGCATTATCATCCGCCTGCGCTACGTCCTGCTCCCCGCCTGGATGCTGCTGGTCGGTTTGTCTGTTTCCCAGTTCCCAAAGCTCCGTTTCGACACCTCCATCCACCCGTTGCTTGAGGCCTCACAGGAGCAACGCCTGGCGGTCAAGGACTTCCGGCGGGCCCTTCCGCCGCTCGCCGCCAACTTCATCTGTGCAGTTGAGTGGCCGCGCGAAGTTGGTCAGAACGAACTGGATGCCTTGGCAAGCTTCGAAGACTGCGCCCGGGAGCACGACGCATCGGGGCGTGTGCTCTCCCTCGGTTCCATATCTGTCTGCCGAGCAGTGGACGGTCTCCCAACGCAATGCCTGTTTCGGGAAGATGGGACAGATGACAGCGCTCTGCAGCGGGTCCGTCGCCATCCTCTTCTTGCCCGATGGTTGCTTTCGAAAGACGGCAGGGCCGCCGTCGTCCTCATCCATTTGAAGAAGCGGGAAAGAGTGGCCAGTCTGAGGGCCCACTTGGAGGGACATGCTCCTCCTGGTTCCACGTTGCGTTTCTTCGCGGGACATCTGGTCGCTGAGACCATTCGGGAGACGATGCTTGGGGACATGAAACGCGGCCTGATCGCTGAAGTTGTCCTGGTAGCCTTGGCCACGATCCTCCTTTTCCGTACCGCACGAGGCGTGCTTGTCTCAATGGCCGCCCCACTGTCGGCACTGTTCTTCTTTTTGGCCCTCACCACGCGCTTGGGGGCAATCTCAATCATCGAGATTGCTGTTCCAGGCCTTATTCTGGTGATCGGTCTCTGCGATGCCATTCACATTGTCTGCGCGTTTGAGGAAGCCATCGGCGAGACCGCCACCCGCCATGATGCGGTCATTCTTGCCATGGAGCGTGTGGGACACGCCTGTTTCTGGACCTCTGCAACGACCGCCATCGGCTTTCTCTCTCTGCTCACAACCGAGCACGCGGCCGTTCGGGAGCTGGCCAAGGTCGCCGGGATTGGGGTCGGGATCGCTTTCCTCACCGTGGTGACTGTGGTGCCGTTGCTACTCTGTCTTTGGCCGGTTCGTCACGCGGCCCCGGCGGCAGGCTGGCTTCACGCTGTGACGCAAGCGCTGCGCAGCAGACGGGCGTATGTAGCCGGACTTGCCCTACTGGGGCTGTCCCTTCTTGGACTCCCTCGCTTGGTCATTGATTCCCGCTGGCTCGAGGAACTCCCGGCGGATCGAGAGATCGTTCAGACGATGCGGTGGTACGAGAACCGCATCAGCGGGTTGCTCAGTATCGAGATGCATGTCACAGGTCACCTTGGGGAACCGGCGACCATCCGGGCGCTCACCAAGCTCGAGGAGCGTGTATGTCGGCAGCCGGATGTGACACGGGTGGAGTCCTACACACTGTGGGTGCGCGAGCTCGTTGGGAACGACAACACTCCGGTTACAGACGAGGACCTGGCGCTGGGGGGCGAGATCTTACAGCATCTCAAACCGGAGCTCTTTCCCCGTCACCTGGTCACCCCCGAGCTGAACGAAGCGCGGATCGTCTTTTCCGCCCGGGATATGAGCACACAGAAGTACCTGGATCTGAAGCGTGTCCTTGAGGAGTTGACTGTCGGTCTTCCTGCAGGCGTTACGGCCGAGGTCGCGGGTTACGGCCGCATGGCGCATGAAAGCAGCCGGTTGATCGTGACGACGATTCTGCGTGGCTTCGTCCTGACTCTTGCCGCCGTATGCCTGCTCATCGGTCTCACCTTCCGGTCCTGGCGGCTGTGCCTCATCGCCGTGTTGCCCAATGCTATCCCCATCGTCTGCGCTCTGGGACTGACCGGTTGGCTTGGGATCAATCTGCGAGTAGGTGTGGTCATGGTGTTCTGTGTCGGCGTAGGGCTGGCAGTAGACGACACCATCCACCTCTTGACTCGCTTTGTGGATGAATCCAGACAACACGGAGAACTCTCCGTTCAGGAACGGGTTGCGAACGCTCTGCGCAGCACGGGAAGCGCCCTGTTTGTCACTTCCGCCGTTCTCTTCCTGGCGGTGCTCTGCCATCTTCCGGCAGACTTCCGTTCTCTCCGCGACACCGGCATCATTCTCGCCACCATCGTGGCCGTCGCGTATATCGCCGACGTTGTCCTCCTTCCACATCTCCTTATCCGTTTCCTCAGGGACACGACATGGGGAAAGGGTAAGCACCGAAGCGTTGAACGGCGTCGTGGAAAGCCAGAACACTCTCCCACGGGACCTCCTCTGTCAGCCCATGGCAGGGAGCAGCAATGTAGCCACCGCCAGGAGCCATGAACGAGAGGGTCTTGCGGACGCCATCAATGACCTGTTCCGGAGTCGCGCGTGCCAAGACACTTTGAGCTCCAACCGCGCCCCAGAAGGACAGGTCCCGGCCGAACTCCCGTTTGAGCTGACCAATGTCCATAGACTCTGCCTGCACTGCTTCCAGTATGTCGACCCCGATCTCAATCAAGTCCGGAATGAGCGTGGTGACATAACCGCAGCAGTGGAAGGCCACGTGCACGTCGGAGCGGATCCCCCTGAGGTGCTCAACAATGCGCAAATGACGCGGGCGATACCACTGCCGGTACTGCTCCGGGCTCATGATCAGGTTCTCCTGCATGCCCAGATCATCGCCTATCCAGACAATGTCGACCCCAGCGTGGACATAGGCACCGTAGACGCCCATTTTCCACTCGGCAATCCTGTCAAGCTCGCGTTCCAAACGGACGGGATCGTCGTAAGGCATGGTGAGCGTTTCGCTGTCCCCAAACCAGTGTTTGGCCTGCTCGAAAACGCCACAAGCATACGCACCACACACTGCCAGGCCTCGCCCCTGGAGAGTCCTGACCTGTTGCCTGGCCCGGTCGATTTCAGCGACCGTGGGCCGCGGAAGCCATTCGTACTCAGAAGCAGCTTCCGGACACCTGTGTCGAGGCATTGCCACATAGCGAATGTCGTGTCCGAAGACGTCTGAGAAGTCAACGTCTGGGTTGCCCTGCTCCTGCTGCAAACGTTCTATCATCCCCGCGGAAGGGCGCAGATTGTGCGGAACACGATCCGGTTCCCTGTGTGCTAACGTCTCCAGGACCCGTTCACGCGAATTCATATATCCTCATCGCTCCTCGTGTACTGACACACACGCCTGGCCGTCGCCAGTTGTTCTATCGCTCATATTCGAGGTCGTAACGTGCGGTTGCTCGGCGCCTGAACAGAGCCGCGACTTTCGGGAGCGGTTTCCGGTTTTCGCCAACGTCGTGGTAGCTCTGAACGGCACGATACCGGGATCCGGCGGTGATGCAACCGCGGCGAAACGCGATGGCGCCTGCTGAGGCCCTTCACAAGCCAGTCCCCTTGTGTGGGCTGTGCACAGAGGATATACTCGCGGAGCCTCTGGAAAACGTGAATCGGGAGAAAACCAATGCACCGTTCGAAGAGACTCATCTCGACGTCACCTGCAATTGCTGTTCTGGCCCTTCTGGTCGCCGCCGCAACCAACGCTGCTGATTGGCCCGCCTACCGGCATGATTTTGCCCGTAGCGGACTCACGACTGAGCAGCTCTCACTCCCGCTCCATCTGCACTGGTCCTACAAGCCTCAGCATGGGCCACGCCCGGCATGGCCTGAACCGGGGCGCGAGTTGCACCGACTTGCGTTTGACTATGCTGCCGATGTCGTCGCGGCCCAGGGCCTTGTCCTGTTCGGGTCGTCCGCCGACCACAAAGTATATGCCTTGGATCTGAAGACAGGAGCCGAGCGCTGGTCCTTCTTCACTGGGGCACCAATACGTTTTGCTCCCGCCATTGCGGGGAATCGTGTGTTCGTCGCTTCGGACGATGGCGTTGTACGCTGTCTGAATCTGGCCAGCGGCGCGCTTGTATGGGAGTTCCATGGCGGCCCGACCCGTGAACTGATGTTCGGCAACGGCCAACTCATGGGGAGGTGGCCCATCCGTACCGGTGTCGCAGTGGACCAGGGGACTGTGTACTTCGCAGCGGGGATGTGGCCGTCGGAGGGCGTCTACGTCTACGCGTTGGGCGCTGCGGACGGCAAGGTCATCTGGCAGCAGCTCGAAACGGCGACGCGCTACCAGAAGCAACCCCATCCCGGCTCGTTCGCGTTGCTCGGAGTGGCCCCCCAGGGCTATGTCGTCGGCAATGACACACAGATGTTCATCCCCACTGGTCGCAACGTGCCCGCCGCATTCAGTCGCGCCAACGGGGGCTTTCAGTATTACCACAGCGCTCCCGCTGGTTGGGGGAATCGCTGGGGAGGCACCTGGAACATGATTGTCCGTGACAAGCTGGTCGGCTGGCGGAATCACCATGTTCCAGACGTCAACACTGTTGTCGGCGAGGGCAAGCCGCACGCAGAAGATGGCCTTGTGGTCTTCGACGCCAAATCAGGCAACCGAGCCCTGGAAGTAAAGGGCAAACTCCGTGCCGTGGCTGACGGTTCCGTTCTCTATGCTTCAGGCGCGGGCAAAATCGGGGCCTATGACTTGGACGGGTGGTTCGGCGAGAAGGGGTGGAAAGCGCGCTGGGAAAGCAACATCGGGCGCACCTACTCTCTTGTAAAGGCAGGCGATGCACTCGTGGCCGGCGGCGAAGGAACAGTGGCTGTGTGTGACGCCAACGGCGGGAAGACGATCTGGCAAGCCGCGACTGAGGGACAGGTCCGCAGTCTCGCCGTCGCTGATGGACGCCTCCTTGCGAGCACGACGACCGGCCACATCCTCTGCTTCGGCGCAGCGGACGCGGGACAGCCGCAGAACCGAAGCCCGCAGGAAGATGCGACGGCCATGGCCCGGATGTCTGCCGACCAGGCGGCCCGATCCAGAACCGACACCGTGCTCAAAGCAACTGGTGTCAGCAAGGGATACTGCCTCGCGCTGGCCCCGAGCAACGCTTCCTTCCTCTACCACCTCAGCCAAGCGACCGAGCTGACAACGTATGTGCCCGAACCCGATGCCGGCAAAGCACAGGAACTGCGTCAGGGCCTGGACACAGTCGGACTGTACGGTCCCCGAGTAGTTGTCCAGTCAGGGACGCTCACGACCCTTCGTTTCCCTCCGTATTTCGCCGATCTCATCATTCTTGGCGATGGCAGCACAGCAAGTCGCGAGGGGCAGGCAGCAGAAGAGGTGTACCGCTTGGTGCGCCCTCATGGCGGCAAGATCTACATCCCCCTCGACGACCCGGGCAGCGCAGTTGCGGGCGTGACCGAATGGCTCAAGGAAGGCGGAGTCCCGGCAGCAGAGATTACCCAACAGCCCGACGCTATTTTGGTTTCCCGTGGCAAGCTCCCGCGCAGCGACAACTGGAGCCATCAGTACGGCAACCCGCAGCGGACCGGTTCGTCGGCTGACGAACGCGTCAAGCTTCCGTTGCGTCTCCTTTGGTTTGGTGAACCAGGACCTGCAACCATCGTCAGCCGCCACTGGCAAGGGCCCGCCCCACTGTGCGTTGATGGCCGGATGATTGTGACCGGACAACGACATATTTCGGTAGTCGATGCCTATAACGGGCGGGTTCTCTGGCGGCGCGAATTCCCCCAGGCGGGCCGTTGGTCTATCCCGGGGAAAGGCAGCAACGTCGTGGCAACGGCTGACAGCGTCTTCCTCGCAACCAAAGGGCAGTGCGCCCGGCTGGCAGCCGGAACGGGTGAGGACCTGAACGCATACTCTATTCCCGATGTGCCGGCTTTGCCCGATGATCTGCGTGCCGCGCTTGGGACGTGGTGCTTCCTGGCGGCGGACGGCAACCAGCTTTTCGGCAGCATGGGGCGCAGTGTATCTGAGGGGCAGTGTCTCTTCTCACTCGAACAGGAGACGGGTGATCTCCAATGGGCCTACGTCGCCTCCGGGCCTGTTCCCAACAACGGAATCTCTGTTGGGAAGGAGACGGTTTTCCTCATCGAGCGGATCAGCGGAACGGACGCGGAGGCGGCCCGTCGACGCGGCGAAGACGTCGATGCCGGCAAGCGTCTGGTAGCACTTGATCGAGGTACCGGGGCCATTCGCTGGACGACTCAGGACAAGGTGGGCTCGCGCACCACTCTGTGGCTCTCCAAAGGCGTTCTGGTCGCCATCGGCGGTGGTGGGCTTACGGGGTATTCTGCCGACACGGGTGCGATGCTCTACACGCGCACAGCCGGGTTCCGTCGTTCTGCGGTTATCGCCCGCGACACGATTTATGTTCAACCGTTGGCTTTCGACCTCTTTACAGGCGAATCCCGGCTCCGGGAGGGCACGTTCACCGATGCGAAGTCTCCCTGGAATTTCGTCCGCTCGTATGGGTGCGGCACGATGGGTGGTGGTCCTAATCTCCTTGCCTTCCGTTCGGCAACTATCGGCTTCTATGGGTTAGACGGTGATACGGGTGTACACAACTTCCCCGCTGTCCGTGCCGGTTGCTGCATCAATGCTATTCCTGCCAACGGCCTGCTGCTCGTGTCGCCGGGTGATGCGGGCTGCTCGTGCAGTTACAGTTACCAAACGACCCTCGCTCTCGTGCCCGATGAAGCCCGCGACAACTGGGGCGTCTTCTACGATCGACTTCCGAACACAGCCGTTGACCGTGTGTCGCTCAACCTGGGAGCTCCCGGCGACCGACGGTCGGAGGACGGCAGTATGTGGCTCGCCACGCCGCGACCGAGGACGCGCTCACACCGTACGAACATCGCCGTTCCCTTCCGCTACGACTGTCTGGAGGGCTTCGGCCCTTACTACAAGGCAGCCGCTTCCCGCAACATTCTCGGAACGGAAACGCCATGGGTTCACTCCAGCGGCATCCGCGGCATCCGGCACCTGGAGGTCGATCTCGACATTCTCGACCGAGGCATGGCCAGCTGGTTTGCGCCGGTTGCCCCAACGGTCGACGGCAAACTGGAGGAAGCGTGCTGGGACGGTTACAAAGCCTACCCATCGCAAGCTTCCGGCGGCTCTGTTATGCTCCGCTATGATCGCGAAAACCTGTACCTCGGGTGTACGCGCCAGCTCCCGTCAGGGACGTCCCCAAAGACGAATGTCACGGTTGCTGATGGCCCTGTGTGGGAGGACGACGCGTTTGAGGTCCTGATCAGTAACCGCCCTGCCGCACCAACTCCCCAGGGAACAACCTGCCTGCACATGGCTCTTTCACCGAGCGGAGCCAAATACGATGCCAAGTGGACCTACGTTTCTGCCTATGGGACCCTCGACATTCCCCAGCTCGAAGTCATTGCCGATGGTGACCCCAGAGACTGGGGTGACGACGGCCTCCGCGTCACCTCCCTTCCTGGCCCGAGAGGCGTGCTTCGTGCCCCGGAGAATCTCGACCCATGCTTCCGGATTGCCTGGTGCCCGGAAGGACTCCTCGTGCTTGCTGAAATCACCGACAACGCGGTTTGTGAAAACTCCAACACCGGACGTTTGTACCAAGGTGATTCTCTCGAACTGTTCATGACTCCGGGCATTGGCAACCGTGAGAGTTTCCAGGTCGTCATTGCTCCTGGAGCAAGCAAGAAATACACGACGCCACGACATCGCTTCTATGACCGGCGCAGAAGCACCAAAGGGAGCAAGCTGGCCTTGCAGGTCGGGAGCGCTGCCGTTCCCGGTGGGTACCTGATCGAGGCCCTCCTGCCGTGGAGCAATCTCAAGATAGATCCAGCCCTGGGCACTGAGTTCGGCCTGCAGGTACTCGTGAACGACAGCGACAAGGGAACGGTCAGAGGCCCACACGCGCTCTGGCATCCGGCCGGCAACACTGAGAAGCACTCATTGGCGTACCAGGGCTTCCGTTTGGCAGCTGCCGCAGCGCCCCCCATCACCTTCACCCGGACTGAGAAGCCAACCAGCAGATGGCTGTATAGCGCGGTCAAGCCTCATGCGTTTCCGCTCAGTTTCCCGTCGCTCGGAGCAGATCAGGAACAGGCGGAGTACAACGCCGGCTGGCAGAGCGCCGTGCAACTTGCCGGGCAGACCTTCACTGCGGAGATGGCCATCCCGTGGAAGGTCCTTGCTGAGGCAGGCCTCCACCGTGATCAACTGATGATTTCCGTCAGCACGCGAGGTCCCCTCCCCTCCGGACCGCGCAAAGGGAGAGGCTTTGAGCAGCTCCTCCTCGTTCCCATGAGCAAGACCGAGTCCCACCCCGTGGATGTCCGTCTTCACTTCCGCGAGCCTGACGGAGCGAAGCCCGGGCAGCGTGTTTTCGATGTAAAACTCCAGGGAGAGACCGTCTTGACGGACTTTGATGTGGCGAAAGCCGCCACGGCCACCGGCAACGCGGTTGTCAAAGAGTTCCGCGAGGTCTCCGCCTCACGGGCACTTTTCGTGGACTTCATCCCAAAGTCGACCGCTGCGGGACAGAGTGACGTCCCGGTCTTGAGTGGCATTGAGCTGCGGAAGGTGAAGCGGTAGCTGACTACCGCTGCCTCTCACCGTCTGTGGTTCTCATCCCCGGACGGACCCGGCTCTGTGCTTCGGGTGGCTGTCTCCCCACTGACGACACTGGAGGAATCGATGCGAGACGCCTGCGTAAGGCTGGCAGCGTCACTTCTCGGCTACACGATCCTTGCCACTCCTGCCCTGGCCGCGACGAATGTTGCCTCCCTGGCCCACGGTGCGTTGATCACGGGGCCGGTGAACTGCTCAGGAAGTCGCGGGAAGCCGCCGGTCGCCATCGATGGCGAAACGAGAGCGTATGGACGGTCCTGGGGTTACATGTGGGGCTATCTGAACACGCCACTGGTGGTACGCTTCAGGGAGCGCGTCTCCATCAACGTTGTAGATATGCTCCTTCTCGACGTGGATGGACGGGACTACGGCTACGTCATCGAGACATCTACCGAAGACGGCCGTTGGCTCCCGGCTGTCAATCGCGCCAGCGCTCGTGACAAGAGCTGGCAGACACATCGCTTCACGTCGCGGACAACCCGGTCCCTCCGGGTCACATTCACCCGCACGTCTGTTCAGGCCCGAAGCTACCACGTGGTGGAGATAGCCGCTTACTCACTACCGAAAGGCGTGACAGAGACCCCGCTCCGTCGGGCCTGGGAGCGGCCACGTTTCCCAATCCCGCCCACTGACACTCAGCTACTCGGGGCAGAATCGGTTCTGAGGCAGTTGCAGGACCCGGACCGCGTCGGCCAGGTGAGACGTCTGAAGCCGGGAGCACAAGCCAGGTGGGATACAGATGGCGATGGCGTTCCCGATATGCTGATCACTCGGGAGCAAGCCGGTGTTGTCGTGGCCGTTGACGACAATGGCGACATGTCGGCAACCACCGAGGAAGCCGATGGGACCGATGATTGCCTGGTTATCGATCTCAAAGGCGATGGAACACTTGATCGGGCAGTCGACTATATGGATTGGGACAGCAGCGGGTTCGCTGACACGATGGTGCAAACTTACGTATCGGGGAGCCCCTGGGGCAGTCGAGCCTTGGTTCTGATACGAGACCTGGACGAGCGAGGCCCGAAGCGCCTCTGGCATCTGACTCCGCAGTACGGTTACAGCCAGGGCGGCTGCCAGTGGCACTGCGACTTCGGCGGCGACGGCTATTTTGTCATGTTCGGCTGGAACGCGACCACTGCCGGATGGGAGGGACGCTGGGAGAACCCCTTCTGCTTCTACGATCCGGATGGTGACGGGTTCCCCGAAGAAACCGTGCGCGTCTCGGGAACGGGGGGCCGTCTTCGCTCAGTGCGCTACGGGATCAACGCCGACAACGACGCTCCGACTGACCAGGACTATGATTACGATATGTCCGTCACCGTTCTCGGGGCGGTCGTGCCTCCCCGTAACGAGTTTACTCGGTTCCGCCTGCGCAGCGGGAGTTACACCGGTGACTACCTCAAGTGGGAGCGAACGCGACAAGTGGTCCGCGAGCTTGCCTGGAAACGGGCGTTGCTCGTATGGGACGAGGACGACCGGAATGTCGCTCCTTCACGCGGCTCCTCTGAACGGTGGGAGGGGGTCCTCAACGCCGCCTATCGTGGTTTCCCGCAAGAGGGTGGTCCACACTGCGGCACTGCAAACAAACGGTACGAGCTCGACGGCGATTTCAGCGGCCGAATGAAGCTCTACTACTGGCCCGCTGACCAACGCCTCCATTTGGTTGGTGCCGAACAAGGCACCATGGTGGTGGACTACGATCGCGACGGTGAGACGGACCTCACGGTCGAGTATCATGACCGGGATGGTGATGGCTTTTTCGATGCGCGTGAGATCATCTGCCAACGCCTGAACTACAGGCGCAGTGCCAACGGCGGGCCATCCCTCAGCAAAGCGATCCACGCACCAATGCCGCTGGACTTCAGTGTGTTCAGCGCCCCTTGGAAGGACGCCTTGTCGGAGACGTTGGCAGCGCAAGAGGAGGTGCTTTCAGCCATTGCCCGCGTGTCAGGCAGGACCGAGATACCCAACGGCCCAATGGCGTACTTTCGGACGGTGACCAGGCGGGAGTTTCCCGGTGCCAATGCCATGCGGAAAAGCCCTGAGGCACGACGCTACTACCAGGACCTCGAGGTTGAGCTTGCTCTGGCTTCACTGCTTAAGGGAGACACTCCCCGTCCGCTCGAGGCTGCGTTCACAGGCACTGTGACCCGCGCCCGTCGGTTTGTCGATGGAGGCTGTCTCCGTGAAGCGGCCGCATTGCTTCGTGGGGCAAGGCTCCCCGGGGCAACCCACGAACCGCATCCCTTCCGCCCCGTCTTTCCGGGGAACGCCTTCGCCATGCTGGGCAGGAAGATCACAGCGGGATGGGAGTCAGGCATCATTGCCTACAGAGCGTATTGGGGGAAAATCGACGTGTTTGGCAAGGTGACGGCTGAGCCTCGGCTCGCGCTGTTCGATGCTCCCGGCGTGGACTACCACCGTGAGCTCAAGTCGGGGATGGACGTCCTGCACGTCGGGAAGACATCCGGCTTGGGGGGACTCAATATCTGGCACTCGGGGCAACGTCTTCCGGCCCAGTGGGGGAGAGCCGATGACGCAACTGTCCCCATTGAGCACGACGTGCGCCGTGCCGGACCGGAGGCCGCTGAAGTCCTGATGCTCACCCGCGGCTGGGATACCCCGTGCGGACGGCTTGATATCGTCCGTCGTCTCACGATTGCTTCGGGCCAGCGACACACGGAAGACAACCTGGAGATCAGCTGCACAGGAACCAAGGCGCTTGAATTCGGCCCCGGGATCACACGCCTCGGCGACGGTCAACACCTGACGTCTGCCGGGAAGGGCTACGTGGCCACGTGGGGCGATCAAGAAATCGGTGCTGGCCCGGTTGGTCTTGGGGTGGTGTTTGACCCGACTCTCTGTCGGCGTATCGAGACAACGCCTGACGAGTTCCTTGTCCACCTCACCGCCCAAGGTCCAAAGATCACAACACAACTGCTGCTGGCTGGTGCCTGGGCCCGAGCGGGCCATATCACGAGGGCCGAGGACTGGTTTGCCTATATGAAAGGACTGGCCGCAACACGGTCCGAGCGTTGACGGCCCAAGTTCCCCGAAGTAGAGTCCCGCAACTTCGCTTGACCCCGTCCGGACAATTGGGCAGCATGCCCTTTGAAAGGCACCATCATGATTAGGCACGGGCTCAGACCGACGCTCTTGGTCCTTTTGGCCACTGCAGTCAGCCATCCTTTCTTCGCCGATGGGAAGCAGGCAAAGGCATTCCCCGGAGCCGAGGGGTTCGGGGCTTCCGCCACTGGTGGGCGAGGAGGGAGAGTCCTGCTGGTCACCAGTCTCAGGGACTACGCTCGAGGCCGGAAGCCGGTCCCGGGAACGTTGCGTGCGGCGATCGAGACCAAAGGACCACGAATCGTGGTCTTCCGCGTGTCCGGAACCATTGCTCTCGTCGACAAGCTTGTCATCGGCAACCCGGATATCACGATCGCCGGCCAAAGCGCCCCGGGGGGCGGGATTTGCCTTAAGGATCGCTCGGTCATCATCGCCGCCCCCAACGTCGTAGTCCGGCACCTGCGTGTCCGGCCGGGCGACGAACCTGTGTCAGAGTTCCGTGAGCGGGGCAAGCGGTTCGAACCCGACGCCATTTCCATCAATCAGGGCGCCCGGAACATCATTGTTGACCATTGTTCGGCGAGTTGGGCCATCGATGAGGTGCTCTCTGTATCAGGCAAGGGCATCACTGATGTCACCGTTCAGTGGTGCATAATCAGCGAATCGCTCAACCAAAGCGCTCATTCCAAAGGCAAACACGGATACGGCTCCCTGCTACGGTGTAACGGGAACATCACATTCCACCACAATCTCTACACTCAGCACTCCAGTCGCTGCCCGCGTCCGGGAACGTACGGGGACGGGAGCATTCTCCTGGATTTCCGCAATAATGTGATCCACAACGGCAAGGGCTACTCCGGGGCCGATGCCGTGCGAATGAACTACGTGGGAAACCACATCCGCACCAGCCAGGGAGCCGGCTTCTATGTCGGGGGGGCAGAAACCAAGGTGTTTGTGGACAGGAATTTCCAGGTTGGCCTGGGGCGGAAGAACGAGAGTCAATGGAAACTGATCGGCAAAGCCAAACCCACTAATAAGCGGAGCAAACCGTTTCCCGCTGTCTCAGTCAGGACCACCTCTGCACAAGACGCGTTCCAGGCGGTATTGGCTGCAGCAGGCGCAACTCTTCCGCGCCGTGATGCCGTGGACCGCCGACTTGTGACAGATGTGCAGAAGGGGAAGATGAGCCTGATTGACTCGCAAGAGGACGTCGGAGGCTGGCCGCGACTCTCGACCACCAGTCCCCGCAGAGATAGCGATTCAGATGGCATGCCGGACAAGTGGGAGACGATGTTCGGGCTCAGCCTGGGAAAGGACGACAGCAGTGGGGATCCCGATGGAGACGGCTACACCAACATCGAGGAGTTTCTGAATGCGACGGATCCGAAGCAGGCCGTCGACAGACGCTGATCGCCGGGGATAGGGACGGCACTCGTGCGTAAGTAACTACACCGTTTCTAAGCACAAAGCTACTGGTCGCGACATCCTCCCGTTGGGGGTGCCGCATCTCCGTATGCGGCCAGGCCGGTTACGGAGAACCGGCGCTCCAGACATTTGGGGGCAGTTACACTCTCTGATATGCCTGCCGGCGCTGCGGCGAGGGCCCTCGCTCTTTGGTGGCTGAGCGTCCCCCAACCCCGATTCCCGAATCCCGCCCTTCCCCCTCAATACCCCAGCCAGACAGGACTGCTCCAGGCAATTTCCTCGTCCGTCTGGATCAGTCGTACGTAGTAGTAGCTCTTCCCGACCACCGGACTGGTGTCACGGAAGACGAGATCGGCCTTCTTGCCCTTTGGGCTCTTGCTGTAGATGAACTCGTTGTTCCGGCACACCTCGATTCGGTCGATGTCGCCCGGGCAATCCGCCACAATCCGAATCTCCACCGGCTTCCCGCCGGATTCAGGGATTTTCTCTCCCATCAGGGCGCCGTTCACTCGCACGTCCAGCATGATTTTGGCGGCCGTGCTCCCGAAGCAATGGCGCGCGCGAATGGCGTCGAGAACAGCCTCGCGTGTCAGTTCAGGCGCATAGACGCAGGCCTTCCCTCTGCCTCCGGTGTGATCCGGACTCGCAATCACGCCGATCACTACTCCCCGGGCCCAGGCGTCCTGGATGAAGCTCCCCTTTGTCTTCACCGAACGTCCCGCCATTCGCGGCGCTCCAAGATACTCGTACGAACCACGCCCCTGGAAGATCTCTGCCACGGGCTGTGCCGTTTCATCCGCAAAGTCCCAGTCACATGGCACGTTCCCGGTGTCGGCGATCTGGTGAGGAATGTTGACGAAATTGGCGTTCATCTGCCGCAACTCGGACCACACCTCGGCCGGTGTCTGGTAGTTGGCCGCGTTCCACCAACGGGGGAAATAGGCATCTGCAAACACCAGGTTTCGGTGTCCGTAGAAGCCAAAGGGATACTTCTCGCTGTATTTCTCGAACGTGGATGTCCACTCTTCGCCGAGGAACGTCAGGAAACGCTCCGGGTCGTTGTTCAGTCGATTGAGTTTTGCTGTGTAGTCCCAGAGGTAAGGGGTGATGCCGTAACCGTGGTCTGTCACGCAGGCGAAGTCATGCCGCGCCAGATCACGCATATTCTGGTACGACTCATCAATGGACTCGTCTCGGATGCGTCCACAGATCGACACCTGCGTGTGGTCGTGCAGGTCACCATAGAACAGCTTGAGTGTCTGACCTTTGTACTGGATGTGGGGCGTCGGGCGATCTTCACCGTACTGCACGCGCAATGTCGCGGGCTCGAAGACCGCGGCGTTCTCTTTGTGCGGAGCGAGAACCATCTGCGTTGCTGCCGGGAGCTCCCCCGCATTGGTCACGGCAAGGTAGAGGTCACTCGTGGCTTTGGCGGACTCCTCCCGATTGTTGTACTTCCCCTTGAGCGTATCCGCCTGGAAGAGCATAGTCACCTCGTCCCCGGCAAACACGACTGACGGGGCGCGATCCATTCCTTTGAGGGTCGCCACAGGGGTTGTGCGTACCCACTTGGCCCCGTTGTGGCAGGACAGCATCGCGAACCAATCCCTGTTGCTCCCACGCGTGAACGCCAACCAGAGCCGGCCCTGCTCGTCGAATGCGGGGCTTAGCGCTTCTCCACCTCTGGTCATTGGGGCCATGCCATCCGCTGCGGGACTCTTCAACCCGTCGGCCTCGATTCGTGCGACGCACATATTCTTGGCCCGCGTCCCACCAATTGAGAAATTTGCCATCTGGGCGTTCTCATAGGCAATCCAGAGCTCATCTCCTCGAGCGAACAGCTTGCCATGCCGGTCAATCGTTGCCGCAGTCGTGAGACGTCGTTCCTGTTTCCATACCTTGCCGCTGTCAGTTGAACGGAGGAAGAGATCGACATTGTTGTCCTTCAGGCCGTGCCAGGCGGCTGCCACCCGCCCCGAGTCCAGCACGGCGATCGTGGGGTCATAGCAGTTGACTCCCGCGGCACTGAGACGCGATTCATTGCCGAGTGTTGTCCCTGTCAGGCTGTTGGCCATAACCTGACGTTCTCCATCACGGCTCGACTCCCACGCCACCCACAACCGATCTCCTGCAACGGCAGCACAAGGGTCAGTGTCGACGCCAGCGTCACGAGAGACTCGAATCGGGCGCCCAGGGCCAGCCGCGCCGCACTTGACCGCGTACACATCCCAGTTCCGACTCACCTCACCGGCGTACACCAACCAGATGCTCTGCCCATCGGCGACCAACTGCGGTGCAAACACGAAAGAGTCCTTTCCCGACACCACATCCCATTCTCCGAGTTGCTCAAGTGCACCCGCCATGACTCGGTACCGGCCAAGGCGCAACGTGTCATCACCGTCTGCAAAGCTCACCCACGCGATGAAGAGGGAGCCATCTGCAGAACGCACCATCGTCGGTTGGTCGTTGAAGCCCTTTCCCTGGGTGACAGGAATTGGGGGAACGGTCTGGAACTCCGAGACCTGGGCATCGTCCACCCAGATTGTGCCGGGGGCGGAGGCGAACGTGCTGGGAGTGATGAACTGCAGCTCGAGATCCCCTGTGCGAGGAGCTGTGAATCGCCCCTCAAAGCGACGCCATCTCGCTGGTATGTTCTGAAACACACCGACGCTCTTCCGCCCCTTGTTCGTCCCGATCTCAGGGATGATGAACACCGTCATCTTGACCCCTTTGGTGGCCCGGGCCCAAATGGAATAGCTGTAAATTGCCCCTTCCGTGACGCGCAGCTTCTGACGCAAGTACAAGGCTTTCCGAGGAGCGTCGAGCTGTCCCTTGACGCAACGCGTCCCTGAGTGAGCTGCCTTCGCGCTCTCGATGAGAGTGTGCCCGGAATCCAACGCCCAGAGCTCTTTCCCCTTCTCAAACCCCCCATTTTTCAGGACAGGGGTCCCTTCCACGAACACCATCTCGCGGGGTCTGGGCTTGCGTTTCCGTGGCGGATTCAGGGCTTTGAAATCGACGTTCCTCTCCGCCGCCTTCGGGGGCTTTGCCTGAGCAAATTGGCGTGGTGCCGCGCCATGCCTGATCACAGCAATGCCTGAGACGACGAGAAACAGCGTGATGGTCAGAACGGCATGCCTCATGCGGAGACTCCTGTTCAAGAGAGCGCGGCCATGGCCCGAGAAGGAGAACGGACCAAGGAAAATACGGGAACTGCCATGCTCTGTCAACAACCGACAATCGCACCACTGGAGAGAGCCGGTGACCCGGCACACCCGCCCTATCCGGTCAAGGTGAGCTCGAACCGCCTCGCCACAGGCGGGAGAGCGGGGCACCCTGAGCAACAGGTAACGCCTCAGTCTCGTGAGGCGGCTCGACGGAGTCTCTCCCTCCATCGGACACAGATGGCCCAAGGAACCCCTGGAGGGAGAGACTCCGTCGAGCCGCCTTGAAGTCCCCTCACGTAACTGAGGTGTCACAGCAGGAAAACGGACCCGTTTGATCCCGGGGGAATGGTGATCTAAATTGTCACACTTCACACGACATCATGCGGCCAGCAATGTGATCCGTTCTCTGCCCAGAACGCCGCCGCAGGACAGGCCGGTCAAGGTGTCGTCCAGCGGAGAGACGTTGTCGGCCGTGGCAGGAACAGACATAGAACAAAACACCCCCGTTGAGGGCGTCGACGTCGAACTGCTGGAGGCAGGTCGGGTCGGCAAAGCATCTCGCCTGGACAAGCTCGGGCGAGAGACCCGTACGTTCCTGCGTTTCGTCAAACTCCTCCTTCCCTACAAAGACAAAGCCATCCTCATTATGCTCCTCATCCTGGTGGCTGTGCCGCTGGGAGAGATCGGACTCTTCCTGTTCCGTGTTCTGGTCGATGAAGTCGTCCTCAACTTCGATCGCCCTATCGGTGAACGTCTCACCCTCTTCTACCTGATCCTTGGTACTCAGCTGATCTTCTGGATTTTGCACCATGGCATGGGTGTTTTGCGCCAGATTTTCGGTTTCTACCTCGACATGAAGATCTCGATAAAGCTGCGCCACACCTTCTATAACCACCTCCACACACTTTCTCTTGGGTTCCTGCGAAGCCGTCCCGTCGGGGAACACATGTACAGGACAACCGCGGACACCACCGGTGGAGGGCGTCAGGGCGTCGTTTACATGATCACTGACGACATCCCCCAGGCGTTCAGCCTCGTCTACCGTATCGTGTGGGCAGGCGGGTTGCTTATCGCCGTTGACTGGAAGCTGGCGATGGTCGTCGTGGTTTACATGATTCCCTACACGGGATTCTCCCACTACCTGTACACCCTGCTCAAAGGCACGATGCGCCAACTCAAGATTCAGCAGCAGCGCTGCGCTGCCCTGCTCCGTGACGGCATTCGAGGCGTCAAGACGGTCAAGGGATTCGGACGCGTCAACTACCAAGTCCTGAAGTACACGCAGCAGGTCTATGAGGAGCGTCGAGTCTGGTGGAAATGGGCCATGCTGTCCATGCTTACCCACTCGATTGTCCTCTGGACTATCCACCAATTGGTGACCCAGGGGATGTGGATCTACGCGGCCTACCGGGTCATGACCGGGCATCTGAGCGTCGGGGAGTACATGATCGTCTTCGCTCTTGTTCGACGTCTTGAGAGGCCGCTCGAGCAATTCGTCAAGCTCATGCAGTCCATCCGGATGCAGCTCGTCCCCGCCGAACGGATTCTCGAAACGCTGGATGTGACACCCGAAATCGTCGATGCCCCGGATGCGGAACCTATCGCCACTATTCAAGGCAGGGTCGAGTTCCGGGATGTGCATTTTTCCTATGATCCGGAGAAGCCTGTTCTGCGTGGGCTGAACGTGACGGTCGAGCCGGGGGAGAGCGTGGCGTTTGTCGGGCCGAGCGGGGCCGGCAAGAGCACGGTCATGTACCTCCTGATGCGCCTCTACGACGTCGACTCGGGTCAGGTACTGATCGACGATACGCCAATCCAGACCGTGACGATGGACAGCTTCCTCGACCAGATGGGGGTCGTGCTCCAGGAGACTCACCTGTTCGGAGGAACGTTCACGGACAACATCCGCTATGGGAAACTTCAGGCTGACGACGAGGAAGTGGCCCAGGCAGCGAGAATGGCTGAGATTCATGAATTCATTGAGTCGCTGCCCGATGGGTACGAACGGGACTTGGGCGAGGGATTGAAGCTGTCCGGGGGGCAGCAACAGCGCCTGGGCATTGCCCGAGCACTCATCCGGGATCCGAGAATCCTCCTCCTTGACGAAGCCACTGCGTCCCTGGACTCCCGGATCGAATGCCAGATCGTGAGGACGATCGAGAAGATCATGCGGGGACGGACGACCTTGATGATCTCGCACCGACTGGTCACGGTGACGGGGTGCGATCGGATCGTCGTTATTGATGAAGGGCGAGTGGCGGAGCAGGGAACGCACCGCGAACTGCTGGCGAACGACGGCCTCTACAAGCTCATGTGGGATGAGCAAACGAGAGGGGCTGCCGACTGATGAAGAGCTACAACAAGAGGATATTCGACAGTTTCAAGTCTCAGGTGGAAGACGCAGTTGACCATCACGGTCAACCGCTTCAGGTCCGTCAGCGCAACACGTTCGTCATCTTCCTCAAGTTCCTGACGGTGATGAAACCCTACTGGGACAAGGTGCTCCTCGTTGTCCTGGTCGTGTGCGGCTCCATGACCATGAACGTGATCTGGCCATGGATGGGCAAGATCCTCATCGACGAAGCCCTGCCTGACAAGAACTGGCGCCTGTTCTGGATCTTAGTCGTAGCGCGTCTCAGTCTCATTGCCTTCGGCAGGATAATGGGACTATTCAACCAGTTCTTCACGCGCTATATCGACCTCTGGGTCTTCGGGGATCTGCGCACCCGTTTCTTTGACCATCTCGTCCGACTTTCCATGACGTTCATGCAGAACCGTCCCACCGGTGAGCACATTTACCGTGCTGGCAGCGACATCTGGGGCGTGATGTTCATGATCACCGACCTGCTTCCCAGGCTCCTCGAAGCCATCTTCGAGTTCTTCCTCATCATGATCCTGCTCACCTACGTTGACTGGCGAGTGATGGTTATCATCCTGCTCTACATGGTCCCGTACACCATGCTGGTTCACTGGATCACGTCCCTGGTCCGCAAGTACGACCGGGAAGCCCGGACCAAGTGGCAGCGGACAACGGCCATCCTCCAGGACGGTGTGGCAGGGAAGATGGTGGTCAAGACGTTTGCCCGGCGACGTCACGAAGTCCGGAAGTTCATGAGCGCTAACGTTGACGCCTGGCGGACGCAAATCAAACGGCGCTACACCTTCATCCTCAAAGGGCAACTGGTCGGTAACTGGGGCTTCCTGCCCTGGATCATGGGCTGGCTCATCCGCGCCTGGTTCTTCCGGCAGGCCATCCTGGGGCACATCACCTACGGATCATTACTGCCCATTTTCAGCTATATGAATCGGTTCAGGAATCCCTTCCAGCGGATCGTGAATCTGGTTCAGCAGCTCCGAGTGTCAATGGTTCCGGCTGAACGCATCATGCAGACGCTCGATGTGGCGCCCGTGGTGGTCAATGCCCCCAACGCGCCTGACATGCCCCCGTTACAGGGCCACGTGAGGTTCGAGGATGTGTACTTCAGCTATGAGGAAGACGTCCCCATCCTGCAGGGGCTGGATTTCACGATCATCCCCGGACAGAAGGTGGCCTTTGTCGGGCATAGCGGGGCGGGAAAAAGCACCGTTCTGAACCTCCTCCTGCGGCTTTATGACCCCGCAGAGGGGCGTGTGCTTCTGGATGGGACTGATGTGCGTGAGGTCCGCATGGAGAGTCTGCAGCAGCAGGTAGGCCTCGTGTTCCAAGAGACCTTCCTCTTCATCGGTACCATCAGGGACAACATCCTTTTCGCCAACACCAACGCCACCGACGAGATGATCTGGGAGGCCCTGCGCGAAGCCGAGCTCGATGAGTTCGTGCATTC
This sequence comes from Lentisphaerota bacterium, assembly GCA_018676675.1. Classification (GTDB taxonomy): domain Bacteria; phylum Verrucomicrobiota; class Lentisphaeria; order Oligosphaerales; family JABHEG01; genus JABHEG01. Next base: position 61,081 of record JABHEG010000334.1, read on the forward strand.
CCTTCCCAAAGGGCTGGATACCGACCTGCATGAAGGCACAAGCCTCTCCGGAGGCCAGAAGCAGCGGCTCGGGATCGCCCGGGCACTTGTGCGGAATCCGCAGCTGCTCGTCCTGGACGAGCCCACTTCCTCACTCGACAGCGACACCGAAGTCCGCGTGCTCGAGACCTTGCGAAAAGTAATGAAGGGCCGGACAACGATCATCATTTCCCATCGCCTGCCCACAGTCGTCGATGCGGATGTCATTTTTGCCATGGACAAGGGCCGAGTTGTGGAGGCCGGAACTCACGCACAGCTCTTTGCCGAGGGCGGTTACTACGCTGACCTTTACACCACGTACTTCGCAGGCAAGCATGCCGGGGAGAACGATGAAGACGATTAAGAACATGCGCTTACGGCGATTCATCGCCAAGTACATCCGCTACCTCGAGATTCTCGCCTACGCCTTCGTCCTGTTGGTTGGCGGCGGCGTGGTCGCTGCATGGTCCTGGAAAGTGGATGTGACCGCGCGATCAAAGGATGGCGACCTTAAGCCTTTTCAGCACGAGGTACAGACTGAGCTGGAGTGCGTGGTCATTGATGTCCTGGTTGAGGACGAGTCGAACGTGGTCGCCGACCAAGTGATCGCTGTTGTCTGCACCGACCCCGCCTGGATTGCCCGAGTCAAGCTGCTCGACGAAGTTCGTGGTCTGCACGGTATCCTCTACCCGCCGCCCCCGGAAGAGGAGCAGTCGCCCCCGGAAAAGCAGGACGAGAAGCCGGAAGAGGCCCCCGAAGAGGACGGAGAGGAGTCCCCTGCCCCTCCACCGATCCCAACCGGCTTCGATAGTCTGGGAATGCTCGTCGAGTCAGCTCTCCCGAGCTGGGAAGCTGCCAAGCCGCCCACCACGGTCGAGCTGAAGTCTCCGGCCGCCGGAATGGTCACCCTAGGACAGTGCGCTGCGGGGGCAATCATCAAAGCAGACAAGAAGGTGTTCGGGGTCAAAGACTTCAGCCGTCTCAGGGCGAAACTCAGCTTTGAAGCCAAGAATGTGGAGGCATGCCGTCCCGGGTTGAAGGGGTATGTAGATGTCAAGACATCCCAGTCGTTCGAGACGCTGTTCCGGCTGAACAGTGACTCACGGCCCGGGCTCCCGTACTTCGGGTCCCGCCTGGACCCCTTCTCACGTCTCGCCCCCGAAGAGATCCGCGCCAAGCTCACCGAGGGGGTCCTCGAGAAGGGGTATGTCGACCGGGACAAGGAACTGCAAGGTGATTTCGCCCTGCCGGCAACGGATATCGACAATGTAACCCTGCGTATCATGGCCCAGCGTCACGTGTTGGAGGAGACCTCAATGGACCCCGCCATTCAGTCTGAAAACTACCGGATGGAAAAACTGTCTGCCGTGGTTGCCGAGGGCACACACGCAGCCGGCTTCACACTCCTCCGAGTGGCTCCCGAACTCCAGCGAGACATCGAGGGGATGGTTGCGGAACTGCTGCTTGACCGCCGGATCAAGAGCAACGACGAGATCTTCACTCTGGATAAGGGAGTCGACGAAGTTGTCATCAATCTGAGCGTCAAGAGCGAGCAGGAGATGGACGTCTGGGATCTGGAAACTCACCCAAAGGGCGTCGATCCGGAGTTTTTCGGGGATGGTGTCGAGCTTGAGAAAAAGGGCTCGCCAGACGTCAAGCGCACAAGCCGGAAGTTCAGTGGCGTGCTCGAGTTGGTAGAACCACCTGCCGAACTTCAGGCGCTCGTGCGCGAACTGGCCTTGGAAGGGAAGTCGCTGAAGGTGACCGGAGAGATCATCACCGGGAAGACGCGGTTCGCTATGCTGCTCTTCCGGAAACACTGATCCTTCACACTGAAGAGCCTGCGGGGAGTGGGGGAACCCAGCGGCACTGAATCAGGCATCCGGATGCGGCAGCGGCAACCCCTCGGTTGCGTGAGGCGGCTCGAGGGAGTCTCTCCCTCCATCGGACACAGATAGATGGCCCGAGAATCTCTGGAGGGCGAGACTCCGTCGAGCCATCTTGGAGTTTTCCGCACACACAACTGCGGCATTGCCGGCAGCGGCCTCAGGCTCGCACTACTTCCCCCCCTTCTTCCCTTTCCCCTTCTTCTTTTTCGGAGCATCCGGGGCGTTGGTTTTCGGGAGCCAGGCCGACAGTCTTACCTTCACCTCGGACCACTCCGCCTCCCCCGCGAGGTTTGTCCATTCCAGGGGATCCTTCTCCTCATCGTACAGCTCTTCAGAGCCGTCGCTGTAACGGATGTACCGCCATTTCTCGGAACGGACGGAGTGATTGCCACGACCATGCGTGGTCAGTGCCGGTCGTTCCCAGCTCGCCTCGGGGGCTGCCAGGAGTGGCCTGAGGCTGACGCCTTCGAGTTCTTGGCTGGGTGCAGGGAGCCGGCAGATGTCTTTGAGGGTTGGGTAGATATCGGCGAAGCTGACCGGCCGTTGGCAGACGCGGCCGACCGGGGTGAGGGAGGGAACTACGAACATGAGGGGGGCATGCGTCGCCTCTTCCCAGAGGGCAAACTTACGCCAGTGCAGCTTCTCCCCGAGGTGCCATCCGTGGTCACCCCACAGGACGATCAGCGTGTTGTCCTTGTATGGGCTCTGGTCCAGAGCATCCAGCAGGCGCCCAACATTCCAGTCCGTGAAGCTGATGCTCGCCAGGTACCCCTGAACGGCCTGACGCCACTGTCCGTGTTTGTTCACGTTGTGATGGTCGCGTTCGGGACGCGCCATCCGTCTACCTGCGAGCGGGATATCAGCCAGGTCATCGTCATTGACGGTCGGCAGGACGATGTCCTCAAGCGGATAGAGGTCAAACCACTCCTGAGGCACGTACCAGGGCAAGTGCGGCCTGAAGAGACCACAGGCAAGGAAGAGCGGTCTCTGTCTGGACCTACTCAATTGTTCGATGCACCAGTCAGTGACCTTGGTGTCATCCATCTGAGTATTGGGGGCAGAGACAGGTCCCCAGTCAAAGTGACTGGTCTTGGGGATTCCGCTGACCGGCCGTGTGGGTGGCAGTGGATCTCCACTCTTTGGGATGTACGTGTCCCAGCCGCTCTCCGTGAAAAACTCCTCACCACGCCCGTGATGGTAGATCTTCCCTCGGCCGAGGACGTCGTAACCAGCCCGTTTGAATGACTCCTGGAGCGGCGTCACGTCCTTCATCACGGGGCGCCACGGTTGCCCGTTCAGGTAGACGCCGGATGTAGAGGGCAAGACGCCCGTCATCAGACTGGCCCGGGACGGATTACAGGCAGGTGCTGAGCAGTAGGCGCGGGAAAAGAGGACACCCCGCCCCGCAAGACGATCCAGATTTGGCGTCTTGACCTGCGGGTGCCCGCCGAGGCAGCCAATCCAGTCATTCAGATCGTCGATCGCGATGAACAGCACATTGGGGCGAGGGGCAGTGGTCTGGGCCGGCGCTTCACGAGGGGACAGAACTGCCACAGCCGCTGCACCTGCAATCATGTCTGCCAAGAAGTCACGACGGTTCATCATCGACCTGTCCCTTTCAGGGCGCTACCATTGCCGCGTGTCGTGGAATCGGTGATCAGGAGTGTCTCATCTCACCCCTCGTCTCCCCGGATAAGCCGGTAGCTGCGCTGGAGCCGCGGCCGGTCCCTCATCTTCTATTCTCTCCGTGTGAATCCAATCCGTCCGAGGGGTTGCCCTGTGGTCCAGTATTCCCAATTCATGAAGCAAAGCGGGTCAACCGAGCTGGTACTGACCGTGCCGTCCGGGGTCACACCGTCTTCATCCACGTGGACTGCCACCACTTCGCCGGCAAACAGATCGTGGTCTCCGATCTCCTGAACGCTCAACACCCGACACTCAATGTTGACCGGACATTCGGCAATCAGGGGAGCTGCGACTTCAGCGGCCGGAAGCGCGGTCAGTCCATAAGCCGCAAACTTGTCGACGTTACGTCCGGACACCATCCCGCAGTGGTCGACGGTCGCGACCATGTCCGCGGTTGGCAGGTTGACAACAAATTCCTTCGACGCACTGATCAGGGCGTGGGAGTACCGTGGTTTGGCGATCGCAATGCCGACAATCACCGGTTCCCGGATGCTGATGTTGAAGATCTCTCCCAACGTGATGATGTTGGGGCGGCCCTCCGCGTCAACGCTGGTGACGAGTCCCGCAGGGGACGGGAAGACTGGGCGCACTGGTTTGATTTGCACCTTGCTCACTGCAGAATCTCCATTATTGCCCGAGTTGAATGCCCATTGTACCCCCGAACACTCACAATCACCAACCGGCTCTATTGGCCCTTTAGCAGGCGGATGTAGTCCCGTGCAACGCGTAGGTCCTCCAGCGCTTCGGCCGCGCTACAGACAGGGGGACGTTCCCCTTTAACCGCAGCCACGAAGTTGATGGCCTGTTGGCGCATCGCGTGAACCCACGGCAGGTGCGGCGACGTGGTGTCAGGGTTGGCCGCATGCTCAGGATCCCGCATGACCTCAACTCGCCCCGGACGGTTCAGAGCCAGGGGAGCCGGTAGCTCAACCTTGACGTACCCCCGCTCGAAACAGACAAGAACGGATTCCTGCCAGGCGATCGATGTGTGGTACGGCGACATCTCGATAACACCTGGGACGCCGCTCTCGCTCTCGGCAGCCAGCATCACGCCCGACGGGTCCGCATAGGTCACATGATAGGGCTCTTCAAGGAAGAACCGCAGCAGGTTGATCTGATGGATGTAGTAGTTGACGAACGTGGTGTAAGCGCGTTGCGTCTCATCGTCCATATCAACTGTTGCGGCCTCCCGCTCAAGGGGCGGGGCTGCGTCCCCCTTGTTAATCAAGCAGGTAAACCCACCTGCCACCCAGTCTCCGGCAGGCATCAGGATCCGGATGTATGTCATTCGCCCGAGTTCCCCGGAATTTCGTAGTTCCCGTATCGTCTCCAGAGCATAGGCACACGCCGGATCACTCCGTTTATGGTAGCCTACCATGACCCATGTGCCGCTTGTCTGAACAGCACCCAGAATTGCCTGTCCCGCGTCGGGGGAACTCGAAAGTGGCTTCTCGATGAATATCGGCTTACCGGCTCGGAGCAACTGAGGAAGCAGCACACCGTGTCGGTCGAACGGCTGGCTCGCGACAATCGCGTCCAGGGGCTCGGAGGCGAGCATTTCCTCAGCACTTCGATAGACGCGTTCCACGCCGTAGCGCTGGGCCACTGCATGCCCCGTCTTTGGCCGCAGTTCGGCTAAGGCCACGACGTCACAGACCGGCAGGTCACAGTAGTTGCGCAAATGGGCGCACTGTCCCATGGCTCCGACGCCGACGAAGCCGAGTTTGACCCGATCTGACTGCATGATGGCCTCCTTCCTTCAACCGGCTGGAAGCCGGTGACACCTCAGTGGTTGACAAGGGGGCGCTGTTCCTGCCCCTGTAGAACTGAACCACGCCTAACCACTATCTGTCAAGTCCTCACGGGCTGTCTGCCACCAATGCCATCAGTTTTGCCGGCGAGAGAGGGCGCGGCGTGCCCCACCCTTACTTGCTGTGATCTGCCCCTGCCGTATTGCCCTCGTCCGCATCCTGCACTATCATTGCCAGACGGTCAGATTGCACAGGAAAGGAAGTCGCAGCTTGCGGCGAAGAGGAGGCCAACACCATGCTCGAGAAGCCCCTGAACGTTCTTTGCTTCGGTGCCCATCCAGACGACTGTGATTTCCGTTTTGGCGGCGCAGCGATGAAGTACCGGGCCCTCGGGCATCGGGTCAAATTCGTGTCCATGACCAATGGCGATACCGGCCACTTCTCCATGGGAGGAGGCCCTCTTGCCAGGCGCCGGTGTGCAGAGGCCAAAGCGTCCGGGGCAATCGCTGACATTGTCTACGATGTGCTGGACATTCACAACGGGGAATTGGAAGCCGATGTGGCAACCCGCAAACTGACCATCGAGATCATGCGCGAGTGGAAAGCCGACCTCGTCCTTTGCCACCGGGCCAATGACTACCATCCCGACCATCGGGCTGTCGGGACTGTCGTGCAGGATGCCGCCTACACGGTGACCGTCCCCAACGTCGCGGCTCTCACCCCTGCACTCGAGCGAGCCCCGGTCGTCGGCTACTTTTTCGACAGCTTCAAGCTGCCAACGCCTTATGTACCGACCATCGCCATTGATACGGACGACGTCTTCGAGCGCAAGGTGGATATGGCCCATTGCCATGTATCCCAGGTCTACGAGTGGCTGCCATACAATGGCGGACGCCTGGACCAGGTCCCTGAAAGCGATGCCGAACGCAGGGCATGGCTTCGCAAACAGCTCGAGGCGAGATTCAGGCACACGGCAGATGCTGCCCGGGAGACACTGGTGCGCCTATACGGTGAGGAACACGGCAGTAAGGTCATGTCTGCCGAAACCGTGATGGTCTCACAGTATGGTCGCGGCCTCCCGGCAGACCAGACAAAAGACTACTTCCCCTTCCTGCCCTGAAGGGAAACAGACTAGCCGGAAACGTTCATGGCTGAGAATATTGACTTTGATGACTACTTCGTGCCGGCAGACGAGGAGCACGTGAAGCGGGAGAAATCGAGAGCCCGCAAACTCCGGAAGTCCCAGTGGTGGAAGAACATTCTTGGCCGGGGACAGTGCCACTATTGCCGAGAGCGGTTCCATCCTGGTGACCTCACCATGGACCATGTTGTCCCGGTGATCCGCGGAGGACTCTCAACCAGAGGCAACGTCGTGCCTTGCTGCAAGGCGTGTAACAGCGCAAAGACCCATCGTCTCCCGATTGAGTGGGATGACCACATGGACCGGCTTTCCGGGCGTGATTCGGGGAAGCCGTGATGCCCCGTGAGTGACAAGCGCCGGAAGACGAGACGCCGACTGCTGCCACCCCATGGCGTCAGCCTGAACCCATGCTCCTCAAAGGAACCGCGACATGCCGGTAGCTCCAGTTCCGCCAGACCAACGGCCGAACGTTCTATTTGTGATCTGTGATGACCTCAACAACGCGGTCACGAACATGGGACGCGTCCCCTCTGCCCCGACCCCGAATCTCGAGCGGATCATGTCGGCCGGCGTCCGCTTCCCGAATGCGCAGTGCAACAGCCCGATCTGTCTGCCTTCGCGCAGCAGTCTGTTCAGCGGCCTCTATCCGCACACGACCGGCCATTTCACCCTCTGGGACCATTGGCGGACAAGCACTCCCCTCGCCACAACCGGCCTGTACACACACCCGAACTGGGGGAAGACGCTTCTGCGGGACGCGGTCATGATGCCCAGGCATTTCAAGGACAACGGCTATGCCGTCTACGGTGTCGGCAAGGTCCTCCACGAAGGTGTGGTTGATCCCAGCTGGTGGACCGATTACGGACACGGCCCTGACTACGGTCCGATGCTCTGGGACCGCGATGCGAACGCACAAGTGGGGCGCCCGGACCGCGAATGGCTCTACGACGGCGAACCCTTTGCCTCCTACGTCAGGCGATACGAAGGCATCGATCGCTTCTTCCTCAACGGCAGACGCATCGCCCACCACATCGAGAAGTGTTTCGGTCCCCTGGCGGATGTGTTCACGGGGGAGATTGACGAAGCCGTCGATGGCAGGCAGCAACCTTTTCACTACACCGATGACAGCAATCGTGATCTCTTGCCGGACGAGAAGAGCGCAGCGTGGGCCGTCGACGTCCTCCAACGTGACCACAACACCCCCTTTTTCCTCAGTGTCGGGTTCATGAAGCCGCACACACCGCTGAATGCGCCGCAAGAGTATTTCGACCGATTCCCGTTGGATGAGATCGAGCTTCCTCCCCAGTTGAAGGACGATCTGGCAGACTGTGCACGTGCTCTCATTGAGCATCGCCCCTACGGCTTTCTCACTTACGGTCTATTGCTTAAGCGAGGCGAAGCGGTGTGGAGAGAATGGCTTCAGGCCTACCTGGCCTGCGTCGCCTTCATGGATGATCAGTTGGGTAAGATCCTGGACGCGTTGGATGGGAGTCCCTATCGGGACAACACGATCATCGTGTTTACCAGTGACAACGGCTACCACATGGGGGAGAAGGAGTACATCTTCAAAGACTCGCTGTGGGAAGAGTCCTGTCAGGTGCCACTTGTCATCAGTGCCCCGGGCGTTTCGGCAAGGAATGGCGAATGCCGCCTGCCCGTGTCACTTATCGATGTCTACCCGACCCTGAATGACCTCTGCGGTCTAGCGCTCGAACCACACACGGGAACAAGCGGAATCGCGCTTGAAGGAAAAAGCCTTCGGACGTTGCTGCGAACGCCCGCGGCAGACGCCTGGGAAGGCCCTCCCGTCGCTCTCACATCGGTTCGAGGCGATACGGGAGTCCATCACACCGTTCGCTCCAAGACGCATCGCTACACGCTGTGCGGCAATGGAGAAGAGGAGCTCTACGATCACCGGACTGACCCCCACGAATGGCACAACCTGGCAAGGCGTGAGGACACGGAGTCGCTCGCTCAGGAACTTCGCGCCGAGATGATGAAGCTTCTTTGGCCCTGAAGGGGAGCTTGGCTGCACGGCCCTTGTGTCGGCGGCACCGGAATAGGGAGAGCATCACCGGAAGCGTCTCGACCTCGACCCTCAACTCCCATCACCCATTGAAGATGGAATCCGTCGAATTCCGCGCAGTCTTCAGCAAGTCAAGCCCCTTCTCTTCACCCTCGACAGGTGAAAACTCAAGCACGGCCCAGCCGTTATACCCCGTGTCCTTGCAGGCTTCAGCTATCGCTTCCCAACCCACTGTGCCATTGCCCGGCCATGTTCCACGGTAGGCTCCCTTTTCGTCCGGTGCCGTGAAGTCCTTCACATGGATGCGCACGATCCGGTCGCCCAGGTCATGGATGAAATCCTGTGCATAGCCACTGTAGGTGACATTGGCGGTGTCCAGATAAATCCCGATCGCCGGATGGTCTACGGCCTCGATGAACGTCAAACACTCCCCCGGCGTCATCAGGTTCTTGGACAGCTTGGGACACGTTTCGGCCCCGATCCGGACCCCGTGTTCCGCGGCGAATGCGCATAGGGACCTGAACCCCGACACCATACGATCCCAGGCCTGGCGGTACGGTGCCTCAGGCAAAACGCGCCCGGTAACGATCAGGATCCCATCTGTCCCGAGTAGGCGTGCCACCTCGATCTGCCGTCTACCACCCGTCAACGCCTGTTCGAACACACTGTCGTCTAACGACGTGATGGGGTTCTGCCAGCCAAGAGTGGACGCTACTGACGAGCAGGCAAGCCCCGCTTCACCTATCGTGTCAGCCAGTTGACGGATATCGTCATCGCTACTCTCCATGTTCGCATCGGCCGTCCCCAACCAAATCTCCACGCCATCCAGTCCGGCCTGCTTCGCAAGCTCGAAACGCTCCAGAGCCGTTCCGGCCGTCGCGATCATCTGGTTCCCTACCGAAATCTTCATCGTTGCACTCCTGCCTGTCTCGCCAAAACGATCATGCTGTCTTCTAGGTTGAGTCTGAGAGGACAATACTGTCATAAACACACCATCCCAACCCCCGGACGCGGTTGGCGCACTTCTTGCATCCTGCCCCCCTCACAGTATGTTACACGACAGTGCTGCGAGGCTCGCAGCCGCCTGTTACGCGTGACTCCACGGAGAGCTGATAGCCGTGAAACTGCATCTCGGAACACGAATTATAACACCCCAGCCGCAGGAGGGCACCCTTCGCGTCTAGGGAGATGCACGAGCACATCAGGTATCTTCTTGAGCCCTTCTCGCCGGTGAGGCAGGAAGGGCTTTTTCAATGGCAGAGAATCGAGGCATATACCATGAAGACAGTGAATATCGGAGTGATTGGCTTCGGAACCGTTGGTGCTGGAGTGGTCGAATGCGTCCTCCAGAACGGTGACCTGATTGCTGAGCGCAGCGGACTGCGCCCGGTGATCGCCACCATCGCGGACCTCGACATCACAACCGACCGCGGCATCTCCCTGCCCGACGATGTCACCCTCACCACCGACGCGAGCAGTCTCTTGAACGACCCCGCGATAGATGTGGTGGTCGAATTGGTGGGCGGCACGACGATCGCCAAGGATTTTGTCCTGCAGGCACTCGCAAATGGCAAGCCCGTTGTGACGGCCAACAAGGCGTTGCTGGCGCACCACGGGGCAGAGATTTTCCAGGCAGCACAGGGATCGTCCTCGGACGTCTATTATGAGGCCAGTGTGGGCGGCGGCATTCCTGTGATCAAGGCCATGCGTGAGGGCTTGGTGGGCAATCGCATCGTTGAGATCGTGGGCATCCTTAACGGAACCTGCAACTACATTCTGACCCGAATGGAAAGGGAGAAGGCAGATTTCAACGACGTCCTGGCTGCCGCTCAGGAAGCTGGCTATGCCGAAACGGATCCGTCGTTCGACGTCGATGGCATCGACACCGCTCACAAAGCAACCATCCTGGCTTCCCTGGCGTACGGGGAGTGGTTTGGCATGGACCCCGTTCACGTCGAGGGAATCCGGAACGTGACGTTGCAGGACATTGAGTACGCGACGAATCTCGGGTATCGAATCAAGCTGTTGGCCATCATCAAGCAAGAGGACGCCAACGTAGAGATGCGGGTCCATCCGGCTCTGATCCCTACGTCATCCCTGCTGGGGCACGTCTCAGGCGTATTCAATGCTGTGTGGGTCGAAGGTGATACGGTTGGCGGCACCATGTACTACGGCCGGGGCGCCGGGCGCGAAGCAACGGCGAGTGCCGTGGTGGCAGATGTGATGGACGTTGGCTTGAACCTCAAGTTTGGCTCGCATCACCGCGTGCCCGCCTTCCGCCCTCACTGCGCCTACTCCGCGATTGTCCCCATGGCGGATGTGGCCACTCGCTACTACCTGCGCCTGCAAGTCAAAGACCAACCAGGAGTGCTTGCTCTCATCAGCGGCGTTCTTGGCCAGGCGAACATCAGCATTGCGAGCGTCACGCAACAGGAGACATCACAGGCCTCCGTGCCGATGATCATTCTCACCCACCAGGCCAGGGAGTCCGATTTGCAGGCCGCCTTGGACAGGATGCGAGAGCTCGAGGAAGTGGTCGAGCCACCTGTGGTCATCCGGATCGAGGATCTCGGCTGACCCTCCGTCCCTTGCCCAATGATCCAATCTGCCCGAAAGAACGGGCTCTACATTGATCGGAATAAGATCGATGAACGACGAAAAAGCACAGAATCTGGATGTCCAACTCTACGACACCACCCTGCGCGACGGAACGCAGGGGGAAGGCGTCTCCTTCTCGGTGACGGACAAGATACGCATTGCACGACGCCTCAATCTGTTCGGAGTCTCCTACATCGAGGGCGGTTGGCCGGGCTCGAATCCCAAAGACATGGCTTTCTTCGAGGAGATGCGCGGCAAACCCCTGAGTCATGCGAGGATCGCTGCTTTCGGGAGCACACGCCGTGCTCAGTTCGCTCCCGAAGATGACCCCAACCTGCGCACACTGCTTCAGGCGGGAACCCCCGTGACAACGATCTTCGGCAAGAGCTGGCTCCTCCACGTACATGACGTTCTCAGAGTCAGTCCGGATCAGAATCTGGAGATGATCAGTAGCTCATGCCGCTTCCTCAAAGACAGCGGCAAGGAGGTCATCTTTGATGCCGAGCACTTCTTCGATGGCTATCTGGATGCACCTGGGTACGCTTTGGATGTACTGCGTCAAGCAGCGGCGGCCGGCGCCACCACACTCGTCCTGTGCGACACAAACGGGGGAACGCTTCCGAGCATCGTTTCGCGTGTCTGCACGGAGGTCAAGGCCGCCTTCCCGGGAGGTCCGGAACTCGGTATTCACTGTCACAACGACACTGCCTGTGCAGTGGCCAACTCGCTGGCGGCATTTGAGGCCGGTTGCACCCAAATCCAGGGCACTCTTAACGGTATCGGCGAACGGTGCGGCAACGCCGACCTGTGCGCGATCTCCGCAAACCTGGAAACCAAGCTTGACCGCCGCTGTGTGAACCCCGGCGCAATCACCCACGTAACCGAACTGAGCAAGTTCGTATACGACCTTGCCAACATGCGCCCGAATGGTCACCAGCCCTTTGTTGGTGCAAGTGCGTTCGCACACAAAGGCGGCATGCACGTCAATGCGGTCGCCAAAAACCCGCACACATTTGAGCACGTTGAGCCGGAGACTGTCGGAAACCATCGCCGTGTGCTCGTGTCCGACCTGGCCGGTGGAAGCAACATCATGCTCAAAGCGGAAGAGCATAACATAAAACTGGACCCCAAAAGCCCGGAGGTGAAGGAGATCCTTTCTGAGCTCAAGCGTTCCGAGGCCGAAGGCTATGAGTTCGAGTCCGCCGACGCCTCGTTCAAGCTGCTTCTGCAGAAGACCCTGAAGAAGCACAAACCGTTTTTCGAGCTGGAGGGGTTCCGGGTCATTGTCGAGAAACGCGGCAGCGATGTGCCCTGCCTTTCAGAAGCAACGATCAAGATTCGCGTCAAAGACGAGACGGAGATCACCGCGGCCGAGGGCGATGGTCCGGTCAATGCGCTTGATCTGGCCCTGCGCAAAGCACTCACCAAGTTCTACCCTGCGGTAGAGAACGTCCGCCTGCGCGACTTCAAGGTCCGCATTCTTGATGGTGCTGTCGGTACTGCGGCAAAGACGCGAGTGCTTATTGAGTCCGGGGACGGTGAGAATATTTGGGGCACTGTCGGCGTCAGCGAGAACATCCTCGAGGCCAGTTGGGAAGCCCTGGTCGACTCGGTCGAGTATGTACTCTACGAGTCGGAGAACGCCGTTGACACGGCCTCGTGATCCTGTGGCCTGAGCGATCCACTCGGGCCTGCAAGTCAGCCGGCCCAAGTGGATGTCGGCAAAAACAGGAACGCCCTGCCCTTGATTCCGACGGCTGCGCATCGTACCTTAATTGTATAACCCCCTGGCTGTCTTACTTCCCCCCCCCTCTTCCCCTACGACAGTCAGGGGGCCTTTCTTTATACAGCGGATGCGGAAGGAGCACACCGATGCAGACGAAGAATGTCGTCCTGTTCATCACAGATGGGCACCGAACGGATATGCTCGGTTGCTATGGGAACGCGCTGCTGGAGACACCCCGGATTGATGCCTTTGCCCGGGACTCTGTCCTGCTCCGCCGCGCCTTCTGCACGCACTCCGTCTGCATGCCGACTCGCGCTTCGCTGTTCACAGGCCGCTACCCCCACGTCCACGGCGTCTGGGCCAACGGTCTCCCGCTCCCGAAAACGGAAGTAACGCTTCCACAGGTCTTCTCAGAGGCCGGCTACGCAACCGCGGCCGCCGGTAAGATCCACTTCGAGCCTCAGCAAGCTTACACCGATGGCTTCTGCCCGGCCATCAGTGAACCATACTATGGCTTTGACGAGGTCCATCTGAGCGAGAACCGACTGGGACATGAATACCTCGACTGGGTGCGGGAACAGGCCCCCGAACAGGCTGAACTCGTCAGACAACGGAAGGATGTACCGGAGGAACTTCACGAGCTTCACTGGACGGTCAGCCAGACGATCGACTTCATTCGCCGCAGCGCCTCCGATAGCACGCCGTTTTTCTGTTCCTGTTCGTTTCATGAGCTTTCCCCGCCTTCAACGCCGCCTCTGGGATATACCGATCACTACGCCCCGGAGGATGTGCCGATACCCATACTTGATCTGGATGATCTGGATCTCCGACCGGAGTTCTATCGGCAATGCTACGAAGGCTATCTGGCTCGTGGACGCCAGCCGGACGAAGCCGCTCTGCGTCGCCACATTGCGTCGAGTTACGACCAGATGCGCTTCATTGACAAGCAATTCGGGCGCGTCGTTTCGACTCTGAAGGAGCTTGGCATCTGGGAAGAGACCATTGTGCTCTTTACCGCAGATCACGGTCTCTCCCTAAACGATCACTACCAGTGGCGCCATGGGCCCTTCCTCTTCGATGAAGTCATCAATGTGCCCATGATGTGGCATGTCCCGGGCGGCGGCGGCCGCGGGAAGGAAACGGCCGAGATGGTGGAGAGTGTGGACGTGATGCCGACCCTTCTTGATCTTTGTGAGCTTCCCATCCCCGCGGGTGTGCAAGGGCATTCAGTAGCGTCACTCCTGGCGGAGCCTGAGGCAGGGGCTGGGCGGGAGTCTGTTCTGATTCAGGAGCGTGAGGCCCCCGACCTCGCGGCGCGTGGACTGCAGCCGGAATCGATCACACAGATCGGCATCCGTACGTCTGACACCAAACTCATCCACTACCCGGGGCGCCCCTTTGGCGAACTCTACGACTTGAGCAATGATCCGGGAGAGTTCCGGAACCTATGGCGTGATCCAGGCTACGGGACGTTGAGGCAGGACATGATGGGCCTACTCACGGACCGCCTGGCGGACTCGCAGGACCCCCTCCCCGAGAGATCCTACGATTGGTAGGCGTCACGCCTGAACGTCGTACCGCGCTTTCACCCATGCCTTGGCCGTGGCTGAATCCGCGATAGCTCCCTCAAGGCGGGCATCTTCCACCGCGCGGAGAATCTCCCCCATACGGGGTCCTGCGCCATAGCCCATCTCCAGCAGGTCTCGGCCTGTAAGCAAGGGAGCCGGCGGAACGGGGCGCATGGCCTCCTCATGCCAGGCTTCGAGGGCAAAGTCAAAATGGGCAAAGTCCTGATGGCTGCCCACACAGTCAAGGCGGTGCAGTTCGAGATGGAGTGGGAATGCTGGATTCTGAAGGAAACGCCGTCGCTTCGCTTCGCGCATCCTCTGGATGTGAGCGAACCTCATATGCCCGGAAATCAGTTCAGACGCGAGGCCCGCGGTCTTAACTCGCTGCCGACAACGGGCCAGGACCGCCTCCGCAATCTCTCTTCCCTTCGCGTCGTGGCCGTTGAACCGAATGCGATCGGCGAAGGTCAGCGTGTCCGGCTTCCCCACGTCGTGGAGTAGAACTGCCCAGGCGAGGGCTTCTCGGTCATGTCCATCGTGTATCACCAAACCACCGGCGCTCTCCGGCCGGACCAGGAACCTCTGCTTCGCCTCGGCTATGCCTCCGCAACAGAGGTCGTCCCGCTCCGGATCAGCCGCCCCTGCGCAAGCAAGCGATCGCGACACGGTTTTGTCGAGATGCCCCAGCATCAGGAGCGTGTGCGTCAGAACGTCTCCCTCAGGATGGAATTGCGGCGGCTGAGGAACCCCGCCCATCGCTGCGACTTCGGGCAGAACGCAGGTGAGGAGCCCGGTTCCTCGAAGAAGCTCAAGGGATGGCCGCGCAGAACCCTCGCTGAGCATGCGCCTAATCTCGTCCCCAACGCGCTCACAGCTCACGCGGTTGATCGTGCCGGCGAGGCCCTCAACAGCGGCGGCCGTGGCCGGTTCCAGCCGGAAACCCGTGCGGGCGGCGAAGCGAACAGCTCGGAGCAACCGAAGGGCGTCCTCACGGAAACGCTGCTCGGGGACACCCACCGCCCGAATGACGCCGGCCGCCAAATCCGCTCGCCCGTCGACGTAATCGATCACACGGTCCTCAAACGGGTCATACATGAGGGCATTGATTGTGAAATCACGCCGTCGAGCATCTTCTTCCGCCGAGGAGAAATGGACACTCTCTGGGCGGCGACCGTCATGGTATTCCCCGTCGCCTCGGAATGTTGCGACTTCGTATTCCCTCTCGTTGCCTACCACCAAGATTACGCCAAAAGCCTTGCCGATTGGCACTGTTCGGGGGAAAAGGGCCTCGACCTGGTCAGGCACAGCGTCGGTGACGATGTCCCAGTCCTTGGGCGGAATGCCCAGCAGATGGTCGCGGACGCAGCCGCCGACGAGGAACGCATCATGACCGGCCTGGCGTAGATAGCGGAGTACAGACAACACGTCGTCAGGGCAGGAAGTGGAAAGAGGAGGAGCCATCGTCGACTTTCACTGGCGGACGCGCATCATCCGCCATCGGCGGCGAGGGCTCATGGACTCGAGGATGTATCGTCCATCCTCGACAATGACGCGCAGGAAGCGTCCGTTGACTGGCGTCCAGATGCCCGCCTTAACGACCACCCCTTGGCCGTTGCGGCCAATCAGACGCAACTGAGGTCCTGCCCGAGGTATGCGCCCATGCACAGAGTTCACATGGACCGTGACGGCACGAACATCCAAGAGTCCCCCCATCTCGCGTTCCTCGAAATCCTCTGGAATTGAGGGCTTGTATGTCAGGCGTCCGGTGGCCGGTGATCTTGTCAGCTCGGGCTGGGTCCAGCCGGTCGGAAGCGGGCGACGCTCCACTCGGCGAAAGACCGCCGAAGCGGCCGTGGCAATGCCGCCCGACAGGCACAGAACCACTGCCAAAGCAACCGCACCCGCTATCCGGCGGCCGAGAACTGGGTGTCTTGGCAGTGGGGCACGCCTCAACGTTGTCATCTCCTTCCAGCCGGGTTGCTTCGCCAGGGACGGACAGCTTGGCGGAGCACTGGGACAGCATTCGTCCTCGAGGAGGACCATTGCGCGTTCGCAATCTTATATAGTTAACGTTACTGTCTGCGACTGATTCCGTCAACCAACCACAAACGCGCCTCGCTGCGCCCTCTGGTGAGCACTATGGACACGAGACAACGCCTCGCAGCCGCCATTTCGGGTATTCTCCCAAGAGTGACGGCTCTCCGCCACGACATTCACGCCCATCCTGAAATGGCTCTTGAGGAGCGCCGCACGTCCGCTCTTGTGCGTGAACTGCTGTCCGAAACAGCAGCCGACGTCCTTCCTCCCTTTCTGGAGACCGATGTCGTCGCTTTGCTAAGCGGCCCGAACTCCGGCCCGTGCGTCACCCTCCGGGCTGACATGGACGCGCTTCCCCTTTGCGAGGCCACTGGTCTCCCATACGCGTCTGAGACCCCCGGGACAATGCATGCGTGTGGGCACGATGGACATACGGCCGTTCTCGCTGGGACGGCTCTCGTACTCAACGAGCTGAAAGATGTACTGCCGGGAACGGTTCGTTTTGTCTTCCAGCCAGGCGAGGAGGTGGTCGCTGCCGGACGGGATTTGGTGGAGGCGGGAGCGCTGAAGAACCCGCCGCAGGGGGCCGCCTTCGCACTCCATGCCTGGCCAGGCAACCCCGTGGGCACGATCGCGTCACGGCCGGGCGCCCTGATGGCAGCTGCAGGGTTCTTCACCATCCGGATCGAGGGGAAAGGCGGCCACGGGTCACGACCCGAAGCCGCCGTCGACCCCGTTCTGGCGGGAGCCCGTGTTGTGGAGGCCCTGCAGACCGTCGTCGCCAGGCGGGTGAGTGCCCTCGATGCCGCGGTAGTGAGCGTCTGTCGATTCACGGGAGGCACCAACGGAAACATCATTCCGGACAGTGTGGAGCTGGAAGGCACCATCCGCTACCTCACTCAGGAAGTGGGGCAGACCATCACAACGGAGATTGAGCGCCTCGTTCACGGCACCTGTAAAGCCATGGGGGCAAACGCCACTATCGAGTACACACCGGCCTACCTCCCAACCGTGAACGACGAAACCATGGTTGAGCTGGCGCAGGTCGTCGTGACCGAACATCTTGGGCCGGATCAGTGGATCGACGTTGATGTGCCATGCATGGGCGGCGAAGACTTCGCTTACTACATCGATGACACCCCCGGAGCCATGGTGTGGCTTGGGATGGGAGAGGACTGCGCCCCGATCCACAATCCCCATTTCAACTTCAGGGACGAGGCCATTGAGAACGGCATTCGCTTCATGAGCGCTATCGCCATCGAAGCTCTTCAGAAACTGACAGGTTGACCGACAGTACACGCCAGGAAACGTCATGCTCCCCAGAGACCGTTTTATAGCCGCTCTCGAACGCCGGCAGTTTTCCGGCCGCGTTCCGCATTTCGAGCTCGTCTTCTTCCTGACTATGGAGGCGTTTGGGAAAGTCCACCCAAGCCACCGGAACTATGGACAGTGGGAGCAGATGGAATCGGCGGAGCAGGATCTGCATCGGAACGACATCGCCGACCTGCATATCGCTGTTGCTGAGACTTTTGAGCACAGCGCGATTTTCATTCATCCGAACCCACGAACGTTGCCGGAGACGCTGCGACTTGCGGAGCTGATTCGCGAGAAAGCCGGGGACCGCTACTTCCTCATGACCCACGGCGATGCTACGTACTCCGTGCCGCACGGGAATGCCCTTGCCGAATTCGCCTATCGCATCGCCGATGAACCTGCTGCCCTCAAGGACGCGGCCGCCCAACGCGTAGACGCCGCTCTGGCGAGTGGGGAAGAGTACCGCAGGCACGGCGTCCTCGATGGCTTCGCGCTCTGTTCCGATTACTGCTTCAATACGGGGCCTTTCCTCAGTCCCGCCCAATTCGGTGAGTTCGTCACACCTTACCTGAGCGACTTGATCGCGGGGTACCGTGAGTCTGGGTTCCACGTCATCAAACACACCGACGGCAACATCATGCCCATTCTCGACCAGCTCCTCGAGGCCGCGCCGCACGCCCTGCACTCTCTGGATCCACAGGGCAGTGTAGACATCGCTGAAGTGAAGCGCCTCGTCGGTGACCAAGTCTGCCTGATCGGAAACGTGAATTGCGGTCTCCTCGATACCGGCACCGAAGAGGAATGTGTCGAGTCAGCACGTTACGCTCTGCGCCATGGCATGCCTCACGGCGGGTACATCTTCTCTACCAGCAACTGCATCTATACCGGCATGCGGCTTGAACGCTATGAGCTCATGCTTGACGTTTGGCGCCGTGAAGGCAACTATGCCTGACGGCCTGAGTCGGCAGGGCAAAACGCCCGCTCCCTGAATGTGACACCGAGAGGCATACAATGACCACCAAGAAGGCGCGCACCGCCGTCCTTGCTCTTGGATCCGCACTTCTCCTGATCCTCACGGCTCACGCTCAGGACGACGGCAGAATTGAGCTTCCTGAGCCGGATAAGGAGGGCGGGATGCCCCTGATGGCCGCGTTGGCTGAGCGCCATTCATCGCGATCATTCAGTCGCCGGGCACTCTCCCGCCAAGTGCTGTCAAATCTGCTCTGGGCTGCGTGTGGAGTCAATCGAGGAGGCTCCGGGAGGCGAACGGCTCCTTCGGCGGTGAATTGGCAGGAAATTGATCTGTACGTAGCCATGAAGGACGGTGTTTACCTCTATCAGGCCCGCCCGCATGCACTGAACCGCGTGCTGGAAGATGACATCCGCCCGGCCATCGGTATCCAGCCCTTCCCGAAAGCGGCCCCCGTGATTCTGATCTATGTCGCCGATTTCCGCAAGATGAAGAATGCCAGCCGGAAAGACAGGGAGTTCTACTCCGCAACAGACGTTGGGTTTATCGGCCAGAATGTCTATCTGTACGCTGCCTCAGAGAAGCTCTCTACGGTCGTTCTTGGACTGATCCACCGGAAAGAACTCACTGATATTCTGGATCTCATGCCGGACCAGAAGGTGCTTCTGGCCCAACCGGTCGGCTACCCCCCAGGCACGTAAGTCAGCCTCCCCTGGCCCAAACGGCACCCCCGCATCCCCTCCGCGTATTCACACGACGACATCGTTATCCAGGATGACCGGCATGCCGGTCCGGCACGACTCTTTGTAGGCGTTGAGAACCCGAAGCGCGCGGCGGCACTCTGCCGGTTTGACGGCCAGCTCGGCCCCGGTCAACAGCACATCGGCGATGTTCTGATAGTAGGCCCGCCAGTCCCCACGAATCGTCTCAGGAACGACCGTCGACCGCTCCCCTTCCATCGTCGTGGTCACGACAGCTCTCTCGGCCAGGTTCTCGGTCGCATTCTCGATCTCGCCGCGCTTCATGTATGCTTCCTGTGGATCGACGCCATGCTTCACCAAGCTTCCGGTCGTTCCCAGGATAAACCAATGTGGTTTCGTCGCCAGCGCCATATTGCTCTGCTCGACCACCCACACGGTGCCGCCGGCAAAGGTGATCTGGCAGCGCCCCCAAGTCTCAACCGTTTGCCCCTCACGCCTGAACTGAGCAGTCCCCAGTACGTGGTCCACAGGTTCCCGGATCAACAGCAGGGCCTGGTCCACCAGGTGGGCACCCCAGTCGTAGAGCAAGCTGCCAACGCGACCAATCTCTCCCCTCCACGTGCGCGGGGAATTGTAGCCATAGACGCATTGCTCCACGAGGTTGATGTCCCCCAGCAGGCTCTCGCCCATGACCTGTTTGACGGTCAGGAAATCTCCATCCCAACGTCGGTTGTGGAAGACGCTGAAGAGCACGCCCTGGCGTTCCGCTTCCTCCATCATGCGGTCCGCCTCCTCCACCGTCATGCAGATGATCTTATCCGTGACCACGTGCTTGCCGGCCTGCATGGCCTGGATCGCAAGATCACAATGGGTGTCGTGCGGCGTGGCAAGGACCACGAGCCCGACGCCATCATCCGCAAGTACATCCTCGAAACGTGCGTAAGTTGCGCAGCTGTGCTCGCGCGCAGCCTGCTGACGCTGCTCGGATCGAGGAGCCATGATGCCGCGCACATGCAGCCCGTCCGCAAGTCCTGCCAGATACGAATGAAACGACCGTCCCGCGTAACCGTACCCGGCAATGCCGACGCCAATGCTCTCCGCCATCGTGTTTCCTCAGTGGTAACGTGGTGTGAGTGGTTCACCCACGGTTGTTGATCGCTGCAAGAAGAGCGCCTTTGAGTTCCAGTACACCCCGATGGTCGCACGCTCCGCCATCCTCGATGAACAACGCTCCGTCAAAGCCCATCTGACGGCAGAGCTGCACAAAGGCAACCACATCGCGCTTCCCATCCGCGACATTGCGGTCGGAGTCACGGCGGGTCCACTTCACATGAGCCGCTGCAGCGAAGGGCAGTATCTGTGCCATCCCCGGCAGGACAATCTCTTCAGGGAAGTTGCCGAAATCGGGCAGGGATCCCATGGCCGGACTATCAACACCGACCAACAACTTCACCATCATCGCCGGGTCTGTAGAGAGTCCCCCGTGGTTCTCCGTTACAATCTTGATGCCGCGCTTCTCGCCTTCCTGAGCCAGCTGTTGGAAGGAGTCGACGCACGCAGAGAGCATCTCCGGAGGACCGTCTGCACTGCCCCCGGTGTTTACCCTGAAGTAAGACAACCCAAGCTTCTCCGAAACATCAAAATAGACCATCGCCTTCCTGACCGCTTCGGCTCGCTCGTCCGCGTCAAGAGCAGACAGGTTGCCTGTGCCATCCACGGCCATCCCCAGCATCTCGACGCCTTGGTCCCAGGCGCTCTGTACCAGTTCCTTCAGGTAATCGTCTTCGTGGGAGGCAAGGAAAACGTTGTTCAACTCGATGAGATCAATGTCAAACTCCTCCCGGGCGACACGCGGAAATTCCAGTGCCGCCAGCGGGGTCTTCTCGTCCCGGAATCGTCTGTTGATCGCCCAACCGGCCAAACCAATACGCATCGTCCGTCTCCTCCTGGCTCCTGGATCTCGATTACGCGTTCACGAAATCGGCGATATCAGCCGCAAGGCTGTCCGTATCCAATCTGAACTTCCTGCGGATTCCGTCCTCACTGCCCCAGGGCACGACCGCCCTCGGCCACCCCTTGCAGAGCATCTTCGTGGGCATGCCATGTTTCTGGACCTCCGTCCCGACCAAGGTGGCAAGACCGCCCTCAACGCAGTGGTTCTCAAGTGTCACGAGCGGCGTTCCCCGTTCGAGATGGGTGGCGAGTAGAGCGCCATCCATCGGCATCAGGAATCGGGCATTGACGACTCCGGCCTCGATTCCTTGTG
Source organism: Lentisphaerota bacterium (assembly GCA_018676675.1). Taxonomy (GTDB): domain Bacteria; phylum Verrucomicrobiota; class Lentisphaeria; order Oligosphaerales; family JABHEG01; genus JABHEG01. Next base: position 82,772 of record JABHEG010000334.1, read on the forward strand.
CCGCAAGCGCGTCCGCGACATCGAGAGCTCGCACCGCTTCCCGACCGGAGGCCCAGATGACCACGTCTCCCCCGTCGCGCAACGTTTCCGCTTTGCCCCATTCAACAGGAGGCCTCGAGTCCCCGGGAAGGACCTCAGCATTGCCTTTGGGGTATCGAATCACTGTAGGCGCACCGCGCTCCAAGGCCGCGTCAAGCATCAGTTGGAGCTCCCACTCATCAGCCGGCTGGAGGACTGAGAGATTGGGCAGCGTCTGCCAGAACCCGATATCCAGGATGCCGTGGTGCGTGGGCCCGTCCGCAACCACTCCGGCCCGATCCAGGCAGAAGACCACGGGCAAATTCTGCAGGCAGACATCATGGAAGACATAGTCCATTGCCCGCTGCATGAACGATGCATAGATGGCTACCACCGGACGACAGTCCGCGGCTGCAAGCCCGGCCGCGAAAACGACCGCATGTTCCTCGGCAATCCCAACGTCGAAGTAGTGCTTCGGGTGTTTCTCGCGCACGGGATTCAGGCCGGTTCCCTGACACATACCAGCCGTGATGGCCATAACTCGTGAATCGCGCGCGATGGCCGTACTGAGAACGTCTCCGAGACAGGCGGAGAACGTCACGGCACGTGCATCGACCGGTCCCGATTTGCTGACTCCCTGCTCAACATCGAAGGGACTCAGACCATGGTAGACTTCAGGCTCACTTTCCGCTTGAGGGTAGCCTCGTCCTTTCTCGGTCAGCACGTGGATAACCAAGGGTTGACGCAAGCGGAGCAAGGTCTCGAGCGTGGGGACGAGACGACTCAGATCATGCCCGTCAAGAGGGCCGATGTACCGCAACCCGAGTTCCTCGAACAGGACGCCGGGAACGATCATGCTCTTGGTGGCTTCCTCCGCACGTTGGACGAGCCGTCGGATCTTGTCGCCAAAGCGGGGAATCCGGCAAACGAGATCCCGAACGAACTGCTTGATCCGGTTGTAGCGTTCGCCGGCGATAATTCGATTGAGATACCGGGACAATGCTCCGACATTGGGAGCAATCGACATGCGGTTATCATTGAGGATCAGCACGAAATCCTGAGTCGTCTCGATGATGCTGTTCAGCCCTTCCAGAGAGACCCCTGTCCCCAAAGCTCCATCCCCAACGACAGCCACGACCTTTCCGGCCTTTCCCGACCTGTCCCGTGCAGCAGCCAGCCCAAGCCCGGCAGAAATCGCGGTGCCGGCATGTCCTGCCCCGAAGACATCGTGGACGCTCTCGTCGCGGTGGAGGAAGCCACAGCAGCCGTCGTCCTGGCGCAGCGAATGCAGAAGGTCCCTCCGCCCGGTCAGCATTTTAAAGACATAGCCCTGATGTCCCGTGTCCCAGACGACAGAATCGTTATCGAGATCAAGGGCCCGGAGCAGCGCCACAGTCAACTCAACGACGCCGAGGTTGGAGGCCAAATGCCCTCCCCTGTTAGAAACGACGTCGAGGAGTTCCTCACGGATCTGACAGGCCAATTCCGGGAGCTGATCCAGCGGCAGTTTCCGCAAATCTTCGGGGTGTGTGATGGCTTCAAGCAGAGAGCGTTCCGTCACGATTCATTCCCTCGCCTCTGCTGCCATTGGTCGAACCACGCAGACCGGCTGTCCCGCGACTCGGCAAGGTAATCCCACATCTCTTCCCACCGCCCGTCCTGCAACATATCCCGGACCGAATCGATCTCTCCCTGGAACTCTTCCAATGCCGCAAGGACGTTACCGATGTTGTGGCGGAAAACCTGCGTCCACATGTCCGGAGAGCTGGCTGCGATGCGCGTGAAGTCCCGGAAGCCTCCCCCTGTTGCAAGCACAGATTTGCCGGGGTCGGCCAAGTAAGCCCGGGCCGCGGCAAAGGAGAGTAGGTGGAGGACGTGACTCGTTCGTGCCACGAGCATATCGTGTGGACCGGGAGGCATTCGGTGGGGTTCCATCCCGAGCGATTCCCAGAATGCCCCAACTGTCGCAATCGCCGAATCGCTGTCCGCTTCAACCTCGGTCAGAAAGACGACCGCATCATCGTAGAGATCCGCCTTGGCGTTGTACAGGCTGGACTTCTCCGTCCCGGCCATCGGATGGCTACCGATGAAGTGGACACCGCGTGCCTGCAGAGGAGGTCGCGCCCCATCCACGATCGCCCCCTTGACACTCCCGACGTCTGTCACAATCGCTCCTCGACGCCAGACGTCAGCATTCTCCACGGCAAAGTCGATGGTGACCTTGATCGGGACGCACAGAATTGTCAGGTCTGCCTCAGCCAGAATGTCCGCTGGGTTGACACTCCCTTCGTCGATCATGCCACTTGCTTTGCCATCGTCAATGGTCTCCTGACGGCGAGCCTGCCCCAGAACACGCAAGTCCGGTCGCCTCCGCTTGAGGCCGAGTCCGAGGGAGCCTCCCATGAGCCCCAGGCCAATGATCGCGACCGTCCGGATCGTCTCAACCGGAGGAGAAGGTACTGCACCGTGTTCAACTGCCATATCTATCCGTTTCTCAGCGCCTGACGGCCATCGGGAAGAAAGCCCCGGGAGACCATGGTGTCTCGCTCGGTTGCTCTCATCCGCTCAGCCCTAGTGGCGGTGGGCGCGAATAGCGGGCCCACCCCTTGCTGATGCCTGGATGTGGGAGTTTTCGGGCACCTTGGTGCGTACAGACGTACGTACCGAGGAGGCCGGAATGCTCCCGCGCCAGGGATCGGTAAGCCGTAGGCCGGGCACTGTTTCCTGGCAACCCTTACGGGCGGACCATTCTTCGCGATTCTCCGCCCGGGCCGCCAACGACGATACTTGGCATCGCCTTCTGCCGTCCCGGACGAAGCCTCATCGAAGACTGGCCCGGGGGTGGGCTCGCTAGTCGCGCCCGACGCCACTAGCTGTCAGCGTTTGGAGGGCACTCTCAGGAAGCGGGGTAACATACCACGGGGATGGACCGCGTGCGCGCTCGCGAAGACACTCTCGACAGGCGGACAACCGGAACGAATGCGCCGTTCGGCGAACATCCACTCACCTTCAGTCAATCATGCATCGTCTGCCATCTTCTCCACGTTTCGGGCGGCATGGTATATGGCTCCCCCCAATGCCAGGACGGCAATGATGATTGCTGTTGTCAGAGCAGCTCGAGTCCCGAGCAGAGCGAACGCACGGAAGCCGGGGGAGAAAGCCGGATTCTCTGTCACCGGTCCGAGCGCCACCGCTGTGGGTGACACATCGCCTTCCCGCAACAGCGCCCGCAGTACGTGGCCGCTGTCGTAAACAGGCACATCGCCGTCGGGGCGTCCGAAGAGAAGCCGGTATGTGCGTTCAGGCGACGCGAGGAAGAGCAGTCGATACACCTTCCCGATCCCGATAATGCCGCTGATGTCGATAGGGGGAGCATCGTTGTTTGTCACGGTCACGCGGTACCGCTTACCGCGTGTCTCAGGGAAGGTCAAGCGAAGAGATGTCTTCTCGTAGCCTCCAAGCGCCAATGAGGTGATCGTCCCCCGGCGGAGTTCGGCCCATCCCTGGCCCTGTCCACGTCCACGCTCGACCTCGATACGGGCATCCCGGTGAAAGTTGCGACTGGTGGGGACGAGTTCCAGACCGCACAGCGGCTGCCCGACGAAGGTCACCGTCATCTCGGTCTCACGATCACGCGTGTCCTGGGCGATTGTCATCGCCAACGGTGCCTGCTCAACCGTCCGGTCAAAACGCTGCTTCTCGCGTGTGGCCAGGCGCAGAAACTCCAGTCTGTCTATCCGGAAATCCCGGCGTTTGAGAACCGTTGTCACCAAGTCCCGTTCTACTTCCCCACCCTTGATTTCTCGAGCCAGTTTCACACAGGTTGACATCCCCACATCGGTGACATCGCTCACCTCGACCTGAAATTCCCGGAAGTTACCTGAGCGGAGATGGATGCGACTTCCGGAAACATCCATGAAACGATGGTAGTCAAAGATCGTCTGTCCTTCCGCAATGACGGTCCAGTTGCCCCCCGCAGTGCGCCCGGACACACGCACCAGCTTCTCGAAGTCCCGCAGATGTGTGTGAACAACCAGGATGGAGGGGCTCGCCCCTTCCATTCTGACCCGTTCCGCTGTGATGGCAACTCGATTGCCGACAAGCTCTCTGAGTCCTCTCACCGTCATGGGCACAGGTTCTTCACACGTGACCTGGCGTGTCTCGGTCTCTTTCCGGAGGAGATAGGGCACTTCCTGGCCGAGGTCATCCACGACTCTGAGGTCTGCGCTGTCTGTTCGCGTTCGGGCACACACCTCGTCGTCGAGGGGAACAGCAACGATGAGTTCACGAGCAACCTGCGACGTGTTGATCTCTCTCGCGTGGCTGAATCCGTGCAGCGTCTTCTGTGCTGCAATACACGAGGGACCAACAACACCAACGGCCAGGATCAGACGAGTCACCAGTGTTCTCATCAGTCATCCTCCTCGGTCACCGGGGCCACAGCGAACAACTCGGGGTTCTTCATATACACGATGGCGCCCCCCAGGACGAATAGACCGGATACGAAAAGCGCCCCGATTCTGTAGAAGGCCTCCAAACCGCGCATATCGGAAAGGAACACTTTGCCTCCGACAATCGCGAAGAGGACCAAACCGGTATATCTCAATGCCGCGATCTGTCGGCGGATGCCAACCGCGACAAGCGCGAACGCGAACAGAGCCCACAGCACGGAGACCCCGCCCGCCCGAAACTCAGGGACAAAGGTCCCAAGCGCTGTGTTTACCTCCAGTGTCGCAAAGACGAAGAGCCACCCAAGGGAAAGGACCCCGAACACGATCGCCTGGTCAGCGCCACTTTCTTTCCTGAACAGAACGCAAGCGGCCCAACCGAAGAACGCGATGAGAAGCCCGAAATCCAGCAACCGCATTCCCGCCTCAACCAACAGGTACTCGTCACCGATGTATCGAAACGCGTGGTAGGACACTCCCCAGGACGGGAGATCCCACAGCACAAACTTGACCAACATCCCCGCAACGATGGCCCAGAGCAAAGCGGCCCAGCGCCCAGTTGTCCTGCCTTGCATAGCCGTCAGCACAAGCAGTGCAAGCCCTCCCCACAGCGCCGTCAACACAGGGAGCCGAAGAGGCGTGAAGACGGCGAAAAACATGCGCCCAAGCTCCAGATGAAGGTAGATGAAAAGAACGGCCACACTGGCAGCCAGGAACACCCTCAAGACGAGCTGATTCCGAACGGCGAGCGGAACATCGGCCTCAACCGGCACGCGGAGCCGTCCTTTTGGACCAGGCTTTGCGTGCAGACGCCACCCGCCCATAAACGAGGCGATCGGCACGCCGAATGCGATGAGACGGCTGACGAATTCACGCCAGTATGTCCCCACTTCGGCAACGGGTTTTCCGCCAAAAAAGTCCCCGAGGTCCATGAATGAAAGGCGCCCAAGAACCATGGCGTACAGGACATACGCCAGGTACTGGAGGAAGCGACTCTCAACTCGCCCGGCGAGCCAGAGGAACACGAGAGCCTGAAGGGCCCAACTCACCGTGACCCAGGAGTCCGACAGCAGAAGGGGAACGGTCGCTGTCAGGAAGAACGCGGCCAACGCGATGAGGGTCAGCAACAGAGGACGATCTGTGAGACGACGTCGCAGGAAGAACAACACCAGGCCCACGTAGAATGCCGCGGCTGCCAGAGTCAGAACCGACACCCACTCCTGCCCATACGCGTCGTGCACGATATGATACGCAACGCCAAAGAAAACGCTTCCATTCACAGCCAACCCAAGCAATTCCAACAGGGTTGCCTTCTTGCGTTGAGCCAGGTTGTATACCCATGTTACCGTTGAATAGAGGACAAAGAAGGACACGACAAAGGGAATGACCAACCAGAAATCGGAGCGCTGATAGTCGCGATCCAATGTCTTGAACAGCAGACCATATGTCCCGAGGAAGCCAAGCCAATTCAGCAAGAGCCATTGCCGAAAGTGTGCGACTCCGAGAATCCCCAGGCCAAGCAAAAGGACGTAGCTGAACAGGGCGACCAAGTGCGGGGTATCAGGCCTGAGCATGACTGGCGTAGCATACCCCCCGACGATTCCCAGCACGGCAATCAACAGCGAATTCTGCGTCACTGACAAGACGCCCGCGGCGCACGTAACGAGGGCCATACAGGCAAAGGCGGCCACGACACCAATGAAGTGATAGAAGTTGGCTGCTGCGAAAAAGGCGAAGTAGAGGATGGCAAACCCACCGCCGATGATGCCCTGGCCCAGGAGATGGTAGCGTCGTCCGAGGAGGGAGATGCCGCCCCATACCATGCCAATGCCGGTGAACACACACAGAGTCACCCGGGCTCCCGGGGGAAACCAGCCGCTCTGGATCGAGTGTTGCAGGACGAACCCAGCACAAGCCACCGTGATAACCACAAACAGGCGGACGAGCCAGTTGGTCGCAACCGCAAATTCCGCCTTCACTCCGGAACGTCGGTACTCCTCCCCCACGATGATCCATTGCCAGGTGCGACGCAGCACGTCCAGCGCTGCCTGCTCAATCTGGCTCTGCCAGGCAGGTTTGACGCGCGGTGACTCAGGCTGTTCTTCCGGGATAGGCGGCGGGGACGCACGGCGAACGGGCTGAACCGTGCCCTTGCTCTCCGGAGAGATCGTCTCATTTGCCGCCTTGGGCGACTGGACGCCCTGGCCGTCCGGACCGGTCCCCGGCGTCGTAGCCGGGACGGGAGGCTCACCGGGCGCGGAACGCCGGGAGGACAAGGTGGCCGCCAGTTGAGAAACGGTGGTGGCGGATGGACGTTCGGGAACTACTTCACTTTCGGGTGCATCCGTGCGAGACTCCACGGAGGAGGCGTCCGATAGCTTCCCAACCTGGCGCCGCAAATCCTCAATCGCTCGGGCAAGGCCTTCCAGGTGTTCCAGCGTCTCCTGCTGTCCCCGGAGCATTCGCCAAGCCGCCCATGACCGCCACAGAACGTACGCCAAAATTGATAGGCCAATCAGCGTCGCGATCAGTTCTTCGGGTCTCACCGTCAAGCCCTCCAAATGAAGCCCAATGCACACGCGAACCAGATGAACGCGCCACAACCACTTAGGGCTGGCGCGGAAATAGCTCTGCATTTTGGCGGGAGCGCAGGATGGTCAGCCGGAAGGCAGGAGGAGCAACGCATACCGAGGTATGTGTGCGACGACTAACGCCGCGTATGGCCGTGCTCCGCCCCGCCCCGCAGGGCTGCGCCCCTTTTGCTCTCTGGCTTCGTTGCTTCACTCGGGACATATCAAGATATGCCCGCTCGCTCGCGCCTGGCCAGGAACCAAAATGACCAGCAGCAAAATGTGAAATTATTTCCGCGCCGGCCCTTACCCCACAATACCCTTTGGTACGGCGGGGGGCCACCGCGCCACGGCGTTAGCCACGTGTGGAGAAAAAGGGAGCTCAGGGAAGGGAAGGAGTGGTGGTAGGGGGTGGATTCGAACCACCGAAGGCATTGCCAGCAGATTTACAGTCTGCCCCGTTTGACCGCTTCGGTACCCTACCACGAAGGTTCGCCGGATCAAAGAGCACATACTATAGAATGGGCACACCCAGTTTCAAGCACAAGAACAAGGAAAAGTGACCGTTTTGAGTGGGCTCTTTGCCGGAGCGTCTACTTGCCCTTCAACAACCCGCGCAGCAGCGATCCCCCGAGGTTTTCAAGCTCTTTCCGGCGTTGTTGCCGTCGGTCGATATTCTGACGGTGCCGTTCCTCGTCGGTGAGCGGCTTTTCGGTTGGCTCTTTTGGGGGCGTTGTCGCCACAGGCGCGGCTGGAGTCGCCGGAGCCGGCGGGGCGGGCAGTTGGGTTACGGGAGGGACCGGAGTCGGTGGCGGGGGTTGGGGCGGTGGGGTCTGGGCAGAAGCCGGGGGTGACGGCGAGGCCGGTTCGGTGACAGCGGGTGCCCTTTCTCGGGCTTTCTCCTCTTCCTTGTCTCGCAGGAGTGCTGTTCCCACCCCAAATAGACCTCCGACAATGTCTTTGGGCTTGGCAGGAGCACCGGTGTTCTTCCTGCCGGGGAGCGGAATAACATCCAGGACGCCCTTCACGGCCTTCGCTGTCTCTCCCCCGAGCTTCTCATCGATCAGCTCGTTGGTCTTATCGAGTCCCAGTTTCATCACGACATCCTTCGAAAGCCCGGATACATCGAACTTCGGGTCGGTGATCGTGCCGGTCACGCGGATCGGGACCGGCAGGAAGGCATGGTCGCCACGGCTGGTGGTGAAGCTGCGCAGAATACCAAGACTCCCAAGCCGTTCAGCAACCTTCCCGGCAACCCCGGCTTCGACACTGAGGTCCAGTACCTTGTCCAAGCCCACGCTCCCGGTTATGGTCGCCGCCTGGTCATGTCCGGAGATCGTGAACGATTTGATGAGCGCTTTGCCGGCCGCAATGCCGCCTTCCAGCATCCCGGCATCGAACTGCATATGACGCAATTCCGGCACGTTTATCCTGTCAGCCCATGACGTCACGGCAGGGATCCGGGCAATCCCGACAGGCCCCAGATCCAGGCGAGTATCCGCAATCAGATTTCGAGTGATTGCGGCCAGTGTAGTGCCAGCACCGGAGGCGCCGAGCTCGAAGGAGTCGAGTGACCCAACCACGGCGCCTGAGAACCGGGGAGCAAAGGTCGCAACAAACGGCTTGAAGGGCAGCTTCGCTACTTTTGTTCGGAGGGCGTACTTGAACCCCTTTACACCCAAATCAACATCTCCGGACACGTTGACACTTCCACCGTTGACGTTGAGGTCCATACCGGGGATGTTGACCTTGTTGTCCGCGACTCGCACGCTCCCGTCACACGAGCCGATGCTCAACGCGTCATAGGTCAGGTTCCTGAGCCCAATCTTCGCGTTTAGGGAAAGGCCACCGAGGTCGATCGGACCCAATTCCTTGGTCAGCTCTGCAGCGTGTTCGACCTTTGGGACAGCTGGCGACGTTGGGGCGAAAACAACTCCCGTCCGGGCACCTATCAACGCCGCGAATTGCCGCTTCCCCGGTCCGGCGGGTGAAGCGCCCGCCTGTGTGTTGGAGGCCGTCGGCTTGACCATATCGGCGAGCGCCTTGAGATCGATCCCTTCCGAAGACACGTTGAGTGCGGCTTCCCCGGAGGCGATCGGCAATGGAATCGTCCCTGAGGTACCGAGGTGCAGGATACGCGTCCCACCTTGGCTGGAGGCAACGTCGAGGCGGGAAATCTCACACGTCTTGCCTCTGAGAGCCACGTCAAAGCCGACGCTCGTTCCCAATGTGGGAAACGGCTCGAATCCCGGATAGCGGGCCTTCACTCTTGGTATGTCGATCGTTCCAGTTGCCGTCACCACGTTGAAGTTGTCCTGGAATGTGGACGTCAGCCCTGCCTTGGCGGCAAGAACTGGAAATGCAGCCCCCCCGAGCCAGGCTTTGGGGATCGCCTGCAGCAGCTGTTGGTTGACTTCCGTTACTGCTAACTCAGCCGTGCCCGCCATCGTCTTCAGATCCACCTTGGCCGCAAGTTTGGACTGCAACCCAACTGTCCCCCCAACCAGAGCACGTGTCGTGAAGGAGGCGACGTCGAGGGCATTGAAATCCGCCAACGTGACCGAGAGGTGGTTTTCGACGGCCGACAGGGCGATCTCGTCCTTATCAATGAGTACGTTCAGGTTTTTGACAGTCACCGGTCCCGTTACAGCGACCTGGCGCCCCAGTTTGCCGATGCTTACGGCGAGCGCCGAATCCAAGGTGCCGTCACGGATGGTGATTCCCGCGTCGCGCCCTAGGAAGAGATTGGCCAGAGAAAGCGGGAAGCCGTCAACGAGGATCGCTGCTTTCGAAACCCCGACGCCTTCCTCAATGCTCTCTGCTGCCCACCGAATTGTCAACGGTTCAGTCAGTCTGAACTTCACGGTTTCACGGCCTTGTTGCTGAACGTTCACGTCGACTTGAGAAGCCACGAGTTCCTCATCCTGGAGAGACACCGTCACCTCATGGACCGCCCTGACGTCGACGGGGGGGACATCAGGCAGTTCGACGTCGGGAATGCCGACGGTGAGTGTTCGGCAGAGGAACTCGCCTGTGCTTCGGACCGTCATGTCGTGGTCCATGGTCACCGTCCCCTTGTAGGTGGCGCTTGCCTTGCCAAAGGTATAGCCTCCAGCCAGTCCGCCAACGAGGTTAAGGGCCTCGGATGACACAGGCTCAACCGTGATGTCGAGTTTGCAGGAAAGCGGCGCCAGGGCAACGTGACCGGTGGCCGCGAACACGGCTTCGGGCGTTCCTTTGGAGGACTCAGCCAGAGAGACGTTGTCGATCGTCCATGTCTCCCCTTCACAAGCAGCCGTCATCTTTAGCGCCAGGACCCGGTCCCCCAGGGGAACGCCGCCGGCTTTTCCGGAGAGTTGATCCACGCGCCCGGCGAGCTCAAGCTTCAGGGGATTCAGCCCCGAGTCCAAGTCGATGCCGGCAGAGCCAATACAGCGCCCGGCGGGGATGGTCAGATCGGGTCCAACGACGCCGTCGATCCCAGCCGAAAGGTCTACCTCAACCCGTTCCCCGTTCTGAATTCGTGGTATGTGCAGCTCAATGCCCTTCAACCCAATCTTCATATCCGGAGCTGCGTAAGTCACATCAAGACCACGGACCATCACGTCCGTCACGTGCACTGAGACGGGGAGGTCAAGTTTGGGGATGGTGATGGATATCGGTTCCGCTGTGGTCTCCCCGGAGGGCTTTGGTGTTTCTGAACCATCGCGGCTCATCGCCTCGGCCGCGGTCTCCGAAACGCGCTCTGACGCCACGACCTGCTCTGCAGCGGGCTCGCCGTTCACCAGGATCGTCGCATTGTCGACTCTAACTTGAGTCACTCGTAGTTCGCGACTCAAGATCCTGAATGGCTGGTACGCGCACTCAACCCGTTCAGCCCGGAGCAATGGGGCATCCACCGGTCCAACGACCAGATCACGGATCTCGACCTCGGAAAACAGCGATAACCGTACTCGTTTTGCGACGACCGGTGTCCCAATTCCCTCACTCACTCGGGGGAGAACAACTCCACAGATGAACGATGAACGGGTTACCACGAAGATCACGGCTACCACCGCAACCACAACGATTAACGCCAGCATTGCCAGCACTCTCAGCCATCTGCGCTTCTTCTTCGCCATGAATCGCTCCTTCGGATAACGTTCGGTGACCTGTAAGATGGATGACTGGGAAGCCCCGCATTTCACCGTGAGCTGAGGGTCGGCGCGGAAATAACTTCACATTTTGCTGCTGGCCATTTTGGCTTCTGGCCAGTCGCGGACGAGCGGGCATATCTTGATATGTCCCGAGTGAAGCAACGAAGCCAGAGAGCGAAAGGGACGCAGCCCTGCGGGGCGGGGCGGAGAACGGCCATTCGCGGCGTTTGTCGCTTCGCTGCAGCCCAGCAGGCTGCCCGTCTCGCTACGCTCGGCTGTCGTCGCACACATACCTCGGTATGCGTTGCTCCTCCTGCCTTCCGGCTGACCATCCTGCGCTCCCGCCAAAATGTAAAGCTATTTCCGCGCCAATCCTAGGAGGGAATTTCCTTGAATCCGATCTCCGTCGGCGCTTGCAAAAAGGCAAGGGTTCCCTATGTTAACTGCCCGTTAGACACGCCAAATGCGCGTATAGTTCAGTCGGCTAGAACGCTACCTTCACACGGTAGAGGTCACAGGTTCGAGTCCTGTTACGCGCACCATCCCCTTCCCTCCCCTCACAGCCCTCAATGGGTCAGTCGCAGTAGGCGAGATCCAGAACCGGCTTCAGTCCCAGTTCTTCCCGCCCAAGCCACCGGTATTCATCTGCCGGCAGTTCGTCCTCAAAGGTCCGGATCACGTCGTGCCAGCGTTCCCGGAACTTCAGTGAATTCCGGGCGATGTTGCGTTGGTACTCGGTCTGTCCGAACGAGGCCGTTGTGATCCCCTCAAAATGATAGACCTCAACCTGGGGCGTGTAGGCAACATCATAGCCGCTCTCACGAGCTCGGAGACACAGATCCAGGTCTTCATACTGGACAGGATGGAAAAGCTCGTCCAGATATCCCGCCTTCTCGCGCAGTTCGGTTCGCATAATCCAGCAGGCGCTGATCAGCGCGTTGACGCTGCGAACTTCGCAGAAGCGCTCATCGTGGCGAGGCTTGCCCCGCCCGCGGAAAGCGATGCGTCCCAAAGGGCTGATGCCGACGCCGGCACACTGGATGGGGTGTGGCTCATAGGGGTAGATCAGTTTCACCCCCAGAATGCCCAGGGACGGATCATCGTCCATCGCCTGGGTCAATCTACCAAGCCAATCCCGCGTGCACACCGCCGTGTCATTGTCCATGAACATCGTGTAGGTGGAGGTCGTTTTTGCCCATGCTTCGTTACGGGCGACCGAACACCCCTTGTTCTCCTCATTACGCCACGCAAAGCAGCTGATTCCTGCTTCTCGTGCCTGGATCTGTGCCTGTTCGAACAGAGCGGGAGTCGAGTCCGATGAGCCGTTGTCAACCAGAAAAAGCTCGCGCGGATGGTCAGTTGCCCCGAGGACACTGCTGAGACAGCGTTCCGTGAACTCAACGCTGTTGTGGGCCAGAATCACTATTGAACAGTCGCGGATAGCCATGTGCCGCCAATCTCCACCTTACCGGGATACTCTCTACTCAAACGCCGTACCATAGTCAAGACCTGAACCGGCGCAACCAACACCTCTGACCGCAAGTCATTGGACAGAACCGCGGTGGGAGGCAATATTCCTCTCATAATACGGAGACGGATGACGTTGGTGAAAGCTTGGCCTTGAGTGGGATCCTCTGAAATCGGCCGGGTTGCCGCCGCGGAAGAACGAGTTCACATTAGGGAACCGTTTGACCAGACTGATGTCGAAGGATGAAATGTACGTCTGAGATCGAGTCCGGCGGTGTGCAGTTCAGTCACACCGACTAGTAAGGAAACGTAAGGAAGGAACGAGGAACATGAAAAGCTTGAAAACGATCTGTCTGTGCAGCTGTTTCGTCTTGGCGCTATGCGTCGTCGCGAATGCCCACAACTGTGGGGGCGAGAAGAAAAAGTCCTCCAAGGCTTCTACATGCAAATTCGACGCGAAAGCCGGGAAAGTAACCTGCTCATCCGCGAAGAAGGCCGCCGCCAAGTGCTGCGGAAAGTGTGAGAAGGCTGGCGCAAAAGCCGGCGCGGCCAAGTGTACCGAAGGCTGCAAGAAAGAGGGTGCTGCGTGCGCCGAGAAGTGCAACAAGCCTGCTCCGAAGGCCGCCGGCGCAGCCAAAGGGTGCGGAAGCTGCTCCAAGGGCAAGGCGGCTGGCGCAAAGAAGTGTGGGAGTGCTAAATAGCACGTCTGCACTGACACAGGCCTCTTACAGAGAAACTGCATAGTGTAATCTGAGCGGGACCGGCCTCACAGGCTGGTCCCGCTCATTCATTTCACCACACACACGATGAAACTGCACGTCCGAGAATACGGAGAAGGCTCCCCGGTGGTCATCCTTCACGGCCTCCTGGGCTGTGGTGACAACTGGGTTCCCGTAGCCAAGGCGTTGGCTGCCTGCCACCATGTCCTTGTTCCAGACCAGAGGAATCACGGGCGCTCGCCGCATAGCGACGCTTTCAACCATGAGCTTCTGGCTCAGGACCTCGAGGAACTGCTCGACCGCTTCGACCTCGCAACAGCGACGGTCATCGGGCATTCCATGGGCGGCAAAACGGCCATGCAGTTTGCCCTCACGAGGCCAGCCCGGGTGGAGAAGCTGATCGTTGTCGATATCGCGCCTCGACGTTACAGGAATGACCGGATGGATGTACTCAACGCTCTGAACAGCATCCAGCCGGCCCGGTACAGTCGCCGCGGAGATATAGACCACATCCTGGCGGCACATGTCCCTGAACAGGCAACACGTGCATTCCTGCTCAAGAACCTCGGTCGCGACTCCTCCGGCGCCCTGTCCTGGCGGCCGAACCTGGCCTCACTAAGGGACAATGTGGAACGGATCCTCGAAGCTCAAGACATTCCCAGCAGCTTTGTCGGACCGACACTGGTCCTCCGGGGGGGAGCCAGCGCGTACGTCAGTGAGACGGACACTGCGGACATCGCCACCCTCTTCCCGTCGGCTCGGGTTCACACTATCCCGAGAGCAGGACACTGGGTCCACGCCGACGCTCCAGCCGACTTCCTGACTGTCGTGAACGACTTCCTAGGCTGATTTTCTGCCCCCCCTGACTCCATCGTTCTGCATCCCTGATCTGTTGTCCGGGATTGGCGCGCCCAGCCCGCGCGCTATAGTCCTTCAGCACAATCCCGTGAAGACCATTTTCTCGAGAAGGAGAACAGAGATGATCGTGTACCTGAACGGCGCCTATGTCCCCAAGTCCAAAGCAGCGATCTCCCCGGACGACCGAGGCTTCCTCTTTGCCGACGGCGTCTATGAAGTCTTTGCTGCCTACGAGGGACGCTTGTTCCGCACAGCTGATCACCTGACGCGCCTGGAACGCAGTCTCAAGGCCCTGCGAATCGAGTTTGGTGATGTGGCGGTGGTGGAGGAGATTGCTCAGACACTGCTGGAGCGGAATGATCTCTGTGGGACGAACGCGAAAGTCTATCTGCAGATCACCCGCGGGGCAGCGCCGCGGAACCATGCGTTTCCCGGGGCGGACACCTCGCCTACCATATACGCTTGCGCGTCGACCTTTGCCCGACCGGTAGAGAAGCGGCGTGTCGGCGTTTCAGCCACCTTTGTTCCGGACAACCGCTGGGCCAGGTGCGACATTAAGACGGTTGCTCTTCTCCCGAATGCCATCGCGGCCCAAACGGCCGAGGAACGCGATGCAGAGGAAGCGATTTTTGTTCGTGACGGGGCGTTGACAGAGGGGTCGCACACCAATGTCTGTGCCGCTGTTGACGGGACCATGGTCACCGCACCGCTGTCCAACTACATCCTGCCGGGCATCACCCGGGCCGTGATCATGGAACTGTGTGCAGATTTCGCTATCCCCGTCCGCGAGTTCCCTGTTCTCTTCGAGGAAGTCCCGAAACTCGACGAACTGTTCCTCGTTGGGACAACCGCTGAAGTGATGCCCATTATTGAGGTGGATGGAACGCCAATTGGTTCCGGTCGCCCCGGCCCCATCGCGCAACGCCTCGGTGAAGGTTTCGACGGGCTCGTTGCCGGCGCCGTCGAGGGCGGAGCATAGGTCCGGTAAGGGCGGAAGGAAGAGATCTGCCCCGGATTGGCGTTAAGAAGAAGCGGCGAGAAGTGCATCCAGGAAGAGGTCGCCGGATGGCACCGCCTCCCACATTGAGGTCAGGTGCAGCCAACGTGGGGGGGGGGATAGCCTCGACGTGCGGCATGGCGATGGGGCGGCTGAACCTGTAGCAGCCCACGTAGCGCCTTCCCCCAAAGAAAAGAGGCCGATCCACGAATGGACCGGCCTCTTTCACTTGGTAACGTTTGAGACTCGGCGTCTCTACTCCACGACCACCTCGGCGTCCGCGGCGCTGGACCGATAGATCGCGTCGATCAGCTTCATCGTGGTCACGCCCTGTTCTGCTGTCGCTGCCGGCTCAGCTTCACCCTTGACGGCCGCGATAAAGGTCCGCATTTCCTCGGCGAAGTTGTCCCGCTTGTTGTCGTAATCCATCTTCACATCGGCGATACGGTCACCCACCTCAGTCAGCAGTACGGGAGCGCCGCTGCCCATCCGGATGCCGCCCTTATCGCCGAGAATCTCGAGGAACTGCTGGGGTTCAGTGTTCGCTGCCCAGCAGACTTCAAAATTCATCGTGGTGTTGGCTCCGAAACGAACGAACCCGCAGGCGTAGTCATCGACATCGAAGGTGCCGTTGTAGTCCGGTGGGCCGGCCCACATGCTGGTGTAGTTGTAGTTCTCCATGGGAGAGCCAAACTTCGTGTACGTCTTTGCGCTGACTCGAGTCGGGTTCCAGCACCCGGAGGTCCACATGGCCAAATCGAAGAAATGGACACCAATGTCGATCAAGCCGCCGCCGCCGGAGAGCGCTTTGGTGGTGAACCAGCCGCCCATTCCCGGAATACCGCGCCGACGTCGCAGGATCACACGCATTTGGTAAATCTCGCCGAGTTGCCCCTTGTCTATGACTTCTTTGAGGAAACGTCCATCCGCGCTCTGGCGCTGGACCATTCCCATCTGCAGGACTTTCCCCGCCCGGTCTCTCGCATCGCAGATTGCCTGACCTTCCTGAGCGCTCAGAGCCATCGGCTTCTCAAGCAGCACATCCTTGCCGGCATCAAAAGCCGCGATGGCGATAGGGGCATGCATGTTGTTGGGGACGCACACGCTGACTGCCTCGATGTCGCTGTCTGCGAGCAACTCGTTGTAATCCTCGTACAACGTCTCCACGCCGTGCCGAGCGCCCTTCTCCTTCAGCCGGTCCGGAAGAATGTCGCACAGGGCGACGACATCGGCACGATTCACCTTTGCGTAGGCGTCCGCATGAACGGAACCGATCGTACCTACACCGACAATACCAATCTTGACCTTGTCGCTCATTGGGTCTCCTCCAAGCGCGCTCTGATCTCTGAGTGCCCCAACCACAGGGCATCAACTGCGTCCGAGGGGCTATTCTACACCCCAGCGAAACGAAAACCAGCGGCAGAATCAGATACGTGACAACTCTTCAGCCAGGAGGCCTGCGGCTTTCTCGACATAAACGGCACACACTTCACGTTTGACTCTGTCCTTCAACTCTGTCCGTCCCGCTGACGTCGTCAGATCAAGGCCGGTCAAAACTCGACAGCGATTGCTGCCCATTGTGGCCTTGAAGCGCGTCTGGTACCGCCCAACGACCTGGAATGTCTTCTTCTTCCGCTCCGCGTAATCCGAGGTCTTCCGTGACACGGCCATGGCAAGCACCAAAGCCCCCCCGCTCACCAACCCGCAGATATCTCCCTGCAACCCAACCCCTGCGGCCAGACCGAGCCCAAAGCGCTTCCCCAACTCGGGATCCTCGCCGATGGCCTCACATCCGGCAATGAGGATGGACTCTGAACAGGTCATCTTCCCGGGAATGAACAGCTCGTGTGCGCGTTTGGGCATTGCCTCGGAAGGGACGCTCCGTGCGTCGCCTTCCGGCTTGCCGGGAGGAGCGTTCTGCCCTCTTCCGGAGAGAGCCAACGTCCCGCCGCCAACCACTGCAGCCGTCAGGAAGCGCCGTCGTTTCATGTCGGGTTCTTTCCTGTTCTTTGCCCCTCTCGATACACCGCTCCTTGCCAAACCGTCCTGTCTCTGCGAACTTAACGCGGTCGCCTCCTGAAGACAATCGGGCAGACATGGTATCAGAAGCTGTCCCCTCAGGTCTGCGGAGTGGCCTGCTGACGCAACAGCCATGTTTGCCTCAGGCAACGTCCTATGGTAGTTCACTGGAAAGGCCTTTTGGCACCATGCATCGACATAATCTCATCACGCTGACCTGCCTCACCGCCGCCATCGTCCTTGCGCTGCCTCATGTGCTTCCCGCGGCCCCGGTCCCAGCTCCGCCGAACATCCTCTTCATCACCGTCGACGACATGAACTGCGACTCCATTGGTGCGTTCGGCTGCAAGCTGCCTGGGACATCCCCCAATGTTGACCGCCTGGCGAGTGAGGGCATTCGTTTTGCCCATGCACATGTGCAGGTCGCGAACTGCGTTCCCTCACGCAACGTCATGCAGACAGGGCGTTACCCGCACAACAGCGGGGTAGAGGGTTTCTATCAGGTCAAGGCCGAATTCCCTATCCTCCCGGACGTTCTGAAACAACATGGGTACTTCACGGCCATCAAGGGAAAAGTGAGTCACTCAACTCCCTTCCATCCCTATTCCTGGGACCTCGTACTCACCCCTGAGAACGGGCGCAAACTGGACCGCAACCGTGATGCCTTCGCCGCGCTCACACGGCAGGCCATCGGTGCCAGCAAAGAGGCCGGCAAGCCGTTCTACCTGCTCATGAACATCACTGACCCACACAAGCCCTTCTATGGAATGGGCAGGAACGGGCAACCGGTCGAGGACCTCAATGTCCCTTCACGTGTCTATTCTCCGGACGAGGTCCCCGTGCCAGGGTTCCTCCCCGATCTCCCGGTCGTCCGCAAGGAGCTGGCTCATTATTATTCGTCGGTACGACGGGCCGATGACTGCGTGGGGGCCATACTCGCGGAGCTCAAGGAAGCCGGACACGAGAGCAACACCGTGGTGATGTTCCTATCGGACCACGGCATGCCTTTCCCCTTCGCCAAGACCAGTCTATATCACCACAGCACCCACACGCCCTGGATTGTGCGGTGGCCCGGAGTGACACGCGCAAGTGCCATCGATTCTCGCCATATGATCTCGGCAGTGGACTTTATGCCGACGATCCTCGACATCGTTGACGTGCCCGTTCCGGTGGGCCTGGACGGGCGCTCTTTCCTTCCGCTACTTAAGGAGAAAACACAGAACGGCCGCGACATGGTGTTCAAGGAATACAACGAGAACGCCGGGGCAGGACGGAATCCCATGCGCAGTGTCGTTACGCAGAAGCACGGGTACATCTTCAATCCGTGGGCGAACGGCGAACGCAAATTCAAGACCGCGACAACGGGAACCCTCACCTACAAAGCCATGCTGACGCTTGCCCAAACTGATGAAGCTATGGCCGCGCGGGTCGACCTTTTCAACCATCGCGTCCGAGAGGAGTTCTTTGACTACGAGCACGATCCCGATGCCCTGCACAATCTGATTGATGATCCGGCTTACAGGACGGAGATCGACCGCTTACGTGCCGCACTTGAGCAGTGGATGGTCAAGACCGGTGATCATGCCCTGGAGGCATTCAGAAACCGTGACAATGACGATGCGAACGACGCCTACATGCGACGTCTTGAGAAAGAGGCCCTTGAGCGCCGCAAAGACCGCACCCAGTGGCGCAAAGGGAAGACGAACACGAAGAAAACAGGGAACAAGGGGAAGCTGCAACTTGTCCAGCTAGCGCCGCCCGCGGCGGCAGCCGCCGGAACGCCGGTGATTGTCCGGATACCACACACGATCCCCCAGGATCTGGGGGAACAGTTGCTGCACGTGACCGTGAAGGACGGCAGAGGAAAGCGGATTGAACGCAAAGTGGTCAAGGCTAGTGGGGCGGGCACAGCGGAGATCACGTTCGATCTGCCCGGAACTGTCCTGGGCAACAAGATCATGTTCGCTGTTTTCGTCGGCAAGGACTACCCGAATTGCCTGCAGCACGTCGCGACCAAGCCCATTCCGCTCAAGTGAACGTCTTTGAGCACCGGCGCAGTGAAAGAGCCGTCATAGGTCTGCCAACTCTCCCGGAAGGCGGC
The DNA here is from genome assembly GCA_018676675.1 of Lentisphaerota bacterium. Taxonomy (GTDB): domain Bacteria; phylum Verrucomicrobiota; class Lentisphaeria; order Oligosphaerales; family JABHEG01; genus JABHEG01. The sequence continues at coordinate 102,105 of JABHEG010000334.1, forward strand.
ACGCGTTGGCGTTGGGAGGACGGCATTGCGGAGCAGGCACGACTCATCCGGTCACGCATGCTGCCCACACCTTCCGGATTCCGGCAATAGTCTCGGTGATGTCCAGATCCGTGAACCGGTGGTCCATGGGCAGGCGGAGTACCTGGCGTGATATCTGGTCCGCAACAGGACAGGCCCCCTCTTCGAACGATACTCCCTCAAGGAAGTGCGGGAGGTGATCCGAATACGGGTAGAACCGCCGATTCCGGATTACAGGTGTGTGTAGGTTTCCTCGGGCCGGAGAGAGCGCGGACGTGATACCGAGTCCCTCTGCTTGCAGGACGGGCAGCAGTTCTTCCCGAGTGGGCGCATCTCCCGTATAGAGCACGGGGATCGGCCACCACGCAGGACAGCTGTGGTCCGCGATTCGTGGAAATCTGAGATCAGGCAAGCCGCTCAGTTCGGCATAGTACCGAGAGGCGATCTCAGCCCGACGCCCGATGTTGTCGTCCAGCCGTTCAAGCTGGGCCAGCGCAATGGCTGCGCTCTGGCAGTTCGGGCGACTGTTTGTGGCGGCAAACGCCATCATTTCCTCCCCACGCTCCGTCTTCCCCCGCACATAGGCCTTGTCAATGAAGAGCCGCGCCACATGGGCCGTTTCTTCGTCATTGGTGAGCATGAAACCGCCATCGCCACACGACATGTGTTTCGACTCGTTCATGCTGAACGCCCCGATTCTTCCCAGGCTCCCAACGCACTGCCCTCGCCACGTCGCTCCGTGAGCCTGCGAGCAGTCCTCCACGATGGCGACGCCGTGCTTCTCCCCTATGGCCAGAAACGCATCCATATCAGCAACGATTCCGGCCATGTGCACCACAAGTACGGCCTTGGTTCGGGGGGTGATCACGGCCTCGACGGCATCAGGGGCCGCACTAACCGTATCCGGGCTCAGATCAGCAAATACGGGGATGGCGTGCAGCGTCAGGATGCTCATGAAGGTGCCCGCATCGGCGACGGCAGTCGTCACCACTTCATCGCCTTCTTCGACACCACACGCAGCCAGGGCGGTCTGAATGGCGGTTGTCCCGCTGGTGGTCATTACCGCGTACCGGGTCCCGAAACGCGTAGCAGCGGCTTTCTCAAAGCGCTGTACCATCGTGCCACGGGTACACATGAGAGCGCCTTCATCGAGCGCTTCTATGACATACCGTTTCTCAAGCTCCCCATAGCGGTTCGGGCGGCTGTACGCAACCGTCTTTGCCTTTGGGCCGCCATTGATTGCCAGATCTGCCTGAGTCATGCCGGGCCTCCCTTCGGACCGTTTCCGAGAATACGCATAATGCTGCTACCCATGATGGCGTCTTTCTGCAACTGGGGAATGTCAGCAGCCCCAATCTGAGCAAGTGGGCAGTCAGGCAGATTGATCGGCCAAAGCGAACCGAAACAGAGCCTGTCAAGGCTGATCGTCTCAGCCAGCTTCTCTAACGTTCGCCAGGATCCCTTCAAACGACTTGTGTCCACCAGAACGTTCGAACGCTCCGCCAACTGCTTCGAGACACCTCGCAGGTCCGTGGTATGCAGCCCGGAGAGAATGAGCGGGTGATCTCCTGCGCCCTCAAGAAAGGGGCCGACCTGATCGATCTCGACGTCAGAGGTCGCCATCATCCACTCGATGCGCCAATCCTGCATTTTACACATCACCTGCACCGGCAGGTTGAGTTCACCAGCGGCGACAAGCAGGTCAGCGACGCACGCGTCGGCCAGCTGATAGCCATGGAACGTTGGACAGAGGCGTATCCCCGACACGCCCAATGCCTCCACGCTCTTCCGCAAGTCACGTTCCCACCAGTTGCAGGCGGGGTTCACGACCTTGAAGTGCCACACATCCTGAAGCTGTTCCGTACGGCCCTGGATGTCGTGACACAACGCTTCCTCAGCGCCATAGGAGTCTTCCTGGAAAATGGCCTCCAATGGAGAGAGTACTGCCCCCGTGAACCCCAGTCTGGAGAGTTTCCTCTCCAGTTCCTCAACGGTTGTTCCCGCAATGCGCCGGAAAGGAAACTGCCCACTCCAGGCATTCGCATCAATCCACGTGGTCATGGCAGCACCCTCTCTGCATTCTTCCACAACACAAGGTCCCGCTGGTCTTCGGTGAGATTGGCTCCGTAGACCTTGCCCAGATTGTGGTAGATGTCTGATCCCGGCATGTCCGAGCCGAAGATCACATGGTCCGCTCCCAGGTGCTCAACCGCATAGTCGACCATGCCGCGTTCGCCGTATGTCCCGGAAAAGTCGACGTAGACATTCGGCAGTCCAACGACCGCTTCCACACCGCGAATGAAATCTCCTCCTTCATGAGCGAGCATGACGGTGAGCTCCGGGTGGCGACGGGCGACCGATGCGATCGCTTCCGGCGGATTCTGATCGGATGTTGCCCCCCGCACGGGACAGAAACAGTGGAGCAGCACCGGCATGCCGTATTCCAGACACAATTCGTAGACCGGCTCGTTCAGCCGATCGTCCGCGGTGGTTGCCTGCCAGAGCTTGACCATAACAAACCCCAAGTCGCGACACCGGTGGAACTCTTCAGAAACCTGCTTCTCATGCCGAGGATTGAGGTACAGCATCCCACGGACACGCTCATCACGTCGCATGAGCTCCAAGGCCGCATCATTGATGCGCACCACGGTGTCCTCGTCAGGGCGGTGGTTATCCAGCCCGGTCACGTAGAGCCGCTTCAGCGGGACACTCTCAATACAATCGAGCAGTGCTCGGCGGTCGTTCTCGGCTCGCCTCAGCCAGACGTGTGTGTGTGCGTCAATCACCGTCATACGCGACACTCCTTCGTTCGAGGGTCAGAAGCGTGACCCGACGTCCTCGATCCACAGGTCGAACACGCCAGACTCAGGGGCAGACTCCAACGGTAAACACCCGTCGCCACAATGCAACCTGGCACCAAGCTGCGCAAGTCAGTGCACGCCCTGACTTCGACAGCTTGGTACTGGGAGGACGACTCCCTGTCAGAGCCGGTTGCAGGGCCGGCGGGGATCCACTATGCTGCAGAGACATCCCGCACTTATACACACAAGCAATCAGCATCAACAGGGCCCTCGACCATGACCACTGCGATCCCCACCGCTCGGCAGCTCGAATATCAGGACTGGGAATTCGGCATTTTCCTTCATTTTGGGATCAGGACCTTCTATGAAGGCCACCGTGACTGGGACGGAAAACCCATGTCACCTGACGCGTTCAATCCGACCTCCCTGGATTGTGACCAATGGGTGGAGTCGGCGAAGCAGGCGGGGGCCAAGTACATGGTCCTGACGGCCAAACACCACGATGGCTTTGCGAACTGGCCCTCCAAGTACACCGACTTCTCAGTCGCGTCATCACCATGGAAGGATGGCAAAGGCGATGTGGTCCGAGAGTTCACAGATGCCTGTCGACGGCATGGCATCAAACCCGGCCTCTACTACTCCCCCGCTGATTGGGCCTCGCCGGTGTATGAAGATGAAGAAGCCTATGACAACTACTTCATCGACCAGATCAGCGAACTGCTCGTCGGCTACGGAGAGATCGATGTCCTGTGGTTTGATGGGTGCGGCTCCTCCGGGCACACTTACGACTGGCCGCGAATCACCCGTGAGATCCGACGCATGCAGCCCAATATCCTGATCTTCAGCATGGGGGACCCTGACTTCCGCTGGGTCGGAAATGAGCTTGGCATCGCGCCTGTCCCCTGCTGGAATACTGTCGAAGAAGTGTCGGTCGCGGTTGACACAGCAGAGCGCGAGAAAGTGGGCGAAAAGCGCCCCATTTGGCTACCCGCGGAGTGTGACTGCCGCATGCGCTTTCGCAACTGGTTCTACAGCGACGCTGACGTGGACACGGTGAAGAGTCTCGATGAGCTCATGGGGCTCTATTCCTACAGCGTTGGCAGAGGCTGTAACCTCCTGCTCAATATTGGGCCCGACCGCCGTGGGCTGCTCCCGGATCCAGACACCCGGCGTCTGCTCGAGTTCGGGGATGAAGTTGCGCGTCGTTTCAATTCCCCTGTGGCCTCCCTTCCTGATGCCACTCGGGAAGGAAACTCCTGGACATTCGGCTTCGATCCCCCGCAGTTGCTGGACCATGCCGTTCTGCAGGAAGATCTCACCGCAGGCGAACACGTACGGGCGTTCAGCGTTCAGATCAACCCGAACCACGAGAAACGCTGGATCCCCGTCTGGCAGGGACAGAATGTCGGCAGCAAAGCCATCTGCCACTTTCCCCTCGTCGCCGTTCGAAATCTGCAAGTTACATTCGACGACGCAGACGACGGAGCCGCGCTGCGGGCCCTGGGGCTCTTCTGCACAAGCGAATGAGTTGACTGAGCAAACGCTTCGACACTTGACCCCCGGACGTCCTGCAATAGAGTGTCTCGGAGCGCCGAGACCGCAGTCACGACGTGCGCTCCAACCATTGAGTCCGCCTTCTTCGGAGCGCCGTTAGCCAACGTTCCATGCACGTACTTGCCCGCACATCGCTGGTGATTCTGATTGGCATCCTCCTGCTTTTCGGGATCGTCATGCTCTACAGCACCAGCTACGCCGAATTTGGTGAGGCGATGCTGTCGAAGCAGCTTACCTGGATCGCGTTGGGGTCGATCGCAGGACTGGTGATCTGGCGCTGTGACTACCGCATTCTGGGGCGGTACTCATGGATCGCCGTCGTCCTGGTCGGACTCGCCCTGGCCTATCTTGCCTTGGCCTTTGTGCTCTACAAAGCTTCATTCGTGCCACGCTCATTCGTTGCCAAAATGCCGTTTGTGGGGGGACCGATAAAGGGTGCATTTCGGTGGCTGAAAGTGCTGCCTGGGGCGTCGATCCAGCCATCGGAGTTTGCCAAGCCCATCATCGTTCTGTTTCTTGCTGATTATTTTGGCCGCCGGGCGCGGCATTTGCACGAGTTCAAGCGCGGTTTCCTCCGACCCATGGGAATCGCCGGCGCAATTCTTGCCCTGATCTTTCTCGGCAAGGATCTCAGTTCCACCGTCATTGTCGGTGGGTTGGTGTTCATCATGGCTTTCGTTGCCGGTGTCCGCTTGCGTTATCTCGTGGTCGTGGGGATCGCAGGGGCAATTCTGGGCGGGCTGGCATTGGCGTCAGACGCAGAACGGATGCGGCGACTCACCGCTTTCCGTGATCCCGAACAGTGTGCCCAGGCTGAAGGATATCAGCTCTGGTGCTCTCAGCTCGCAATGGGATCTGGAGGGACTAGGGGGCTGGGGCTCACAAACAGCCGCATGAAGCAGTACTATCTGCCTGAGGCCCACACGGACTTCATCGTGGCCATCGTTGGGGAAGAGCTGGGCTTCGCCGCCGTGTCAGCTCTAATCGTGCTGTATTTCCTCGTCATGGCAGCCGCCTTCTGGCTTGGAGCGCTTGCCCATGACCGGCAGGGGACGTTGATCTGTGTTGGCATCGGTCTGTCAATCGGCATCCACGCTTTTGTGAACATCGGTGTCGTGAGCGGCTTCGGCCCGACCACTGGAGTCACAGCCCCATTCCTCAGCTATGGTGGGTCCAGCATGATCAAGTCGTTGATTGGCGTCGGCCTCCTGCTCAGCGTGTCCCGGATCAGCGAAATGGACCACGAGAAGGAACGTGAATCCGGAAGCGTCGGAGAGTACGGTCCCGCCGCGACCGACGAGATCTGAGTGCCACGGGGATGCCTCCGGCGTTGCCCTCATCGCCTTTGTTTATTGACGTCGCCCTTTGGAGGGGCCCCATGACAGACACGACACGACACATCGTCATTGCTTCTGGTGGCACGGGAGGACACTTCTATCCTACCCTTGCCATTGCGCGGCAGCTCGTTGCCAAAGGGAACGAAGTCACACTGCTGTTGGCCGGACACCACACCGACGAGCAGATCGAGATAGCAAGGAGGAACAACCTGGAAGCGCAGGCGGTGAAGGCCATTCGTTTGCCGCGGACGCCCCTCCAGGCCCTCGCCTTCCCGTTTATTTTCCTGGCCAGCATCTGGGTCGCCTGGTCCAGGCTGCGCAGCCTGAAACCCAATGCAGTTCTGGGCATGGGCAGCTTTGCTTCTGTTCCCGTAGGCCTGGCTGCCGTGCTGAGCAGGAGGCCGCTATTTCTGCACGAAGGGAATGCCTGGGTCGGGCGGGCGAATCGCTTCCTCTCACGCTGGGCTCGCCACCTTGCCACTTCGCTCCCGTTGGCCCCCGGAGCGGCCATTCAGTGTGCTCATCGTCAGACGGGCATGCCACTTCGGCAGTCCTTGATCGATGCCGCCGAAGACCTGCGTTTGCCGACGGATTTTCTGGCCAACGCCGGCCTGATTCCCGGAAAACCCATCGTGCTCATCTTTGGGGGCAGCCAGGGAGCCAGCGCGATCAATGCCCTCATGCAAGGAGTGGCCCAACAACTACGGGAAGATGCCAGGCATCTGCAGGTCATTCATCTTACTGGACAGGTGGACAACGCAGCCCTCATTGGCGCTTACTCGGAAGCTGGCATCCGGGCGTGTGTAAAGGAACGCGATCAACAGATCGAGAACTGCTACCTCGCCGCCGACTTGGTTATCTGCCGTTCCGGGGCTTCGACCCTCTGCGAATTGGCTCTGTTCAAGAAGCCCGGAATCCTGATTCCTCTCCCAACCGCTGCCGAAGACCACCAAACCGCAAATGCCAAGGCTCTCGCAAGCCGCCATGCCGCCATCCATCTTTCTCAAGAGCAGGCGACACCTGAGCGCATCGTCGAGTTCCTGCATGACTGGCAGAAAGGCTCGAAGTCGTGGCACGAGATGGGCCGAACGGTGGGAACTCTGGCCAAACCGGATGCTGCCCGAGACGTTGCGGCCATGGTGTGTGGCTGAGCCGCGCCCTCCTCTACGGAACGACATCCGTCTGTTCGTCCGCCCTGCTCCTTGCCTAACACCTTCTTTCTGTTTTTTTGATATTCTGCTAGCTTCTATTTATTTGCTATACAATAACGCCAAGCTATTCTTAAGAAGACTCATGTTTCACAGTGAATCTTCTGATGCTTGCGATTTGTCACACATATTACTCTATGCAATCCGGGGTCCGTTCCCCCGCTGATTGGGCTAAACATGCGGCTCAGCGGGGCTACTCTGCACTCGCCATTGCGGACATCAACAACCTCCATGGTGCCGTTCATTTTTACCGTGCAGCAGTCAAACATGGATTACGCCCCATCATCGGCTCAACGATCCAGTGCCCCACTGCCCCGAACCTCATTGCACTGACGACATCCACCGAAGGATACCGACAGCTTTGCAGACTACTCACCGTTCGTCATCTGGATTCGGATTTTCGCCTCGAAAAGACTGTTGCATCAGGGTGTCATGAACTCCTTTTTTTGACGCGCTCTCCCGCATTGCTTCAACGGCTTGCCGCTATTTTGCCCGCGCAGAACCTATACCAATTGCCGCCTTCTCCTGAAGAGATGAATGCCCGAACACTTTGGGACACCGTGCCGGTAGCGGTCAAACGCGCCAACATTCCCGACGCCTGGTTCATAGAGCCCGATGATGCATACACATTCGCTTATCGCAACGAATTGTCTCGTCTGGCTGATCAGCCAAATGCTGCTGCTGAATCGCCTCTCGGTATGCTCTTGCCAACACACGATGAATGGCAGCAGCAGTTCCCGTCCAGCAAAACGGAAGAAGAAATCCAGGAACGGTGCCGCTTCAATTTCACGTTTGGTTCCCCTCTCCTCCCTTCACTGGTTCCGGAGCCCGGTCGTCCCCCAGTGCCGTCCCTGCGTGAACTTTGCTATGCCGAACTCGGACGTAGATACAGCCCTGGACGTCGTGCCGCAGCACGGGCTCAGCTGAACCGGGAACTGCAGGTCATTGAAGCGAATGGCTTTGAAGATTACTTCGTCTATGTCAACGAGATCATCCGTTTTGCCCACCGCCGAGGCATTCCTGTCCAAGTACGCGGTTCCGCCGGTTCAAGCATCGTCTCATTCCTGCTTGGATTCAGCGCCTGCTGTCCCCTTGACCACGACTTGCTTTTCGAGCGTTTTATGAACGCCGGCCGCAAAGACTGTCCGGATATCGATATCGACATCGCCGATAACCGAAGAGATGAGGTCATCAACTACTGCTATGACCGCTGGGGAGCTTCGCACGTTGCGATGATCGCAACCATCCTTACCTACAGAACACGCAGCGCCGTGCATGATGCTGGACGCATTCTCAGACTGCCGCCGCAGCGGGTCAGAGATTTCTTGGATGAGCACAGCGATATCCCGCAAAAAACACAACTGTTGAGCATTGCCGGATGTCTTGCCGGACTACCAAGACATTTGGGAATTCACTGTGGGGGGCTGGTTATCACCCCATGCCCACTAACCGATGTTACTCCACTGACTCGAGCCAGTAAAGGTGTCATTGTCACGCACTATGAAAAGGATCAGGCTGAGGCGATAGGCCTGGTAAAAATGGATCTCCTCGGAAATTCCGGCCTGTCCTTGCTCAGTGAAAGTAGAACGTGGCTTGATCAACGGGGAATCACGCCGCCTGCGGCTCCGCGCGTGAGCGATTACAAAGTCGCACGCCTTTTCGCCAAAGGGGATACTCTTGGTGTTTACCAATGTGAGTCACCGGGAATGCGCCAGCTCTGCCAGGCCCTCAAACCAAAGACTCCAAAGGAAGTATCTGCAGCACTGTCGTTGATCCGGCCAGGCCCTGCCGCAGCAGGAATGAAGGACGCCTTCATAAAGCGACGGAGAGGCGAGGAAAGCGTCACCTACCTGCATCCGAAAATGGCTCATTTTCTCGACCAAACATACGGCGTCATGCTCTACCAGGAAGATGTCATGAAGGTGGCGACAAATCTGGCCGGGTACTCAATTGCTGATGCAGATCTCCTCCGCCGGGCAGTCAGCAAGAAGCGACGATCGCACATCTTCGAGGAAGAGCGCAGCAAGTTCATCTTCGAAAAGGCCTCTGCCCAGGGCGTCGACGAAGAGACAGCAGCAAAGATCTGGAATCAGGTCTCCAAGTTTGCGGCCTATTCCTACTGCAAAGCGCATGCTTCTATTTACGGCCGCCTAGCCTGGGTAACCGCCTTTCTGAAAGCCCATTACCCACGTGAGTTCTACACTGCCGTGCTGAATTGCCACAAGTCCATGTATCCCAAACGGGTATTCGTTTGGGATGCGATTCGACACGGCATTCAAGTGTTGCCGCCCAGCATTCGACATCCGCATCTGGGATGGAAACCCGGAAAGCAGAACATTCGAGCCGGTCTTGATTTGGTCAAAGGCACTCGCGAGTCCTTATGCCGTCAACTCGTAACTGAGGGGGTACGGACTCCCTTCACCTCGTTGCGTGACCTTCGTGAGCGCGTGGACTTTTCTTCGGGAGAACTCGAACGCTTTATTCTGGCTGGAACCTGCCGTGAACTTGGAAGTAGGGAGAAGCTCCTCGCTGAGTTGTGGACAACACGCTCGAACGCGTCACAACTCAGCTTGTTTCCCTGTTCGCCACCAACTCTTCCCGCGCTCCTTGATGCTGAACTCCTGCTCATGGACATCCCCTTCGCCGCCCATCCTGTTCCGCTTGAAGAATACCCAAAATTCTGCCAGGCAGACCGACTTCACCAATTTATTGGCCGATCCGTCCAGATCACCGGAATCCTCGACGCGGTCAAATTGACCCAAACAAAACGCGGCACTGACTACCGGGACGAAATGAGTTTTGCGACTCTTGAAGATGCATCCGGACTCTTTGAAGTCGTCCTCTTCCCCAAGCAACACCAACGCTTCGGCCGCCTCTTCAACCGAATGGGCCCATATCATGTCAAGGGCGTTGTCAAACAGCAGTGGGACGCGATTACCCTCGAACTGCACGACGCAACCTATGCCGAAGCCCCCTGACTGTTCCCCACCACAAAGCCCAGGAGACACGAGGCGCTCAGAAACCGCTCCTCGACTCTGTTGACCGTTTGGACAACCCCATATAAACTAGAGCAACCGATGACCGCAAACCGCGTCCGCCCCTGCTGGACGCCCTGAAGCCAAGGAACCCCCTCAATGGCAGCGTCTTTGCTCCACGATATCCTCGCCACCGGCGTCACTGAGAATGCCTCAGATTGGCACATCCGCGAGGACAGCAACCCCCGCCTCAGAATCGATGGCGTCCTTGTGGAAATCGATTTCTGTACAACCAAGGAGTTTCTGGACGACGCGATGAAACAGGTCGCGGAGGAAATCCACTGGAAATCCTATGAGGAAACAGGCGACGCGGATTTTGCGTTTGAAGAAGACAACGTCGGGCGCTTCCGGGCCAATCTCCATAAACAACGTGGCAAGATGGCTCTCACGCTTCGCCACGTGAAGTCTGAGACGCCCAACCTGAGCGGCCTGGGCCTCCCGGAAATCGTCAAGAACATCGCCGAAAACAAAAATGGCATTGTGTTCGTAACAGGAACGACTGGTTCGGGGAAGTCAACGACTCTGGCTGGCATGATTGGGCACATGAACGAACATCTCAATCGCCACATCATCACGATTGAGGACCCTATAGAGTACACGTTTGAAGACGGTACCTGCACCATCGAACAACGCGAAGTTGGGCTCGACTCCGTCAGCTTCGAGTCGGCTTTGATCCACGTTCTCCGGCAGGACCCCGACGCCATTATCATTGGTGAGATGCGTAGCCGAACCACGTTCGAGACGGCCCTCACAGCCGCAGAAACGGGGCACCTCGTCATGACAACGCTGCACACTCAGACGGCCGCACAGTCAATTCTGCGTATCCTGGATATGTACCCCAACGAGGAACGCGACTCGGTCCGAAAGAGTCTCGCGTCATCCCTGCGGGCGATCATCTGTCAACGCCTCGTACCCAAGGCGACCGGACAAGGCGTTGTCCCGGCAATTGAGGTGCTGATCAACACGCCAATCGTCCAGAAACTGATCCAGGAGAACCGCCTCGAAAAGCTGAATACGGCAATTGACGGTGGGGAGGAAGACGGGATGATTTCCTTCAACCGTTGCCTGCTGCAGTTGGTCAATAGTGCGTCTATTACCGAAGAGGCCGCCATGCGAATATCGGACAGTCCTCAAGCCCTGGAGATGAACCTCAAAGGTATCTTCCTCTCAAGTGGCGGCGGCGGGATCATCAACTGACGAGGCCGTTCTGAAGCCCCTGAGTCGCCCGACGGTGCCCCGTATCTATAGGGGCGCGCTCCTACGTCATCGCGCCCCTCTCGCCCCGGACGCACTGCCGCATACATCCCGCACAGCGCTCCCGTTTGGGGACGGCTCTGTCGAATCCACCTCGACAGAGGCCAGCCCATGATTGAGAACGAAACAAGACCAAAAAGACCTTGTTCCGTCAGTCTGAGGCCGCTATATTCGAAACGAAGAAGGGCAGCATTTGCCCAGAGATTTTCTCTATCCGTCCACAGGCCTGTGGAACGTACGCTGACAAGAACGATGGTGTGGAGTTGCCCCCAATGGCATCTGTTACCTGTAAAATCGATGGCCGTCAGGAGGAAATCCCCCTGATGGGCGAAGTCACTACAGTCGGGCGCAGCCACGAAGCGGACATTCATATCCACAATGACCGCAAGATCAGTCGCCTGCACCTCCAGTTCGTCCATCGTCCCGAAGGCTACTTTGTCGAGCATCTCAGCAGCAAGACGAAAACACGCCTGAATGGCAAACTGATCGCGGCAAAATCTCCCCAGAAACTCCAGGATGGGGATGACGTCGAGTTCGGCAAGCAACGCATGGTCTTCTCAAGACAAGGCGGAGAGAGCAAGCCATCCTTCTTCGGCCGGCTAAAAGGGCTGTTCGGGCGGTAGCCCCTCAATCTCGATTGCCGATCACCTGTGTGTGGCGACCGACTGTCACTTTCAGCCCGGGAACAGATCCGTTGTCAAGAGTCCGGAAGCGCAGACAGCCGCCCCAGTTCCCACCAATCTGGACCACCTTGACGAGCACGTCATTCCAGCCCCTCGCCAACTGTACGTCAACCCGGTCCTCCGCAACTCGCACGGGGCGAGCAACATCGTGTTCATGCGCCACAACGTCATTAAGCCACACCTTTACGCCATCATCGCTTCCGAGTTCCATCCGGACGCTGATGCCGTCCTCTACCCAGACACGCGTCCGCATATAGGCAACGCATTGGCTCCCCGTCCCCAGGGCCTTGTTAAGGTCCACTTCCCATGCTTTGGAGGGACTCTTGCGCGAGTCCAGCAGCGTCCAACGAACCCTCTTTCCATTCTCGCCGGGCTCTGGCGGGAACGGTGCCGTGTAGAGCGGTGGCGAATCAGTTGCCGCCGCTGAGAACGGCCCGGCTATCTCCCAGAGCATAACGTGGTCATCCAGCTTGGTTGTCTCGTAAAGGGCATCCTGAATCCTCTCACGCTGTTTGCCCGGCGCCATCTCCCGTTGCAGACTTCTCAACAAGCTCTCACACTGTTCCCGCTCCGGGCCCACAGCCCGTCCCGCAAGCGCAATGGCCGCGTCAACAACGGCTGTGGCCCCCTTGCCGCTGGCTCCGGCCAGGAGCACATCCAAAGCCCCCGATGTATCAGGATGTTGCGTCAACATCTCCAGCGCCTCAGGCCATAGGTCAGAATCGCTCCCCAGCAGGCTCTGGCGACACACATTCAGGGCCTCCCCACTGCCAAATTCACACAGATTCGCCATCTTCGTGCCGTCTGTCATCCGCAATCGGGCCGCAACGGCCCAATCGCCTCCTCCCTGCCGCACCTTGACGACAAGTGCGTTCCACCCTGAAGTCAGCTTGACCTCAACCGTATCCTCCCCGGCTCTCAACGCTCGGCTCGTATCCTTGCTGTGCACCAGCACACCGTTAAGCCAAACCTTGGCACCGTCGTCGCTGCCGAACTCCAAACGGGCATCCCGTTCAGACGGCACCCAGACCCACGTGCGGGCATAGGCTACACGGTTGCTTCCCCCAAGGAGTTTGGCGAAATTGACAAACCATGAATCGAACGCGTTGGCCGACGGAGTCCTGAGCTTCCAGGAGACGGCTTCCGCCTGCTTGGGATCCTCGGGGGAAAAGGGCTCCGCAAACAGAGCACTTGCCTTGTTCTTCCCTTTCGTGTACGGTCCACAGAACTGCCACCAGCGCAGGTAGTCGTCATACTTGCGTAGATTCTCGAGCGTCGCCTCGAGTCGAGACCGGGCCGCTGTGGGCAAGGGAGCAAGAAGGAAACGCTCCAGAAGGACTTCACACGCTGTGCGCTGTGTGCCCTTAATGGCCTCCACAATCGTCTCGGCCGCGACGCCCGACTCCTCACCAAGTTCCGGATCGCCAATCCACTCGCCGCACATCTCCAAAGCCCCCAGTGAGTCAACCTGACCAAGAGCGGAGAGCACCAGTTTGCGGTCTTCAGGACGCTTGGCCGCCGACATGCCGCGTCGGATCAAAGCCAGCTTATCCGCATCCGAGAGGTCACTCTCAAGGGCAAGGGCCCGAACCAATCCGCGGACGGCAAGAACGCGATGTATGTCGTCCGAGGTCGTCTCGGCGATGTGGGCAAGAACATCGTCGCACGACGCATCGGGCCACCCTCCGAGCAACCTGATGGCGGCATTCCGAAGGGCGCTATCAGGGCCGTAGAAAGCGCTGGTGACTGTGCGCAGGCTTTCCTGTGTGCCCAACCGACCCAGCACGTGCAGCAGACAAACCTGCACAGCGCTCTCCCCGCGGCGATAGGCGCGTTGTACCCGACGAATAGCTCTGGACTCAGGAGTGGTCCTTCGACAGGCGGCCACGAGGGCATCCTGCAGGGCAGACCGCAGCAACTTGTTCTCCGGGGCCTCAATTAGGTGGATCAAACGCCGCACGTCGGACGGCTCAGCAAGCTCTTCCAGAGCGGCCACGGCAGCCTTGCGTACACCAACCGGGCGATCACCGCCGCATAGCGAGAAGAGCTCACTCCGCGCCGCCGAAATCCCACGCTCCGCAAGAACTCCCGCAACCAGCGTCACGACATCACCATCTTCATTCTCTAGCAGCGAAGTGAGAGCCTGATCAACGCCATCAGCACGCAGTTCGATGAGACTCTCCCTGGCGACATTTGCCAATGCCCCATCGCCTCCGCCTCTCAACAACTGGGCCAACAGCTCCACGCTGTTGCTGTTGCCAAGTTTGCCCAACGCCCGAACGGCAGCTTCCCGAACATTGGCGTCGTCATCCTTGAGCAACCGAATGACATGGTCACGGGCGGCAGCGTCACCCCGGTCTCCGAGTGCCATCACCAGGACCGCCTTCCCTTCAGGGCCCAACCCGGAAAGCTCCCGGGCGAACGTCTCGGTGCTCCTCTCGCCGGGCATGTCTCGAACGTACTCGGCCGCCACGATGCGCACGGCGGGGTCAGAATCAGCCAGGAGCGAAACGACAATTGGGACAACACCTTCCCTACGAGTTCTGACGAGACCATCGAGCGCCGCTCCGCGGACATGCGAAGGAACGTCGCCACCAAAAAGGTCATCGAACATCCCGGCAGCTTCCTCGAGTTCACCAGTGTCGGCAAGTCGGTTCGCACACTCCAACCAGGCACCCAGCCAGACCGAGGCCGTCAGATCACGCTGGCGGGCCAGAGTCGCGGCAGCATCAGCGGTCCCGATCCGGCCAAGAGCCCCCAAGACTGCCTCGCGCAACTCTCCATCGGGCGATCCGACAAGCTTGGCAAGAGTTGGTACTGCGCCACGCTGTCCACGTTTTCCCATCGAGTTAACGACGCCGATCCGGGCAGGTCCAACCAGCCGTTCGATAGCCTCACGAAAGGCCTCATCCGCATCGCTCCCCGGAATGCGCTCGAGGGCATAGCGCGCAATCTCACCAAGTTGGGCATCCCCCAGAAGGCCGCTCAGCGTCGGCACGCTAGCCTTTGTCCCGACCAGACTCAGCTGCCTACACGCGAACCGGCGGGCACTCACCGATGCTGTGCCTTCCGTCAGGAGCGCGAGGAAGCCCGCCTCAAGTGCCTGCTGTCTTCCGGATGCCGGCCGGCAGTGGGCAGTCTCGCGCTCAATGGTGACCAGGCCAGCCCGGCTCTGTCCGAATTCATAGCTCCTCAAGCCGGAGAACGCTTCCTGCAGTGCCTTCTGCCCAGGCCTCTTGAAGGGAGACGGTGCATTGGGAGTCTGGCTCCCTTCCGGGCCGGTCGTCGTCCGGCAGGCACTCAACAGTGAGATAGCGATAGCGGAAGCAACACGGAACAGATCTCTCTTCATGCTCAACTGCCTTCTTGTATCTGCGCCTTCACTGAAGCCGCCGGAGACCGGCGATACAGGGAGAAGGCGGCTGAAACGTCTGATCAGAGCGTCTGGAGCAACCACGGAGAGGAGGGTGACATCACAGGCGCCAGGGGCTTCGGCGGGACCGGTCCAACATACGATTGGCGACCTCATCACCGGCGAAACGTTCGCGATCAGGATCCCACTTGAGCTTACGCCCGAGAATCATCGCGATGTTCCCAATGTGGCAAACGGTTGCGGATCGGTGACCAACTTCAGCCGGGGCCACCGTCTCACGTCGAGTCGCCATGCACTCCAGCAGGTTTGCACGATGGTCCCTGCTCTCATAGAGGTGAATCTCATCCGGAGCGATCGTCTCACGCAGCAGTGATTTGGGGTGTCCATCAATTCGTGAACGGCTGACGAAGATCCAGCCGTCGCTTCCCTCGAAACGAATACCGTTCTCGCCAGTGCTCCGGCACGTCAACACCACATCATTTGCGTACGTATAGGTGACTTCAAATTGGGTTGGGACGTTGTACAACCCATCGCTCGGGAAACGTCCTGTCCCTTCCACAGCGACCGGTCCACTGCGATCTGCCCCATTGGCCCATTGGGCAATGTCGTTATGGTGCGCTCCCCAGTCCGTCATTTTGCCCCCCGAGTAGTCGAAAATCCAGCGGAAACTGCCGTGACATCGAGCCTTTGTGTAGGGGGCCCAGGGAGCCGATCCAAGCCACATGTCATAGTCGAATCCTCCCGGCACGTCCATGGGGACATGGACGCCAGTGCTCGGAGCCCCGCCAATATTCGCATAGATTCTCTCGAGTTTGCCGATCCGGCCGTTCCGCACCAGTTCACAGGCGAAGCGGAAGTTACGTCCGGATCGCTGCTGGCTCCCGACCTGCAGGACGCGACCGTAGCGGCGGATCGTGTCACTGAGCACGCGTCCTTCCCCAACGGTCAATGTCAACGGCTTCTCGCAGTACATATCCTTGCCGGACTTAGCGGCGGCGACAGCAATGGGGACATGCCAATGATCAGGTGTCGAGATGATGACGCCATCGATATCGTCTCGGGCGATGATCTCGCGGAAATCGCTGTAGGCATCACAACCTTTGTACGCCCCGGACGCCGTCTTGCCTGCATAGTGTTTGTTCACGCGCTTCTGCGCAGCCGAACACCGGCTCCCGTCCGCGTCACAGACAGCCACGATCTGCACGTTTTCCCGATTCATGAACCCGCCGAGATTCCCTCCCCCCATCCCCCCGATGCCGATGGAGGCAAACGCAAAGCGATTGCTCGGCGCTGCCTGTCCACCCAGCGAGCGGTTGCTCAGGATGAAGGGAAAAGCGCCAATACTGACGCCGGCACGCGAGAGGAACGTACGACGGTCCATACCTGGGGACTTGGCCATTCCGGAAGCTCTCCTTGTCCGTGAGCCGGGGACACTCGTTCGCTGAAGACACGAACGGCGCAAGCCCAACTCGATTTGGTGGTTGTGAAGGGAGTAACAGTAGGGATTGAGGCGACCGGAGTCAAGTTCCACAGGAACTGATCCGCAACGGGTCAGTCTCGTGAAGCGAAGCCACCCTAACTCTTGATCCGGCTCTTGACCTGACTCCTGGCCCATACCCAGAGGAGCGTAGAAACGGATCAAGAGCGCGATCAGGCTTGCCCCCAATGCTATTGACCTTCTCTGGAGACGGCCGCGGCATGGCAGCCCCTCCCACTCTCGAGAAGCACACAATGTGGGAGGCGGTGCCACCCGGCGACTCTTCGGCCAGACACGGGGGGCAGAGAAAGCTAATAGCATTGGGCTTGCCCCCCCCTGCCCGTAACTGAGGCATTGCACTGATCCAAGGCGCCCTCCCCCCTTCTCGCCCAACTGCGTGCCCAGGGCTATAGTCATCTGCCCACTCAATCCGTTATCCCTAAGGAAAGGCTCCCCCGGATGGACACCCACGTCCTGGACCAACTCTCTCATGACGAACTCCGCCAGTATACCGAGTTCCTCCTCTGGCACTACCGAGTCATGGATGCCTTCTGGTTCATCTACGTAGCAGAGCGCTTTGACCAGGAAACGGCAGAACGCGTGAACGAAGAGGTATGGGAGCGTGTTTCCGGCATGGGGGCAAAAGACCTGATCGCTCGTTTTGAGGTCGAACAGAAAGGCCTGGATGGGTTCCTGGAGGTACTCGGACTCTATCCCTGGTCAATTCTCATCGGGTACGAGACCGAGCGAGAGGGCGATGAGGTGATCCTCTCCGTGCCGTCCTGTCCCGTTCAGGAAGCCCGCCTTAAACGCGGCATAGGTGAGTACGACTGCAAAGAAATGCACCGGCGAGAATTCGAGAGAATCGCTAAGACTGTGGACGAGCGGATCGAGGTGGAGTGCCGGTTCGCGCCACCCGATGAACACCCGGAGTGCATGTTTTGCCAGTGGCGCTTCCGGCTCGCGTAGCTCTCCCCCAATGCTATTGACTTTCTCTGGAGACGGTCG
The DNA here is from genome assembly GCA_018676675.1 of Lentisphaerota bacterium. Lineage (GTDB taxonomy): Bacteria > Verrucomicrobiota > Lentisphaeria > Oligosphaerales > JABHEG01 > JABHEG01. Next base: position 119,853 of record JABHEG010000334.1, read on the forward strand.
CGGCATGGCAGCCGCTCCCACTCTCGAGAAGCACACAATGTAGGAGGCGGTGCCACCCGGCGACTCTTCGGCCAGACACGGGGGGCAGAGAAAGTCAATAGCATTGAGCTCTCCCCACCCACCATTCCGTTCTACCAGGCATCGTGATGAACGAAGTCGGCGCTGTACCGCGTACGGGCCTCCTTGTCCTCGCCAGGCCAACCGACCGCGATGGCCGACACAGGGAGCACATGGGCAGGAAGACCCAGCGTTCTGGACACATGCGCGATGCGATCCTCCCGTGGATGGACTCCCAACCAGCACGCGCCCAAGCCAAGAGAAGAGGCCGCTACCAGCAGGTTCTCGATCGCAGCGGAACAATCCTGAAGCATGTAAGAAAGGGCGCCATCGTGCGCTCGCTCCATATTCCCACAAACGATGAAACCAACCCCGGCCTTGGCCAACATCGGGCCATTGGGCAGCGCGGAAGCGATCTCCGCAAGCGTCTCCGGGTCGCGGATCACGACAAACTCCCACGGGTCCTTGCAGCACGCAGAGGGAGCCGCCATTGCCGCCTCGAGCATGTCCTTCACAATCGCATCGCCTACGGGCCGGTTCTGGTAGTGGCGAATGCTGCGACGACGAAACAGAGAGGCAAGATTGGGATTCATGGCTTGAGGTTCCTCGTTGATGCGTCCTGGCGAATGCGTTCAAGGTAGCCGAACGACCGGTTCCAGGCAACCCGCCCGTTCTCGCTCCGCTTGGCCAAGAGGACGGTCCGGGATACGTTACAGACTGTTTCCCGGACGCCCCAATCCCGTGGTGACAGCTCCACAGTGGCAGGAGTGGGCGCCCCCCCCTAAGGAGAACGCCAGTGTTTCCGCCGTCACCGACGACCGTTTGCCTGTCAGAACGCCTGCAGGCCGCTGCCGTGCTGTGTTGTGCGGGTGCTTTGCTGGCCCTCCCGTGGCCCGCCCATGCCAAGCTCGCCCCCAAGGTCATTCAGACTCAGTATTCCACCAAAGACGTCGTGATCGCGGCGACGACGGTTGCCCCATTCCCGGAGAAGCACAGGGACGCAACGAAAGCCATTCAGGCCGCTATTGATGAGGCCGCGGAAGCCGGCGGGGCCGTGGTATTTTTGGAAGCCGGCGTCTTTCACCTGCACTCGCCTCTGCTTATCCGGGAGGGGGTCACGCTGCGAGGCGACTGGCTCTCGCCGCGGATCGATGCCCGTGTTCAGGGAACAGTCCTGGCTGTGAACCACGGCAAAGACCTCCTCGAGGGGCCACCTGCCATCACAATGGAACGCGGAACAGGCATCCGAGAAGTCGCGATCTGGTATCCGGATCAGGACGTCGGCGCTCCCGCTGCGTATCCATGGTCTATCCGTTTCTCGCCCAAGCGCGGCGGGGATAACATGACCGTCTTGAATGTCACAATGGTCAATCCCTACCAAGCCATCAAGGTTGGTCCAGAGTCCAACGAACTCCACACCATCCAGAACGTTTTTGCCACGCCCCTGCTGACCGGTCTTTCCTTCGATTCCACCACCGACATCGGACGGGTGACCAATGTGACCATCACGCCACGCATCTGGGAAGCATCCGGCCTCTCCGGAGCCCCGGCGGCACCGGAGTCTTCTGCTGCTCTGCGTGGGTGGCTCAAGAGCAAAGCCACGGCAACGGATATTGGGCGCAGCGATTGGGAATATCTCTACAGTCTGGACGTCGAGGGATACGCCGTCGGCCTGGAGTTTCGCCAGGGCAAACGAGGCACAACCAACGCTGTTATGCTGAACTGCCGACTCACCGACTGCAAAACTGCGCTGCTGCTGTCCAAGCTCAATGCGACGGGGCTTGCAGCCACCGGATGCACCTTCGCCGGTGAACAAGCAAGTATCCGTGCCCCTGAGACATTCCGCGGCGCCGTTGCCCAGTTCAATACCTGCACGTTCGCCGGAACACCAGCCACGGCCGTCAGTCTGGAAGGTAATGGCCTGCTGACGCTCCAGAACTGTCAGTTCAGCTCAGCATCCGAAGGAACGGTCACTGCGAGTGCGGGGGACATTTCCCTGATCAACTGCGATTTCCCACAGGCCAGGATGCACATTTCCCTTGGTCCGGACGTGCGCCGGGCACGGATTCTCAGCTGCCGGTTCGAAGGAGGCCCCAAGCTGGTCAACTCCGCGACGGCCTGCGACTCACAGATATCGCATCACCAGCTTGATGTGCCTCTCCCCGACATCAGTCCTCATCATCCCGCTCGCATCCCAACCCCCTCCACGTCCAAGCTCTTCTCCGTCACTGACTGCGGGGCATCTTCGGACGTACCGGACAACACAGCAGCCTTTCAACAGGCGCTGGATCAGGCAGGAGAAGCGGGAGGGACGGTTTACGTGCCTGCGGGCTTGTACCGGTTCAAGGGCGAGATCACCGTCCCGACAGGTGTCGAATTGCGCGGCATTTTTGACGTGCCGCACCACACGATGTCCGGGGGATCTGTCCTTCTCCCGATCGCCGGACGCGGGGCCCCCGACGGGACGCCCTTCATCCAGCTGCAACCCAACTCGGGCCTGCGCGGACTCACAGTCTGGTACCCGGAACAGGATCTGAAGACGTTTGCGCCCTACCCCTGGACTGTTCGCGCAATGGGGCCCCGGTGCTGGGTTGTCGACACGACCCTGGGGAACGCGTACCAGGGCATCGATTTCTGGACCCATCCAAGCACGGGGCACGTCATACGTTACCTTGCGGGGTGCTTCCTGAAGACAGGCCTGTGGATCAGCAAGTCCGACGGCCCCGGCTGGGTCGAGGACGTGCAACTCAACCCTCACTATGGAAACCGACTCCATCCGTCTCTTCCACGTGTCGATGGGTTCTCCGGCAGGGACATCGGTTGGCGGACCGTTGATTTCCAGCGCAAGAATCTGGAAGGAATTGTCTTCGGCCGTTGTCAGCAGGAGCACGTTCGCGGGACATTCCTCTATGCCGCCTATGACGGTATCGCTTTCCGCGACGACCAGGGCGGGACGAACGGCAGGATCCTTATGCATGGCACCGACACCGGAAGCCGGGCCGCCGTCCTGGAACACGTCGGCCCCAAAGGTGTTTCCTTCCTGTGTGCACAGCTTGTCCCTCTGGGCAAGTATGTCGTGGCCGGTATCGTGTCGACCCCGAGCTTCACCGGGAACGCATCCTTCTTCAACTCACAGCTGTGGGCCGGGCCATGCAGTGGCATCCTCAACGGACCGGGAACCGTTGTCCTGCAACAGCTGACCACTCGTTCAGGAGAGTTCAAGGCTAATCGCGGCACGCTCGATATGATGAACGCGAACATAGTTCCCCCCCTCGCTGCTCATGTCACAATCGGTCCGGAGTGCGCCAGCGCACGAATCATTGGCAACGTCTCGGCGAATGGTGTTTTCAGGATAATGAGTGCGTCCGGGGACCGTCTGAAGGCTGCGGGAAACGCCTGCTCGTACCCAGTGACCGAACGGAGCGGACAGTTGCTGGAGGCCATGGCAATACCGATGAAGCCAAACAGACCATCGTGGAGCGTGCCGCGTTCCTTCGAGCAGGACGAAGGGCCTCTCCCGGAGATCGCCATCGCCAAAACGGGAGGCGGAATCCGCAACATGCCTGAGTCGAGCTGTCAGGTTGTCGACACGGACAAGGCCGCCTCTGGAACACGCGCCCTGGAACTCCGCGGACGTCCAGCCACGGATCACGCTTTCGTCTACTACAGGATTTCTGCGGCCCCAATCCCCATTCTCCCCGACACTGAACTGAGCTACTCCATTATGCCTCTCAACAAACAGGGCCGCCACACGGCCATTGACGCCGTTTTCGCCGCAGGACTTCCGTTGCGAGACCGCGGCTTCCGCACAACAACCGGGGGAAGCTGCCACCCGAGCCCCCCACGTGGTAAGGTCGGGGAATGGACGCGCATCACAATCCCCCTTGGTCGCCATGCAGCCGGGGAAGAAATCCGTCATCTGATGTGTGCCTATGACTCACGCAAGCCGGGCCCGTTCTCCGCCCTGTTCGATGACATTGAGATCCGGTCCGGCTTTGCGGCGGGAATGCCGTGGAAGCTGGAACTCAGCCCGAGGGGCGGCCGGACCTCATCCGGCACGCAAGTCACAATTTCGGGGCAACGGAACGCCACTGTCCACTACACACTCGATGGCATGCTCCCAACGGCTGAGTCCCCTGTCGCCAAGGGCTCAATCCCATTGCGTGGGACAGGGCTGGTGGAACTCCGGGTCCGTCCCCGAGTCGGAACCCGAATGGGAGCCGCAGTACACGGGGCGCTCTTCACCCTCACTGCCGCTCCCGACACGACAGAGAACTGACGACCTTTATGAACAGCGATATCCTCAAACCTATTCTGATTGCGGGAGCAGCGCTCCTCGCGTTGCTCGCCCTGCACAGCAAGTTCGTCAGCTCAAGGCCTGCCGGAGATGCCTGGACTGAGTCCTCCAGCCAGCCGGCCGTCAAGGCAACCGTTCCTGCGCTCCCTCCTCTCCCCCCCTCCGACACCCCGCCAGGCAAGCTTAAGCCCCCCCGGCCTCGGAGACGCCTCCAGCAGACCGACGAGAGTGACGCATCCTTGAGTTCGACGCTAACCCCGCCGAAGTCCCAGGCCGTGGGGACGAGATCCCCTCCCCTCCAGAAAGATGCCGCCCTTCCTGAAGAGTACCCCATCCCAGCCACAATCGAGGAAGCCAAACGATTTCTGCAGGCCATTCTTGACTCGACCAGTGGAAGCCGACATCGCGCGATCGAGGAGCTCGGCAAGGCAATCGCCATGATGACCGGGGAGCGCAACGAAGCAGTCTCCGCGGCCCTTGAGTTGGTTGCGGATGACTGGCTCAGAAGGCGCTTCCTGAATGGATACCTTTACCAACTGGGACACGACGACCCTACAGCTGCACTGGCCTTTGCCGAAGCCGTGGAGGATGACCTGCGGATCAACAGCACACGTAGTACGTCACGCCTATATGGGAAGAGCGAAGCCCTCTCAGCCGCTGTGCGAGGATGGGCCAACGGGAGCCTGAACGAGGTCCGGGACTGGGTGGATGCCCTGGAGAACGGATCTTCGCGAAATATCGCTTTGGCCGCCCTTGGTCAGGAGTGGAGTGTCCAGGATATGGAAGGGGCACTGAGCTGGGCAGAGGGCATGGTCGAATCTGAGAATGCGAGATGGCTCCTCACGCAGATCGCGTCACGTCACGCCTCCAGTGATCTGGAAGGAGCGTTGGACTACTTCTCCGGCATCGAGCCGGGAACGACGCGGGATGTCTATCTCCAGGGCATCATCACGCGCTGGGCCATCTCATCCCCCGAAGAAGCCATGAAAGCGGTCAGCACCACGACCTCCCTCTCAACCGCCCAGAACATGGCGCGGCAAGTTCTTCATTACTGGGCTCGAAAGGCTCCCGGAGACGCCATGCAGTGGGTCGAGGACTCGGCCACAGAAGCAACCTACACGCGCGATATTCAGGCCGTGGTGCATGCTTGGGCCCAGACTGCTCCGGACGCCGCGCTCGAGTATGCGGACTCGGTTGCGGACGCTCAACAACGCGAGCGGCTGACCCGCACGGTCATCGCGGAAATGGGACGCAGGAAACCTGCCGAGGCTCTGGACGTACTGGGAAGCCTGGCCGACTCCTCACAGCGTGACAGCCTGGAGGAGAGCATCCTGACCCAATGGGCCAAGAGGGATCCTGGGGCAACAGCGGATTGGGTGACAGAGATGGGAAATGCCGACAGACAACACGTGGCCACCGGAAATCTGATGCTGCAGTGGGGCGCCAAAGACACGGCCCAAGCGGTTCAGTGGACCCGTCAACTGCCCGTCGGAGCCACCCGGAATGCAGCCGTCTTGGCGATCGCGGCTGCGAACCAGAGCTTCACTGACCGGAAGGATCTCGCCGAATGGCAGAAGTTGATCCGCGATCCCGAGCTGCCTGCCGCAACCGTCCGGGAACTCCTCCAGGAATCCGCTCTTCCCTACGACCTGTTACGGACGCTACAGAGCTCCCTCTAACCGCGAAGGCCGTCAAGACAAAGGCAATCAGGGCATCGCGCCCTCTCCCACGTCGGCTGCATCTGACCTCAATGTGGGAGGCGGTGCCATCCGGCGACCTCATCCTGGATGCACTTCCCCCCGCCTAGTTAACGCCACTTTCCTCCAGCGGCGAATGCCGTTGACTCAAGGCACGGTCGTCGGAGCCCCCCCCAGAGAGCGGCCCCTGGCGAGCCGATGTCTGCCTCCTTCGACACCATCCCTGCGAAATCTGCGCGGTAGACAAGGGTATGCAATTGAGGGCCCCCTCCCTCCTGTTGTCAACGCGATCAAGTGAGGTATAATCACACCCCAGCGCGGGCATCAGGAAAGTACCCCAACCCCAACCACTATTCAGGACCCCGACACGACAGGAGACCGACACCCCGTGGTTCCTCAGTGAGAACGTCTCTGTGTGAAAAATTCGCTGGTTCCTTCGAGTCTGAAGAGCGCAATGCAGGCAACGGCCTTTTCAATGTGAGAGCTCTGTCCGAGTACCGGGCATCGCCCACACACGTCGAGGCCGAGATAGACGGCAACCCCTACTGCGCCGTCCAGATCGAGCTTGTGGGACGCGCACTTCAAATGACCTGTGAGTGTGATACAGCGCAGGCCAGTCAGGGCTGCCCGCATCTTTGGTGTGCGCTGCGAGCGGCAGATGAGTACGGCGACCTGCAGAAGGCGACCAGTCGAGCTGTCCGGCAACATCCTGAAATCGCCGCCCTGGGGGCGGATCCCCCAGCGCCCTCTTCCCCATCTTCAGAGGTCCTGTCGGAAGAGCCGCCTCAGAGCCGACCGCCCACGCCGCCCCCAGCCTCGCCACCGGCATCAGACAACGGCGACCTCATCTACGAATACGGTGAGGAAGAGAAGGACACGCGCTCCTACCGAACGCCGCGTTCAGGTTTGGGGGGACTCCTGGCCGCAAGGGAAGCGACGGGGAAGCAGGCCGCTCCCGCAAGTCGCGGCTCAGACGGACAAGCGCGGACGAACAGAGCCGCGCACAGCGTAAGCGGTACCCTCCCGAACAAAGCCGCGTCCCCCCAACGCGGGATAAGCGGTCCCCTCCCGTTGGTCAGGGCTCCGACAGAGCAGGTCGATCTGGACACGGGCCTCCGCATCCTCTACCTGATCCCCATGGACGTCTGCCGGAAAACCGGGCGCCTGGCGATTTGTACCTTCTGGCAGACGCGCAGAGGGAGACGCTGGGGGGAGCTCCGGCCACTCAGGTATGAGCCGTTCGGTCCCACACCGGGCATGGCTGATGATCATTTCTTTGAAATGCTGGCACCGTTCTCGATCAGCCAGGCGAACGTTGAACTCTACGGCCTCGCCAACCAGGGCAACCTCTTCGCCCCAGGCCCCGAAACGACGTCACAACTGATTCCCATGCTTGCCGAAACAGGCCGGCTCTTCTGGCAGGCAGACAGCCGGGACCCGGACTGGAAACCGCTGTCTGCGCATCTGGGTGATGCCTGGAAATTTCACCTGGCATTCGAGGTCGACGATAGCCGCGTTCGAGTAACGGGCAGTTTGATGCGCAATCGAGACCACTGCGATCTCAACCAGGCCTTGTTCTACGATCCCGGGGGAATCATCATCACCCATGCTCACGTCGCCCTCCTGGAACACTTCGGGGCCTTCAACCAACTGCTGCGATTGCGCTATCGCAACCCGCTGATTCTGTCGTTGGCCGACGCCGATGTGCTCGTCCGTCAACTGCTGTTGACCTCGGAGCTCGACCTCTCGTCCCTCCCTCCGGAGTTGCAGTACGCGCCGGCTGAAACAGACGTCACCGGCCAGCTCTTCGTGCGAACTGCGCAGTACACGTTTCGTGGGAAAGAACAGCTGCACGTAGATCTCTCGTTTGACTACGGAGGAGTCACGGTCGAAGAGCACAGTGAGGAGACACAGCTCCTGCTGTCTGAGGGGCACCGGCTGTTCCAACGTGATCTGAGTGCAGAGGAGGCCATCCGCAGCCGCCTTCGCCTCCTCGGTTTTCGGCTTGCGGAGAACGCAGCGCGGGAGGAAGTAGGCTGGAAGCTCGACCCCAGTCGGCTGGACGATGTCGTACGCGTGTTGCTGGAAGATGACTGGCTGGTCGTTGCGGAGGGAAAGACCTACCGGAAGCCGGTGGAAAAGCGCGCTGAGATTCGCTCGGGACAGGACTGGTTCGAACTCAAGGGCGACGTGACCTTCGGCGACCAGAAACTTGCTCTGCCACAGCTGCTCGCTTTGCAGCGGAAGGGCGCCACTACCGTCGTTCTTGATGATGGCAGCATCGGCGTCCTGCCGCTGGAATGGCTGACTCAGTTTACCGCTCTGACGGAACTGGGTGACTTCACCGATGATGCCTTGCAGTTCCGCCGTTCGCAGGCCGTACTCATCGACTCTCTGATCAAAGACCGCAACAGTGTTGATTTCGATGCCCAGTTTGCGGCTGTCCGGGAGAGACTGAGCGACTTCTCCGGTGTGTCCCCTGCCCCGGCCCCCAACGGTTTCGGCGGCACGCTGCGTTCGTACCAGGCGTTTGGCCTTGGCTGGATTGGCGCGCTGGCGTCCATGGGCGTCGGGGGGTGTCTCGCCGATGACATGGGCCTTGGGAAAACTGTTCAGGTACTCGCTTTCCTCCTGCAGCGGAAGGTCCGGGGAAGCGTTCACCCCAGCTTGGTAGTCATGCCGAAATCACTCATCTTCAATTGGCAGGCCGAAGCTGAGACGTTCGCGCCAACACTGCGAATCCAGCCGCATACCGGAGCCGGACGCGCACGCTCCTCCAAGAGGTTCAGAGCCGTGGATGTCGTTCTGACGACGTACGGAACACTGCGAATGGACATCGAGTGGCTCAGTAAAGTGCGCTTTGACTGCTGCATTCTCGACGAATCCCAGGCCATCAAGAACGCCGACACGTCAACCGCAAAAGCCGCACGGCTCATCGATGCCGATTTCCGGCTGGCGATGAGTGGAACTCCGGTCGAAAACCACATCCGTGAGCTCTTCAGTCAGTTCGAGTTCCTCAACCCGGGCATGTTGGGACGCTCCGGTTTGGCCACCTACCTCACCCGAGGCGGCGACCTTTCCACTGAAGATCTGGAGGCGATACGTCAAGCTCTCCACCCATACATCCTTCGGCGAACGAAGGGGGAAGTCGCAACCGAACTCCCGGAGAAGACGGAACAGACGATCTACTGTGCTCTCTCTCCGGAACAGGAAACTCTCTATGCCGAGCTCAAAGACTACTACCGGCAAAAGCTCCTCGACCAGAAGAAGCAGGGCACAAAGAACGTCGGGCGACACAGTAAGATAGATATGCTTGAGGCCCTCCTGCGGCTACGCCAGGCAGCCTGCCACCCAGGCATGATCAATGAGAAATACCTGACCATCGCCAGCGGGAAACTGGATCTGGTTGTAGACCGGATAGAGGAACTGCGTGAGGAGGGACACAAAGTGCTGGTCTTTTCACAGTTCACCACATTCCTCAAACTCGTCCGCGACCGCCTGACCAGCACGGGATGCGGGTTCTGCTACCTCGATGGCCAGACTTCCGACCGCGATGATCAGGTCAGGCGTTTCCAGGAGTGTCCGGAATTCCCCGTTTTCCTGATCAGCTTGAAGGCCGGCGGCGTGGGACTGAATCTGACGGCGGCTGAGTACGTGTTCATGCTGGACCCCTGGTGGAATCCGGCAACCGAATCCCAGGCCATCGATCGAGCCCATCGCATTGGGCAAACCCGCCGCGTCTTCGCCTACCGGTTCATCAGCAAAGGGACGGTTGAAGAAAAGGTCCTGTCCATGCAGATGGAGAAACGGGAGATCGCCGACGCGGTGATCAGTGCCAATGCGTCGGCCATCGCCAACATCACCCCGGGGGACATAGAACTGCTCCTTCAGTAGCAGTTGTTCACCTCGCGGGAGGCGGCGTCTCCCGTACGACCGCCCCGTGTTCATCGCTCATGATCAGGAGGGCAAAGCGTTCCACTTGTTCCAACTCGCCCGAGTTCAGCGACGCATAGTCGAACCGTCCCCGCAGATCGGTGTATCCATCCTTGTAGAATTGCACCTCGCCGCCTTTTCGTCTCGCATACACCTTCACATATACCTTGCTCAGCGGTTTCGTCTTGCCCAGCGCAGTCACCTGGACCTGTCCGTAGCCCGACGACAACCTGATCCCCATGGCATGGGGGTAATACGGGACGCTTCTGCTCACCCCTTCGCCTGCCACCTCGACCATCACGTTGCGGCTGCGATAGTCTTTGGGAATATCAACCCGCTTGACCCCGCCTTTCGAAGCAAGCTTGGTGGTTGCTGTGCGGTGAGGCCGCACGACCGCGAACTGGCTGGATACGTCACGGACGAATGGGTTCCGGGAGAAGAGCAGTTCCACATCCATCAGGTAATAGCTCAGTCGACACTCATCCAGATTCCGATGCGTGACCACCAGCGCTTGATCCTCCACAACCACGTCAAGAACGGGGGCCGTGTCCGCCAGCTGGGTCTGACGTTGCTCACGGTTCTCGCTGTCCTGTACCTCAGCCCCATCGCCTCCGATTTCCTCAACCTGGGCCAGGACGTCCCGGAAGCGGTCCCGCCAACGATCAACCGGGTAGTCGCGGTAGCGGCGAGCAATGGCTTTGGCGTCCGCCGGGGCTTCCCGGTAGAGGGCAACGTAGGCACGCATGTAGTCGTACTGCAAACGCGACGGGACGCGCTCCGGGTCCACTCGATCGAAGAACGTCATGGCCTCGGCAATCCGGTCCTGGAGGAACAGATAGTAGGCCACACCGAGACAATCCGCGCTACTGAGAGAGGGACGGTACTGGAGACACGAGAGCAACCGTGTGTACTGGGCACGGAAGCCGCTGTTCATGATCTGATGTCGAGCTCCGAGTCGGAAAACACGAGGATTGATCAGAGGTGCATACTCCCGATGCTCGTACGTGCGCCTGGTCACGGGATCAATGGTCAACAGATCAGCCGTCAAGGCCATTCCGCAGGCGGCCGGGAACCCCGTGTGCTTTAGGAATTCTCGAGCAGGAGACTTGCGGTTGTGCTGGAGGGCGTAGGACCACAGAGTGGAGTCGTAATGATGCCTTGCGCTCAGCAGCTCGATCACTTGATCGAAGAAAGCAGCGTCTTTCATCCGGAAAGCGATCAATCCCAGGTCGAGACGCTCGATATTGTGGCCTTTCAGGAAAGCGAGGACTTCGGCGGGGCTCCCCTCCTGGGAGATATGCTCCCACGATGTGGTGTCAAACTTGGTCAACTGCGACACCACGTTGAGCGTAAAGGGGGCGGTCCGGGCGATCGCCAGCCCTCGCTCTGCAACGCGAACTGGCGTCATAGGGAACTGCCCCACCTGGGGGAAGTAGAAGGCGTATTCCAGCATTTCCGTGGTAAACGGTTCCAGAGAAAGCGGGATACTCCGCGTGTAGAAGCCGTCGGCGACAGGGATCGCCCCTCTGGGGATCTGCAGCAACACGTCCACCACACGGCCAGCCGATGTCGGGTTGGTCACCACGACCTGGCAACCGTAGACTCGATGGGTCAGGAACTCCTCCGTGACGAACTTGTCATGCCGTACGTTTCCTTCGAAGCGGAACCGGTCGGCAGTGTCGTAGAAGCTCCGGCTCACCAGGAATGGAGCCGGCTCGGCCGCTTTCGTGCAGGCCGAGATCTCCTGACTGTAAACGATCGCGTCGGTCTTCGGCGAGATGGTCAGCGCCTCGTTCCGGCGCTCCATCTCCGGCGCTTCCGCAGCAAACGGCAAGTCCAACACGGCCAGCGCAAGCATGGTCTCCGCGAATGAACTCGTAGCTTCGGCAACGTGCTTGGACAGAAACGGCTCCTTGGGAGCGTGCTGAGCGTAGTCAACCCAGAACCGGTTGACCGTGATCAGTTCAGCCAGTTGCTGCTGAATCGGCAGTTCGTAGTAGTTGTTCTCGACCCACTCCTTGGTGGCACTGGCCTGACGGAACAGCTGCCGCACGGCTTTGCGGCGCTTTGCGACTCGCTTCTTCAGCGACTTCTCTTCCGCCGCAAAGAGCCCCTCGAGGTCGGCAAGGGCGTCGTCTGTCTCTCCTCCTGAGGCGGCGACAGCCCTTGTGCGTACTGCGCCCGAGACGACCGCGCGGTCGAGGGTGAGGCCTCGTCCAGCCTTCTTCGTGGGGGCTCTTATGTCCGCCACATCTCCGAAGTCATCCCCTCCGCCGTCGAAGCCGCCGAAGTCGTCGCCCCCTCCCATGCCCCCCCCTTGCGCCAGCGCCAGCCCAGAGCTGCGAAGCGCCGAAAGGAAGAGGTAGTTCTCATCCTCAGGTTGTGGCGGAATGAGCTCCTGCAGCTCGCGCATCTGGCGGCTAATTGAGCCGGTCACCGTCGCGACACGCTGGCCCAGCAAGATGCGTTCGACCGCATTGAGACGCCCATAAGCCCACGGCTTGAGGAAAGTCTCCACGTCGTCTCCCAGCATCCAGAGGTCAAGGAAGGTCTTGTCCTTCTTGTTGCCCAGATAGGGGGCTACGACCTGGCGGAAGAACGCCGGGTCGTGCTGGTGCAGGAAGAAGCTCAACTCGTGGCATGCATACTTTGAATACAGTTCTCGCTGCCGACTCACGTCAAGAGCAGGCCATCGGGTCACAAACTCGAACTCAGCCAGTGTTTTGCCCGTTTCGTCGTCCACGAGGGCCATACAGAGCCTATAGACATCGCTCAATGTCTTGTAGACCTCAAACCGTCCGGACCGCACGTCGGCTATGGTCATGCTCTGTCCTCCGCGCAGCAGCGTCACGTTCTTTGCTTCGGCGCAGATGTCTTCCGGGGGCAGGTTCCGGGCCAGGCGCAGATCACGGTGTTTCGGGGGTGCGTCCGGAAGCGAGAACTTCCGTGACACGGCGGTCTGGCCATCCAGGGCAACGACATGAAGCTGGCGCCGCGTCCCGAACTCCCCCAGCGGCACACGAATCCGCCCTTCGGCGTCAGGGCGCAGGTTGCTCAATACCAGTGAACGTTCACGGAGGAAGTCCAGCACGCTTCCCCCAACGCCTCCGCCCTTTCCCATATCTCCCATTCCTTCACCGAATGCCATGTCGGCCGTCGCCTGCAGTTTGGCTCGTTTCGCCATACTGGCAGACATAGGCTCCGGCGCTGCGGCGACCTGGCGCTCCGCTGTTGTCTCCTTCCGGCTCCAGGGATTGAGCAACAACCCGGGGCGCTGGAGCATGTTCCCCGGGAAACGCCTGGCCCGGCGGCGCTCCAGGATGTATCGATACTCGTCGCCAATCGCTCGGCCGCTCGTGAACTCCCCAAGCACTGGTGGAATTCGGACGATCGGCGCGTTGCCCCAGAGGCCGCCGAGTGCCTCTCCGGCATCGTGTTCAGGCTCGAATCGGGTGGCGAAGATGTGAACGCGGGTGTTTGGGTTCACTGCCGCGAGTTGCAGCGTCACCACATCGTCGGCCACTGTCAGATCGGCCACATTGAGCAGGTTGACGGATGTCGCTCTGGCGAGGCGGCCGCGCCCAATCCAGTGCCCATGCTGGAGCGTTGCATCCTCGAGCACCGAAATGGTCTGGTGCCCAAAGACGTTCGCAGCCCGAAGACGATACTCACCCGGAGCCAGCGGCGGAACGATCAGGACGTCCTTCTCCAACGTCAACTGAGACGTCAGTCGACGGATGGTCCGGCCCATTCCTCTGGTCTCGACCTCAATCATAGAGACATTGCGCCAGTCGAGAGGGACTCCACGCAGCCACGGCAATCGCAGAGCGTTCCCCGCGGGCACTCGGATTGGCAAGGCATGCCGGATAGGGCGTTGCGGGAGAGACCATAGCCGCCGGGCACCATCAGCAAACACCACGGCAATCCTGGAAATCTGCGGGAGGCCCCCGAGCTCAATACGCCCGGACGCATCGCTCTGGAGTGTGACAGTCACGGGCTGGCGAACGAAACGGTGACTGATCGTGAGGTTCACGGGGTAGCCGGGACGAGCTTCCCCCGTCCGACCACGGACCTCAAGCATGTAGACGCCGTCCACGTGCCGCAGGTAGACATCATCGATCAAATCCGATGAGGCAATCCCGTTTATCGCGAAGGTCCGCTCTGCAGACACGTCTTTACGTTCCCCGCTCGTCACCGAGGTCACGTAACCACGGAGTTCAGCATGCACCGTCCTGACATTGTCAGGGACGTTGAATCGCACAATGGTCTCTGTGGACTCGGAGAGGTCAATCCCCCGGAACTCCTGGGTGCTTGAGATGCCCTCGGCGTCGCTTGACGTAATCGCCACGACCGAATCCTCCAGCAGAGAGAGGTCGTCTCCCAGCTGGCGGCCGGCCACGGTGAGACGCGGACGGATCAGCAGCTCTGCCTGTTCTCCAGGCAACAGCGACTCCCGATCGATATGGAAGCCGGCCGACAGATGGCAGAGCTCAGCATGATGGTTGAAAGGGTGCCGGACGGCAAAGCCGGAAGACTCAACCACAAGTGTCTTGCGCCCTGCCTTGCTCGCAAGTGGGACAACCACTTCTCCGGCTTCGTCGGCCTGGAACTCTCGACCGGCCAGCCAGAGGCCGGCATCCATGACGGGTTGGTGCCCTTCATCGTAGACACGAAACAGGTGTCCCGCGGACGTCACCCGCTCAGTGACATGCAGGCTGCCTTTGCGAATGAGGGCCCGACTGCTCTTGCCACCGCCGACGAGCTCAACCACGAACACGCCACGTCCCGTCAATTCTGGCAGTTCAAAGGTCTCAACGTGTCGACGGAGCGGAACCTGCTCGTAGTGAAAGGTCTTCTCCACGTTCGGGATCAGTCCGGCCAGATCGATGGCCACCGTGACCTCCTGGCGCGTTGTCCGGTAGTAGTTGGCCGTATTGATGGCATAGACTTTCAGTAGCAGATCGCTGACGTTCTTGATTGCCACCTTCAGGGCCACAGTGTTGTCAACGGCAACTTGCCTTGGATTCGTCGGGGCGAAAACGATGTCGACCCGATTCTTCAAGGCTTGGACCCCCGAGGCCGGCAGCAACGCATACCAGCGCTCCAAATCCCCAATCCCGTTCACCGCCTTCACCTCGGCGAAAACGTGCTTCAGGTATTTCTCCTGCAGAAAATCGGAGAACGCCTCATAGTCCGTCGCATCACGGAGGAAATGATCGAGGTAATCACGCACCAGGGATTCATCATTGAGAACAGGGGCAAGCCGTGTCGTCTTGGGAAAAGCCTGCCTCAGGTCCGCGTGAACGCGCTTGTTCTCGGGACGGGCCAGGAACATCCGGTTGACGTAGGGCATGTTCCTGGGGATCTTCAGGTAAGCCATGAACGTGTCGCGATCGTAGGTTCCTGTCTCGCGCCCAAATTGCAGCTGTGCGTAGAGGACATGCGCTTTCAGAGAGTTGAATGAAGGCGCGAGACGGTCAACGAAGGTTCTGAGCCGGCCCAGGTACGCCCGCTTCTCTCCCCGGTCGACATCGATGTCAACATCATCGTTGGGGACAAGGCGGGCCAGGTACTCATTCACAAAGCGCTGTTCGGTCAGGAGACGGGGGTGCCGTTTGAGGCACTCGGCCAACTGCGCGAGGCTCAGGCGCATGTGAGCCCCCAGGCTGCCGAAGCCCCGGCTCTGGCGCTCACCCAGCTCTGCCGAGATCAGATCCACGATATTGGGGGCTTCAGCTCGTTTGATGCGTTTGAGGAGATCTCGACGCTGTTCCGAGTTCAGTGGACCATCAGGGAGGATCTCGATTCCCTCGGGCGTGAACCCACTGACGCCCTTGTGTCGCGACAACGTGAGCTTACGCAGCCGCCCAAACTCAAGCAGGGCGGAATCCAATTTGCTTGGATACGTAGGGCCTGCTTCGCCCCGAGTTCGCTGTTTCTGGTGGTTGAACTGGATCCCCTGGTGCCGCCTGATCGCGTCCAGGCTCTTGGCCGGCTCATCGGGATAGCGGAGAATGAGCTGGCGGCAGCGGATTTCCTGGATGCGCGGACTCGAGCGGTGGCGTTTCACCCACTCTGAGAGCAACTCGTTGACACGGTCCAGCTTCCCTGTGTTCTGCGCATGAACGCAGTTGTAGTAGTAATAGTCGTCAGTCCCGGGGACAAGCTGCTTCAGGGCGGCGCTCCGGTCAGTTGCCAGAGCGAAATTTTCGACAAAACCAATCTCCTTCCCGTCGGCCCCCGTCCACAGGGCAATCGTCAACAGGAACCCGATGCAGGAAACAACGCGCGTCTTCATAACAAAGCTCCCCGGTTCATCGGGACACTCCACCACAGGGTGTCCCGGGCCAAGACCAATATAGCTCAACCGGTCCCGGAGGGCACAGAACTGCCCATGCCCACCGCAAGAGGAGACGGAGCGGTTTGCCTGGCCCGCGGGCTTTCGCTGGTGGAACTTCTCCTCGAATCATCTAAAGTCACCTTGGTGGTTCCGAAAACCGGGGTACCTGAGTTCCAAGGATGCTACTCATGCTCTCGCAGCGCTTCTCGGCTGATGTTGTTGAGTCCAGTCTGAAGTCCCACTCAGATTGGCATCCGTATCCCTGCTTCACAGACCGCGCCTCCTGGGACGCGCTCCCCGGAGACTGCCGAGAGACTCTCGTAAGCCAGGCGGATGCGCTGATTGACACGCCTTGGCCACCATTGCCGGCTCGACGGATTCTGGACTACGTCCGCGATGGTGACCGAAGTCGATATGAAGCCCTGCATTTCGGCCGCCGAAAAATGTTGTCCCGTTTGGTCCTGGGCGCGTGCGTATCGGGGGGGACGGATCACCTTGATAGCATCGTAGACGGGATCTGGGCCATCTGTGAGGAGTCGTTCTGGGGCGTCCCCGCACACATCGCTCTTCAACGGGCCGGAGCCGGTCTCCCGGATACCTCAGAACCGGTCGTTGATCTATTCGTTGCCGAAACGGCGGCACTGCTGGCCTGGGCCTTGCACCTGATGCGGGTGCCATTGGCCGATGTGTCCCCACTCATCGCTGAACGGGTCGAGCGGGAGATTGAGATACGCGTACTGACGCCCTGCCGGGAACGAGACGACTTCTGGTGGATGGCATTCAACCCCAAACGCCTCCGTGTCAACAACTGGAACCCCTGGATCAACTCCAATTGGCTGACCTGCATTCTGGCCGTCGAACGGGATGACGACCGCCGCCTGGAGGCCGTTCTCAAGAGCATGCGCTCCATCGATCGTTTCATCGATACGTATCCCGGGGATGGCGGCTGTGACGAAGGACCAAGCTACTGGGGACATGCGGGAGCCTCGCTTTTCGACTGCCTTGAGCTCCTGAGTGGAGCCACCGACGGGACGGTCGATGTCTATGCTGAGACGCTCATCGGGGACATTGGTCGATACATACACCGGGCGCAAATCTGTGACCGTTACTTCGTTGACTTCGCTGACGCATCAGCCTTGGTCGCGCCTCCGCCGGGCGTGGTCTATGGGTATGGATGCCGCGTCAATGACCCCGAATTGAAGCACCTGGGAGCGTGGCTCGCCCAGGCGCCGGGGAGTGGTCCCGTGGAGAAGACCGTGAACATGGGAAGGAAACTCGCTGCTCTCTTCAAATTTGCCGCAGTTGCCGAGGATGAGGCAAGGCAGCCGCTGACCCGCGATGTTTGGCTGCCTGATACGCAGATCATGGTGGCTCGTGACCGGGAAGGAACTCCTACCGGGCTGACCCTCGCAGCCAAGGGCGGGCACAATGCGGAAAGTCACAACCACAACGACGTGGGCAGCTTTCTCGTGTACGCCGATGGATGTCCTCTCATCGTGGACGCGGGGGTTGGCCAGTACACGGCCCAGACCTTCAGCTCA
This sequence comes from Lentisphaerota bacterium, assembly GCA_018676675.1. Classification (GTDB taxonomy): domain Bacteria; phylum Verrucomicrobiota; class Lentisphaeria; order Oligosphaerales; family JABHEG01; genus JABHEG01. Next base: position 137,718 of record JABHEG010000334.1, read on the forward strand.
AAGCGTTACGAGCTGTGGACCATGCAGTCTGCATTCCATAGCCTCTTGCCGACAGTTGACCGCATCCAGCAAGCTCCCGGAGACACCCACAGAGCCACTGAAGTCACGTACAGTGCCGACGATGGCTTTGCACACCTGACCATGGAGCTTGCCCCCGCATATCCAAAGGAAGCAGGAATACGGTCGTGGATCCGGACGATCGCTCTGGAACGCGGCAAGGACGTCGCCATCCATGACCAGGTGGAGCTTGACCGCAGTGGTCGCACCGTGGAGTTGTCCTTCCTGACCCCGTCCGGAGTTGCTGTGGAAAAAGACACACTGACGTTCCATGCCCGAACACTTCCGGAAGGGCGCGTTTCCGGGACGGGGCACGCCACGTTCGCCCCGTCAACGCTTGCCGTGTCGATGGAATCTGTCCCGACCGGGCAGGATAGTCGCTTGGCTACCAGTTGGGGAACGGAACTGCAACGCGTGATATTCGCTTACCAGGACACCCCAAAGAGCTTTCAGCTGACGTTCAGAATAGCACCGTCATGATATGACTTGCGCAAGACAGAAAGGCGGTCCGATAGTGGGCTCCCGAAACCTACCTTTTGACTCGCTCGAAACACTCCGTGGTACTCCCTCGACGACACACCTGTTCCGCCTGTCGAAGCTGGCGGAGAGCGCCGGTGTGAGCATGGAAAGCGTGCCCTATTCCCAGCGGATTCTCCTGGAAGCTGCACTACGTCAGTCGAGGCAGCTCGCGATTGGTGAGGAGGAGCTGATTGCCCTGGCTCGCAGCACGACAGATTGCCTCGACACGGCGAAGGCTGTGGTCCCTTTTCTGCCTGGCCGCATCTTGCTCCAGGACTTCACCGGTGTTCCGGCCATCGTTGACCTGGCCGCAATGCGGAGCGCTATGGCCAGGGCAGGTGCTGACCCAGCCCGGATCAACCCCACCATTCCGGTAGATTTGGTCATTGACCACAGTGTGCAGGTTGATGCGTTCGGGAGCGAGGACGCATTGGCCCGAAATGCCGAACTCGAGCTGACCCGTAACCGTGAACGTTACGAGTTCCTCAAGTGGGGACAACGGGCTTTCCGTGGCTTCCGGGTCGTTCCGCCTGCAAGTGGAATCTGCCATCAGGTCAACCTCGAGTATCTTGCCGATGTGGTGAGTGTGTCGGAACACGATGGAATGCGGGTCGCGCATCCTGATACGGTTCTCGGGACGGATTCCCACACGCCGATGATCAACGGGCTGGGCGTGCTGGGATGGGGGGTGGGGGGCATTGATGCAGAAGCCGCTATGCTTGGGCAACCTGTGGTGTTCCCGATGCCGGAGGTCGTGGGAGTGCAGCTCACCGGTAAGCGCCCGACCGGAACAACAGCAACGGATTTGGTGCTCCTCTTGACGGAACGTCTGAGGCAAGCAGGTGTGGTCGGCTGTTTCGTTGAGTTCTTTGGCAAAGGGCTTTCTTCGATGAGCGTTCCAGACCGGGCGACGCTCTCCAACATGGCCCCCGAGTACGGGGCCACCGTCGGATATTTTCCCGTAGACCGGCAGACGCTTGACTACCTCAAGCTCTCCGGGCGATCCCCCGAAGGGATCAGCCTGGTTGAGCGCTATTGCAGAGAGCAGGGCCTCTTTCGGTCTGATGCTGCGGCAGTGCCGACCTTCGGGCGCACGCTGACTCTCGATCTGAGTACGGTAGAACCGGCCATGGCCGGCCCGACCCGGCCCCAGGATCGCGTACTCCTTGCCGACAGCCTTTCTCACTGGCAGGCGGCCTTGCGCACGCCACCCGAGTCACAAGGCTTTGGATTGGCTGAAGCAGAAGCCCACCGACGGGTCACTGTCGTTCTGGATTCGGGTCAGTCCGTGCAACTCGGGCATGGTGCCGTGGTCATGGCCGCGATTACCAGTTGTACCAACACGAGCAACCCAAGAGTGATGCTCGCGGCCGGGTTGCTGGCTCGGAACGCTGTTCGTGCCGGTTTGACCAGGAAGCCATGGGTCAAGACAAGCCTGGCGCCGGGATCAAGAGTCGTGACATCGTACCTGACACGCGCGGGGGTCATCGCACCCCTTGAGCAGTTGGGGTTTCATGTGGTTGGTTACGGCTGCACAACCTGTATTGGGAACAGTGGTCCTCTCCCGGATGCTATTGGCCAGGCGATCGTTGAACATGACCTGGCAGTAGCAGCTGTCCTGTCGGGAAACCGGAACTTCTCAGGTCGTGTCCACAACCAAATCCGAGCCGCTTACCTGGCCTCGCCACCTTTGGTCGTAGCGGCCGCCCTGGCCGGACGCATGGATATCGACTACGAACGGGATCCTCTGGGCGTCTCTGCCGACGGAACGGAGATCATGCTCCGTGATCTCTGGCCCACGGAGACCGACGTGGAAGCAGCCTTGTCTGAAGCCGTCGCGACCGGTGATTTTTCACGGGAATACACCGGTGTTGAGCATGGAAACGAGGCCTGGGAGGCGTTGCCGGTAAAAGGCGATGTGCTGTATGAATGGGATGCGGACAGTTCCTACATCCGTGAACCGTCGTTTTTCCTGGACCTCCCTGAGCAAGCCCCGCCGATCGCGCCAATCCAGGAGGCCCGAGTTCTCGTGAACGCAGGAGATTCAGTAACAACTGACCACATCAGCCCTGCCGGGGCCTTTGCCGCAGATACCCCCGCCGGAGAGTACCTTCAGAGCCTGGGTGTTACTCCGGAGGCGTTCAACAGCTATGGCAGCCGACGAGGGAACGACGCGGTCATGGTGCGGGGAACGTTCGCGAACGTGCGCCTGAGAAACCGCCTCGCTCAAGGCCGCGAGGGAGGATGGACAAGCCTGGAGCCGGACGGCCCGCTGATGACCATACATGGAGCCGCTGAACGCTGCCACGGCGACCGCACTCCGCTCATCGTTCTGGCGGGGAAGGACTACGGGATGGGGAGCAGTCGGGATTGGGCCGCCAAAGGGCCGGCCCTGCTTGGGGTCAAGGCGGTGATCGCTCAATCGTACGAACGCATCCATCGCAGCAATCTTGTCGGCATGGGAATTCTGCCCCTGCAATTCCCCGAAGGAGTAAGTGCGGAGACGCTTGGACTGAGTGGGTATGAACGTTACACGATCCACGTCAGCGATGCCGTGCAAGCGGGCGATGCACTCCAGGTCGAAGCCCGGACAACCGACGGATCAAGGTGCAGCTTCAACGTGGTCTGTCGCCTCGACAGCGCGTCCGAGGTCGTCACCTACCGCAATGGTGGAATCCTGCATGCTGTTCTGAGGCGTCTCCTCGCCTGACGGCGGTGGGCACGCAGCATCCCCCTGCTTGACAGGCCGCCTGCAACCCCCTACCCTCATAGTTGAATCCTGCTCCACCATCAGGAGACCGGTAATCATGTACAGACGAGACTTTATTCGGACGGCTGTTGTCGCAACACCAGCCGCATTTGCCTTGCCTAACCTGCTTCTCGCGAGCAAGACTCAAGTAGCTCTTCCCCCTGGCGGCTTCCCGGATCTCGTAGCCGTGCGCAACGGTGAACCTGCCCCGATGTTCGACCGGGCAATGGCGAACTTCGGTGGAATGAAACGGTTCGTTGCCAAAGGGCAGACGGTTGTTGTCAAGCCGAACATCGGTTGGCCACGCGAGCCAAGAACCGGGGCCAATACCAACCCTGAGTTGGTCAAGCGCGTTGTCGAACACTGTGTCGAGGCAGGGGCAAAGAAGGTGTACGTCCTGGACCACAGCGTTGGGCCACGAAACGCGGTCTGCTATGAGAAGAGCGGAATTGGGGCTGCCGCAAAGGACGGAGGAGCCGTCGCGACTCCGGGAGGGGACGAGAAGTACTACCAGACCGTTGAAATCGCAGGAGCAGCCCGGCTCAAGACCACCAAGGTACATGAACTCGTTCTCGGCTGTGATGTGCTGGTAAACGTGCCCGTACTTAAGCATCATATGGGGGCCAGAGCGACAATCGCGATGAAGAACCTCATGGGAGTCGTGTGGGATCGCGTCGCCTACCACAAACTCGGACTGCAGGAGTGCATTTCCGATTTCTGCCTCTTCAAGAAGCCCCAGCTGAATGTGGTTGACGCGTACCGGGTCACTATGGCCAACGGGCCGCAGCGAGCCCGCCCGGAGGATGTGCTGGCTAAGAAGATGCTCCTGGTGTCGACTGACATCGTGTCGGCCGATGCGGCCGCCGTGAGAATCCTGGGAGCCACCCCGGAGGACGCAAAACACATCGTGTTGGGGCATCAGAAACAAATTGGCAACATGGATCTGAGCAGTCTCAAGATCGACAGGATTGCGCTGTGACCCGCCGTCTGGCCTTGATCCGAGCCCTGATTGGCTGTGCCGTCTTCCTCGCCTTTGTGGCCGCATTTCTAGGAGGAGATGCGACGGCATGCCTGGCGGAGACGCTTCCCCGCTACCAGTTTCTTCCCGCCCTGCTTGCCGTGCTCACCGTCCCCTGCTCTGCGGCTGCCGCAGTACTCGTTGTCCTCGTCCTCCTCACACTTGCCTTCGGGCGAGTTTACTGTGCCTGCCTGTGCCCGCTTGGGGTTCTGCAGGATCTGGCTCGACGAACCGGCCGCCTTGTCCAAGCCCTGCGGAAGCAGCAGGACCGGTCGCGTCACAGCAACGGAGACTGGCGTCCCGCGCTTCGCTATACGGTCCTGGCTGTGGCTCTTTTCTCCTCAGTTCTCGGCGGTCTGGGCATTCTCAATGCTCTGGCCCCCTACAGTCTGTTCGGGAGGACCATGACAAATTTGGGCGGACCGATCCTGGAACTGGGGCGCCGAGGGCTGTCGCTTGCCTGTGAGCGACTCGAGATCTTCCAGTTTTCTGAGCCCGGAACGATCCCTGTCGTGGGAGGCGTTCTGTCGATCACAGCGATCATGCTGCTGGGACTCTGCGCCAGTTCCGCTGCTCGTGGGCGGCTCTACTGCAACACGCTTTGCCCGGTTGGAGCCCTCCTCGGCCTCCTGTCTCATGTGTCCCGTTTCCGAGTTCGAGCAGACAGGGAGACGTGCACGGCCTGTGGTCTCTGCGCCCGACGATGCCGTACTGACGCCATCCAGGTTGCCGCGGCAGGGAGCGTCCAGGTCGACCAAAGCTCCTGCGTTCGCTGTTTTGACTGCCTACGCGTATGCCCCAGCGCGAGTCTGGCTTTCACGACCGTTGGAACAACCGGCACGTGTTCCGTGGAAGACGTCGCCGGAGAACTGACAGCAGATGGGAATCAGATGGGACTGTCCGCTGGTTGCAGGAACTCACGCAGGAGCTTTCTGGGGTTTACAGCCGCCTCCGTGGCCGGAGTGGCCGCCGTTCCCTTCAGGCCATTCGTCGCACCACGCTTGCTCTCAGCGGATTCCGGGGCGGTCACGCCTCCCGGCTCTTTGAGTACGGACAACTTCGCGAGTCACTGCACCGGCTGTCATCTGTGTGTGGCAGCGTGCCCCACCGGGGTGATCCGTCCCGACATCTTCAAGTACGGATTCAGAGGCCTGCTGCAGCCGACGCTCTCTTTCGATCACGGCTATTGTGACTATGACTGCAACGTGTGCACGCAGGTCTGCCCAAGCGGGGCCATCCGCCCACTGGCTATGGAAGCGAAACAACGCACTCAGATTGGAATTGCAGAGCTCCACAAGAGTCGCTGTGTCGTGTACCTGCAGGACGAGGAATGCGGTGCTTGCGCGGAGGTCTGCCCCACTCATGCAGTTTACACGGTGGAACGAGACAGAATTCTGTACCCTGAAACGAACGGTGGGCTTTGTGTGGGATGCGGCATGTGTGAGCACGTTTGCCCGCAAAGGCCCAGGGCTATCATTGTGGAGGGATCAGCTGTACACGCGATGGCCCAACCCCCATTCGCCAGTACACCCAAGGTCCCGATAGCGGAGGGATCGAGTCAGCCGCCCGCGCCGGCCGAGGAAGACTTCCCGTTCTGAGCCCCGAGTCGCTCATCCAGAGCCGCGGCAACTTTGCCCAGAAATGCGACTGCTTGATCCGCCTCCGTGGCATACGTCAGAACGCGTACAAAATGCCGGCCCCGATGGAAAATCCCCTCAGGCTCAAATCCGTGCCAGTACTGGCCCGCCAGTCCTGCTTTCAGCACCTTACCCGGACTCCCCGCAAAAGCCGCATAGACACGTTGCGCGTTTTCTGCGGAGTCCATCTGATAGAGCTCTACCTTTGCCTTCACGGCTCCCCCGTCGACCTCACAGGCACCGAGTGTCTTGAATCCGTACTCGAAGTAGGTGACCGCTGCCCCGTTCATGTAGTCATAGAGTCGATCCCCTGGGTATTCCTCGATGCCGCTCACGGTCCCGCCCGGCAAGGACGCCGGAATGCTGCTGCAGATGGTCTGCACGGATGGAGAGGCCGCCCCGCTTCCGGCAGGTCCCTCGGCGTCGTCCACCCACGTCCGACACCCGGAGCAACACAGCAGGATCGCGCAGGCGCACGACCACAGGAGGGCGTTTGGCCGTCTCACAACCTGGTATTTGGGGACCTTTTCAGCCGATAGTGAACTCATCGATATTGACTTTCGCGAGGTTGGTTTCGCCGACTCCAATCCGGCCGCATTCGACCAGATAGTTAAGCTGCGGCTTGTTCTGTGTCACATAGGGGCTGTCCCCCTGATTCCAGGGGCCGAGAGGATCAACGTATATGTCCGGACGCTGAGCCTTTAGCATTCCGCATCCATAGACATCCATTGCCAAGGCATCTGTCCCAACGATGGTGGTGTGTGCATCAAACGTATGAATGCGTTCAGGAGCCGGCCCACGCCAACCAAAGGTCGGCTGTCCGGCATCGAGAATATGGAGAGCAATCTGTGGGCCAATCACGTCGCGGAACGCATGAGCCAGCTTCCGGGCGAACACCGGCCAGCCGTCGCAGCCGGCTGGATTGCCGTGGTTTTTGGGCCACTGTTTGTCGTCCTTTTTGTGGAAACCATACATGTTCCTGGTGAGGCCGATCACGTTCTTGACACAGCCGGTAAACACGCAATGCGGGTGCGTTTTCAGACGGGCCAGATTCAGCACGACAGTGTCGGGCTCAAAAAGGCCTTTGGCTACCCACAGTTCACTCCACACATCGCCTTCGGGTTTGGTGAGCTTGTATGCCCCCTCACTGCCCTTTGTCCAGTAGTGCGGCAACTCAATCAGCCCTGCCCCGTCCTTCTTGATGACCTGACGCAGTGTGGGTTGCCCCGCCCGAATACTGTCGTAACCGCCCCATTCATGGCCAACGACAGTGATGTCAGCCGGGGCACACTCGCGACACAGCCGCAGGAGTGCGATGGTTGCTGCAGGAGAGGTGTTTCCGTCCTGACTGGTCCGCTCGGTCGCGTTCACCTTGATCAGGACGTTCTTCCCTTTGATCAGGGCCGCCAATCCACCAAGCCGGTCAACCCCCTTCTTGAGGCGACGATAGGACGCTTCCTCGGGGGTGAGGTCCCCGCCACCGCGCACGACGACCATGTCGGGCTTTCGAGGCGCAGCGAACACGCCGGAAGATGGCAGGAAAAGCGGCGCTGCTGCCAACCCGATGCCGGTGGCCAGGAAATCTCGGCGGGGCATTGCGGACTTCGCACTCTTAGCCATCAGCGATTCCTCCATGAACCATTCGATCGTTTCTGTGGGGTGGTTGCAACACTGTACCGCGACAGGAACAGCTCTGTCAACAGCCGCCCACTCCAGGAGGGAGACAACGCCCCCCCCCTGACGGGAGTTCTCAGAACCGTACTACATCGATGCTTTGCTGCGGGTACGCTGGAGCTCGAGATCGGATTCCCTGCGCTCGAGTTGCGACAGGGAAATCTCGATCACCTCTTTTGCCTCATCTGGGGTCATGCAGCCGATCGTCACCATGTCGCACTCACGTATTGTCGCGAAACTGAATGCGAGCCCGACCAGTGGTGGCAGCCGCCCGGCGGCCAGGGGCTTGATCGTGATGACGGGCTTCTTGCGCTGCCAGATCATCCGATGCACCCAGTCAATCTCGATCTGCATGAGAAAGCCGGTTGCATTGTAGATCTGAATATAGGTTCCCACGTCCAGGTCCATTTCATCAGCGTAGACGGGCACTTCGGCCATGTGAGTTGAGAGGCCGGGGATCATGCCTCGTTCACGGACAGCGGGAATGAACCAGTCCATTTCGCGGATGGTTCGGGTTCGACGATCGACATAGGCGTCGGTTGTGCATTGGTGTGGCATCAGGATTTGCGTGCCGATTCCAGCAAACGCATCGAGCGTCCGCAGGTTCTCGTCACGTGCCTCCTGACCGTCTGCTGTATTGAGACTTGGGATACAGATCCGGATGCATTCCCTCCCCGTCCGGTCTTCAGCGTCACGGATCGCATTCTCCAATTCGGTTGCGTCCGGGTTCCCCCCGTAAACTGCATTGCATCCTGCAGCGAGGAACACCTCCAGAATATCAGCCAGCCGTTCCCGGCTCTGATAGCTCTTGATGAATTTGTCGCGTGCCCGTGTCTGGTGGGAGAATCCGAGAAACCAGTTTGTTCCGGCGATGAGGCGCGGAACAGAGAGACCCTCGATCTGCGTGCGGGGAAAATCGCTCATGGTCAGCTCCTATCCTGATCTGAATACTCAGCCGTCAGCTTTGAAATACCGTTGAACCACGGTTGCCAGGTTTGCTCCCATCTGTTGCCAGTCCGTATGCATTGGCTGACGTCCGAGCCCTTCCGCCCAGCGTGCGTTGAGTTCCCAAATGAACGCATCAGCACCGTACAGCTCCGTGACCCCTTCGCCGAACGTTCCTGAGTTGCGGTAGCTGCCACCAACCATGCCTTCAGTGAACCAGGTTTCCTCACGAAGCAGCCCCTCAAAGCGCTCCAGGCGGGCGGCGTAGCCGGCGGGATCAATACTCGGGTGCGACGGGTGGATGCGGCCGTTGTCATCGTTGTGTACACAGATGGCCATCTGTGGGAGTCGTCCGGCGCGTCGCTGCTCGCTGAACCAGTTCTGCAGGCAGGCATTCTCAGGAACCAATTCCGGATCGTGCGGAGTGTCAACCCCCCATCCCCGGTTCAGGTCAATGCCCTTGACATTGAAGCGGGTCATCCCCCGGTGCACGCCATCTTTGTTTGACATCGGCATCAGGCAAAAGCACGTCGTTTCGAGTATCGCCCGAGACGTCGGCGTGTCGTCCGTGAGCAAGGTCATCAGTCCATCGAGAAGCCAGCTCCCGCCCGTCTCCCAAGGGTGTGCGCGGGCTCTCAGGAAGATCCTGTTGGGCGCTTCCGTGTTCCCTAGCTCAACCATCTCAAGCGGTCGTCCATCGACTGTTGCGCCGACATCGTAGATGCGAACCGATGGGTGGGGCCGAAGCGCGTTCAGTCGCTGCTGCAGGCGGCTGTCCGTGTAGGGAACGACGTGGGCGAAATGCGTCGATTCACTGCGCAGATCAAGCTCAAACTCAATGGCGAACTCCGCCGTCTCGGACGGGATCCCCAGAAGGGGCAGCCAGGTCGAACCATCGTAGGAAACAACCGAGGTCACGCGTTTTGACTTCATTGCGGGGCTCGGACGCCCGTTCCAACAGTTGTTGAGGCGAGCGAAACGCAACCGGACTGAACTCCCTATCCTCTCAGGGGGAATATGAACCTTGAAGTCCCACTGGGTGAACTGCTGATTGGGACTGAAGCGTGCGTGGTCATGGATCACGTACAGATCGATGACGCCTTCTTCCTCCTGTTCCCAACGCAGTGGTGTCGCACCCTCAAAGTATGTATCAACGAATACAGGAACCATGACATCACTCCACGCTGTGTGACACACTGAGCCCCCCCAGGAATCCCTGGAACCAGCCGCTGTTGCCCGTGAACTCATCGATCGTTCCCCCGCCGCCAAAGCCCCCGAATACGCTGCTCATGTCATAGAGCCCAACACCTTCACACTCGAACGGTCCCGTCTCGACACCGTTCACGCGAAGTCTCATGGATGACAGATCATAGATCGCTTCCACTACTGCCCAGGCGTTGGCCGGGACCTGTAAGTCGGTGGTGAATATGTACGTCTTCAATTGGTCGGTGGTAAAACTGCCCCGTAACTTGCCTTGATCCAGCCCGAGAGTCAGGGAGCCGATGTAGTGTCGGCGATGCACGAACAGCACACAGTTCTGGTTCCCCAGGGGCTTGATCTCCATCTTGAGGTGGAATGCTCCACGTCTCGGCAATACGCCCTGAGGCAGGGCGATGTGACCACCTGTGCCGGTGAACAGTAGACAGGGCCGTCCGCCTTCCAGGCGCCAGGCAGGCGCACTGGATTCAGCGTCTTTGGGGTAGTGACTGGGCCGAATGAACGGCGTGCCGTCGTTGCTGGCTCCACCGCCACGCGCAGTGACACTGTCGGTGTAGCCACCGAGAATACCCCAGAAAGGCCGACCGGCATCGGTGACCAACGCTGCGCCGTGCCGGTCACTGAACGTATAGCTGATGCGGGGAACGCGAGGAGCCTCGACAGTCACAGCCTGAGCTTGTGAACCGGCTTCTGACCAAATGGGAACTCGCGTGCTTTTCTCGCCGAACAGCCATTCCTGCCGAACGGGCCGGCTGCGGAACAGTTTTCCGCTCTTCGTTACCACGCGAACGTGGAAGAGGCTGCTCGGAAGGTCAGGACGAACAATGGTGCTGAAGCGTGCGCCCGGCGTCCCCAGGTGCGGGGGATGGGCGTTCTGTTTCCGGAAGTGACTGACTGTAACCGTCAGGTCCGCCCCATCGTGGTAGGAGATGATCTCACGCTCAATGATGTCAGCCACCGGCACGGTTCGGGTCAAGTCCCCAATCTGGAACTCCAGCTGAGCTTTGGCGACATCGACGGACGACACGGCCAGATAGGCGACAGTTTGTGACCAACCTACGTACCGGTGCAGCCGCAGCACGTCGCCATCCAGCCGCCAGGAGTATTTCGGCGTCTCATACCCTTGAGGCCACCTGCACCTGCCGTTCACAACCCGCACGTGGCCCTTTATCCCTCGCCGCTTCAGAGCGCGATACTCCACCGCGAGCATTGTGTGGTCTTCCAGCTGACGCAGGGCATCAGGACGCGGATCGACGGCATAGACGACCGCACCATCTTCGATCAGTTCCACGGATGCCAGTGGCTCGTCCCCATCAACGTGCCCGGCCAGACGGACCTCGCCGCGGTCACCAACGCGATCGATGTGCAAATCGCATGTCTCCAGCGCCGCCAGGTCGCGGAGCGGCTGTTTTACCCATTTGTAGTCCCAGTTCCAGGTAGCCCGAAGCTGGATCGGGCGCCAGCCCCGCTCGACCAGATGACGTTTGCCGGCTTGCGTGATCCTCACCGCGGGAATCAGCGTGCTGTATCGTGCCAACGTCTCACTGGGCACGCTCTCGGTGATCTCACTCAACTCACTCACTTTGAAGGTATGATCCTCAAAACGATGCGCGACGTGACCATCGAGGTCAAGAAGAGCCAGCCCGGCTGTGTAGGTCCCACCGGCGTCCGAGTCAGGGATATTCAGGAGCTCTATCCTCAGTTCCTCGCCCAGCGTAAGCAGCTTTCGGTAGCTGAGCACGAGATTGGGGAGGTCGAGGCGATCTCCAGGCATCGGTGCGGCAGGCAGGCCCCGAATGCGCCGCATGTAGTGATGCACGATGCGACGACTCGAAAACGAATTGTCCACCGTAGGACGGAGACTCGTGTTCTCGTTCTGTTCGTCCCATTCCGGAATGATGATCACATCGGGGCGCACGCTCAGCGCGGCCTCGAATGAATTGCGTAATGTGCGCGTCCCATCGTCACTGAGCGTGTACCCCAGCCGGGTGCAGTTGATGTGCGCCCCGCACGCACTCAAGCCGAAGCACTTCCCCTGCAAGTCCGGCTCCGAAAGCACGTCTCTGAAAAACGGCGCCAGGAACTCACGGTAGAAGTCGGTATGGAAACGCCGTTCTTTCTTGATACCGGCCGAGGCGGCCATGTAGAGCCCATCGGTCGCCAGCGCGTAACTCCGCAAGTATTGCCGCAGCCTCTCTCGATCAGCGACGCTCACTCCCTGTTCTGAGTCGTACCGTTCCATCCACGCAGCCCAACTCTCCCCGCATGGCTGTGTGATGTCAGGAATAAAGAGGAACACGTCGCCGAACTCGTCGCGAAGCGCCGCGAGCATTGTTCGCCATTTGTCGGGACTCAGCCGGTCTGCCCGGTAGGAACTGATCAGGAGGCGGTCGTTGATCCTCACACAACTGCGGCAAGCCAACGCTGCCTTGAGTACGTCGCGCTTTGCCGCCAGGCTATCGGCCTTGGTGATGAACTCAGGGAGCAATTTCAGGCCGGGAACAGCTGCCTGGTCCGTGTACTCGAATGCCCCCATCCGGCCACTTGTTTCTGGAAAGAAGGCGAGCCCGTCCAGCCCGTACGAGCTCACGACGCCGAGGATTCGTTGATAGCTGGGAAACGCCATCGCATACGTCTGTTTCTCCACTCGCAGTCCAGGATCGATGAGTAGAGGGCGGTCCACCCAGTGGCGCAGATAATGGCGATCTAGTCCGTATTTCATCTGGGAACGCGAAAAGACCAACGGGCGAGGAGTCAGGGGCTGTCTGTCCGCCGCGAGAGTGGTTCCTGCCCACAGCAACACACACAGCAGCCAAGCTGCACGACAAGATCGGCTCTGACCAGATGCTCGTTGTGAATCCATACTGCCGTTCCCGTGGAAGAGGTTGAGTGACAAGCAGAGCGAACGCTCTCCTGCTAACGCTGTCCGCCCTGGACGTGAGAGTGTTTGGCTGGGGCACCGTACCAGGGCCGCAATCTGACCTCGGGAACTATAGCCCGTGGACCACACGCAGCCATCCACGGAGATCCTCGGGGTGACTGCCTGCGGTCACTGGCAACCGAACACCGACAATGTATGCTGCTGGCGTGGCCAAGGCGGGCTTGGCCGGGGCGTGAATCAAGGAATCGGCGACGGGAAGGAACAGCAATGCGCATGTGCCAGTTCATATCGGCTGCTTTGGGCCTTTCCACGGTTGCTGCAGCAAGCGTAACCGATCTGTCCGAAGACGAACAGGCTCATTTGCGGGATCAGCTCATTCCTCTCCCAAAGGAAATGCTGGTACTGCGCAAAGCCACGCTTCCTCCGCAGGAGATCGGCATCCGGCTCCGTCCGAATGCAGGGGAGATCGAGCAGCAGGCAGCCCTCGAGTTGACGGAACTCCTCGCCGTCAATGCCGGCAATCCAGCCAAGCGAAAGACCTTTACCATTCAACTGGCCCTTCTCGATGACCAGAGCCAGCTTGACGGTCAAGCCTCACCACAGGCTTCTCGCCTGAGTGCCCTCCCAAACAACTGCCAGGCCTATATCATCGACACTCCGGGCGACACCCGGCTACGAGTCGCCGCCCTCGATCCGCGAGGGATCTACCATGGCGTCCAGACGGTCAAGCAGCTCCTGGCCGCCGGGCTCACGCCTGACGCCGCGGTGATCCCTCTGCCTCGGATTGTTGACTGGCCTGATCTGGATGAGCGCGGACTCTGGAATTTCGATCTTGATCTGATCCCCTGGATCACGTCCCTCAAACTCAATTTCGCCAAAGTGCCGTCCGGTACGAATCGTATTGAGAGAGGCAAGCCGGTCACCACGTGGGTTGCCTCCACCGAACGGTTCCCGAACGTTCTGGTCGAGGGGCGGCGGCGTGCTCTGAAAGCGGTGCCGATTGTGGCCCACCTCAACTACATCGGCGCCAAACACGGCGGCTACGAGGCGTATCCCGACATGGCAGGCAAAGGAGATGAGGCCGTTCCCACAATCTGGTACAAGCCACGCCGAATTCGAGTGCCCTGCGGGGCTGGTCCTGATCTCAGGCGGATCATTGCCGAATGTCTGTTGGACCTGGGGAGAAAGGGGGCGACGGACGTTAGCGTCTGGCTATCCGAATTTCGCGGTCAGTGCCAGTGCGAGAGCTGCCTGGCGATGGGACAGCTCCGCATGGAAACACAAGCGGCCTGCCACGCCTGGGAGGATGTGAAAGGACGCTTCCCAAACCTGCGGATCCGTATCTTCTACTGCATGGGAGGAAGGGACGCTGAGGATACCTACACGGTCCTGTCAGAACTCCCCGACGAGGTCAAAATCGAGCGATGCTATGGGCAGTTTGGCGAATCGTTCAACCGAACTGCCACGGAAGGGCGTTGGTTGGCCAGCTACGCCGGTCCACCGCTGCCCAAAGCTGAACATGCGGGCTTGCGGTTCCATGGGAGTTCAAAGACACGCGAATACGTCAATCGCTTGCGAGAACAGGGCTGGGACGCCGTCTACAGCATCAACTACGTTTACTCGACCGGTGCTTACCAACGGACTCTCTTTGACTTCCACGTCCATGCCTTGGCAGAGTGGACGTGGAACACAGAAGGTCGCCAAGTGTCGGAGTTGGGCAAGGCCTGGGCTACTCGCAAGGGTTACACGAGACCTGACCAAGTGGGCCAATGGATCGAGCTGATGGATCCGGTTGAGAAGGCGCTGCACTACGTCATCTCAACTCGTGTTTGGGGCCGCTTCCCAGAGGCATTGACACAGAAGATGGCCATCCCTCCAGGCCGCGATCTTCTCGCCGGATTCCCGCACGGAAAGGAGCTTGTTGATTACGTGGACGTGTGCAAACGCGCGACCAAGCTTGCGGGCGAAGGGAATGCACCTGACCTGGCCTTGGAAAGCAGCTATGCCGCCGCCCTCTGCCGTCTGATTGAGGCAGTGAACTCACTGTTCGCCATCCCCGAGTCTGACGAGTCAGCAGCTGCCCTTCTCGCCGGTCTGCGGCAGGCGGGAAACGACATGAACCGGATCTTTGGGGAACGGATGAGTCGGGTTGACGCCGCCCCTTCCGCCTTCGCCGAGTCAACGGTGAAGCTACACTCTGAGCTTTGGGGGGACCGCATTGCCTCCCTGACCAAAGCTGCTTCAGCAGGCAAGTGAATGCGTCCTCCAATAGTGTCGAGCGCACCGTGGAGACAACGAACAACTCGTCCATCCCTCGAGCTCTTCCGCGGATGAGTCAGGGCCCTCTGACCGAACCATTTTCGCCCCGCCGCCACGAGGATCCACAGCTCGCTCTGGAACCCTGAAGCCACCGGCTTGTCTCAAGGAGTTCCGTGCCCATTGCATGGTCCTCAATGGCTCGGCCCGATATGGCGCCGAAGAATCTTGCTTCCCGCCCTCGTGCAATGTACGCTTTGGCACACCAAGAAAAAGAGAACCCTCAGGATACAAGGGAGATGAATCATGTCAGAACGGACAGGAATTGTAACGCTTTTGGGTAACCCCGTAACCTTGGGTGGGGATGCGTTGAGCGTTGGGGCCGCGGCTCCTGACGCGGAAGTGGTCAACGGTGAGCTTAGCCCTGTTTCCATTCTCGACTTGCCGGGGAAGGTGAACGTGATCCTCTCGGTTCCCTCACTGGATACACCAGTTTGCGACACCGAGACGCGGCGGTTTAATCAAGAGGCTGCTGGTCTTGGCGAAGATGTAAGCATAGCGGTCGTCAGCATGGACTTGCCGTTCGCGCAGGGACGGTGGTGTGGCGCCGCCGGGGTGGATCAGGTGACCCCGTTATCCGATCATCTGTCCGCGGCTTTTGGGGAAGCCTACGGGGTGCTGATCAAAGAGGTCAGACTGCTTGCCCGCGCCGTCTTTGTCGTGGATGCGGAGGGCATCGTCCGGTACGCCGAGACCGTCGGAGAGGTGGCAGATGAACCTGACTACAACGCCGTGCTTGAGGCCGTGAAAAAGTGCCTTTGACGGGGCATCTTATGTGAAGCATGACTCCTGTCGTGCCTCTCTCTATAAAGAGTAAACCAGAAGGAATGAGCGAATGGACAAGTACGAGTGCACTCTCTGTGGGTACATCTATGATCCAGAAGCCGGCGATCCGGATGGGGGCATTGCCCCCGGCACCGCTTTCGCAGATATCCCGGACGATTGGGAATGCCCCGAATGTGGTGCGACCAAAGATGACTTCGAGGCCGTATAGCGCCTGGTCTCACGTGTGCTCGGGGGCGGCGTTGCGCCGTCACCCAAGCCAACCTCGCCCATGCGCCTCTTGGAACGTGAACCTGATGTGCGGAAGATCGTGAGTTCCATTCCTGGGACCCACGTGGACAGTGGCTTATGACCATAACCGAGAGTGCCCGCGAACGACTGCAGGTTCTTCTCGGTAGAGCCGCGTCGTCAAGCACGGGCTTCCGTTACCGAGGTCATGTGGGAACCTGCCGTGGGAGCACTCCCCTGCTGTATCCTGCAGAGAAGGCCGGAGAGGGCGAGAAGGACGTCGTGTGCAACGGAATCCAGTTCTTCGTCCCCGAGCGTTTCCGCGAGCTGTTTGACGTGGTTACGCTGGACTTTGATGACGCACCCTTGTTCCGCCGCGGACTTTACCTGACGTGGCCCCATGGCACAGCTGCCTGCGGCTGTCAGTGTCATGATTGACTGCGCATCGCGCATCGCGCATCCCAGGAAACGGAAAGAAGATGCCTAGAGAAGCCCCCGGGAAAAGAGCCCTTCCTTCCTCTTTCAAAGCTCAGAAGATGATGCGGCGAGTCGTCCTGGCGCTCATGCCTGCCCTCGTCGGCGGTGTTTACTTCTTCGGCTGGCGTGTCCTTGGTGTCTGTGTGTGCGTGTTGGTGGTCGGTTTGGGGACTGAGTTTGGTCTGGCTCGGCGACGAGGGGACCCGCTGACCGAGTCTGCGATCGTGACCTGTTTGCTTCTTGCGCTGTCTCTCCCACCCACAATTCCCTTTTGGATTGCCGCTGTCGGTGCTGTTGTCGCCCTGTCATTCGGGAAGGAGCTCTTTGGTGGGTTCGGACGGAACGTCTTCAATCCCGCCATTGTCGGCCGGGCCTTCCTTTATGTGTGTTTTCCGGAAGCCATGACAAAGGGGTTCGTGCCTGTATACACGGGTGGTCTGGGTGGTTTGCGCCATTGGTTCCCCAGCAATATGGATGCGGTGAGCGCCGCCACACCGATGTGGGTCCTGCGAGACTATGGCCACGAGACGCCATTCCTTAGACTCTTGACCGGTTCCATCGGAGGGACATTCAGCGGGCCGGACGGCACAATGGAAGTGCTGGGGGCAGGATCGATCGGCGAAGTGTCCGCTATACTCGTGGCCATTGGCGGGATCTATCTGCTGCTCACAAAGACAGCCCAGTGGCGATTGGCCCTGAGCAGTCTCGTCGGCGCGGCTGCGGCCGCTGTTTTCTTCCGGCACGTGCTGGGTGCCCAGGCCGTCCCGCCTGTGCACTGGGTGATGTGTGCGGGAGGCATGCTCTATGCCTGTTTCTTCATGGTTACTGACCCTGTAAGCGCGCCAAACCACAAACCCACCCAATTCCTTTACGGTGCCTTTATCGGCGTACTCATTGTCTTCTTCCGCTGGAAAGCTGCGTTCGCCGGCGGGGTTGGCTTTGCCATCCTGATGGGAAACACTGTCGGACCGTCGCTGGAGATCGGGCTCAAAGCCTGGGAGAAGAAGAGGAAGACGGCGTCGAAGCGGGAGGCACGACCATGAAGAGTCAAGCCTACGTCATCCTGTTTATGGTCGTGATGGCAGCCATTTTCGGCGCCGGAGTGACCGGCATCAACTTGGTGTCCGAGTCGACCCTGGAAGCCAATGCAGCCTATCTGCGTGACCGCGCACTTGTCGAGGTCCTCAATCTTGGCGACCTTGATTCCCTGAGCAAAGCTGATGTGGCCGCGTTGGTGGCGGAACGCGTGGACCAGGAAGAGGTCTGCAAGGACCCGGAAACGGGGTGGACGTTCAAGCTCATCAAGGCGTATGAAGACGCTGAGAAGACGCGCTTGGCGGCCTATGCCTTCCGGTTCCGCGGTCCCGGATTCTGGGCCCCCATCGAGGGCATCCTGGCCGTTGAACCAGGGCTGGAACGAACCTGTGGACTGACGATTTTGGAGCAGTCTGAGACACCCGGTTTGGGTGGGCGGGTTGCCGAGCCGGTGTTTCTGGATCAGTTCGTTGAGGAGAACGGGATTCTCATTGCTCCCAGTGATACAGGGCGCACTGTCGTCCTCAACTCCGAACGGGCTGGCGATCGCTGCCTGGATGGGATCACTGGCGCGACCCAGACCTCGATGGCAATGGAACGAATCCTGAATCAGTATCTGGCATGTTTTCATCGGGCCGTCTCGAACCGGGGTACCGGAACCAACGGCCATACTGAACGTATTCCCGAGGAGTGACGGCGATGGCCTTCAAGGACACGGTTGGCGGAAAAGCCTTCCTGGTGAACCTGTGGCAAGATAATCCAGTGTTCAGGCAGGTGCTCGGCATCTGTTCGACCCTGGCTGTCACCAACCTGATGAAGAACACGGCGCTCATGTGTGCCGGCCTCGTGTTCACCACCGCCTTCTCCTCCCTGACGGTGTCCTTTCTCCGGAAGCACACGCCAAAACAGGTCCGGATGATGGCGCAGGTTCTGATCATCGCCGCCTACGTGATCATCGTGGGGATTTTCATGAAGGCCTATTTCCCCGAAGTCCACAAGCTCATTGGGCCCTATGTCGGGCTGATCATCACCAACTGCATCATCATGGGGCGCTGCGAAGCCTTCGCCACCCAGAACACGCCATGGCCATCGTTCCTTGACGGGTTGGGAGCAGGAATCGGGTACAGCCTCGTCCTCATCCCAATTTCCATGGTGCGGGAGACACTCGGATTCGGGACGCTCTTAGGATTCCCGCTCCCGGGGATTGAGAACTGGACTCGATGGACCATCATGGTCATGCCGCCCGGAGCGTTCTTCATGCTCGCTCTGGTTGCATGGTTCGGCAACACCTACGTCACCGGCGGCAAGCAAGGGAGTGCGGCATAATGTTGGAACAGGTATCCCTTGCCGCTCAAGGTCAGCCCGGTGTCCTCGGACAGCTGGTCATCATTTTCCTGGCCGCCGCGTTCACCGACAACATCCTTCTCTCGCGCTTTCTGGGGATGTGCTCCTTCCTTGCCATCTCCCGACAGATGAAGACGAGCATCGGGCTCGGGATTGCCGTGGTGTTCGTTACGACCTGCACGGCAGGAATCAACTATCTTGTCCACGCCTATGTAACTGTACCTCTGGGGATCGAGTTCCTGGAATACATCATCTTCATCGTGGTCATCGCGGCTTTCGTTCAGCTGGTGGAAATGGTCGTGGAACGTTTCTCGCCTCCGCTCTATTTTGCCTTGGGGATCTTCCTCCCGCTGATCACCGTCAACTGCGCCATCCTCGGTGTATCCCTGTTCATGCTTGCCAAGCAGGGCTACGGGTTCTGGCAGTCGCTGGTCTTCGGAGCGGGCAGCGGCATCGGCTGGATGCTCGCGATTGTCCTCATGGCAGGAATTCGCAGTCGCATCCGGGAAGACAAAGTGCCGGAAGGACTGCGTGGGGCTGGAATCACGCTGATCGTCAGTGGCATCATTGCCTTGGCCTTCGTCGGCTTCAGCGGGATGATCAAGTTTTAAGCCTGGATTTCGGGAGCCTTGCTGATGGTATTCTTTGTGGCTGTAGGCACTCTGTGCGCAATCTGCGGCGCCTTGGCGTTTCTGCTTACCCTGGCGGACAGGTATCTCAACGACTACGGGCTTTGCACGATCAGCATCAATGCCGGGGAGCGTGTCTTCACCACCACCGGTGGGGACTCACTGCTGACCTCCCTGTCGCAGGAACAGATTTTCATCCCGTCCGCCTGCGGTGGACGCGGAAGCTGCGGACTGTGCAAACTCAAAGTCCTTGGCGGAGGCGGACCTCTCCTGCCCACAGAGACCCCTCATCTCGAAGCCGATGAGATCAAAGACCGGATGCGCCTTTCGTGCCAGGTCAAGGTTCGAGAGGACATGGCCATTGAGATCCCGGAAGCACTGTTCAGCGTTCGCGAATTCCGCGCCTGCGTGACCGAGTTGACACCCCTGACGCATGATATCCAGCTTGTCCGAATGGAGCTTATCGACCCGGAGACAATCGATTTCACCCCCGGGGCTTACGTGCAGCTTCAGGCTCCCGAATATCCTGACTCTCCCGAAAGCGTCTACCGCGCGTACTCCGTCGCCTCGGATCCAAGGGACACGCGGCACCTCGACCTGATCATTCGCCGAGTCCCCGGAGGCATCTGCACCACCTGGGTGTTTGATCATCTGACCGTAGGACAGCGGGTCACGTTCAATGGCCCACACGGGGATTTCGAGATGTCGGACACGGAAAGCGAAATGATCTTCATCGCCGGCGGAAGCGGAATGGCTCCCTTTCTCAGCATGCTCCTCGACATGGTTCAAACCCAGACCACACGCCCTGCCCGATACTTCTTCGGAGCAGTGAACAGGCGAGACATGTTCTATCTTGATGAAATGAAGGAGTTTGAGGCCAAAATCCCTGACTTCAAGTTCATTCCGGCGTTGAGCAATCCGGAAGAAGCCGAGGGGTGGGACGGCGAAACGGGCCTGGTCACGGATGTGGTGAAAGCGCATTACAGAGACTGCTCGGACAAGGAGGCGTACCTCTGCGGCTCCCCGGGAATGATTGATGCCTGTGTAAAGGTGCTGACCGGGTTGGGAATGCCTGAGGAGAACATCTTCTTCGATAAGTTCTGACGCTGTCGGCGTGCCCCCCCCCTGGTTAACCGTCTTCCAGACCAACAGAAACACACGATATGAAGCACAATCCCCAGTTCGACGAAACACGTGAGCGCATGGCTCCCGGGCAATTGGCTCGAGACGGGTTCCTTGGCGATGACTCACGCCCAATCCCGGACATCATCGCGGCGGATGCGGCTGTTCTGGAGAGTGCCGGAGTACTGCCGGAGCAGTTGGCTGACATCCTGGATGAACTCCATGATGCGGCTGACGCTGCTCAGGAAGCCCCCGTCGACCTCTACGACGGGCGGGTCACTGTCCAGATTGCCGAAGTGATGGGGCGGATCCCCTGCCCTTTCGCCTGCGGACATCGCGCCCACAAAGCCTGCATCACGATACGGTTCGGCGGGCAAGAGACAATCCTAACGCCCCTTCACGCTCACCTGATCAGGGAGCACACCTTCTTCCAGGGCCAGGGCGCCCCGTTCCGCGTCCCCCCCTCGGTGCTGATCGCCTTGTACCGCACGGCCCGGGGAGACACGCCAGACGCCTGAAGCGCTTCAGTGGCTCGACGGCGATAGCTCTGCCTCGCTCAAAGCCATCCTGTGAGTCCAGCAAGGCGCTGAACGTAATCCAGGAAGTTCGGCCAGGAAACGTCTGCCGGGATGCCATGGTCACAGGATGGCGTATACCCACCATCCTCGACGATGGGACGCAGACGTTCCATCTCAGCGGCCAACACGTCCCCGCCTTTGGCCATGGCGCGCTTGTCAACGCCTCCGCGATATGAGATGTCCTTTCCGAACTCCTCCCTGAAGGCCACAATGTCGTTGCCGGCCGCTACCTCAATCGGGTCACAGCAGTTGATCCCGGCCTCAATCCAGATGGGGATAAGTTCGCCGATGAAGCCGTCGGAATCACAAGCATAGACAGGAATGTTGTGCTTGCGGATGACGTCCCCCCAGCGAGTCCACACCGGTAAGAGGTATTTCCGGGCCATGCTGGGCGAGACCATGGAGAAACACTTGTAGGCCATGTCCTCGCTGATATGCACACCATCCGGGATCATGTGCTCAAACACACGTTCCATCAGCTGCACAACATATTCCTGCCAAAAATCGAGCATATCCTGAAGAAGCATCGTGTCGTCATAGAAGAGCATACAGAGTTGCTCAAAACCCAGCCATTCACGGAGTTGCCAGAATGGGCCACTGAAATGGACCTCGACGGGGTAATTGCGGTCGACTAACGTCCCGGAGAGCTCCGTGGCATTGGCTGAAACGCGTTGGGGAGTCGCGGCATCGTATCGCCGCTTCATGTCTGCCCAGTCTGCCCTGGATTCCACCGGGCATTTCAGCCAGCGGCGGGTGACAAAGTCGATCGCGTTGCGCAAGTACTCCACACTGTACTGATTGCTTATCTCGCAGACGTTCCCCTTCCAATCCTGCACGACAAGGCTGTCTACTTTCTCCTCGATCACCTTCTCTTCGAACTGCGGGATCATTCGTTCGTTGACACGTACGCTGGGGCCGCCGCCAGGCCATGGCAGTTTCCCGCCGACCTGCTGGTAGGCATACAACGAGATATTCGACACATCCTGTGGGAGCCCTTCGCTGTACCAGCGCTCTTTGGTTGACTTGCGCCCCCCACCAGTCGTCAGAGGAACGCGGTCCGGCGTGCCAAAGAGCATCGTCTCAAGGTACCGTTGGCGTGGTGTCATCGTGATTTTCCCCAAGATCTCTTTTCTGGCTCTCGTCGTTCTGCTCAGCACACGGCTCATCACCCCATCAATCTACGTGTCTACACTCACACCGCAACGCCGGATGGACGCCCGGGCATTCCCTCCCTGAAAAAGGAAACGGCGCAACGCCCGGAGGCGCAACGCCGTTCGAAAAACAGGGTGATTCTGCCAGGATCAGTACTCTTCGCTGTGATGCCACTCAGCGAATTCAATCCAGTTGAAACTCGGCCGTGAAACGCTCTCGATGATGTTCTCGAGCACCCAGATGTGCTTCTCTTCTTCGTCGGCCAGGCGGAGGAAAATCGCCTTTGCCTCATCGCAGCAGCACTCGTCTGCCTTTTCCCGATAGAAATCTCGGCTCTTAGCCTCTACGCCCTGGGCAAATTTGTACTGCTCGACATACTTGTCGATCGCGTTGGGATCAATCTGTGGCTCTTTTCCCGCCTCGATGAGCTCGGCGAAGATGTTCTTGGCATCTGCGGGGATCGTGTCGTCTGACAAGGACGCCGGGACCTCTTCTTTCAAAGCAGCAAGAACGTCGTAGTGACGGACTTCCGTCTCGGCCAAACGTTTGAAAACGCCGGCAAACCCAGGTTCAGTTGTCCCTTCGGCCATGTTGCGGTAGTACGTTTCCCCGTCCTTCTCCATCTGCATCGCAAATTCCAGAATATCCATGTGTTCTCTCCTTCTATCCTGCTACTGTCTACAACGCTTCGAATGCATGCGACTAAAGAAGCGCATTCCACTCGGAATGCAAGCCCTGATACGTGCTCAAAGTGGCCGTTTCAGAGCGTCTCCACACTCGCCAAAACGGGCCCAGGGCTCGCCCCAAAACGCTTCCCACATGTCCATCGCGATGCGCCTGGTCTACCAAGGTCAAGACCATCTGTCGGCCGGAAAGTTCCGCCGGAGAGTGATGAGTCTCTGACACTGGTATAGTCTGGGGCATGGGACGACATTGGTTCGCGTTGCCCCGTGTCCTGTGTGATACACTCCCTGAACGCCCACGAGGCCCCAATGCAGAAGAACATAGTGCTCCTGGTGCTGACCGGTTCCGGCCTCCTCCTGGCGCCTCTTCACGCCTCGGAACCGATTTTCATCCAGGCGGAGGCGTTTACCTGTGATGGCACATCGTGGACTGTCAGGGATCAGGCCAGTCGCTATGCCCCGGACAGCGGGCTCAAACACTTGGCCGGAGCGATCGGAGGGCCGGGGATGGCCTGGCGCGACGTAGAGATCAGCGAGGCAGGAAGCTACGTTGTCTGGGTTCGGCACACAACGATGCGAGGGGGACGGGGACCGTTTACCGTCTCAATGCAGCAGGGAAACACTGTTCTCGGGGCAGGTACGTTTGACCACGCTCCCCCCGACGTCGAGCCACGCAGAATTCATCGGTACGACTTCAGTCACTTTGAGGTGGATCTTCCGGTTGGCGTGGTTCGCATTGAGATCACCAAGGAGGCCCCCGTGGCCTGCCCTGGTTGGACCCGTCTGATCGACTGCCTCCTCCTCACGACAGACACGGAGTACACCCCCAGAGTCAGCGACTTCCAGCCCAAGACGTGGCTGCGAGTCACCCTCGGGCCCACAGTCGGGCGTCCTGTGTACGTCCACTGCTTCGCCGATCACTACCGGGCCCCGTGGTACAAGCACTTCAGTCTGTCAAACGATGGCTACGAAGAGCGGGTGACGCCACGGCGAGGCCAAGCCGCATTCCTGTCCGCGCGCGAGCAAACGCCGTGGTGTGACATCACCTCGGTTATCCATGAGGACCGCGGGGCACGATTGGAGCTCAGGTTGGCCGAGAAATACTCCTACACGGAGTGGCTGCCGAGCTGCGATGCCCTCTTTGAGTTCGCCACTGCTCCGGAAGACAGCGCCATCGTGAAGCGGTTTGAGAGACGGGGCAACGGAGCCGGCCTCTCCGTTGTGACTCCGGGGGTGCTGAATCGGGAGGGCGCCGCACTTCCGCAAAGCGACCGCGAACTCTTTGATGTCTCGCGCACCTTTGCAGCCGCCCTGCCCTCTATTCCGTTCGGCCATCCCCCCGAACGCTTCCCATTCTTCCTCAGCATCCACCTGCGCCCCAGGCTCTACGCTCCGGAGGTCCGCCTTGGAGAACTCAGGATCGTGGCCAGCCTCGGCTTCAACGGACTGCAGGAGCCCCTTGGCCCTGAGCTTCAGGAGCTGGGATTCCGTTTTTCCCGAGCAGCAACGACGTCCTGGTACATGAAGGATCAGTGCTACCTGCAACCACAGCGAGAGAAGATCAGAGAACGGGTCACAGCCGCTGCGGCTGGGTGGGCCGGTCAACCACCGAGTGTTGCTATGTTCATGGACGAGCCCACGGCCAGGCCTCTGGTCCACGCCCAGGGGTGTCCCGTCTGTCGAGAGAAGTTTGTCACATGGTTGAGGGATGAGCTGCGTGTGCCGCTCGCTGCCCTTGGTCACCAATCCTGGAGTGACGTCCGGCCAACGACTAGGGAAAACCGGGATGAGACCCCGGCCCTTTATTACCACTCGCAGCGATTCCGCAGCAAGTCCCTGGCCGACTTCCTGAGGCTGCAGACGTCCGAGATCGAACGCGCCTACGGGAGCGCTACTCCGGCAACAGTCAACTTCAGCGACGGTGCTGTGTACAGAGCCAACATGTACTTGCAGGGAGTCGACTACTTCCACGTGTTTGGGACGGCAGCGCTGAGCATGGCCTGGAGTGAGGACTGGAACAACCTGGGGTCAACGTACCAATGCGCCGGCTATAACGTCGACCTTCTGCGAGCGGCTTGCCGACGGCAGGGGCAGCCGGTGGGCATGTACCTGATCACCAGTTCGGGGCGAACGCCTCTTGATGTGAAGCTGAAGGCATACAGCAGCATTGGCCGAGGGGTACGCACACTTCAGAGCTATGCCTACGGGATACCCTATGCCAGCCACCACATCGGGTGGTACATGAATCGTGACGTCACCATTGCCATCAAGGAGTTGTCCCACGAGATTGGCGGGGCGGAAGATCTGCTCCTCCAAGCGACCCGCAGCCCCTCCAGCGTAGCGTTCCTTTACAGCACCACATCCGATATCTGGACCCTCGGTGAGAACGAGCTGTACGGGCACGACCGCATGCATACCTATCTGGCCCTGATGCACGCCCAGGTCCCGGTCGACTTCCTGTCCGAGCAGGATGTCATCGATGGGCACCTGGATTCCTACAGAGTCCTGTACCTCTTTGGCCCGAATCTTGCGCCCGGAGCCGCACCACGGATTGCCGAGTGGACCCGAGCCGGTGGGACGCTGCTGCTGGCAGCCGGAGCTGCAACTGCAGACGAGTACAACCGTCCGGCCCGCCCGTTGGATCAACCACTTGGTCTATCACGAGGCAAAATCCAGACGCTTCAGACGCACACGACGGCAGGACGCGATCTCCGCAACTTGACTCCTCATGGGAAGGTTCAGATCACGTCTGAAACAGCGGACATTCTGGGAATGCGCCAACTCGTTGAACTCTCCCCGGGAACGACAGGCTCTGTGCTTGGTCGCGGGGACGATGAAGCGGGGCTCTTTATCAGCTGCGACGTTGGGCAGGGACACGTCTTCGCCCTCGGCTTCATGCCTTCACTCAGCTACATCAGGAAGGCGCTCATCGCACGCGACACGATCAAGGAGACGGTCGCGGTTGTACCCGAAAACGCCTTGGGAATCCCGGGCCCCGCCAGCGTGTCCTCCCGGCTTCGGCTGGGACCGAGCTACAACCCAGTGGCCTATCCCAAAGCGGAACGCGACCTGCTGCTCCTGCCGATCAGTACTGCGAGCGTGGTCCGTCCAGTCGTTCTGGATCATCCTCTGGTTGAGGCGTTCCTGCTCGAAGGCGCCAAGGGAGCGGTCGTCACTCTGGCCAACTATGGGCTCCAGCCCATCGGGAAGCTGCGAGTGAGGGTCCGCACCGACCACGCCGTAAGCACAGCGGAGAGTGTCCGGACGGGGGCCAGGGAACACGATGTAGTGCCGGGAGGCATCATCGTTGAGCTACCGCTATCCGACACCGACATGCTCAAGCTCTATTGGGAGAATGGTCAGTGACGACGGCGGGGCACCCCTTCCCTGCACGCGCTATTCGCCCATCGTGGGAGCCACGTCGAGCGGGACGGCGAGGTTGAGTATCGGGCGAATGGCCACATCTGAAAAGACAGCTGTGGTGTATTTCCCCGCGTTGTGACTCGACACGACCAGCCCAACACAGAGCTCGTGTGGTAACTCAAGATCAGCATGGCCAACTCGGCGCCAGCGCACGCCGCTTCCCGAAACCCATGCAGAGAAACGCCGGCCGAAACGCTCAACCTTCAGCCATGCCGGCGCGGCCACGCCTTCGATATGTTTGGTGCTGGTGATGCCCCCCTTATCCGGCCGATGCTGGAACGCGGCGAGCGGACGGGGCGTGTAGAGAAGGGAGACATGCCGGCTGTCGGGCGAAAGATCCTCCCGGAACATAATGCCGCCTTTGGCCCACTCGTCTGTACGTATCAGCGACTCGATGCGCACGACAACCACCGCATCTCCGCTCAGCCGGCGGAAGACAAAGTGGCCTTCATCTTCCCGATCCCAGATGTCTGTGCCTGCCGCCGTGATCGTCATCCCCTTTCCCGACGGTTTGACCTCTGCATTGCCGGCCAGGGACGGGGTCCCCAGAGCCGTGCTCTGGAACTGGCCAGGCCTCTCTTCCTGCACTGGCGGAGCAGCGGAACCACGGACGGAGCACAGTCCACCAAGTGCGAGCACGGCAAGCATAGTAGGCTTACACCGATGGACTGACATCCAGTTCACTTCCTTCACGTGGCACGCCCCAACGGTCTGTGCCACACCTCAATCCACGTCCTGACAGGCTTCTTCGCGGGAAGGGATGACCACTTCTGAAACGACTGGACGATGATCGGAGGCGAGCATTTCATCTGCCACTCGGCAACTGGTGATCCGCCCAGGGCTCAGCGGCGGCGTAACGGCGAAATCAATCTCACGCGTCGGGACATCCGCCGGGAATGTCTCCGGAGCTCCCTGCTTAGGAGAAATGCACCAGCCTTGCTCTTGTACGTACAGCAGTGGGGGTTCATCTCGAGTCGCGTTGAAATCCCCGGTGATTACCGTGGCTTCAGTCGTTCCCCCAAACAGTCCATGCAGGGATCGCATCTGGGCCAGTCGGTCCTCGCCGGCGGCATATGCTGCGTGAAGAGAAACAAGGCGGAAACGTCCTCCCCCGTCCCCGACCTGAACTACCGTCTCCAACGCACAACGTGGCTCATGGTCACAGGGCAAAGGGTGGCAATGGTCTCCCAGAATGGGGAGGCGTGACAGCACAGCAAGGCCATACTCGCCGCCGCTGAGATCAAGCGTCTTGCCGAACACGTGCGCCATCGACAACATACGCCCCAGCTCGTCCGCCTGGTGGACCTCACCACTGCGCGAGCAGCCCTGATCGACTTCCTGCAGGGCCACAATGTCCGCGTTGAGACGTCGCACGACTGTCGCGATCCTGGCCAGATCAACCCGCCCATCGAGGCCTTGCCCATGGCGGATATTGTAAGAGAGGATGCGCACGACCGTGGTGTCCCCTTCAGGCATGTTCGCCAGGCTGTCCAGTTGCATGAGCACGCTCGCTTTTTCGCTGTTGGAGGTAGTCTGAAACTCTTGAGTCATTCCCCCGGCGGGCAGTCGCACTATGCAGGAAGGACAGAGCCCTACCATGCTGCGCCAGGCAGCAAAAGCAACGCCTTCGCAGGAGGACCCGCGAAGGCGTTGTTGTTCAAATTCGCCGTAAGCCCAAAGACTATTTCTCAGCCTTCTTGGCCGGAGCCTTTTCCGTCTTAACCGGAAGAGCTGGAGGCGGGGGTGGAGGCGGTGTGGCCTTCTTGGCAGGGGCTTTCTCCACCTTGGCCGGAAGAGCCGGAGGCGGCGGAGGCGGAGTCGCTTTCTCAGCCTCCTCCTTCTTCTCAGGCTTGTCCTCCTTGTCCTCCTTCTTCTCCTCCTCCTTGATCAGGTCCTTGCGTTCCTTGAGGACCTTCTCAACGGTATACTTGCTGACGACATAGACCCACCCGTCAAGGCGTTTCGCCAAATCGGCAGCTTTCTTCTTGTTCTCCTCGAGTTTCTTCTTGAACTCGTCGTCCTTCTTCTGCTTGTCTTCGGGCGACTCATTCTCCTCTGCAGCCCGTTCTTCAGGTCCACTGAAGTCAACCGCTACAGCAGCATAGAACTTCCCGTCGTCCGTCTCTTTACCCACACGCACTTCGTAACCAAAGCCATCGAAGTCAGTGGCTTTGAAGAGCTTGGGCTTGTCCATGCCCGTGTCGGGGGGAGCCAGCGCCGGATCAGCGATGTCATCGAAATTTGCCCACGAGAAGGCGCTTCCGATGCTGCGCACATCCGTATCGTCCTGCTCCTCACCTTCGGCGAGGCCGGCCAGCTTCATGTCATCGCCCTTCTTCTCCCGACTGACACGCCACACTTCTTTCCCATCTTCGACCAAAGCGCCACTCGCCATGTCGCTGATCTTGAAGAAGTCCTTATCGAGCCAATCCTTAGGCTTGGTGGCGACCGACGAGAACGTTTTCGAGACCAGGCTTACCTTGCCTGTTCCCGGGACTAATATGTAACGGCCGTCGGGCCATCCGCCTCCCCCGCCCATCCCCATTCCCATTCCCATCTGCGGCGAGGCGCCTTCAGACTTACGCTCATGCTCCTTGCCAAGAAGAATGCTTCCCAGCTTCTTGTCGCCTTCGCCATAGAAGACGACCTCACGACCGGAGTTCTCGCCTTTGTCGGGAGCAAGCAGTTCAAGCCTGCCGTATTGCGATTCCCCGACCGTTACGTTCTGAGTCGCCTGCAGCTGACTCAGGTCACGCAGGAAATCACTGACCGTCCCGTAGTTTGCGGGGTAATCGAACCGCCCTGCGACACGCCAGCGCCCGTCCGTTTTCTTCGCAATCTCAGTGGTGCCGTCCTTGTCCGTCACTACGAACTTGGTCACATCGTTCACCGGGAAGTCCGTGAGCACCAGTTTCTCGCCTTCAGTGGCCGGCGTCTGCCATCCACTCTGAAGACTCTTGTTGACTGCGAGACCAATCACAACCAAGACAATGGCTGCACCAAGCAGAATTATTAGCTGCTTACTCTTCATTTGCGGATCATCCTCCTCCGTTTGACGATTGCCAGCGCAATCCCGCTCAGCCCAACCAGGAAGGGCATAAGGCCGATGTTCGCCCACTTGAGGTTGTTCTCAAGCGAGTCAATGTCACGTCGGAACTTCTTCCGGACGTCTTTGAGCTTCTTGCGCGATTCCGCTTCCTTCTTACGGAACTTGCTGATCTGCTCGCGCTGCTCTTTGCTGACGATGAACTTCTGGTCATCGCTCTTCTTGCGCTGCAGGTCATTGATCTTCCGCTGCACTTCTGAAAGCTCATCCTCCAAAGCGCTGATCTTCTCTTGGTAGCGCTGCTCAGCCTCGGCCTTCATCCGCAAGACGACCTCGAAAGGACGTGAGAGCGTCCCGCGGGACCGGATACTGATGAGGTTGTTGTCTCCGCTGAGGAGCTCTGCCAGGTTCTGGACGAAGCTGAGATTGTCGTTCATCGGCTGAACGATCTGCTGCCCAAAAAACTGCTGGCGCCGAACACAGAAGTGATCGTGTACCATGTCGGAATCGCCGACGAGGATCACGGCGCCTTCACCTGCAGACTCGGTCAAGTGGCTTGGCGCTGCCTCCGCCTCGTCCTCGCCCTTCTTATCGTCCTCGTCATCCTTGTCAGCATCATCCTCGGGCTTGCCCTCAGGAAACGCCGTCTTGAAGGTCCCAGTCAGGCGAATAGCCAATTCCTGGCGCCGTTCTTCGGGCTTGAAATCCTTCACGATATGATCGCCGGGCATCTGAGCCTTGAACTTCTCAATCAGCTGTGAATCCTCGGATGTGGAAATAAGGACTGTCTTGGTCAGACCGTCGACACCATCACCTGAGAAGGCCCCACCATTCACAATCAGCAGGTTCTCCAACTGACTCGTTACCGGATCGTCAGCATTGAGAGCCTTTGAGGTCAGCGAAAGCACGGTTGGCATGGACTCCTGCCGTCCTTCACGCTGGATACGGGTCATGTAGATCAGGTCGCCCGCGACCTTCTCAGTGTCAAACTCGATCCCCCACGCATCAAAGAGAGCTCCCAAGGTGGAGGCCCCGGGAGGCATGTATTGCATCTGGGGCATCGGGGGCTTCTCTTGGCGTTCGATAACGCTCATCGGGTCGACAAAGGCCAGAAGCTTCCCACCACGCAAAACGAACTGATCGATGGCGAACAGCGTCTTGTCAGACAGCTCTGAGGCATGCACCAGCATCAGGATATCAATGTCACCATCGATCTCCTCCGTGTCTTTCGGCACTTCGCGGACATCGAAATCCCGCTTCAGCTCGCTCGTGACAACCCACGGCGGCTTGTTCTGTTGCTGCTGCTGCATCTGCATCATCATCGGGTTCTGGGGAGCTTGTTTCCCCATGACCGAGAGAGCACTCATGATGCCAAGTACAGCTTTCTCCGAGTTCATCACACGGTACACGGCGCGCGTGATGTCGTACTCAAGCAGGTTCTCACGATCAGGCGACAGGAACGGCAGCGCAACTGTTTCATCCAAGCAGTTGATCGCCACGCCCAGGTACACGCGGTCGCCAGTCATCCCGATCGGCTGCCCATGGACACCGTCCAGATTGGCGGAGTCCTCAGCGTCGGAATCCGGCTTCGGATTCAGCTTCTCCACGACAATGTTCCCACGTCCGGCTACCCGGTACTCTTTCAAAATGTCCTCGACCCGTTGTGCATAGCTCTTGAGATGCACGGGCAGCTGAGCAGCGTCCTTTGAAAAGTAGAAACGCAACGTCACCGGGGTGTCCAAGTCGCCCAGGATGGCCCTGGTGCCCTCAGACAGCGTGTACAGGTTTTCTTCAGTGAAGTCGGCCCGTTTGTTCACCGCGGATGCGATGAAATTGACCGCGATAGCCAGGACCAGTACTGCCACGACCCCGAAGGTCGATAGCAGATAGGTCTCAATGAATTTCTTCTCGGTTCCCATGGATAGTCAGCCTCCTCTAAGGTTTATGAGCCCACCAAAGGGGCTCGTTCAGTGTCAACCAGCACGATGGTTCCGCAAGATCACTCCTGTGGTGAACAGCGAGAAGCAAATCACCGACAGAAAGTAGACCAGGTCGCGGGTGTCAACAACGCCTCTCTGCAGTCCGTCAAAATGCGGAATAACACTGCAGGAGGCCACGCCCTGGACGACCCACCCGGGGGCCCAGTTCACCAACATATTGGTGACCGGAGGCCAGCCGGCAAGGATAAGAAAGAGGCAGACGACGACCGAAGTGATAAAGCTCACTACCTGGTTGCGCGTCATGGCAGATGTCATGCTCGTGATAGACAGATAGGCGCCGATCACAAGGAAACTGCCGAAGTACCCGGTGGCCATCACGCCGCCATCAGGGTCGCCCAAGTACACAACCGTCGCGATTATTGGGAAGGTGAGCAGCAGCGCCAACCCGAGAAACAGCCAAGCCGCCAGAAACTTCCCCAGGATCGCCTGTGACGGCGTGACGGGAAGGGTCAGCAGCAGCTCGATCGATCCGGAGCGCCTTTCCTCTGCCCAAAGGCGCATGCCTGCAGCTGGGACGAGGAAGAGGTAAAGCCACGGATGCCAAAGGAAGAACGATGCCAAAGACGCCTCGTTCCTGGCAAAGAAATTCCCCACCATGAAGGTGAAGAAGCCGCAGAGCATCAGGAAGATGATGATAAACACGTAAGCGACGGGGGACTGGAAGTAGCTCGCCAATTCCCGTCTGCTGATGGTCCAGAGTTTGCTGAGGTAGTTCATTTGCTGTCCTCCTCTGAGCTCGCGCCAGCGGTTGGCACGGTATCAGGGATGGTAACCGTTCTGAACACTTCGTCCAGACGTCCTTCCTCTGTGTGCAGTTCGTCGAAGCTCCAGCCCTTGTCCTGCAGCA
Source organism: Lentisphaerota bacterium (assembly GCA_018676675.1). GTDB lineage: Bacteria > Verrucomicrobiota > Lentisphaeria > Oligosphaerales > JABHEG01 > JABHEG01. The sequence continues at coordinate 170,079 of JABHEG010000334.1, forward strand.
ATTTGCTGAGGGCAGCCGCTGAACATGTCTCACCGACAGACTTGGGGAAGGCTCGCAGCACGCAGGCGCCATCGGCTTCCGAAAGAACATCAACACGGGAGACCTCGTCATGCCCTCCTAAGACCGCTGCGACGTCTTTGCTGGGAGCGCTCAGGACGCGCACCGTCACCGCACCGGAAATATCCGAACGCTGTTTGAGCTCGTCCGGTGTCCCGTTGAACACGAGTTTGCCGCGATCAATGATGATGAGACGACTGCAGATCGCGTCGACTTCTTCAAGGATGTGGGTGGAGATGATGATCGCCTTCTCCTTACCCATACTCTTGATAAGATCACGGACCTCCTGTTTCTGATTCGGGTCCAGACCATCCGTTGGTTCGTCCAAGACGAGCACCGGCGGATCGTGGATGATGGACTGAGCAAAGCATGTGCGGTGCGTATATCCCTTGGACAACGTGTCAATCGGCTGATGGCGCACACGCTCAAGGAAGCAGGTAGTGATCACTCGCTCGACTGCTTCCCGCTTTGCTGTCCCCTTGAAGCCGCGCAGCTCTGCCACGAAGCCGAGGAATGCCTCAACGGTCATCTCCGGGTAGGACGGAGCATTTTCCGGCAGGTACCCGATCAATGACTTCGCCCCGATGGGGTCCTCCTCAATGTCATGCCCACCGACCTCAACCTTCCCGCCAGAAAGCGGAAGGAATCCGGTGACGATCCGCATGGTTGTCGATTTTCCTGCGCCATTCGGCCCCAGGAAGCCAAGTACCTCGCCTTTTTGGACCTCGAATGAGACATCGTCCACGGCAAGGTTCGGCCCGAACCACTTCATTACGTTCTGCGCCCGTATCATGCCTTTTCTGTCTCCTCCATAATGTTCGCTATACCCTTTCCGAACATGACAAGATCAGATTTCCGTCTCGTTACAGCAGGACCACTGCCGCCCATTCCGAGGCTGGACCCCGTGAACAGTGGGGGGGGCTGATCACCCCAAATAGCACCCCATACACGCCGGGCCGCCCAGCCCGGCTGATTTCGCATTTTGACACTCCGCCAAATCTGGAGTTCCACGGAGAAACGCAAAAAAAACGCGACCATCGGATCGCGTGCATTCCAGTTGCAGCCCAAGGGGGCACGGAACTGGCTCGAAGAAGCTTATACCTTCCCCTCGTTTTCCCAATTGTCAACCCAGTTTGTGAGAGAGCCGGTGCGGCGGGTTTGAGGCGGGCGCTCAGTGGATCACTCCGCAGACAAAGAAATGCCGGTTAGCCGTTTGAACATGGAAACGGCATAACGGTCAGTCATGCCGGCAACAAAGTCTGTGACCGCAAGAACACGCTCATAGAGGGAGAGTTCTCCCGGGTCAGTGCGTCCTTTGCCGTAGAACTGTACGGGGAACAGCTTCAACAATGTCCGCGATTTCGCGGTGGCCGCTCCGCCTGCCTGTTCGTTAACAGCCTCAAGAAACAGCCCGATAAGCTGGCCGAGAACGTTGAAGCCTGCCGCCTCGATGAGGACGACGTCGTCGGCCGGATACACGCTGCTCGCAGCAACGGCTTTGAGTTGCTCAAACGGCTGAGCCCTCTCGACGCGGTCAGTCAGGGACTCGTCGAGATCGCCGGCCATTATCTGCTCCTCGGCTGCGAAAAATGCTTCCACCGTCTGCGCCACCACGGCCCCCACAGCCTTTGCCCGGAGGAAACTAATCTGAGAATTCGGGTGTCCTTCCATCGCAGCGTAGCGAGTTTCGTCCAGGGGAGTGTGGATCACGGCGCGATAAAGCGTCTCCACGTCATCGAAACTCACCAGTTTCATCCGGTAGCCATCCTCCAGGTCAATGACGTGGTAGCAGATATCGTCGGCGGCCTCGACCAAATAGGCGAGCGGGTGTCGGCAGAACGCCGTCCCCGGGGCGGTGAGCGGTACCAGGCCCGTGGCGTTGGCCACCTCCTCAAATGTCTCTCGATCAGCGGCGAAGAAGCCGTGTTTCTTGTGACACGAGGTGCCTTTTGACACCCCGAGTACATCATTGGGGTACTTCACGAATGCCGCCAGAGTCGCGTACGTAAGCTGCAGTCCACCATCATCTTCGGGCTGCTGCAAACGTGTGAGCACGCGCAGCCCTTGCGCGTTGCCTTCAAAGTTCAGCATGTCGCGCGCTTCAGAGCTGTTGGCCCCGAGCTCGTCGATGACCTCCTGCCCTTTGGGGTCGTTCTCGAACCAGTGCGCGATCGCGTTCTCACCCGCGTGGCCAAACGGTGGATTGCCAATGTCATGAGCCAGGCAAGCTGTGGCAACAATGGCCCCGATGTCGGACGGGTGGCACGTCCGCGCCAGAGCCGAGCCTCCAGCCATGAGGCGCTCCCCAACCATCGTGCCCAACGAACGCCCAACACAGGAGGCCTCCAAACTGTGGGTCAGACGTGTGCGCACGTAGTCACTGTGAGAAAGCGGAAAGACCTGTGTCTTGTCCTGCAACCGCCGGAAGGCGGAGGAGAACACAATTCGGTCAAAGTCCCGTTCGAAAACGGTCCGTGTTCCGACGCCACCCTCGTATCGCACTCTGCCCAGACGATTTGGGTTGAGCAACCGATCCCAATCCATGCCTTGCCGCTACCTTTCTGATGGTCCATGGTAAAAGACGAGTGTTAACCATACAGCCCAGGCGGCGTTTCACCAGAGAGGTCTTTCCCCCCGAATGCTACAGAGAATTGCCCAATTCCCGGTGCTGGCTGTGTGCATGTCGGCATCCATGGCGATGGCGGCCGCGGATCGCCTGATTGCGGACTTCGAAGGCAAGACATATGCACCATGGACGGTGACAGGTACATGCTTTGGTCCCGGCCCCGCACACGGCACGCTCACGCGTCAGAACCCAGTGAGTGGCTTCCAGGGGAAGGGCCTGGTCAACACGTTCTTCCAGGGGGACAGGACTCAGGGCACCCTCACCTCTCCTGAGGTGACCGTCGACCGGGACTTTGTAAACATGCTGGTCGGGGGCGGAGAGCACGAGAACCAGACCTGCATGAACCTTCTCAAGGGCGACAAGATCCTCCGGCAAGCCATGGGACGCAATAGCGAACGCCTGGTGTGGCAGACGTGGGACGTTCGGCGGCTCAAAGGCGAGCGGGTGCGGTTCCAGATCATCGACCGGGCTCGAGGAGGCTGGGGTCACATCAACATCGACCACATCACCCTGAGTGATACAGCCAAGGCCCAGCCCAGAGGAGATCCGGTTATGGAGGCGGAGTTGGTCGAAGCCAAACGGCAGGAAGTGCTTCCCCGGCTGACCGCTCTGGGGGTCAGCGATATCGTGTTTGCCGTCCGGATGGTCGACCGTGATGGGCATTGGTACGCCAACTTCGGGACGTGGTCGAACAACCCTGGCCGCAGGCTCTACCACGATGGAGGCAAGCTCTGTCGTCTCAATGTTGCCACCGGCAAAGTGACTGTGCTCCTCGATGATCCGAAGGGAGGCGTTCGCGATCCGCAACTGCACTACGATGGCGGAAAAATCCTGTTTTCCTACCGCAAAGGCGAGCAGCCCTACTACCACTTGTATGAAGTCAATATCGATGGATCGGGGCTCAGGCAGATTACCGATGGACCCCATGATGACATTGAACCGACCTATATGCCTGACGGCAGTATCATCTTCGGTTCATCTCGCTGTAACCGAATGGTCAACTGTTACTACGTCCGCGTGGCCATCCTCTACCGCTGCGACAGCGATGGCAAGAATACCCGCCCTCTGTCGTCCAATATCGAGCATGATAACACGCCCTGGCCGCTTCCTGACGGTCGCGTTCTGCACCAACGATGGGAGTACATCGATCGCAGCCAGGTTCTTTACCATCATCTCTGGACCATGGATCCAGACGGGACCAATCAGATGGTCTACTACGGCAACCAACACCCGAGTACGGTCATGCTGGACGCCAAGCCTATCCCGGGAACGCAACGTGTTGTCGCGGCCTTCTCACCCGGCCATGGGCAGAACGAACATGCCGGATACATTACGGTCGTCTCGCCCAACCTGGGCCCTGACCACAAGGCCAGCGCAAAGCGCATCAGTCGTCACCTCCACCGCGATCCATACCCTTTGTCCGCGGATCTGTTCCTGATCGCCAACGAGTGCCGAATTGAACTGCTGACAGCCGACGGTGAACGCATTCCCCTGTACAGCATGCCCGCTGAGTGGCGGCGGCACGATGGCAGGATGAAGGTGCACGAGCCGCGGCCGCTCCGCCCCAGGAAGCGCGAACATGTCATTCCGCCCCGGATCGTCCCCAACGTGTCAACCGGTACAGTGGCCGTTCAGAATGTCTACCACGGTCGCAAGATGGACGGTGTGGCAGCAGGAGATATCAAGAAACTCCTGATCCTCGAGGCGTTGCCAAAGCCCGTGAATTTCAGTGGCGGCTGGGAGCCGCTTACGTACGGAGGCAGTTTCACCCTCGAGCGTGTCCTTGGCACCGTTCCTGTCGCAGAGGATGGATCAGCGTATTTTGCGGTCCCGGCGCTTCGCAGCCTTTTCTTGGTCGCCCTGGATGCGGAGAATCGCTCTGTGAAGCGGATGCAGAGCTTCTTTACCGTGCAACCGGGCGAGGTCTTCAGCTGTGTTGGGTGCCATGAACACCGAGTCAACACCCCCACTCATGCCGGCATCTCGGCGGGGACTCCGCAAGCTCTCGCGACTCGGGCAGCAGAGCGCATCCAGCCGTACGAAGGCGTTCCCGCCATCTACGACTTCCCTCGCGACATCCAGCCAATCCTCGACCGGCACTGTGTCGCCTGCCATGGCTACGATGCCACACAGCGAGGGGGTGCCAGAGCAGGAGGCGTGATTCTGACGGGTGATCGGGGGGGAATGTACTCGCACAGCTACTTCATGTTGACCATCAAGAACCAGATTTCCGATGGCCGCAATGCCCACGGCAATCGGCCGCCCCGCTCCATCGGTTCCTCCGCCAGCCCATTTCTCGAGAAGCTGACGCCAAAGCACTTTGGAGTCAGCACCAATGAACGCGAGCGCCTGGTTGCCAGGCTCTGGATAGAAAGCGCAGCCCCCTACCCCGGAACATACGCCGCCCTGGGCTCAGGAATGGTTGGTCGTGGCCGGCGCACAGAGGGATGGGGCAAGGAAACGGACGCCGCCATGGCCCGCCGTTGTGCATCCTGTCACAAGGACGAGAAGCGACTCCCGACATCCCCGGGCGATGACGTTCTCGAGGTCGGTTTCGGCGGCCGGCGTATCAACGCGAAGGACCCACGCTATCGCTTCAGCAACCACATCCTCTTCAATCTGAGCCGCCCCCAGAAATCGCTGCTCCTTCTCGCGCCGCTTGCCCGCGACGCAGGAGGCTATGCGGGCAAGCCGGGGCATCCCGTCGTCTTCAAGAACACGGCTGACCCCGACTACAGCATGCTGCTGGGGGCTGTTCGCGCAACGAAGGCTCAACTCGATCGGGTGAAGCGCTTTGACATGCCCGGTTTTCGCCCCAATAAGCACTATGTCCGTGAGATGATCCTCTACGGCATTCTCCCCTGCAATCCTGCGCCGGACCTCCACATCGATCCCTATGCTACCGACGAAGCCTATTGGCGCTCCCTGCATTACGCGCCACCAACCAAGTAAGCGTTGCCCCTCTTTCCTGCCCCTCCATGGGCGCCCCCGCCTTGCCAGTACCGGAACACGCGTGGGGCCGTCTGTCTTTCCTTCTACTCCCAGCCCATTCCCGCATGCTCCAGGCCGGCGGCAAGGGGAAAACTCGAGCCGGCGTGGTAAGTTGTTCACTGTTTGACTAAGCGACCTGAGTTGCCGGGGTATCGGCTCGGTAATTCGGCTTCTGAATCCAGGAAACGTGGAGAGTGTGGGCATGATTAAGGTTGGTGTGGTTGGTTGTGGCGGACGTGGAAAAGGGCATGCGGCGCGCCTGCATGCGATGGAAAACGTCGAACTCACAGGCGTGTGCGACATCATCAAGGAACGCGCTGATGAACTGGCGGCAAAGCTGAGTGTCCCCGCCCTGTATGACTTCCACGAGTTCTTTGCCGACGTCGATGTCATCTGGGATTGCACCCGTGGCTTCGAACGCGCTCCTGTCGTGATTGACAGCGCCAATGCGGGTAAGCACGTCTTCTCTGAGAAGCCGATGGGAATCGACATCGAGAGTGCGGATCGTCTGATGGCGGCAATCCAGCGCAATGGGGTCAAGCATTCGTACTGCTACTCGCTTCATTTCACGAACCCTTACAAGGCCGCCAAGGCCATCTTCGCGACCGGTGAACTAGGTGAACTGGTCAGCGTCTGGACCCGACGGTATATGCCGAGCGACATGCGTCCACGCTGGTATGGCGACCAAAGCCTGAGTGGCGGAGTCATCCTCGATTTCCAGAGCCATGACTTGGACCTTATCTGCTCGTTTGGCGGGATGCCCAGGACGGTTTTCGCGCACAGTGACCGCATTCGAGAGGGAGTCAAAGCGGACGAACACGCCGCTGTCACGATGGTTTTCGAGAAGGGAATGGGGTTCTCGGAAGTCAGCTGGTGGTCTCCAGTCGGCATGAGTGAATTCGGTGTGGTCGGGACGAAGGGCAGCGTCATCGCGGACGGTTCCGGGCGCGTGCGGAAGAAGCTCGACGGTGGCGAGGAAGAAATCCTGGATGTCAACGCGGTCACGAACGTTGACCTCTCAGGCAGCATCGGCGAGCGCCAGACCGACGGATCGGTAAGGGATCTGGCCAGCCTGAACGAGACGCCGGAACAGCACTTTATTCGCTGTGTCGAGCAGGATCTGGACCCCATTGTGACTCCTCAAATGGCCTACAACGTCCTCAAAGTCGTTCTGGCAGCCCAGACGTCCGCCGACACCGGAGTTTCGGTGAATCTGTGACAGCGTAAATCCCTTCGCGGCAGACCGACACTCCCATCCGAAGTGCACCCGTCCAGGCCACCTGTTCGGCCGGCTATGCACGTCCAGGCCAGGAGGAGAAACACCATGTTCCGGTCATTAACAGGCCTCGTGTGCACGGGCCTCGTCCTCATCGTGTTGCTGGTCGTGACGTTCGCTTCACGGGCAGTTGGTGCGCCGAGCGACCTCAATCCGGTCCGCTTCAACCCGCACCCGGAGGGGACTCCTGTGTTGTTGGTTGCCGAGGCAGAGGCACTGGGACACATCTGTGTGATGGTGCCCGAAACGCGTGTTCTTCGCCAAGCAGTCAAAGAACTGCAGGAGTGCATTTCCCTCACGACGGGCGCCCAGCTACTCGTCCTGCGTAGCGAGATCCGTGAGCCGGCAATCGTCATCGGCGACTGCCCGGCCGCAGCGAGGGCGGGGTTGAGTGGGAGGGATATGCCGACAGAGGGCTTCCAGATCAAGACGGCGGGGAACCGCGTCTACATCGTCGGCCACGACCAGGGAATACCGGGACTCCCAAAGGCAGTGTCCAACGGAACAGCCTGGGGCATTTTCGAGTTCCTTGAGCGTTTTGTCGGGGTGCGCTGGTACTACCCTGCGGCCCGTGGCGGCCGTTCGGTGGTCAAGACACCATCACTGATCATTCCGCCGGTCTGGATCGAGGATGAACCTGTCTTCCGGAAACGGCAGATCTACCCGCCATGCGGTCGTCCGTCCAATGGGACAGGCGAACGCCTCACTCCTCTCCACAACTGCCTGCGGGCCGGCAATTCATGGCCGGTTGAGCTGGTGGTCCACTCTCCTCACTGGGATCGGGTCCCGGAATACGTCGACCAACGCCCTGAGTTGTTTCAGCGCCGGGCCGATGGTTCGCGTAACGCTAAGATGATCTGTTACGGTCACCCAGCTACCCTCGAGGTCTACGTAGAGAACATCGCCCGACACTTTGACATGAGTGAGAAGGCTCACATGGGCATCCGCGGGAATGCCATCACAGTGTCCCCAAACGATGCAGCTGTCGCGTGCAAATGCGAACACTGCCTTAAGCTCTGGGATCCCGACGGCGGCCAATACGGCACGGCCTCCCGCATCATGGCTGACTTCACCGCCCGACTGGCCAGAGAAGTGAAGAAGCGCTGGCCTGACAAGACCGTGATCTACCTTCCCTATCAGAACTACACGATGGCCCCCGGAGGCATCACGTTCCCTGGAAACGTGGAGATCCAGATCTGCGGCATGCCTGGTTTGGCTCAGTACAAAGAGCCGGCGATTCGGGAATCTGAGCAGGCCAATATCGATCGCTGGTTCGTCGCCTCAAAGAGGAAGGTGCAGAATTGGCACTACAGCTGTTGGCCGGCCGACAAAACCAAGGCTCCCTACCAGTACCCGCACGTCCTGCAGCGTTTCTACCAGGAGAACCGCGACAAGCTCGTGGGGACGTTCATCAACGGTGTCAAAGACCACTGGCCTCGTCAGCACGTCAGCCTCTATTGCTGGATGAAACTGCTGTGGAGCCCGGACTTCGACGTCGACGCTGCAATCGACGCCTATTGTCAACGAATGTACGGCCCCGCTGCGGCCACTATGAAGGAGCTCGTGACGCTCCAGACGACTCGCTGGGAGCAAAGCCGTTGGCCAAACGGCCGCATGTCCCCCAAGGCCATCTACGAGCAGTGCTTCCCGCGGCCTGTTTATGATCGCATGTTTGCGCTCCTCGCCCAAGCTCGATCAGAGGCCGCAGACACCGCGGAAGCGGCAGCACATGTCGCCTACTACGCAAAGCCTTTCCAGGCATTTCAGACCGAGTTCGAAGCGGTGGTAGAGGGAAAGGGTGCGCATGCGCTGACCGCCCTCAAGGCAGCCGATGACCCGCTCATTGACGGCCGGCTCGACGACTCTGCATGGGGGAACGCCCCAATCACCCATCTCCACGTGAACAAGGGAGGCAAGGAGGCAAAGCCGCGCTACGCCACGGATGTCAAAATGGTCTGGACGCTGACCGGCGTCACCCTCGGTCTTGTCAACCATGAGCCTTCACCCACCACACTCGTGCGCAACCTGCACTCACGAGACGACTCGATGGCGTGGTGGGACGACAATATCGAGCTCTTCTTCGACGTGACGGGGACCAAGGAAGGTGAGTATTACCAGTTCATCATTAACCCGAACGGAGCCATTTCTGACTTCGAGCGCAGAATTCGGTTGGATTCCGTAACCTGCTTGCCGCGTGGTCATAGGAACTTCTCCTTGTCGATACCACGCTCGTCTGGCGCACTATAGTTGCGTGCGATCTCTGCTTTTTCCAGCTTTTCGCTCTTTTCC